>DAONET010000012.1:0-64746 GCA_035403225.1 Bacteroidales bacterium | reverse complement strand
ACCGGGGTCCCAGGGTTCGAATCCCTGTCTCTCCGCCTCGATAATGCCGCCCTCAGGCGGCATTATTTTTACAAATAGCTCAAGGATGGAAATAGCATAACAACCCCGATCAGGGCTGTTCATTGTTCGCCGGGATTTACTGCCTGG
Organism: Bacteroidales bacterium; assembly: GCA_035403225.1. Taxonomy (GTDB): domain Bacteria; phylum Bacteroidota; class Bacteroidia; order Bacteroidales; family FEN-979; genus DAIRDK01. The sequence goes on along the minus strand of DAONET010000012.1, from coordinate 64,599 downwards.
CTAGGGCAAATTTGTACCAGATCTTATAGGTCTTCGATTGATCCTGTGAGCCCATCCCTTCGGGGGAGCCACCAGGGCCACCGCCTTGCATGCCTCTGCCACCGGGCCCGCCACCCTGCATACCGCCGCCCTGCATGCCACTACCCCCGGGGTTGCCGCCCGGCATTCCTCCGCCTCCCTGATGGTCGCCTTGCATGGTCGGAGGAGGAGCGTCTGCGCCATTGCCGCTACCTGAACTGGTCACCGAAAAACCCAGGCAGAAACAATCCGATTGCCAGGGATCCTTGGGGAAAGCGTTTAACGGGATCATGACTTCTACGATCAGAGCCCCGGTGGAGTCGGTGGAAATTGCCGCCCTGAAATCCCGATCCATGGGGTCCTGGGGAACACCGGTGTGATCACCTTCCCGGAATCCTTCCAACTTTATACCGACCGCGGAATTCATCGCATGGCTCCTCAATACCGGACGGTCACTCCCCGGGGCTCCCGGACCATGTCCCATAGACATGGGAGATCCGCAAGTGAGCTGGACCGAACATGCTTCCTTCTTCTTCCCCTCCGGATTGAGCCGAATTACAAGTCCGTCGTGTAAAATAGCAGATTGTTCCGATGGGTCCAGCACTTGCAGACAAATAAAGAGATGCGAGTTGTCGTTGGCAGCAGCATAAAACACTTTCGCATCAAAACGACAATAGAACATCCGGGATGACCAGTCAGCACAGCTCCCGTCAATAATCAGATCCGTCTTATACCATGAAGGAACTTCGGTTTTGTTTCCTCCGTCAACACCCGTCTTCATGGCCTTTCCTCCCAAAGGGATGATGTAGCATCCGAAGATGAGGATCGAAATAATAACCCGCACTTTCATTTTCATTGATTTACCGGCATATCCTCCGAACTTCCGGTATAAAAGTAGATATAACTTCAGAGTCTGCTCATGAAAATGGATGAAGGACGGAGAAATGACGACAGTTCGCAAATTTTCAATGATGAATGAGGTTGTTTTGTAGCTTTGAAGTCATGAAAAATTCTTGTGAATGGCCTTCGGATGATCGGCTGATGATCCGGTATCATGATGAAGAATGGGGCGTCCCGGTACATGATGACCGGAAACATTTCGAGTACATCGTTCTGGATTCCTTTCAGGCAGGGTTAAGTTGGAAAACAATCCTCCATAAACGGGAGAACTTTCGAAAGGCCTTCGATGATTTCGATTATCGCCTGATCGTGAAGTACGATGAAGAAAAGATCACTTCATTGCTCGGGGATGCTGGGATTATTCGCAACAAGGCCAAGATCCTGGCTACGGTGAACAATGCCGGGCGATTCATGGAGGTGCAGCGCGAATTCGGTTCTTTCGACCACTATATCTGGAAGTTTGTGAACCATGAACCAGTATTGAACCACTGGAAAAAATTGGCTGAATTGCCACCCCGTTCATTCGAATCGGACAATATGAGCAAAGACCTGGTAAAACGCGGCTTTAAGTTCGTGGGCAGTACCATTTGTTATGCATACATGCAGGCAGCCGGCATGGTGAATGATCACCTGGTTCACTGTTACCGATATCGGGAACTGAAGTGATCAGACGATCCGGTTTTTCTCCAGGAAATCAAAGAAATCTTTCCGGTACTTATTACCAATAGGGATTTTATGCGATCCGATGGTGACGACAGTCCGTTCAACCTGGTCAATTTTATCCACAGGGATGATAAAGGATTTGTGGATCCTTTTGAAACGGCTTGACGGAAGGGCTTTTTCCATCCTCGAAAAGCTCATCAGGGTCATGATACGCGAGTTTTCGAGATGAATACGAAGGTAATCTTTCATCCCTTCAATGAAAATGATATCCGCTAACCGTACTTTCTGCATCTGGTAATCGGCTTTTACAAAGATGAAATCATTGTCGGGAAGTTCTTCTGCCGGGACGGCAACCGTGGTTACTGACTCTGCCTCCGCCATCATTTCGGCCGCTACTTTGTCCACTGCCTTGATAAACCTTTCGAACGAGATAGGCTTCAACAGGAAATCCGTCACATCCAGTTCATACCCTTTCAGCGCATACTTGTCATACGCGGAAGTAATGATGATCCGGGGCCTGTTTTTCATGATTTCCAGCATCTGGATCCCCGTCAGTTTTTCCATCTGGATATCAAGAAAAACCAAGTCGATAGGATGTGAATGAAGAAATACCATGGCCTCCAGCGCATTCTCGAAAGTGCCTTCACATTGCAATAGGGTCATCCTTTCAAAATAGCCGGTCAGCTTTTCCACTGCCAATGGCTCATCATCCACTACAATACAACGGATCTTCATTCTGTGTCTATTTCAAGGGAGATGACAAAACGGTCGCCTTCTTTTGTAACCTCCAGTTTATGCTTTTCAGGATAAATCAGTTCGAGCCGTTTACTTACGTTCGTCAGCCCGATACCCGGTCCGATATGGTTGTTCCCATAACCATTTCCTTCGAAGTAATTCCATACATCAAGCCTGATTTTTCCGGATGTGACGGAGAGGTCGATGGAAATTCCCGGTACCAGTTCCCGGTGAGTTCCATGCTTGAAGGCATTCTCCACAAATGGCACAAAAAGCATGGGCGCAATAAGGATTCCCTCCATATTACCGGTCTTCTGATAACGGATAAACCCGGTGTTCTTATACCGTAACCGTTGGAGATCAATGAAACTTTCGAGGTAGTCCACTTCTTTTTGCAACGGTACTTTTTCCGTATCCGATTCATAAATGAAATACCGCATGATGCCCGAAAGTTTCATCACCGAGTCGGAGGCTTTATCAGGATCCTTCCTGATCAGGACATCGATGTTGTTCAGGGTGTTAAACAGAAAATGCGGGTTCACCTGCGACTTCAGCAGCGCCAGTTCGCTTTTTCTGTTCTGGATCTCCAGGTCAGCTTTTCCCTGCTGGCTCTCCAACCATTGCTTCAGCAGTTTAATTGTGGAAGCAAGCAATACCACGAATCCGATGGAAATATATAACCCGAAAGCTTCTCCTGATAAATAGTGTAGTTGGCTTTTCCATTTAACAAAATCGGGATATACCCAGGGATACATCACATAATAGTTGATGGTCCATTCAATGACCACCACGATGGAAAAGGAAATGAACAGAAAGAGGACAAAACTGAAAAAACGTTTTTTCAGCAGGTACTTCGGAATCAGCAAGTAGAGAATGAAGTAAGTAAAAAGTATGTCAACCGGCAGGGTCCCGAGCAACAATTGAGTAACTTTCAGATACGCTTCTCCTTTTCTGATACCAAAAACGAAGGTAAAGAAGCCGACGATGAATATCCAGAAGATGACATGACTCAATATTCTCGTCCATTTTTTCTGTATTAAGGGTTTGTATGGCACAGGTCTGTTCTTTTTCATCCCAATAATACAAAAAAGAGAAGAATAATATCCGGTCTTTCGACCAATTGTCAATCAGACATTATCAAAATGGAGGTTTTATAGAGGACCGTTCAGTGGTTGAATAAGGTTGAATTGCCCGGTTGAAAAGGGTCATGCAACGAGGAACCGTATCGGCTGAACGGATCGGAATAAAAAGGACCCTGCCCGTTCATGTAATTGAAACCGGCTTCTATGGTTGCATTTTCCCCCAGCCGGTATTGCAAATCCATCGACATTCCTTTAAAACCGGTGGTCATGTATGGGTTTGAAGATGTGCTCCCGGTGAGGGGGACATCGGCATACAGGGATCCGTTGAGCAGCAGGTTTTTGCTCAGCAGGTATTGTCCCGTAACGTATACTAATGCTTGTGAATAGATCCCGCTGTATCCTTTATCCGATTCCATCAAATACCAGGGCTTATATCCCGAGAGGGTAGTGCTGACCACACTGATTCCCGCCGTAACGCTGAACCGGTTGGAAGAATTCCACGTTACGTGCGGGGAGACAAACGTGCTGAATTCGGAGCCATATCCCTTGGAAAAGGCAGCCATGGAGCCCAGTTGAACGCCATAGTCCCATTTTTTGACGGTTGGGCGGGAGATGGCGCTTGACGGTGCACTATCTGTCACCTCAACCTGTGCCAAACAGGTCAATGAAAGAATCACGGCCGGCAAGAATAGCAAGAGTCTCTTCATCTCAGCGTACTCCGGTTCAGGGGAGGAAGGTGATGTTGTCTTTGGCTGTTATCTTTTCACAATAATGACAGCAAAGCTTGAGGTCAGTTTTATCCACCACATCAAACCGGGTAGGGATAGGTTCATAATTGGTGATGCAGTTCGGATTAAAACATTTCACAATGTTTTCGACTTTGTCGGGAACCGTGATCTTTTTTTTCTCCACCACCGCGTAATTCTTGATCATGATCATGGTGGCCGACGGCGCCACGAGCGCGATCTTGTTGATTTCGTCGGGGGCGAAATATTTGTTTTTTACTTTGATGATCCCTTTGGTGCCCATTTTCCGGCTTTCGAGGTTCGTCCCAAACAGTACCTGGTTATCGATTTCTGAAAGGTTCAATATCCTGATTACCTGAAAAACGCTGGAGGAGGGGATATGGTCGATGACAGTTCCATTCTCGATGGCTGAAACTTTCAATTCTTTTCGTAATACTTCTTTTTCCATTTTCTTCGGATTTAATTATTCGACAACGCCCAGGATTGATGCAAGGATGGCCTGGCGGACATATACTCCGTTGAGTGCCTGGGTGAAGTAATATGCTTCCTTGTTGTGGTCCACATCAACATTGATCTCATTGACGCGAGGTAGTGGATGGAGGATCTTTAAGTTAGGTTTAACGCCTTCGAGCATGTTGCTTCGCAGGATATACGAGTTCTTCACTTTTTCATATTCCATGGGATCAGAGAACCGTTCTTTCTGGATTCGGGTCATATAAAGAATGTCCACGTTGGGGAGAGCGTCAAGGATGTCGACATATTGGTGATATTCCAGGTTTTTCTCTTTAATGTGGATTTTTACTGAGCCGGGAAGTTTCAGTTCTTCCGGAGAAACGAGGTGAAAAGTAGTGTGATAATTGCACATGGCCATCACCAGTGAATGCACGGTACGTCCGTACTTCAGGTCCCCGACGAAAGCGATGTTCAGGTTGTCGAGGGTTCCTTGTGTTTTCCGGATGGAATAAAGGTCCAGCAGGGTTTGAGTAGGATGTTGGTTAGCTCCGTCGCCGGCATTGACGATAGGCACGGTAGCTACCTCACTGGCATAGCGTGCACTCCCTTCACGGGGATGTCGCATGATGATGATGTCGCTGTAGTTGGAAACGATCTTGATCGTATCGGCCAGTGATTCCCCTTTCTGGGTGCTGGTGCTGGATGTATCGGAAAATCCGATGACCCGTGCGCCCAGGCGTGAGGCGGCGCTTTCGAAACTTAGCCTGGTACGTGTACTGGGTTCAAAAAAGAGAGTGGCGACGACATAGTCTTCCAGAATGCGTTGCCTGGGGTTCTTTTCAAAAGCTCCTGCCAGGTCAAGGATCCGGAGATGCTCTTCGCGCGTGAAATCATTGATGGAAACTAAACTTCTGTTTTTCATTGAACTCGTTTTTGAAGATAACAAAAATAAAAAAAAGGCCGTTGCTGAGCGACGGCCTTTTTAAACTATTTGGTTTTGATTTTTTGTTTTTTGAGAAAATCGGAGAGGATTCCTTCAAGGTCGGGAGTCCCGATTTCCTGGAGGTCATAGTACACTCTCGTGTTCGGTTTTTTGATCTTGATCACGCGGTTAAGGTCGATGGGAGTTCCGATAACGATGGAATCGCACTGTACCTTATTAATGGTGGCTTCGAGGTCTTTCACCTGCTGATCACCGTAACCCATGGCGGGAAGCAAAGTGCCGATGTTCGGGTAAAGTCTGAACGTTTCGGCCAGTTTTCCGACAACATAAGGACGAGGATCAACCAGTTCGGCAGCGCCATATTTCTGGGCAGCTACGATACCGGCTCCGATCTTCATTTCACCGTGGGTAAGTGTGGGACCGTCTTCGATGACGAGCACTTTCTTACCGCGGATGAGAGAAGGATCATCTACGCTGATGGGGGAAGCAGCATCAACCACAATAGCTGTCGGGTTGACTTTCTGAATGTTTTGACGAACCGTGTTGATGTTCTCAGCGCATGCGGAATCGATCTTGTTCAGAACAACCACATCGGAGATTCTCAGGTTCACTTCACCGGGATAATAACTTACTTCAGCGCCCGGACGATGGGGATCGGCAACCGTGATCATCAGGTCGGGTTTATAGAAGGGGAAGTCGTTGTTACCACCATCCCACAGGATAACATCACAACCATTGGGATCTTTTTCGGCAGCGCGAAGGATTGCTTCGTAATCAACCCCTGCATAAATGACATTGCCTCTGACAACATGCGGTTCATACTCTTCCATCTCTTCGATGGTGCATTTGTGCTTGGCAAGATCTTCAACAGTGGCAAAACGTTGTACTTTCTGTTCAACCAGGTCGCCATAAGGCATCGGGTGACGGATAGCCACAACTTTAAGCCCTTTTGCCATCAAAACTTCAATGATCTTCCGGGAAGTCTGGCTTTTGCCACATCCTGTACGGGTTGCGCAAACAGCGATCACGGGTTTGGTGCTCGTAACCATGGTGTCACGGGGTCCCAGCAGGACAAAGTTTGCACCACAGGCGTTCACCAGGGCGCTCATGTTCATGACTCTTTTGTAAGGAACGTCGCTGTATGCAAAGTTGCAGACATCGACTTTAAATTTTTTAATGAGTTCCGGAAGTTCCGATTCGGCATAAATGGGGATGCCATTGGGATAGAGGTTACCGGCAAGCTCGGCCGGGTATTTTCTCCCGTAAATGTCGGGAATCTGTGCGGCGGTAAAAGCAACTACGTTGAAATCGGGATTACCTCTGTAATAGGTATTAAAATTGTGGAAATCCCTCCCGGCCGCTCCAATAATGATCACGTTTTTTTTCATTCTGATCTCCTTTATAATGATTGGTTTGGAAGTTCTGTTTGGTTATTTTTTTACAAAATTACGCTTTTTTAACGAACTGGCAAATTCTGTGAAGCGCGAATATATTTCTTAGTTTCAGAAATCCCGTACCTTTGCCCGAAACAATGCTATTCATGATTGAAGAACGGATCGCCGTGACATGTTGCGAGGCAGTGAAAAACCTGTACGGCAAGGAGATCGACACTACATCAGTATCCATTCAGAAAACAAAAAAGGAATTTGACGGTGATTTTACCATCGTCGTTTTTCCCTTTTCCCGGCTCTCATCAAAATCGCCGGAAAATACGGCCCGTGAAATCGGAGCTTATATGGAAAACGCCCTCGAAGAGATTGACTCCTTCAATGTCATCAAGGGCTTCCTGAACCTTTCCCTGAAAGAATCATACTGGACCTTCTTCCTGAAAGAACAGCATCAACAAGAGCATTTCGGATTACACCCGGAGAAAAAGGTGCCGCCTGTGGTTCTGGAGTTTTCTTCTCCCAATACCAACAAACCGCTTCACCTGGGACATGTCCGGAATAACCTCCTCGGGTTTTCCCTGTCACGGATACTGGCAGCCAACGGTTACAAGGTGGTGAAAGCCAACCTGGTTAACGACCGTGGCATTCATATCTGTAAATCCATGCTCGCTTATGTGAAATGGGGCGGAGGAGAAACACCGGAATCTTCCGGTATGAAAGGTGATCACCTGGTCGGTAAGTACTATGTCATCTTCGATAAATATTATAAAGAAGAGGTCCTCGGATTGATGGAGAAGGGGCTTGTTGAAGAAGAAGCGATGCGACAGGCGCCACTGATCCTGGAAGCACGTGATTACCTGCGTCGCTGGGAGGCGAAAGACCCCGAAATCATTGGTCTGTGGCGGAAAATGAACGGATGGGCCTACCAGGGTTTCGATACAACGTATAACCGGCTTGGCGTCTCTTTCGATAAAGTTTACTATGAAAGCGAAACCTATCTCCTCGGGAAAAAACTGGTGGAGGAAGGTCTTGAAAAGAAGGTGTTTTTTCGTAAAGACGATGGAAGCGTGTGGATCGATCTGACTTCATCAGGACTCGATCAAAAACTGCTCCTTCGCTCCGATGGCACTTCTGTTTATATCACTCAGGATATCGGCACGGCACAACTCCGGTACGACGATTTTCATCCTTCAAAAATGATCTATGTCGTCGGAAATGAACAGAATTATCATTTCGATGTGCTGAAACTGATCCTTGATAAACTGGGGAAAGATTATGCCGGCAAAGTGTTCCATCTCTCGTATGGCATGGTTGACCTGCCCGAAGGTCGTATGAAATCGAGGGAAGGTACGGTGGTGGATGCCGATGACCTGATGGACGAGATGTATGCAACGGCTGAAGAGACAACCCGGGAGCTGGGGAAAGTCAATGATTTCCCCGAAGAGGAGGCTCGCCAGCTTTTCTCTGTTCTTGGTCTTGGCGCCCTGAAGTATTTTATTCTGAAAGTCGATCCACGGAAAAACATGCTCTTCGATCCCAAAGAATCTATCGATTTTAACGGCAACACAGGACCCTTTATCCAGTATACTTACGCCCGCATTCGCTCCCTCTTGAAAAAAGGCGCCGAAAACGGGTACCTGACTTCCGACTCTTTGGCCGGGCCTGATGAGGGGAGCTTGCTGAAGCAGGAAAAAGAGGTGCTGCGGATCATTTACCAGTTCCCTGCTGTGGTTGAAGAGGCCGGTACAGAAATGAGCCCCGCTCTCATTGCCAATTATGTGTACGAGCTGGCAAAAGAATACAATACCTTCTACCAGGAAATTCCTGTCTTAAAGGAAGAAGCGAAGGAGAAAGTCATGCTTCGCCTGTTGTTATCGGAGATGACCGGAAATGTTATCCGCTCTGCCATGTATTTGTTGGGGATCGATGTCCCCGAAAGAATGTAGAGGTCCCGCTCAGGGCTTTTTTACCAGTTTGATGTTGGCTGTTCCTTGTCTGGTAACAGCTTTAAGGAGATAGATGCCTTCGGAAAGGTCGCTGATATCTATCGCTTCACTGTTTCCCGATAATACCTGTCTCCCCCATGAATCGAAAATGCTGACGGCGGTCACCGGCGTGTTGCTCTTCAGGTGAACGAGGCCTGATGCCGGGTTAGGGAAGATCATGATGGCTGCCGGTTCCTTTTCCCCGGCTCCAACTCCGACCACATTCATGGTAACAGGAAGGTCGGCCTGAGGCTCCTGTGGATCATTGTTAACAAATCGCAGGGTGGCATGGTATTCGCCCATCTCCAGCCCGGAGGCATTCATCATGACATCGACATCCCCGGTAACGCCTGGTCCCAGCGTATCATTTTTGGGGGAAACCGACAGCCATTGAAGGGCAGGCATCCCCACGAGGTTTGCCCGGATGTTCCAGTTATAGGTAAAACCCTGCCAATCGGATAAATGCTTCCAGCCGTCTCCCGTGTTCAGAAAATCACCGTTGGGATTGTTGGGACCTGCATCAACACCGGGGATGTAAATGCCGGGATCGTTCTGCGTAAAAGTGTATCCCACCCACAGATCCTCTCCGGTCACCAGTACCGGGTTGGTAAGCGGGATCGTGTCCCATCCTCCTCCTTCAGGAATAAACGATTGGGTGGTGAGAAGAATCCCGGGCTGGTTGGCGTCTCCCATGCCGAAGATCCGCACCGTCCAAAGGGTTGAATCGGCATTCAGGTTATCCACGTACACTTCCACGGAAGTCAGCATCATCCCGGCAACAGGCAGGGTCATGGTATTGGGATAGCGGGCGGCCACTGTGACCGTGACCGGGGGAGCGCTCCAGCCGATCGAGATGTAGTGATCGCCATCGTAGTGCAATTTCATCGTTGAGTCGGCATCCTGCTTACCCTCATAGATAATGTTGATGTCATACACGAGATCCGTAATCCCGGTATTACTGACTTCCGCAGCGCGGTTTACAGTAGTTCCCTGCTCTACGCAAGCCTCGATGGCGACCGGTGATAATTGTATGGAAGGATAGGCGCCGGTGGACAGTTTCTGAAAGAAAACATTGTCCAGGAAGCATTGCGGCGCCTCGTTGGAACCGGATACGGCGTAGGCTCCGAAGTTTACGTTGCCCAGCTGGCTGATGCCGGAGGTATAGTAAATCTGGTAACTGAATGGCCAGTTATGAACGAAGGTTCCGTTGATATATAAACTGATGTAATCGGCGTCCAGATCTATGTATTGTTTCACTTCAAACCAGGTGTTTTTGGGATAAGTACCGTAAAAGGTTGCGTCCCCGGTCATCAGTTCAAAAGTGCCATCTGCCCTGAAAAAAACCTGCATGGCATATTCGACTCCCGGAGACTCAAAATGCTGAATGTTGTAATAACCGCATTTTCCTGTTTCCACGTACATCTGCCACGATAATTCATAGGCTCCTGAGAATCTGTCTCCAAGCAGGAGCAAGGCATCGGAAGGGCCGCCCGTAGTGTCGATGGAAGCCGATTTTAATCCGGAATATGCTGTCAGACCTGAAATACGGAGGTCCTCACTACTGCCGGGTACGCCTGACCAGGTAGCCCACCACGATGGGTTTTCGACTCCCAGAAAGCTGTTTAGCGGATAGGTTTCCATATCATCCTGATAGAGGATTGTCTGGCTGAAACATGGGAGGATACCAAAAACAGTGATGATAAAAAGGAACCATTTTTTCATGATGAAGAGGGATTGAATCAGGGATACGGGATTAAAAGTACGACAAGTATGGGGCAAATGAAAGCAAAAAAAAAGGTGTCCCCGGGAAGGAGACACCTTTTTATAAGTTCCGTAAGGACTATTTCTTGATGAATTTGGAGTTGACAGTACCCTTATCGGTAATGGTCTGGATGAAATAAACACCCGTTGAGAAATTGCTGACATTGATGCTGGTCGATGTTCCGGTGTAAACGAGTTTGCCAGTGAAATCAGTGATGGTGATTCCGTTGATCTTGTCGTTTGCAATGACATTGATAACATCAGCTGCAGGATTCGGGTAAACAGCTACACCCAGTTTGCTGTTTTCGCCCATACCAACACCGGCTACGGTAAAGGTAACGGGGACATCAACTGCGGGGTTAATGGGGTCGTTGCTGAGGAATCTCATGGTAGCGGTATAAGTACCGATAGCCAGGTCAGCAGCATCGCAGGTTACTTCAGCAGCAACACTGTCACCGGGAACGATAGTACCGGAGGTGGGGTTGATGGTGAGCCACTGTGAGATCACATCACCTTCCAGGTTGGCACGGATGTTCCAGTTGTAAGGCAGGTTCGGGTTGCTGGAGAGATGACTCCAACCTACTCCGGTGCTAATGAAGTCTCCGTTAGGATCGTTCGGACCTTCGTCGGTTCCGGGGATGAAGATACCATCATCTACCTGGGTGAAGGTATAACCAACCCAGAGGTCAGCTCCGGTAACAGGGATCGGAGTGGTCAGGGTAACGGTATTCCAGTCCTGTGCAACAGGGGTGAAATCCTGTGAGCAGATCAATGTTCCCGGTTCATATTGTGTGCCGCCTTCATAGATCTTGAGGGTGAAGGTGTTGGTGCCGGCATTGAGTTCGTTAAGATAAAGGTCAACCGAAGTAATATTCATGCCTGCGTAAGGAACAGTCATGTTATTCGGGAAGCGGGCAGCGCAAGTTACCGTGATGGGAACTGAGCTCCAGCCAACAGCTGAATAGTTTTCGCCGTCATAATGCAGAATCGCGGTTCCATCTGTGTTGGGGGTTCCGCCGTTTGTCGGAGCAGGAGAAGCCTTGGTCAACGTCTTTTTCACAACATAATTCTGTGTCGGAGCGGTGGTTACGGGAGCGGTTTTCAGTGCATCAACATCATAAATAATGTTGGTGTTGTATACGAGGTCTGATAATCCGGTAACGTTACCTACTGTCATCGGAACAACTGAAGAAGAGCCGGCCAGTGCCCAGGTTGCAACACTCGTGGGGTTCACGGTGATAACAGGGTTGGTAGCAGCAGTCATTTCTTTGAAAGAAACATTGTCAAAGTAATAAACGGGGCTTTCGCCAGATCCGGAGGCAGCGCCTGCGAAGAAGTCAACACCACCGAGTTGCAAAGTTCCGTTCGGATCGGAAGCTTGGTAAGAGAAGGGCCATTCATAAAGAAGAACGCCGTTGATGTACAGCTCGATATTGTCATTGTCAAGGTCAATCACATGTTTACATTCGAACCATGTGTCTTTGGGATAAGTTCCGGTGATCAGGTCGCCACCAACATTGAGTTCGGTGGAGCCATCAGCACGGAAATAAATTTCAAGCGCCCATTCGGTACCGGGTGATTGGAAATGCTGAATGTTGTAATAACCGCATTTTCCGGTTTGGACATACATGTACCATGACAATTCATAAGAACCACTGGTTCTATCACCAAGTTTCAGGATACAGTCAGTAGCACCACCGATTTCATCAACGGATGCTGATTTGGTGGGGGAATAAGCAAAGGTGGTCATGATCTGAGCATCTTCACCACTTCCGGGATTGTTTGACCAGGTTGTCCACCAGGTCGTGTTCTGCTGTGCAAGGAAACTCTGATCAGGATAAGTTTCCAAGTCATCTTCATAAAGGACGGTTTGTGCATTTACAGCCATCCCGAAGAGCAGCGCAAAAAGCATGAGCGTAATTTTCTTCATGGTTGTTTGATTTGTTTGTTAAAATTTGTTTTTACAAACATACAAACTTTTTTAAAAAACAAAAGATAAAGATTTAAATTTTAAATGACGATAGTCCCAATTTTCATCCTGTGGGAAATTCGTAACTTTGCACTCCAAATTATAACAGATGTTTGAAGGATTAAGTGATAAACTCGACCGTGCATTTAAAGTTCTGAAAGGGCATGGCCACATAACCGAGATTAATGTGGCTGAGACTCTGAAGGATGTGAGGAAAGCGTTGCTCGACGCCGACGTCAGTTTTAAAATTGCCAAACAGTTTACCGACCAGGTAAAAGAACAAGCGCTGGGCCAGAATGTATTGACGGCTGTTTCTCCCGGACAGCTCATGGTAAAGATTGTTCATGATGAGTTGGTAAGGCTGATGGGAGGCGATAAAACCGAAGTCAACCTGAAAGGTGATCCTGCGGTGATCCTTATCTCGGGATTGCAAGGTTCTGGAAAAACGACCTTCTCGGCTAAGCTTGCCAGCCTGCTGAAGACGAAAAGAAACAAAAAGGTTCTGCTTATCGCCGGCGACGTTTATCGTCCTGCTGCTATTGACCAGCTCAAAGTGCTGGGTGGTCAGATTGGTGTTGAGGTATATACTGAAGAAGGAAACCTTGAACCGGTAAAGATCGCGAAAAACGGGGTTAAACATGCCAAAGATTACGGCTACCAGGTAGTTATCGTGGATACTGCCGGACGGCTGGCAGTGGACCAGGAAATGATGGACGAGATTGCTGCCATCAAAAAAGCAATCACACCCGGAGAAACACTTTTCGTGGTGGATTCCATGACAGGTCAGGACGCTGTGAATACGGCCAAAGCATTTAATGACCGCCTTGACTTCGAAGGTGTCGTCCTCACCAAACTCGATGGAGATACCCGCGGCGGGGCTGCCCTCAGTATAAAATCGGTGGTCGATAAACCGATTAAATTCGTGAGCATCGGCGAAAAGATGGAAGCCATTGACGTCTTCTATCCCCAGCGTATGGCCGACAGGATCCTCGGAATGGGCGATATCGTTTCCCTGGTGGAAAAAGCGCAGGAGCAATACGACGAGGATGAAGCCAAGAAACTTCAGAAGAAAATCGCTAAAAACCAGTTTGACTTCAACGATTTTCTCTCCCAGATCAAACAGATCAAAAAAATGGGGAATGTTAAGGACCTCATGGGTATGCTCCCCGGAATGGGTAAGGCACTCAGAAATCTCGATATCGACGATAACGCTTTTAAAGGGGTTGAAGCCATCATCTATTCGATGACTCCCGACGAACGTTCTAACCCTGCTCTTATCAACGGCAGCCGTCGCAAAAGAATCGCCGATGGATCCGGTACCAGCATCCAGGAAGTGAACCGGCTGCTGAAACAATTCGACGAAACTCGCCGCATGATGAAGATGGTGACCGCCAGCAAAGGCCGTAACATGGCAAATGTCATGCGGAATATGAAACATAATTAATGTTGGAGAACAATTAATCATTTTATATGGTATTACTGGATGGGAAACTGATCTCCGGACAAATCAAATGCGAGATCGCTAAAGAGGTAAAAGAAGAAATGCTCGACAAAGGGATTCGGGCTCCACACTTGGCTGCAGTGCTGGTGGGCGACGATCCCGGCAGTCAGACTTATGTGGCTTCCAAAGAACGGGCTTGCAGGGAGGTCGGCTTCATCTCTTCCGTTTATCGTTATCCGGAAAAAATCAAAGAGAACCAGTTGCTGGAAGTGGTCGATTTTCTGAACAACGACCCGGAAATTGATGGATTCATCGTACAGTTGCCACTGCCCAAACATCTCGATGAACAAAAGATCATTGAACATATCCTTCCTTCAAAGGATGTAGATGGTTTCCATCCTGTCAATCTCGGCCGCATGGTACTGAATCTGCCCTGTTACGTTTCCGCAACTCCTCTCGGGATCATGACGCTGCTCGAAAGATATAATGTCGAAACGGAAGGTAAACATTGTGTCGTACTGGGCCGCAGCCATATCGTGGGCACTCCCGTCTCCATCCTGATGTCCAGAAAAAATTACCCGGGTAATTGCACCGTGACCTTATGTCACAGCTATACCAAAGACATAGCCGACCTCACCCGTCAGGCCGATATTCTGATTGTCGCCATGGGACGCATGGAGGCCGTGACAGAAGATATGGTCAAGAAAGATGCAGTGGTCATTGACGTGGGGATGCATCGTATCCCGGCTGATGATACAAAATCGGGCTACCGCCTGAAAGGCGACGTGGCGTTTGCCGAGGTGTCGAAAAAATGCAGTTTCATCACCCCTGTCCCCGGCGGGGTGGGGCTGATGACGGTCGTTTCCCTGCTTCAGAATACCTTGAAAGCAGCTAAAAAAGAGATCAGGTACTGACATGTCAACAGAAGAGAAGGTCAAAGAGGGTATCCTGTTGCCGGTGATGGAGGAGTTTTACTCTCTTCAGGGAGAAGGCTTTAATACCGGACAGGCGGCTTGGTTTATACGCATCGGCGGCTGTGACGTAGGTTGCCAGTGGTGCGATGTGAAAGAGTCGTGGCCGGCATCCGGTTTTGCACCCATCCCTGCCGATGATGTGATCCGCCGTGCCAGGGAATGCCCGGCAGGTGCAGTGGTCGTGACAGGCGGCGAACCGATGCTGTATAACCTCGACTACCTGTGTGCCGGTCTGAAATCACAAGGTATCCGAACTTTCCTTGAGACATCTGGTTCGCAGGAACTGACAGGGACCTGGGATTGGATCTGCGTGTCGCCGAAAAAAGATTGCCACCCGCTGGAAGGGCCTTTGCGCAAAGCCCATGAGTTAAAGGTCATTATTTGTGATGAGGATGATTTTTCCTGGGCGGAGCAGAATGCTGCCAGAGTCAGTCAGGATTGCATCCTCTTCCTTCAGCCCGAGTGGAGCAAAGCGCCCCGGATGATTCCCTTCATCGTTGCTTATATTAAAGAACATCCACGTTGGAGAATTTCGATACAAAGCCACAAGTACATGAGAATCCCTTAACCAACCGCTATGAAACGACTGGTATTCTTCTTTCTCCTGTTAACAGTATCAACGGCTCTTTTCTCTCAGGATCCATACAATCTGCGCACAACTGATAAAAAAGCTGCCCGGTATTTCTACGATGGCATCGATCAATATCACGCCGGTAACGATAAAGAAGCGCTCATCCTGCTCGATAAAGCGTTGAAAGCAGATCCGTCGTTCATCGACGCATGGGTGCTTATCGGCGATATCTGCTCGGAAATGGGAAAATGGAATGAGGCGATGGATGCCTACCGGAAAGGACTTGACATCGATCCGGATTATTCGCCCCGGCTGTGGAATATCGTCGGAAATGTTCAGCTGAATGCCGGAAAATATCAGGAAGCGCAACAGAGTTTTCTTCGCTTTCTCTCGTACGATAACCTGGCTGAACCAGCCAGGGCATCAGCCATGCAGTCGTTGAAAAACTGTGAGTTCGGGATCAACGCCATGGCTCACCCGGTTCCCTTTCATCCCGTAAATCTCGGGGATAGCATCAACACCCAGTACAGCGAATACGTTAATACCATCACGACAGATGGCAGCAGGCTGTTCTTTACCAGGAACATTCCCGGCGGCGAAACGGGCAGTGGGTTGCAGGAAGAGTTTTTCTTTTCTGTAAAGAAAGATACGGCCTGGGGAAAGGCCATCAACCTGGGGTCGCCGATCAATACGGGAGGTAACGAGGGCGGCTTATTCATCTCTCCCGATGGCCGGTTCCTGTTCTTCGCCGCCTGTGACCGGCCCGATGGGATGGGCAGCTGCGATCTCTACTGGTCCCGAAAAGAAGGAATGGGTTGGGGAGAACCGCAAAACCTGGGACCGGTGGTCAATTCGGGGACATGGGATTCTCAACCCTCGTTCTCGGGTGATGGAAAAACACTGTATTTTGCCAGTAAACGGCCCGGTGGTCATGGGAGCTCTGATATCTGGAAAACCGTGCTGCTGGATGATTACAACTGGTCGGATCCTGTCAACCTCGGCGATTCGATCAACACACCCAAAGAAGAAATGGCTCCCTTCATCCATCCCGACGATCAAACGTTGTATTTCTCGTCCAAGGGCCATCCCGGCATGGGAGGATTCGATCTTTATTATTCGAAAAAAGATATTTACGGGAATTGGAAAAAGCCGGTGAATATGGGTTATCCGATCAATACCTGCTCGGATGAGATCACGCTGCTGGTGAATTCCACCGGTGATGTTGCTTATATTTCTTCGGATAAATTCGGGGGTTTCGGCCGACAGGATATTTATTCCTTTGACCTGTACAAAGAGGCTCAGCCGGAGAGGGTGACATACTTCAAAGGGATTGTCTTTGATAAAGAGACTAAAGCAAAATTGAAAGCGGCTTTTGAATTGACGGATCTGATCAGCGGTAAGATAGTGGCCCGGTCAGAAAGTAATTCCGTTACCGGTGAATTCATGCTGATCCTGCCCGTCAGCAAAGATTATGCGTTAAATGTTTCCCGGGAAGGTTATCTTTTCTATTCTGATCATTTCTCACTGACGGGACCGGAAAACTCCCTTGAGCCCATTACGAAGCAGATCCCGCTTCAACCGATGAGAGTAGGAGAAACGGTCATCCTGAAAAATATTTTTTTCGATACGGATAAATATAACCTGAAGCCTGAATCCAGGACAGAACTTGAACGTCTGGCGACCCTGTTGAAGAAGAATCCCCGGATGACCATCGAGATCAGTGGTCATACCGATAATGTAGGTACTCCGGATTACAACCGGACACTCTCTGAAAACAGGGCCAAAGCGGTGTACGAGTATCTCATCAACCAGGGTGTTTCTGTTTCCCGGCTCACCTATGCGGGGTATGGTCTGACACGGCCCATCGACACTAACGAAACAGAAGCGGGCCGGGCGAACAACCGGCGGACGGAATTCCGGATCACCGGCAACCAGTGACCCCGGGTTACAGGTTCAGTTTCATCTGAATGGCTTTCACCTCTTCCTGGAGCGCTTTTACGGTGCGCGTCAGCCGCTCGGTTTCCGACATCTCATTCTGTGGCAACTCTCCGCTGATGAAATGCACAAACTGCCAGATCTCCCGGATGTCCTTTGCTTCCATATCAAACGGCGGATAAGACGGGTTCAGCGAATGCAGGATGAGCTTCCCTTCGTTTTTCAGCCTGTTTTCTACGACTTTAAAGACGATTCCTTCTTCGGCCGTGAGAATAATATAGGCGTCTTTGTCGCGGATGGACGACCAATCCTGCACATACATCCCTGTTACCCAGGCTTTGTCGGGAATGGGGAGCATGGAGTCGCCGCTGATCTGAAAAGTACGGTATTTCTTCTGCTTTGACAGGAACGGTAACCGGAAGGTCGGGAGGATGCTGATGTATTCGGGATCGGCAAACCCCGAGGTATAACCGGCCTTGGCTTTCTCGGCGACCAGCTCGATGTTTTCTTCGTTATCGGGACTGATGGTGGTGGCCAGTACCCGCAGCGATGACCCTTTAATAAACACATCGAATCCCCTCTCGATCTGGCGAACCTGGCTCTCGGGGAGGGCCGAAAGATCTACCTTGATCAGCGTGTCGATGGCGATTTTGTAATAGTCGGAAAGGGCGATCAATGTCTCCATGCCGGGCTGGGCGGCCAGGTTCTCGTAGTTATTCAGCGTTGAACGTTTCAAATTCAATGAGTTAGCCACATCCTCCTGGGTGAGGTTCCGGCGCTTTCGCAGGAATTTTATGTTCTGTCCGAGATACATTTTTTTGGTTTTTTGGAACAAAATGACTATATTGTAATCACAAAGATAACTAAAAAATGGTCAATTCCGACAACCGGCATATTGTTCATCTCGATCTCGATACTTTTTTTGTATCGGTAGAGCGGTTGATGCGTCCCGAGTTAGCAGGGAAGCCGGTGATTATCGGAGGGGCTTCCGACCGGAGCGTGGTGTCGAGTTGCAGCTATGAGGCCCGCCGTTTTGGGGTGCATTCCGCCATGCCCATGAAGATGGCCAGGGTATTATGCCGCGATGCGGTGCTCATCCGGGGAGATATGGAGTGTTATTCGAAATACTCCCACATGGTCACGGATATCATCGCTGAGCGGGCGCCGGTGTATGAAAAAGCCTCGATAGACGAGCATTACATTGATGTGACGGGGATGGATCGTTTTTTCGGGACGCTTCAGTGGTCGCATGAGCTGCGGCAGACGATCATCCGTAACACCGGACTGCCGATCTCTTTCGGTTTGTCGGTGAACAAAACTGTTTCTAAGATTGCCACGGGCGAAGCCAAACCCAATGGCGAGCTGGAGGTGTTGCAGCCCGCTGTACAGACGTTTCTTAACCCTTTGCCTGTCGGCAAGATCCCGATGATCGGCGAGAAGACCTGTCACTTGTTGCGCTCGATGGGGATCATCACCATCAACACCCTTCGCCTGGTACCGCCCGAGATGATGGAACGGGTCATGGGGAAGAACGGGATCGTGATCTGGCAGAAAGCCAACGGCATTGACAATACACCGGTGCATCCCTATTCCGAAGCGAAATCAATCAGCACCGAGACCACGTTTGACCAGGATACCATCGATATTGTCCGGATGAAAGAGATCCTGGTGAAGATGGTCGAGAAGCTGGCGTTTGAACTGCGTGACCAGCAGAAACTGACGGCTTGCGTAACCGTGAAGATCCGCTACTCGGGTTTCGACACCCATACGATGCAGCAGAACATCCCCTATACAGCATACGATCACCAGCTGATCCCGTTGGTGAAGAGCCTTTTCGACCGGCTTTACCAGCGCCGCATGCTGATCCGCCTCATCGGGGTGCGCTTCAGCCGGCTCATCCCCGGCGCCCCGCAACTTAATATGTTCGAAGACAATACGGAGATGATCAGCCTCTACCAGGCCATGGACAAGGTGCGGAGAAAATATGGCCCGTCCATCGTGGTGAGAGGAGTGACAGTAAGGAGCGACGAAGCGGAATGTATTTGAACGGTCATTCATATTACAGCTTGCGTTACGGTACAATGTCTGTCGAGACGCTTGTCGAACGTGCCGCCGGTCAGGGCATTCAGGCGCTGGCGCTGACCGATATCAACAATTCGACAGGGATCATGACGTTCATCAGTGCCTGCAGGGAGCATCACATCAAGCCCATTGCCGGGATCGAATTCAGAAGGGACGACGCGGTGTTATATATCGGTCTGGCGAAGAACAATGATGGCTTCCGGGAGTTGAATGAATTCCTGACTTTCCATAATGTAAAGGGTCTTCCGCTTCCCGAC
Organism: Bacteroidales bacterium; assembly: GCA_035403225.1. GTDB lineage: Bacteria > Bacteroidota > Bacteroidia > Bacteroidales > FEN-979 > DAIRDK01. The sequence goes on along the minus strand of DAONET010000012.1, from coordinate 44,696 downwards.
CACCCGCCGGCGTTTGAAAATGCAGTAGTCATCCGCCCGATGTCCACCCTGACGGCGCCGGGCGGAAAAAGGAGGGAGAACGAGTTTATCGGCGTCCGCCCGTCGGATCTTACCCGGCTGCGCTTATGCCGCGATGACTCCATCCTGCGTAACGCCGTGATCCTGGCGCCGGTCACCCTCGGCGGAGAGTCAGACTATGACCTTCATTGCAACCTGAGAGCCATCGACAACAATTTGTTGATCACCAGATTAGAGCCTCGCCATCTCTGCCGTAACGACGAATATTTCCTCCCGCCCGGCCTGTTGCAGAAGATGTATGCCGACTTTCCCGGCATCATCCGGAATACCGGGAAGCTGACGGAGGATTGCAGCATCGATTTCAACTTTCATACTTGCAAGAACAAGAAAAGCTTTACCGGGATGGTCTGCGATGACAGGATACTGCTGGAGAAGCTGGCGATGGATGGGATGGAATATCGGTACGGGCGCGGGCATCAGGAGGCAACACGAAGGATCCGCCACGAGTTGGAGATCATCAGCAACATGGGCTTTGCCTCGTACTTCCTGATAGCCTGGGATATCATCCGCTATTCCATGAGCAGAGGCTTCTATCATGTAGGCCGGGGCAGCGGGGCGAACAGTATCATCGCCTATTGCCTGAAGATCACGGATGTTGATCCCATCGACCTGGACCTCTATTTTGAGCGTTTTATCAACCCCAAACGGACCTCACCACCCGATTTCGATATTGATTATTCCTGGAAAGAGCGCGACGAGGTGCTGGATTACATCTTCAAACGTCACGGATATGGGCATACCGCCCTGCTGGGTGCCATGTCTACCTTCAAAGGGAATTCCATCTACCGGGAACTGGGAAAAGTGCACGGACTCCCGAAAAGCGAGATGGATACTTTTCTGAAGCATCCGGAAGAAGCGATCAACAACAACCGGGTGATACGCCGGATCTGCGAGATCGGGGAGAAGATGACCGATTTTCCCAACGTCCGTTCCATTCATGCCGGAGGAGTACTGGTCTCCGATGCCCCGATAAATTCATATACCGCCTTGGATCTGCCTCCCAAAGGGTTTCCCACTACCCAGTGGGATATGTATGTGGCGGAAGATATCGGCTTTGAAAAAATGGATATCCTCAGCCAGCGCGGGATCGGACATATCTGCGAAACAGCCGCCATCGTCAGGAAGAACAGGGGGATTAGCGTGGATGTTCACGATGTGGAGAGATTTAAGAAGGATGAAAAGGTCAAGAATCTGTTGCGGTCAGCCCGTACCATCGGCTGCTTCTACGTGGAGAGTCCTGCCATGCGCGGCTTGCTGAAGAAACTGCATTGCGACAATTACCGCACGCTGGTGGCGGCCAGTTCGATCATCCGGCCGGGAGTGGCGCGATCGGGGATGATGAAGGAGTACATCTACCGGTTTCATCATCCCGGTAAATTCCGCTATCTCCACCCGGTGATGGAGGAACAGCTGAAAGAGACGTTCGGGGTAATGGTGTATCAGGAGGATGTGCTGAAGATATGCCATCATTTTGCCGGTCTCGACCTTTCAGAAGCCGATGTGATACGGCGGGCCATGAGCGGTAAGTACCGATCGAAAAAGGAATTACAGCGAATCATCGACCGTTTTTTTGATAACTGCCGCCAATCGGGTTACCCCGAAGAGGTGACCAAAGAGGTGTGGCGTCAGATCGAATCGTTTGCAGGCTATTCGTTTTCCAAGGCCCATTCGGCGTCTTACGCGGTGGAGAGCTACCAGAGCCTTTTCCTGAAAGCATGGTTCCCGCTTGAATTTATGGTCGGAGTGATTAATAATTTCGGAGGGTTTTACCCTTCCTGGGTTTACCTCAACGAAGCCCGGATCTGCGGAGGGAATCTTCACCCTCCCTGTGTCAACAACAGCGAATACAAGACCTGCATCCGGGGGAAGGATATCTACCTGGGTTTTATCCATGTCGCGAACCTCGAAGCAACAGTAGGGAAGATGGTCGTCGAAGGACGACGGGCGGCGGATAACGGACGATATACCGGGCTGGAGGATTTTGTTGAGCAGGTGCCGGTGACCCTGGACCAGCTGATCATCCTGATCCGTACCGGCGCCTTCCGTTTTACCGGGAAATCCAAAGCTGCGCTGCTTTGGGAAGCGCATATGCTGTTGGGGAAGACGGTTGCCGGAGGAGCCGGGAAAGATGGCCTGCCCGCCGCCCTGTTCCCCGCCCCGGTGAAGCAATTCCTCATGCCGGAACTGGAATACGACCCGCTCACGGATGTGTATGATGAGATCGAGATGCTGGGCTTCCCTGTCACCAGCTCTTGGTTCGACCTGCTTGAAACCCGCTACAGGGGCGATATCCTGGCCGGCGACATGATGAGGTACGCGGGTAAAACGGTACGTATGCTGGGTTTGCTGGTCACGATCAAATATGCTCGGACGATCAAAAACGAATGGATGAACTTTGGAACCTTTCTGGATGTGACCGGGCAGTTCTTCGATACCGTTCATTTCCCTGCTTCCCTCAAAGATTACCCGTTCCGGGGCGAAGGGATCTACCTGGTGAAAGGAAAAATCGTGGAGGAATTCGGGTTCCCCTCGATGGAAGTAAAACAAATGGCGAAGATGCCCATCCGCAAAGACCCGAGAGGCGGGTGATCAGGAACGGCGGACAGTCAGTACCCGGTTGGTGGAAAAATACTTATTGATGGTGTAGGTCATGCCAAGGGCATGGAGGTTGTCGCACAACGACTGATAATGTTCCTGCTGCTTTTTAGTATGTACGATGAAGTTGAACAGCATGATGCCGTCGTTGGTCATCTTGTCGCGGCAACCGGAAAGAAAACCGGGGGTAATGAATGGTTCCGGGACATCATTGTCTACAAACAGATCAACGATGATCAACCCGAATGATCCGTTTTCTTCTTTCAGGTAAACTGATGCGTCCTGACAGATAATACGCAGGTCGTCATATTGCCTGATTCCAAAATGCTGAGTGGCGAGGCGGATGATCACGGGGTCGATGTCAACGGCCGTGATGGGCACTTGTATTCCGTATTCGTTCCGCAGGATGGAAACTACGCTTCCGGCGCCGAGTCCCAGGAGAAGGATCCCGGAGGAAGGGGATAATTCAGAGAAGTCAAGATGGCGAAAGGCTTTGCGAAAAAGACGATGCAGCGATCCATAGGAATAATTGGCATTCCGTGAATCCAACACCCGCGTGCCATTCACCATCCTGACCTGAAGTTGTCCGCTGATCTCTGAGGTTGCCTTTTCTACAGGGAAATCCCAGAGATAACTGACAGCCTTATAAACCCAATGTTTTCGCTCCCTGGTCATAAATGATGTCCACGGGAATTTTCGAGCCTTTAATCCGGTCAAGGTCTGATTGCAGATCGGGCCGGATCTTTCCATTGGCTTCCAGGTAGGCAGAAGCACCGGCATAGTCCCCGTCGCCTTCGAAGATAAGGACTTTCTCTGCCCAATCATTCATGGCTGTTTTAAATTTTGCGAAATCGACCTTATACATCCCGCTTTCGTTTCTGGTGAAAGCGCCTTTGTCTGCCAGGAAATTAAAGCACATCATGTTGGCTTTTCCATGGGCGCTGGCAGCGCCAAACCTGACTGACCTGATGAGTCCGGCCATGTAAGTGGCATAGGCTTCGTTTTCGGTCGCATCCTTGATCTCGCCTGCTTCGATAAGCTTGGTCACCATAAACAGCCCGAGGATGTCCGCTTTCGCTTCTTCAAAAGAGGAATATTTTTCCTTCATGGCATCCCGTACCATTCCTTTCCCGGTGATTGTATTCTTAATACCCAGTCCGTGAGCCACTTCGTGGAACATCACGTTGGAGAAGAAGGCATCAAACTTGATCAGGCTGCGCTGTGACGGATCAATGACGACATTGGAGATGGGCACCAGGATGTTGTCGAACTTGGCTTTCATGGCATTCTTCAACTGAAGACGCCGTGAACCTTTCGCCAGCTGTACCTTTTCATCATTCGGGAGGTTGATGGCAATGGTCTTGCTTCCTTCGTTGGATTGTCCGGAGACATAGATGATGTCATAGGCGTTCAGGTCTGAATCGCTGCCGGGCGTCTCTTTCTTGTACTTATCATCCACCGGAAGCTGCTTCTGCAACGCGGGAAGCATGGCTGAATACTTCGCCAGCTTCTTGCTCCATTCTTTATCCTTCACCAGAAGAGCGCCTTCGTAAGCAGTTTTATAACCAAAGAGTTCATCTTCGTAATTCTCGATAGGCCCGATAACTATGTCAAGGGTGTTGGTTTTCATGTCCATCCAGGCCATGTCACTGGCAAAATAGTCATCGGTGACCAGGGCCTCGGCTCTGAGTTCCAAATATTTCTTTAATCCCGGGTCTTCTGCCAGTTTTGCTGCTTCTTTTAACAGCTGGGAAGCCTTTTGAAGACGGTCGGAATAGGCTTCGTGGTACCAGACGGATTTCAGCGATTTATCTTCGTTCCGGACAACGATCGTATAAGGATTCGTCTTGTCTTTGTTATCCCATTTTTCAAATTCTTCTTTCGTCATATCGGCAGGGTAGAAGCAGGCGCCGGCCGGCTTTTCGCCATACCCTTCCACGAAGGGTTTGTTGCCGTTCAGGCGTTCCCAGGGGCCATAGTTGATCGCGGCAAATTTCCGGGTCAGCGTATCTTTAATGGATTCAAGGAAAGATTCTTTCTTCCCGATAGTCTGCTCCCAGTAAATATCGTCGACAAGGTCGGCAGCCTGGATCAGCAATGGGATCATCTGCTTTTCTTTTTCAGTCAGGACACTCAGGTCCGTGGTCAGTTTTACAACTGCAAATTCATTCACTTTTTCTAACATAACGGAATCCTCATGCGAGAGGGCTGCTTTTTTCTCCGCGCGGTTGCATCCGGTCACGACTGCCAGTGCCAGAACAGCTACGGTCAGGAGGGTAATGATTTTCTGTGCCATGTTGGGAGATTTTGATATTATTTCGTCAAAAATACAAAATAACCACGCGAAAGGAGACAAAAAGTGAGATGACGTGATGTTTAGACCTTATTTTTTATATGTTTGCTTTATAAAATTATTCAACCAAAATTTTTACACCATGAACCAGGTAACCTTAGTATTTATTATTATCGCTCTTCTGCTATTCTTTTTGGCAGGAGTAAGGATCGTTCGTCCCACGCACCGCGGGCTGATTGAAATGTTTGGAAAATATTTTTCTTTTGCACAACCGGGATTTCACTGGATTTTCCCGGGGGTTATGAAGATGTTTCAGGTTAATATCACTGAGAAGATGATCGATGCCGAACCACAGGAGATCATCACCAACGATAACCTGAATGCGAAAGTCGATGCACAGGTTTATTTCAGGATCAAAGCAGACGAAAACAGCGTTAAACAATCACAGTATAACGTAAACAGAATCGAATGGCAGATCGTCAACCTTGCCCGGACCACCCTGCGTAACATTATCGGAACGCTCACCCTGAAGTCGGCTAACAGTGAACGTGGCAAGATCAACAAAGAACTGCACGCCACCCTGCTTTCAGAAACAAGCACCTGGGGTATCGAGATCATCCGGACCGAATTGAAAGAGATTGAGCCTCCCCGCGATGTGCAGGAGACCATGAATAAGATCGTGAAAGCAGAAAACGAAAAGATCTCAGCCATCGACTTCGCTACGGCAGCAGAAACGCATGCCGATGGTGAAAAACGCGCCGAGATTCGCCGCGCTGAAGGGATCAGACAAGGTAATATCTTACGGGCAGAAGGGGAAGCGCAGGCTATCGCGCTGGTCAATGAAGCCGCTGAAAAATATTTTATCGGCAACGCCCAACTTCTGAGACGCATTCAGGCTATGGAAACAGCCCTGAAGGATAATGCGAAGATCGTGGTCCCGACCGGCTCCGACCTGGTGAATGTCATCGGAGAAATGGCCGGTATCCTTCCCATCAAGGAAAAGCCAAAACAGGAATAACAAGTTTGAAGAGTAAGAGCGGTGGTGACATCGCTCTTTCTTTTTAATAGCCGAAGATATCCTCCGGCGACAAACGGATCACAGAACCAAGCTTAGACAATTTCTCAAAATCCATTTCCGACTCCTTTCCGGCCACCAGGTATGTCTTAGCCTTTGATTTCAGAAAATTCTCCTGAAACTGCCGTATGTCATGGCTTGTCATGGACTGTATCCCGAAAAAGATGTCTTTTCGAATATCCGTCTGAAGCCCTCTCCGCTCGGCGTTGATAAAATTCTGCAGGATGGCTGATTTGGTGATCCTTTCGGAACGAATACGGTTCAGCACCGCATCAGCGGCGGCCTGGAAGCCGGTTTCTGTCAGCGGCATCTCATCATACAATTCATCCAGAGCCTGAAAAGCATCCATTACTTTATCATTCTGGGTGCCGACAAAACCAAGGGTCATGAAATATCTCTTCTGATCACGCGGCGTCCGCAGATGTGACCAGGCAGTGTACGCCAACGCCCTTTTCTCCCTCAGCTCCTTGAAAGACAGATTGCTGATGTATTGATCAAACAGGGTCACAACCGGCATCATCTTTGCATCAAATTGAAATTCACGGATGATCGTCTGAAGCCGGGCTTGTTGGGCATCGTAATGAACAAAAAACACCCGATTTTCCGTTGTCGGGAGTTCAACATACAACTTCATCGCACGAGGCGTCCCGGGAGCAGAAACGGCACAGGTATTCTGTTGCAGGAACGAGATGACCGACTCCGTCTTCATCGGTCCGTAATAAAGAATATCATGCGGGTAACCGCACAATTTGCGGAGGGAAGAAACCAGCGCCTCCGCTTTCAATGACCGTAGATCTCTTTCCGGCAGCAGGTTTTTAAAAGGAGAATCTTTACCATAGGTGCCGTAACTGATCAGCGCGTTAAAGACTTCCTGCTGGCTTGATTTCTGATCCTGTCTTGATTGAAGTACGTTGATAACCAGGTCGTCAAGTACTTGCTGGTCGGGCTGGCAGTCAGTCAGTAACTCCTCTGTGAGCTCCATCGATCGTTCAAAGCCGCTGGACAGCCCGCTGATAGTGAGGTTGATCTCTTCCTCCCGGGCGCAGATATCGAAGTCGCAGGCAATCCTGAAAAATTCTTGCTTGATCCAGGCGGCCGAATGTTTGGATGTCCCGAGATAGGGCAGGAGCGCCGTGGCAAAATGAAGCTCCTTGTCACTGTTTCTGCCGGAATTAAAATGCAGCGTCAGGGAGAATGTCTCGTCTTCGGTATTCTGTGTATAAAGAAGACGGGAGACCGGGGAAAGCCGGACGGTATCCAGGTCCTTCTGAAAATCCAGGAATACCGGCGCTATCGGTTCGACCGGAGTGTTTTTTATCTCTTTCAGAAACGCTGATTCGGCACTATAGTTAATGCAGATCGGGGTTATCGGAGGTTTGGGGATCTTCAGGACATCATCGGGAGGACCTTGCTTTTTATAAATGAGAGAGTAATTCTGATCGGTGATCTGATGGGAAAGATTCAGGATTTCATCGCGTGTGATGCTGCCGATTTCGTCCATGAACCGTGCAAACCGCTCATACGGGATGCAGCTCACGAAAGCATTGGCTATGGACATCGCCCGGCCCTGGTTGTCCTGATTCTGACGAAGCAAAGTCAGCCTGAAGTTATTGACAACCGCTTCTGTCAGCCATTCGGGGAAATCTCCGTTTTTCAGTTTCATCACCTGCTCCAGGAGAAGATCTTTCACCTCGTCAAGGGTCTGACCTGTCTTCGGGTGCCCACTCATGGTCAGGTAACAGTAGTCGTTCATGATGCCGGGGTAACAATCGGCGTCAAGGGTTCTTTGCTGCTGGTTGATGTTCAGATCGATCAAACCCGTCTTTCCATTAAACAGGATGGCAGAGATCATCTGGAGGATCAGCGCTTCACGAGAGGAAGCCGGGACCCCGAAGCCCCAGGAAAGCCTGACATTCTCTGCTTCCAGCCCGGTGATGGTTTCGATACCCGGTTGGGTAAGGGGATGATAATCGTCGTATGACAACTCAGGGACCGTTCCCGGTTTCAGTTTTCCAAAATAACGGTCGATGATGCGGATCATGGCATCCGGATCCAGGTCGCCCGACATGCATACCGCCATATTATTCGGGACATAGTACTTCGCGAAGAACTCACGGATATTCTTCATCGAAGGGTTTTTAAGATGCTCTGCTTCACCCAGCGTCGTCTGCCTCCCGTAAGGGTGGTTGGGGAAAAGCGTCCGGAACATGGTCTCACTGACTTTCCGCAGGTCGTTGGTCAGCGAGCGGTTTTTCTCTTCAAAGACGGTTTCCACTTCGGTATGAAACAACCGGAGAACAGGGTTTGAAAATCGTTCGGCTTGAATCCTGGCCCAGTTTTCTACCTGGTTGGCCGGAATGTTTTCCATGTAGACCGTGTAATCGTTGGATGTTCCGGCATTTGAGCCCTGGCTTCCGATAGCATCCATCAACTTGTCGTATTCGTTGGGAATGGCGATCTGGCTTGCCTCATACGAAAGACAGTCGATTTCCCGGTAGATGGAAGCCCGTTCCGACTCATCCTTCCGGGTGCGGTATTCTTCAAAAAGATGTTCGATCTGTTCGATATACGGTCTTTCCTTCTCCCAGTCTGAGGTCCCGAAGCGTACGGTACCCTTGAACATCATGTGCTCGAAATAGTGCGCCAACCCGGTGGTCTCGGGAGGATCGTTCTTGCTCCCGGCCTTCACGGCGATATACGTCTGAATACTGGGAGCATCCCGGTAAACGCTCATGAACACTTTCAACCCGTTGTCCAGCGTGTAAACGCGGGTTTTCAACGGATCCCCGGGATAGGATTCGAAGATATAATCAGTTTTATCTGGAACAGTCATCATCGGTTTCAAAAATTACCCGGGGAAGAAGTCATTCGTCGACTTTTCTCTCGGGCATTTATCAGACTGCATAATTACGATTTTAGCCCGGGAAAAGCAAGCTTTTCCGGACAACCGGGAAACGTGAAAAGGAAGGACAGCTTACCGGTGCTCGACAAAGTACATGTCGATTTCTCCTTTGTTTTTAGCCTGGATTTTCCCCCGGTACGTGCATTGGAACCGGTCACTGACGTGCAGAAAAGTATTTCCGCTGATATTTACTTTGCTGACTTCTCCGCATTCTTCCATACGAGAGGCAGTATTGACCGTGTCGCCCCAGATGTCATAGGCGAATTTCTTCAGACCTACAATGCCGGCCACGACAGGACCGGTGTTGATTCCGATGCGGAGCTCGAAATAAATCCGGCCTTGCGAGATCCGGAGTTTCTTTTGGGCTTCCACAAATTTCTGGAGTTCAAGGGCGGCGCTGACCACATCATAAGCATGAGAATGGTTTTCGACAGGTAACCCGCCGGCGCACATGTAACTATCCCCAATGATCTTGATTTTTTCAATATTATGCCGGGAGATGATCTGGTCAAATCCGCTGAAATAGGCATGTACTTCTTCTACTAACGCCTCGGCAGACATATTTTCACTGGCATGTGTGAAGTTCTTGAAATCCGTGAACATGACGGTCACCAACTCAAATCGTTTGGCTTTTGCGGTTCCTGTTTTTTTCAGTTCATCTGCTGTTTCAACAGGCAGGATGTTTAATAACAATTCATCCGACCGCTTCTTTTCTTTATCCAGGTTCCGGTTAAACTTTTTCTGCAGTCTGTACGAGCGAAATATGAAAAAGAAAAGGATCATCAGGACCCCGACGCCACCTGCGGTGATATTTCGCTCAAGCCGTCGTTGAACAGCAGCTCTTTCGGCGTTTTCTTTTTCCCGTTTACTGGCTGCCTTCCAGAGCTGGGTTTGCCGGTTTATCTCTCCCATGATCACCTGCTCTTTCCTGGCCGCATTGTTAATACTGTCGGAGAGGACCCGGTTCAGGGACGAATATTGGTAAGCTTTTCCGTAATTACCCATGTCACGGTAAATGGCTTCAATCTGAGATGAAGCATTCAACATATACGAGTAATAGGAGGCGGAATCGGCCAACGAATACGCTAGTTTAAACTTCCGGAGAGCATCCGCTTGTCTTCCCTGCCTGAGGTAAAACTGTCCCCAGCGGTGGTAGAAATTCGATTTCAAAATCTTGTTCGTGATTGGTCGCAGAAGGCTTTCTGCTTTCTGCATATAGTAGTTCGCCGAATCATGATGGTTCAGTTCTTCATGGAAATAGGCCTGAAGCCGGTAATATAAGGGCAAGTCTTCTCCCCGGAGTTCATCCATCTCTTCGGGATATTGGAAATGATAAAGATCATACAGTTTCTTTATCTGCCCGGCTTCTATAAAATGCTGCCTGACCAGAGCCATGATAAAGACCTGAAGCCGTTTGTCATGAGCACGATGGGCGTATCCCATGATATTGCGGGCAGTCACGAGGTCCATCCGGTTCTGATTCATTTCCATGTCAATCAGCAACAAATCGTACTGAGCATACATCAATGCGGTAAAATCGATGGGAAAGGTTCTCAGAATCATGATCTCTTCCAGGTTTTTATATTTGATGGACTGTGTAAACAACCTGTTGTTTTTATAAAAGTTGGATAAGATCGAATAGCATTCACGTCGTAGAGAAAAGTCATCCAGGCTTTCAGCAATATTCATCGCTTCCATATAGCACGTAAACGCTTCAATCCGTTGATTTCTGCCCTCATAACTATTCCCGATGAGCAGATAACTTTCCGCTTTCAGTTTTTCGTTTTTCAGCGATTGAGCCAACTTCAGGGCGCTGTTACCGGTGGTCAGGGCTTTTTCGTAATGATATTCTGCCAGGTAAACATTTGCCAGATTTCGAAGCACTCTCCAACCGGTCAGGGCATTAAAATTAAGGCTGCTGAGTTCCAGCGCTTTCACGGCATAATCAAAATTTTTTTCCTGGTTGAAGTCTAGTTCAATCACTTCGATATAGCGGTTGTATGCCAGTAACTGAAGATCATTCCGGTGACTTTCACGGGCTATATTTATCGCAATCTCGGCGACACTGTCGGCGCGGTGCGAGTCGTATAACATGTCCTCACAGATAAAGGCTATCTCGGAAAGTTTTTCAATTTTCAGGCTGTCGTTGGTTGTATGGGAATATTCTTTGGTCAGTATCCGGATACGGTTTTCAGGAGTCAACTGACCATTGACGGAGGAGCAAAACAATATTATCAGGATGAGAACAGGAAGAAGTTTACTTCCCCGATCATGTAAGCTGAAACGCATACAACCAGGTTTTCTCATTCCAATGATTTTCGTTGGCAGTTATATTTCCTCAAATCCCCCTCCTGCACACAAAACAGGGATATAATGGTCGTTTAGCAGGGTATGTTCTTTATCCGCCTGGGCAAAATAATAGTATTCTCTGGAAGGGATGGACATGATGCAGATCGCATCGGCATTTACCGAGTGGGCGTAATTGAGTGTTTGCTTGGCGTATCCTTGCGAATAGACATTCTGGCCTTCCCTGACCCTGGTCACCTTCACGTGATGCTCTTCGAAAGTGCTGATAGCCAGTTCGATGTTTTTGACCAGCTGATCGGGCCATACGAATCCGTTTTTTTGAATGGAGTAGAGGCAGATCTCGCTTTGGTACAATTCAGCCATGCAGGTGACCGCATGAACGGCTTTATAAAACGAGGCATGGCTGGCCACCGGAAGAACGATCCTGTTGAAGTTTTTCACCAGCGGAGACTTTTCCTGAACTACCAGAACGGGAATGGATGATTTCGATACCAGTTTCAGAATATTGGACCCAATCAGCCGTTGTCTCAGTCCGTGGATCCCGTGGGTGCCGATGACCATGAGCGGGTGATTTTCCGTGTAAGGAAACTTCTCAATCACAGACATCAGACTCCCTTTCAATACTTTTCTCTCGCAAGTGATCCCGGTCTTTTTCCGGAGCCTGACTATTTCCGTGTTCAGGTCCATCTCTACCAGTTCGGCAGGTAGGGTGTCATCGGAAACAACAGAAATGAGCTCCACATCAGCTTCCATCTTTTTCGCCATGGCAAGTGCCTGAAAAATAGCTTTATCAGCGGTCGATGTAAGGTCAGTGGGAACCAGGATCTTTTTTTTCATAGAATTTGGTGTCATCCAACTAATGCAAATATAAAATAAAATGAAACATCACGATAGGTGATGCGGAAAAAAAATGTTGCAATGATGTTATGTTTATTTCATCGGGAGAAAAAGGGTGGCTTTGGGGCACAATCAGATTGATGTTATCATACCTTTCTCCCGGGTGCCAGGGAATGAAGTTGTGCTTTTGAATGTTAGGTGATTGATGTAATGGAAGAGGGAAGGGGAGGGAATAAGTGAAAATAAAAAAGCCGGGAGAAACCCGGCTTTTGTGATCCGCCTGGGGCTCGAACCCAGGACCCCCGCCTTAAAAGGGCGATGCTCTACCTGCTGAGCTAGCGAATCATCTTTTTTATTCAAGATTTTGCGGGTGCAAAGGTAGTGACTAAAATTTAAAGTTCAAAACCCAAACTTCAAAAATGTTAAAGATAAAATCAACGGGAAGAAACATCGAAAACTATAACAGACTGTCCCAATCTCCTTTACCTTGTCTGACTAACAGGGGTTCTTCACCTGTACAGTCGATGACCGTAGAAGCTACGATTCCACAAGGCCCCGAATCGATGACAATGTCGACCAGCTTCCGGTATCGTTCGTAAATAATCTCCGGATCAGTAGGATACTCGCGAATTTTATCATCATCGTGCAGGGAGGTGGTCATGATCGGGATACCTGATAGTTCAACGATCTGCAGCGGGACATTGTGTGCGGGAATACGAATACCTACGGTTTTTTTCTTGCTTTGGAAAAAACGGGGCACATTGCTGTTGGCATTCAATATAAACGTGTAAGGCCCCGGCAGGGCTTTCCTCATCATTTTGTACACGGGGTTGGGAATCGGGAGTGTGTAATCGGAAAGCTGCGACAACGATGAACATATAAAGGAGAAATTTGCCTTCTCGCGTTTGATCCCCTTGATCTGCGCTACCCGTTCAACGGCTTTGATCCTGGTAATGTCACAACCCATCCCGTAGACTGTGTCGGTGGGATAAATGATCACCCCTCCGTCACGCAAACACTCGGTAATAATCTTCAGATGACGTTCGCCCGGGTTATCCGGATGTATCTTTAACAGCAAGGCTTAATATTTTCTACAAATGTAGTAATAGAAAGAAAATAAAAAATGGGTAAGTTACTTATATCGCACCGCTCAACCATTTTACCCTTGCTTCCTTCCGGACCTGGGGGAGTTCAACGGGAGCTGGTCGTATAAGACTTACCCGCTGCAAAGGTAGAAAAATTCGGCTTTGTTTCCATCAACATGACCGTTTTTTTGTATGTTTGCCCAATATGTAAACCAAAACTCAACATCATGGAAGAAAAACCGCGTTCTGTTTCGTCAAATGCCCTTTGGTTCGGTATTATTACAGGGGCAGTTCTGATCCTTTATAATCTGATCCTGTTCCTGGCAGGAGTATATACCAATAAAATTCTGGGATACATCAGCTATCTCTTTTTGATCGGTGGTATGGTTTGGGGTACCCTTGAATACAGAAAGAAATACCTCAACGGTTTTATGCCTTACAGCAAAGCCTTTGTTTCGTGTTTCATGATCGGACTTTTCGGAGGCCTGTTGGTGGCTGTCTATATGTTCGTATTTGTGAAGTACATCCATCCGGGATACATTCAGGAAATGATGGATATCTCAAGGCAGACAATGTATTCCACCAACCCTAACATGAGCGAAGAACAGATTGAACAGGCGGTTGAGATGTCTTCCAAATTCATGTCACCCGCCATGATTGCCGTCTCCGCATTTATCGGATACGCTATCGCTTCTGTCGTCATCGCCCTTATCGCTGCCATCTTTGTAAAGAAAGAGGATAAGTCGGTCGAACCTCTTGTTTAACCCGTATTGTATGGATGTCTCAATAGTCATACCTCTTCTGAACGAAGAAGAATCCCTGAACGAGTTGCACGCCTGGATCACCCGGGTGGCGAAAGAAAACGGACTCTCGCATGAGATCATTTTTGTCGATGACGGGAGCCGGGATCATTCCTGGGAGATCATTGAACAACTCGGCAGCACTGACCCGCGGGTACACGGGATTAAATTTCAACGTAACTACGGAAAAGCTGCAGCGCTGAATGTGGGATTCCAGGCTGCCAACGGCGATGTGGTCATCACCATGGATGCCGACTTGCAGGACAGCCCTGATGAAATCCCGGAACTGGTGCGGATGATCAGGGAAGAGGGATATGATCTTGTTTCAGGATGGAAAAAGAAAAGGTATGACCCGATCTCGAAGACTATCCCCACTCGCTTCTTCAACTGGACGACCCGCCGGATGTCGGGCATCCGCCTCCACGACTTCAATTGCGGCCTCAAAGCCTATCGGAAACAGGTGGTCAAGAGCATTGAAGTTTACGGAGAGATGCACCGGTACATCCCGGTAATCGCCAAATGGGCCGGATTCAAGAAGATCGGTGAAAAAGTGGTTCATCACCAGAAAAGAAAATACGGGGTTACCAAATACGGCCTCGACCGCTTTTTCAAAGGATACCTCGATTTGCTTACCATCACCTTCACCACCCGCTTCGGGAAAAACCCGATGCATTTCTTCGGGTTATGGGGGACATTTCTCTTCCTGATCGGTTTCTGCATCGCCGGTTATCTGGCCTACGCGAAAGTTTTTATGCTGGAATTCCGGATGACCGAACGACCGCTTTTCTATCTCGGGTTGCTGGCCATGATCCTCGGAACACAACTGTTCGTGGCTGGTTTCCTGGGCGAATTGATCACCCGCAATTCATCCGACCGGAACAATTATCTGATTGAAAAAAGAATTAATCATAACTAACCATCATCGTGGACAATTCTGCGAAAAAGAAAGTCGTGCTCATCGGGTCAGCCCATCCTCTCCGGGGTGGGCTTGCCACATTTAATGAACGGCTGATCCGCGAATACCTGCTCCGGGGGGACGATGCTTCCATCTATACCTTCAGCCTGCAATATCCTTCGATCCTTTTTCCCGGGAAAACCCAATATGCTACCGAACCTGCTCCGGCAGATATCCCGATCGATATCCGGGTGAATTCCATCAATCCATTGAATTGGATCCGCGTCGGACGGCGCTTGAAAAAGCTACGCCCCGACCTGGTCATCGTTAAATTCTGGATCCCTTTCATGGCCCCCTGCCTGGGGACAATATGCCGGATCATCCGGAGAAACAGGCATACGAAGGTGGTGTCGATCGTCGATAACCTCATCCCGCATGAAAAACGACCCGGTGACCGGATCCTGATCAAGTACTGGGTGAGATCAGCCGATGGTTTCATCGCGATGTCACGGTCGGTACAAAAGGATATCGAAACAACGCTTCATAGCCTCAGTCTGGACAAACCGGTTTCATTCTGCCCTCATCCGCTGTACGATAATTTCGGAGAAATAATCACCAAATCGGAGGCGAAATCGCGTCTGGGGTTGGATGATAGTATTCGTTATCTTCTCTTCTTCGGATTTATCAGGGAATACAAAGGCCTTGACCTGCTGCTCGAAGCCATGGCCGATGAACGCTTGCGAAAAACACCGATGAAACTGATCGTGGCCGGAGAGTTTTACTGCGATCCGAAGCCGTACCTTCAGCAGATCGAACGGCTTGGCATCAAAGACCAGATCATCATGAGCAATGATTTTATCCCCGACAGTGAAGTGGTCAATTACTTTTGCGCGGCCGACCTGGTGGTTCAGCCATACAAAAGCGCCACCCAGAGCGGGGTGACGCAGATTGCTTATCATTTTAACAAACCCATGATCATCACCGATGTCGGCGGACTCTCTGAATTTGTTCCTCAGGGACAAGTCGGGTATGTGACAGAACCTGCTCCGGAAGCTATTGCCAACGCTATCGCCGATTTTTACGAAGAGAACAGGGAACATGAATTTGCAGCCAATGCCGCCGTCGAAAAGATGAAATACTCCTGGAGCAGGATGGTGGAAGCCATTGCAACAGTGACAGGATAAGTGTGTTATTATTAAATGTTGACTTTTCATGATTATCCGAAGTAAAGCGCCATTACGATTAGGTCTTGCCGGAGGCGGAACCGATGTGGCCCCATTTTCCGATATCTATGGCGGCGCCATCCTGAATGCGACGATCAGCATGTATGCTTACGCAGCTATTCGTCCCCTGAACAATGGGAAAATCATCCTGAACTCTCCCGACAAAGGAGAATTCTATGAACTGGAAGCAAAAGAGCAACTGGAGATTGACGGGAAACTGGACCTCCATAAAGGTATTTACAACCGGGTGGTGAAGGAATTTTCCGGGAAGCCGTTATCATTTGAACTGACCACCTGGGTTGATGCCCCTCCGGGCTCGGGTCTCGGGACTTCCTCGACACTCGTGGTGGCCATCCTTGGCGCCTTCACCCAATGGCTGGGCCTGCCCCTTGGCGATTATGACCTGGCTCACCTGGCTTTTGAGATCGAACGCACCGACCTGGGTATGGCAGGTGGAAAGCAAGATCAGTATGCAGCCACCTTCGGAGGCGTGAACTTCATGGAGTTCATGAAGGAAAAAGTGATTGTAAACCCCCTCCGCATCAGGGAAAATTACCTGGATGAACTCGCCAACAACCTGGTGCTGTACCATACCGAAACCAGCCGTCTGTCATCAAGGATTATCGAGCAGCAACAAAAAAATGTGGCGGCGAAAAACGAGAAATCGATCGAAGCCATGCTGAAGTTGAAAGAACAGTCGGTGATGATGAAGGAAGCCTTGCTGAAAGGTCAACTGGATACCATCGGCGAGATTCTTGCCTTCGGATGGGAGCATAAAAAGAAGATGGCTAACGGCATCTCTAACCCCCTCCTCGATCAATTGTATGAAACGGCTATCCGCCATGGTGCTACCGGGGGGAAAGTCTCCGGCGCCGGCGGCGGCGGATTCATGTTCTTTTACTGCCCGGGAAACACGCGGCATGACGTGATCAGAGCCTTGACCGCTTTTGGCGGACAGGCCAAACGGTATGAATTTACCATCAAAGGACTGACCACCTGGTGTTATTAACAATCATCATTTGTTGAAAGATCATTATGGATATCATTTCAGAACGCATACAACAATCGATTGAGACGAAGAAAAGGATCCTTTCCGACGAACACCTTCTTTCGGAGATCAACGATGTGGCGCAGAACTGCGCCGAGACGCTGTGCCAGGGTAACCGGATTTATTTCTGCGGAAACGGTGGCAGCGCGGCCGATGCTCAACATCTGGCTGCGGAACTGTCGGGACGTTATCTCTACGATCGTCCGCCATTGCCCGCGGAAGCGCTCCATGTCAATACTTCCTATCTGACGGCAGTGGCCAACGATTATTCTTACGACGAAGTGTACTCCCGGTTGCTCCAGGGTATTGGTCACTCCGGTGATGTGCTCATCGCCATCTCTACGTCGGGAAACTCGGGAAATATCCTCCGCGCCATCGAGACCGCGCAGGATCTGGGTATGATCATCGTCGGAATGACCGGAAGATCGGGTGGTAAAATGAAGAATGTCTGTGATTTTCTTCTCAATGTTCCTTCTGATGAGACCCCCCGCATTCAGGAATCACACATCATGATCGGACACATCATCTGCGAGATCATCGAATCAACCATTTTCCCCCGATAGCCGTGATCAGGGAAGCAATCATCCTGGCAGGAGGTCTGGGGACAAGGCTCCGGACAGTCGTCAGCGATGTTCCCAAATCAATGGCTGATGTCAACGGCCGTCCTTTCCTGGAATATGTATTCGATTACCTGATCAGGTATAACATCGGGAAAGTGGTTGTCTCCACTGGATACAAGGGCGACATGATCAGTGGGTGTTTCGGAAAAAAATACCGCTCCCTCGATCTTTCCTATGCTGAAGAAAAAGAACCATTGGGTACCGGAGGCGGCATCCGGAATGCCTTTCGCCTTATCAACGGGGAAGAAGCATTCGTCATGAACGGGGATTCCTTATTCAGTATCAACCTGGAAGAAATGGACAGGTTCCATCATTCAGGACATGGACTCCTGACACTGGCTCTCAGGTACCTGGAAGATACGGGACGGTATGGAGCCGTCAGACTGGGTATCTCACATCGCATCAAGGGCTTCACGGAGAAAAAGGAAAACGGCGGTCCTGGATATATCAACGGAGGCGTGTATATTCTGAATAAAAACTTTATCACCGGCGATTTCTTCGAAGACAAATTTTCCATCGAAAAAGATTGTTTTGAAAAATATTACATGGATCACACCATGCTGGGTTTTGTGGCCGACGGGTATTTCCTCGACATCGGCATCCCGGAAGATTATGAAAGAGCTCAACATGAATTTCAAAGACTGGAATACTGATAAGACCTGGACGTTGTTTCTGGATCGCGACGGGGTGATCAACCGCCGGATCGTGGATGGATATGTGACACAGTGGGAAGACTTTGAGTTTCTCCCGGGGGTGACCGATGCCCTGAAGATACTGGCCCGGAAGTTTGGACGGATTGTGGTGGTGAGTAACCAACAGGGTATTGCCAAAGGGCTGATGACCGAGGAAGACCTGGCCCGCATTCACAGCAGCATGGTCAGGCAAGTGGAAGGATGCCGGGGCCGGATCGACCTTGTCCTTCATTCTCCTCACCTGAGCTCTGAGGGATCACCGATGCGGAAACCGGGAATTGGCATGGCGTTGGAAGCACAACGTCAGTTCCCGGAGATCGACTTCGGAAAATCGGTGATGGCCGGTGATTCGGAATCGGATATTCTTTTTGGTAACAACGCGGGAATGAAAACCATCCTGATCTCTGACGATACTTCCCTGATTGAAAAGATCTCGGGACAATACAATCTTTGTTTTCCCGATCTCCTGACCTTTGCCTCAAACATTCTTTAACTCTCTATACAGCAATGACTCCAACACTTATTTTCTCCGTTTTCATCAGCTACACCGTACTTCTTTTTTTCATTACCTGGCTTACCGCACGCAAGGCTACTAACCGTGGCTTTTTTATTGGGAATAAAGAGTCGCCCTGGTTCGTGGTCGCCTATGGAATGATCGGAGCATCGTTATCAGGGGTTACCTTCATGTCTGTACCCGGTTGGGTTGGAACTACGCAGTTTTCCTATATGATGGTAGTGCTGGGCTACCTCGTGGGATATGCAGTCATTGCTACGGTGCTGATGCCGCTCTATTACCGGCTGAACCTTACGTCGATCTATTCCTACCTTGAATCGCGCTTCGGAAAATTCTCCTACAAGACCGGCGCTTTTTACTTCCTGCTTTCCCGTACCATCGGCGCTTCTTTCAGAATGTTCCTGGTGGTGAATGTGCTGCAGGTATTTGTGTTTGATGCCTGGAACGTTCCTTTCTTCGTGACCACCCTGATCTTTGTCGTTCTCATTATCCTGTACACCTTTAAAGGTGGTGTGAAGACGATCATCTGGACCGATACGCTGCAGACGACCTTTATGCTGGCAGCGTTGGTAGTTACTACGGTAGTCATCGTCCGGATGATGGGAGGCGGCTTTAGCGGGATGCTGTCACAGGTCATTGACAGTGGATATTCAAAGATGATTTTTACCGATTGGGGCGACCGGCGGTTTTTCCTGACCCAGTTCATCAGCGGAGCTTTCATCGCCATCGTTATGACAGGACTCGACCAGGAGATGATGCAAAAGAACCTGAGTTGCCGTTCACTGAAGGATGCGCAAAAAAATATGTTCACGTTCAGCACTATCATGGTGGGAGTGAATTTTCTCTTTCTGTTTTTGGGAGCATCCTTGTTTGTGTTTGCCAATTCCAGGGGCATTGCCCTCCCTTTGCGATCCGATGATCTCTTCCCGACCATTGCCTTCCAGTACCTGGGTCCGGTGACCGGGATGGTCTTTCTTATCGGACTTATCTCTGCCGCTTATCCCAGCGCTGATGGCGCCCTGACTTCCCTGACGACCTCTTTCTGTATCGATATCCTTGGATTGAATAAAAAGACCGATCTCGATGAACGAAAAAAACAACGGATACGGTACCTGGTTCATATTTCGTTCGCTATGCTGCTCCTGACAGTCATCGTGGTATTTCGCGCAATCAATGACCGGGCGGTGATCGATAAACTGTTTACCATAGCAGGTTATACGTACGGTCCGTTGTTGGGATTGTATGCGTTTGGGTTGTTTACCAAATTCGATGTGAAAGACCGTTTCGTCCCCATCGTGGCAATCATTTCACCGGTAATCTGTTATTTACTGAACATATTCTCTTCCGTTCTCTTCAATGGCTATGAGTTTGGATTTGAACTGTTGATTGTAAACGGATTTATTACATTTGCAGGACTCTTCATACTGAGAATAAAAAATTCCACATCACAGGTTAAACAACAGAGGTTGCATGATTAAAAACAGGTCGTATGAAAAATAAGATCGTTGCTGTACCGGTTTTACTTATCGTATTAGGATTGATGAGTGGAAACCTTTTTGCCCAGTTGAAAGTGTATCACATCAACGAAGGAGCTGTTCCACCGGTCAGTCACGGGGTTTTCTATTCCCTTCCCCGGACCGTGGTGAACATCGAAGTGACCATCGACCGTATCGAGAATTACAAGGGTCCGTATGCTGATTACGCCATGAAATACCTGGGACTGAAAAACGTGGTGTTGAATAATTCAGTGGAATATGCCATCTCCGACATTGCCATTACCACCTCGCCGGAGCCGGACCCTGAGCAGTATTACTATGTGGAAACCGTGGGAAAAGCAGGAAAAGGCCTGGCACCGGGCTTGCTGGAACTCAGCGATGCCGGTTTGATGCTCGGTACCATTCCTGATCAGACCGACACGGTCGTGAAAACAGTCGTCGTGAATAAGGAACCGGCAGCTCCGCTGGTAGCTGAAAAGGATATCTTCCCCGAGATCTTCAAATATTATGCGGATGTCAGCGTGTTTGAAAAGGTAGATACCATTATCCGGAAAGTCAGCATTGATACCATGACCATGGAACGTCAATACCTGAAAAGAACGCTGGTGGAGAAATCTCCTGAAGAGAAAGCAAAAGAGGCTGCCACTTTTATCTCCAAAATCAAAGACAACCGGTTTAACCTGATCACCGGGTACCAGGAAGTGAGTTATAACCGCGAGACCCTGGAATACATGGACACCCAACTGAAATTGATGGAAAAGGAATACATGAAGCTTTTTACCGGCATCAGCATTCACAAAACCCTGAAGTTTTCTTACAAATACATCCCTCTGCCCAATCAGATCAATACAGAGATCCCCATTTTCAAATTCTCCAAATCAAAAGGAGCGCTTGACCTCGATGGTCCTTCCGGCAAAGTCATTACCATCAAGATTCAGCGGGTAGGAAACACAAACAATGTAGCTTCTTACTTAAATAAAGCAGTAAAGGAAAGCAAGGAACAGGGACTGTCGTACCGTATTCCTGAATTGGCCAGGGTGATCGTGAAATTGGATGAGAACACGTTCAAGGAAACCCAGTGTCTGGTTAGTCAACTCGGACTGATCTCCAGCCTCCCGGCTGATAAATGGAAAGCAAGATTCTACAAGGAGACCGGTGGTATCAAGGCATTGACGATCGATTAGGTCAGATCGCCTTCCGCAATCTGACCAGTTTTTCCAGCATTTTTTCGAGCAGGTCGAGACGAAGCATGTTCGCTCCGTCTGACTTTGCATGAGGGGGGTCGGGATGAGTCTCGAGGAACAATCCATCGGCTCCGGCAGCCACCGAGGCCATGGCGATGGTCTCAATCATATCGGGTCTTCCTCCGGTCACACCCGATACCTGGTTGGGTTGCTGGAGTGAATGGGTGATATCGACGACTACAGGCACATTGAAACGCTTCATGTCGGGGATGTTCCGGAAATCAACCACCAGGTCGTTATATCCGAAAGTGTTGCCGCGTTCTGTCAGGATGATATGGTTGTTACCGGTGCTGCGGATTTTTTCTACCGCAAATTCCATGGAGGCGGCTGAAACGAACTGTCCTTTTTTAACATTCACCGGCTTCCCGGTTTTTCCCGCTGCCAGCAACAGATCTGTCTGGCGGCAAAGGAACGCCGGGATCTGAATCACATCACAATATTCCCCGGCGATAGCGCACTCGGATTCGGTATGAACATCGGTCAGTACCGGGATGCTGAATTTCTCGCTCACCTCCCGGAGAATACGCATTCCCTTTTCATCCCCGATACCGGTGAAGGAATCAAGCCGCGAACGGTTGGCCTTTTTATAGGAAGCTTTAAAGATGAACGGAATCTGAAGCCTGTTGCAGATCGAGAGTATAGTTTCGGCGATCTCGAACGGCATCGTTTCATTTTCGATCACACATGGGCCGGCTATCAGGAAAAAATTTTCACTTTCCGGGAACCGGATCTTGGGAATAGGAGGGAGTTTCATTGGTCTTCTTTCAAAATTTACGACAAAAGTAATCAGAGAAAACCATTCTCTGGGTTAGTACCTGTATTTGTTCTTCCACAACTCTTTCAAACGTGCTCTCAGTTCATTTTCCCGGGCGTTATGTTGCGGGTCATAGAACTTTTTCCCTTTGATCTTGTCAGGAAGGAACTCCTGTTCGGCAAAGTTATTTTCGAAATCGTGGGCGTATTTGTAATCTTTCCCGTACCCGATGTCCTTCATCAGGTTGGTAGGGGCGTTGCGCAGATGGAGCGGCACCGGCAGGTCTCCGTAGTCGCGAATGGCTTTCTGCGCGTTACGGATAGCCAGATACGAAGCATTGCTTTTTACGGAGCAGGCCAGGTAGATGGCTGTCTGCGAGAGGATCAGGTCGCATTCCGGGTAACCAATCACCGTGACGGCCTGAAAACAGGTATTGGCCAGCAACAGTGCATTGGGATTGGCATTTCCGATATCCTCCGATGCCAGGATGAGCATCCGTCTGGCAATAAATTTCGGATCTTCTCCGGCTTCTACCATGCGGGTCATCCAATAAACGGCTGCATTCGGGTCGCTTCCGCGGATTGATTTGATGAAAGCGGAAACGATATCATAATGCATCTCGCCTGTTTTGTCGTAGATCGCCAGATTTTGCTGAATGATCCGGATCGTCATTTCATTGGTGATGGTGATCTCCGAGGTATCGCTCTTCTCGGCGCTCACGATCAGCTCCAGCGCATTCAGCAGTTTTCGCGCATCACCGCCCGATATCCGGAGGATCGCTTCCGGCTCCCGGATTGTGATCCGGATCCCGTACTCCTGCTCAAGCCGTTGTTTCCCCTGGTCCAGCAGCTTTAACAGACGTGATTCATCCAGCGATTTCAGAATATAGATCTGACATCGCGACAGCAAAGGGGAGATCACTTCGAAGGAAGGGTTTTCGGTGGTGGCGCCGATAAAGGTCACTATGCCTTTTTCAACGGCTCCCAGCAAGGCGTCCTGCTGGGATTTGCTGAAACGATGGATTTCATCAATAAACAAGAAAGGACTTCCTCCTTCTTCCCTGGCTTTCGCAATCACTTCCCTCACCTCTTTCACCCCGGAACTGACCGCGCTGAGTGTATAGAAAGTCCGGTTTAATTGCTTCGAGATGATAAAGGCCAGCGTGGTTTTACCCACTCCCGGAGGTCCCCACAGCACCATGGATGGAACATTGCCCGATTCAATAGCCTTCCGCAGAATGGCTCCCGGTCCGACAAGATGCTCCTGGCCCAAGTATTCATCCAGTTTGGAAGGTCTGAGTTGCTCGGCAAGGGGAATTAACATCTGATTTGGCTTTATTACTGCAGTTTATAATGACAGGATGATCGCTTAGAGGAACCAAAAATACAATTAAAGGTGGAAATGACCGTTTTGTGTCTCGAAAAGTTAAAAAATCTTAAAATTTATTTTGCAGTATTTCAGTATGTTACGATAATTTGTTAAAAAATGTTAAAAAAAGTGCTCAAAATATTTGGATGGTATAGGGGAGTTGCCTTACCTTTGTATCGTCAATTTAAAAAACAATAAACAAATGAAAAAAATTGCTTCGATTTTAGTTATCGGTGCTGTCGCTTTCCTGTACAGCTGCGGACCTAGCGCAAAAGAAATGGAAGAAAAAAGAATTGCTGACTCAATCCGCGTTGCTGACTCATTAGCAATGGTTCAGGCTGAACAGCAGAGAGTTGCTGATTCAATTGCTCAGGCTCAGGCTGAAGCTGCTCGCAAAGACTCTATTGCACAGGGCTGGCTGAATGAAGATGGCACCCCGACTGCAAAACTGAAGAAAGAACTTGCCAAGATTAAGAAATAATCTGACTTCAGTTTAAAAAAGAAGCCGTCCCTCAAGGGCGGCTTTTTTTATTTCTCCATCGTCAACCTTCATGAAAGGAGGTGGGATCGAAAATGACAGATCAGAATCAATCCCGGAATTCTGCAGTTTTATGAGACCCGTCGCAAAAAGGGGAATGTTTTGTCTTCCCACAGCGACAGATTGCAGCTACTTCTCCCTTAATCTTTACCTTTTTTTTGTTGGCATCACGAATGATATAAGAACCCCGGATAAGGGCCGGACCGTCTTTGACCAATTCGATATGCGTGGAGATGGCCGGTTTCTTTTTTTTCTTTTTAGTCTGACGTCGGGCTATTTTAATGTCCATTTTATAGCAGAGGGCTTTGGACGGACAAGTATTGACGGTTCTGATAATATCTTCAGTGGGCGCTCCATCCATGCTGATCCACGGATCATGAGATGTGTCAAAAACTTCGGGAAGCTCGAGCAGGCAATTGGCTGAATGAATGCACCTGTCAGGGAACCAGAACACAGTTATTTCCCCATTAGTATATTTCAGGACGCTCTCCGGACTTATTGCCAGCTGTTGTAGTTCCTCCTTTGATATTTTGTTCGACATTATATCTTCAGAAATTTATCCCATAAAAGTACTACATATTTTGAAAAGAGATCAGAAAAGTGTGGGATGTTTTCTATAGAATTAAAATGAGAAGGCGGCCATCCTCCTGCGAAATGACAGGGAATAACCGCCTTTTCATGAACAGGCAGGAAAGGATTTAGCCTTTCTTACTGCCTGAAAGAGGAAGATTATCGTTTAACCATTTTGAGTGTTTCCGTAAAATTGTCGCCCGTGCAGACAATACAATAGAGACCTGGTTTCAGCGAGGAAAGGTCGATGGTTTTTTGGCCGTTAACAGTCATTTTCAACAGGGTCTGTCCTGAAATGTTGTTGATGCTCACCAACATGGGTTCTCCCTTATCGTTGCTGATGGAAACGAGATCGCGAACGGGATTGGGGAAAAGGACGATATTGTGCGTAATCTCCCTGGTAGGAGGGATACTGACCGTGCTGTCGTAAGGAACAGCCAGGGTGGCAACGCTGGCCAGATTAGCCTGGATGAATTTTTTGGCCATCTCGGGACTGTTGAAACTCAGTCCGATGACATCGTTCGGGGTATGGATGTAAGGACTGTAATTCGGAGTGTCTTCAAAGGGAAAGATACCCATATACCCGTGATTGTTGAAAGAAGTGTGATCGCTGTCTCCACCGATAGCCTCTGCCTCTTCCACTGAAAAATCGGGGAGATAAACAGCGGCTACATTAGTGTAAAAATCGACCAGTTGCTGCGCAGATGACGGAGCGATCATGTCTGTGTGGATTTCATCTCCCGGGTTGAGATAGCCTATCATATCGAAATTGAAGTATCCAAGGATATCCATTCCCGATTGTTTTGCCTTGGTGGCATAATATTCGCTGCCGATCAATCCCAGTTCTTCCGCAGAAAAAGCGCAGAAGATAATGGACCGTTCGAAAGCGTAATTTTTCAGGATCCTGGCGAGTTCCATGACACCACTGGTGCCGGAGGCATTGTCGTCGGCTCCCGGTGCAAGTCCGGTGTAAGTATATGAGTCGTAATGCCCGCCTACTACGATATATTCATCGGGGTGTACATAGCCTGGGAGGGTGGCAATGACATTGTCGCTGCAGGGACTACCTCCATAAAGAGGAAAATCCTGCAGTTCCACTTGAATTCCCAAACTGTCGAACTGATCCTTTAACCAGTTCTGTGCCATAATGGCTTGCTGTGTAGTGCATTTCCGGGTCGAGTAAGAGCTCAGATGCCTGACAACGGGCATGAATTGTCCGGTGTCTACCTGGCCAATCAGGTCATATACTAACGGAATGGTATCCACTTCGTATCGGGAAGCGGCTGATTTGTTGGTTTTGTTTTGAGCAGATGCAAGGATTGCTATCGCAAGGAAAAAAACAGTAAAGATTTGTTTCATAAGGGGATGGATTCTGTTAGCAAATTTACGGATTTTTTAAATACGCAAGGAGAAAATCTCCCTATCTTTGCCCCGGTCGAAAAACCACAGAAACGGCCTGTTGTTGTTGAATGAATGAAACGCGACTACTACCTGCCAATCTGATACTTGAAGATGGCACGTCATTAAAAGGATATTCATTTGGTGCTCCCCAATCGGCAGCCGGAGAGGTGGTTTTCAGTACTGCCATGACCGGGTACCCCGAAAGTCTTTCAGATCCATCGTACCAGGGTCAGATCCTGGTGGCCACTTACCCGCTGATCGGTAACTATGGTGTGCCTTTTGTATCAAGGAAAAACGGCATGGCCGAGAATTTCGAATCAGATCATCTTCAGGTCACCGGACTTGTCATCTCTGATTATTCCTTCAGATATAGTCATTGGAATGCCGAAAAAAGCCTTTCGCAATGGATGGAGGAACAGGGCGTTCCCGGGATTTTCGGAGTGGATACCCGCCAGCTTACGCGGACCATCAGAGAGCATGGTGCTATGTTGGGTAAGATCATCGTTGACGGTGATCCCGGTTTTCGTGATCCCAATGCGGAAAACCTGGTGGATAAAGTATCAACACGCCAACCCAGGGTGTTCGGGAGTGGTAAATACCGGATTATGCTGGTTGATTGCGGGACCAAGAACAATATCATCCGCTGCCTTCTGAAACGGGATGCCACCGTCACCTTAGTACCCTGGAATTATCCGCTGTCCGCGGACCAATACGATGGCGTGCTGCTTTCCAACGGACCGGGCGATCCTAAAATTTGCCTTGAAACCATCACCAATACGAAAGTTATACTCCGGGGCACGATCCCGGTCTTCGGTATCTGCCTCGGTTCACAAATCATGGCCCTGGCGGCAGGAGCCGATACCTATAAGTTGAAATACGGTCACCGCAGTCATAATCAACCTGTCAAAATGGAAGGCTCGAGCCGTTGTTTTATTACTTCGCAGAATCATGGCTATGCCATTGATACCAAAACACTTCCGGAAGGATGGGAACCGTGGTTCACTAACCTGAATGACGGGACATGCGAAGGGATCCGGCATAAAAACGGGCTCTTTTCGGCTGTTCAGTTCCATCCGGAAGCTTCTGCAGGCCCCGTTGATACTGAGTTTTTATTTGATGAGTTCATGAATCAGGTGATAGAACGATGCCGGTAACGAAAGTCATAATACTGGGATCAGGCGCCCTCAAGATCGGGGAAGCGGGAGAATTTGACTATTCCGGAACGCAAGCACTTAAGGCTTTGCGTGAGGAGGGAGTGGAAACCATCCTGATCAACCCCAACATCGCTACCGTCCAGACCTCGGAAGGGCTTGCCGACAGGACCTATTTCCTGCCGATTACGCCTTGGTTTGTGGAAAAAGTAATCCTCCGGGAAAAACCAGACGGTATCCTGCTTGCATTCGGCGGGCAAACAGCCCTCAATTGCGGGATTGCCTTGTATCGCTCCGGTTTTCTTCAGGAAAATAAGGTTCAGGTCCTTGGAACACAGGTGCAGGCGATCATTGACACGGAAGACCGGGAGCTGTTCACGCATAAACTGGATGAGATTGGGGTGAAAACTCCCAAAAGCTCGGCAGTGACCAATCCCCTGGAAGCCGCTAAAGCAGCCGCTGAGTTGGGATACCCTGTTATCGTCAGGTCAGCATATGCCCTGGGTGGGTTGGGAAGCGGGTTCTGCTCCAATGAATCCGAGATCCTGGCTCTGACCGGTAAATCTTTCTCCTATTCCGACCAGGTCCTGGTAGAAGAATCCCTGAAAGGGTGGAAAGAGGTGGAGTACGAAGTAGTGCGTGATCGCTATGACAACTGCATCACGGTTTGCAATATGGAGAACTTTGATCCGCTGGGAATCCATACCGGCGAGAGCATTGTGGTGGCTCCTTCGCAGACTCTTTCCAACAGAGAATACCACAAGCTTCGCGAACTCTCCATCCGGATTGTACGCCATGTGGGGATCATCGGGGAATGCAACGTGCAGTTTGCGCTGGATCCCCATTCCGAAGACTACCGGGTGATCGAGGTCAATGCCCGGCTTTCCCGTTCCAGCGCGTTGGCTTCCAAAGCAACCGGATACCCGCTGGCCTTTGTCGCCGCAAAACTCTCGCTGGGATATGGATTGTGGGAACTCCGCAATTCCGTGACCAAAGACACCTCTGCCTTTTTTGAACCCGCCCTCGACTATGTCGTGTGCAAGATCCCGCGCTGGGACCTTGATAAATTCCATGGTGTCTCCCGTGAAATAGGAAGCAGCATGAAGAGCGTGGGTGAAGTCATGGCTATCGGACGTACCTTCGAAGAGGCCATCCAGAAAGGGCTTCGGATGATCGGGCAGGGGATGCACGGTTTTGTCGGTAACAAAGATATCGAAGACATCATCATCGAAAAAGAATTGTCGGTGCCAACCGACATGCGCATCTTCGTCATTGCCATGGCCCTGTTTAAAGGCTATTCGATCGACCGGATCTTTGAATTGACACGCATCGACAGATGGTTCCTGGAAAAGCTGAAAAATATCTTCGATGTCAGAACCGACATCATGTCCTATTCTACCCTGGATGAGCTGCCCGATGCATTGCTGCTGAAGGCCAAGAAACTAGGGTTTTCCGACTTTCAGATCGCCCGGATGATCTTCGGACACGACAGCGCCCGAATGAAGGACGATGTGCTGGAAGTGCGAAATCACCGGAAATCACGCGGAATACTGCCGGTTGTCAAACAGATCGACACCATGGCCGCAGAATACCCGGCACGTACTAACTATCTGTATGTAACCTATAACGGAACCTCACACGACATCTCCTATGAAAAGGATCACAAATCGGTGGTGGTGCTCGGCTCCGGCGCATACAGGATTGGCAGCAGCGTTGAATTCGACTGGTGCGGGGTGAATGCGATCAATACGATCAGGAAAGAAAACTACCGGTCGGTGATGATCAATTACAACCCTGAGACGGTCAGCACCGATTATGATGTGTGCGACCGGTTGTATTTTGAAGAACTTACCTTCGAACGGGTCATGGATATCCTTGACCTGGAGGATCCGAAAGGAGTGATTCTGTCCACCGGCGGACAAATACCGAATAACCTGGCTATGCGGTTACACCGGCAGGGTGTGCCTGTTTTGGGGACTTCGCCGGTTTCGATCGACCGGGCAGAGAACCGTCATAAGTTTTCATCGCTCCTCGATACCTTGGGGATAGATCAGCCACGCTGGCAGGAGCTCACCAGCATGGACGAGGTAGGCGCTTTCACTGATGAAGTAGGCTTCCCGGTGATCGTCAGACCATCATACGTGCTGAGCGGCGCAGCGATGAACGTCGTCTCCAACCGGAACGAGCTCAATCATTTTTTGGGACTCGCTGCCCGGATATCAAAGGAGTACCCGGTCGTTGTATCCAGGTTTATCGAAGATGCCAAGGAGATTGAGATGGATGCCGTGGCGCGGCAGGGAGAGATTATCTGCTATGCCATTTCCGAACACGTGGAGTTTGCCGGTGTTCATTCCGGGGATGCAACCATGTTATTTCCTCCCCAGAAGATTTATGTTGAAACCGTACGAAGGATAAAAAGGATATCGCGTCAGATAGCGGAAGACCTTCAAATATCCGGTCCCTTCAACATTCAGTTCCTGGCAAAAGATAACGACGTGATGGTGATTGAATGTAACCTGCGTGCCTCCCGTAGCTTCCCGTTCATCTCGAAAGTCCTGAAAACAAACTTCATTGAGATTGCCACCCGGGTGATGCTGAATCTGCCGGTCACTAAACCCGATAAAACCTTATTCGATATTGACTATGTAGGAGTAAAAGCCTCGCAGTTCTCCTTCTCGCGTCTTCAGAAGGCTGACCCGGTGCTGGGCGTGGACATGGTCTCCACGGGCGAAGTAGGATGTATCGGTGACAGTTACTACGAGGCCATTTTAAAAGCGATGTTGTCGGTCGGGTATTCTCTTCCCCGGAAAGGAGTACTGTTCTCAGGGGGACCCGCACGATCGAAGATGGAGTTGCTGACCAGCGCCCGGATGCTTTCCGAAATGGGTTTGCCTATCTATGCCACCGGCGGCACCCGCGATTTCTTCCGGTTGCACGGTATCGAAGCGGAATTGCTTCGTTGGCCGGATGAAACGGTCAAACCCACGGTCATCGATTTTCTCCGCGAAAAGAAAATCGACCTGGTCATCAATATTCCCAAAGACCTTACCAAAGGAGAACTCGATAACGATTACCGCATCAGGCGGAGTGCCGTGGATTTCAATATCCCGCTCATCACCAATGCCCGGCTTGCCAGCGCATTCATCTATGCGGTTTGTAAAGTCAACCCCGACGAAATGGCCATCTCTTCCTGGCAGGAATACTAAAAATCCCTCCCGGAATACACCGGAAGGGATCTTTGGTGGAGGGATCGCTAACCCCTATTCTCCAAGAAGTTTGTAAGTGAGTTTGATGGAGAAGTGCTGGTTGGTAACACCGCGGATATTCTTGCAGCAGACTTTTTCCAATTCACTCTTGACATACTTTGCCAGTTCCTTGTTGACGGACTCAGCTTTCTTGACGATCAGTTTCCCTTCGTCAATCACAAAGATTACATCTACCGTTCCCGTGAAATCACACTTATTATCCACTGCAGGGAACTTAAGATTTTGAGCAATAGTATTCTGAACAGCTACAGTAGTGGTCGGAGCATTGGTGGTAACCGGCTTTTTGGCAAAACCAGTCAATATGGAGGCAACAACAAACACGACAATCAACCCGGATAAACGAATCACATTTAATGCTTTCATGACTTTTAATTTTAAGTTGTGAATGATCTTTGAACTTTACACAACAAAAGTACATTGGCTAATGCGTTGTAAACAAGTAATATATATGAATTCCGGGCCGGATTGTACCAAGCATGTCACAACCGGGATGAATGAAATTCATGAACCGGAAAATCCGACGAACGTGCTACCGTGATCGATAAAATTTGACCGGAAAATGACCCCGTGAGAAGGTCGCCCGGTAGAATAAACATGACCTGAAAAAAACGTTTATTTAGTTTTTCCCAGCGTTTATTTAGTTTTTGCCACGTTAAATAAATCGTTGCCGGAAATTTTGAGGAAACAATATATTTGCTGAACGAAAAAAAATCATGATCTCCTGCATTGTTATCGATGATGAAAAAAGGGCGCTGGAAACCTTTCAGAAAATAGCCGAGCGCTACTTTTCTGACAAACTCAAGGTGGTCGCGTTAGCTTCAAATGTGAGAGAAGGCTATCTCGCTATTGAAGAGTGCTCGCCCAACTTGGTTTTTCTTGATATTGAGATGCCGGGAGAGAATGGTTTTAAGCTGTTCAATTATTTTACGGAAGTCAAATTTGGCGTGGTCTTTCTGACAGCTTATAAAAATTATGCCATTGATGCCATCCGCTTTTCCGCTTTTGACTACCTCCTGAAACCGCTGGATGTGGATGATCTTGCCAGGGTTATTAACCGGTTCGAGAGAAAACAAAGCACGGCTCAACAGACCGAACGGGTGAAGAACCTGCTGGAGAACCTTGATTCGGGAGGAGACTCTTCCATGAGAGTAGCGCTCCCGACTTTAACAGGGTTCCGTCTTGTGCAGATAGACAATATCCTTTTCTGCCAGGCCAGTGAAAATTATACCCTGATACATACACTTGACCGGGAAACCATCCTCGTTTCCCGCACCCTGAAGGTGATGGAGGATGTTCTTCCGGAAACTCATTTCTTCAGAATACACAAATCTTTTATTATAAACCTTTCACATGTCAAGGAATATATTCGTAATAGCGGGCAACATCAGGTTCAACTTGAGAACGGAGTTACGCTGGAGGTCGCAACCCGTCGTCAGGAAGAGTTTATAAAAATGCTGACCGGAAAATCCATTTAAAACCCCCGAACAACACCGTCTTGTCCTTCCCTCAAATCACCGGCTCGCCCTCCTTCCACCTTCCCCTCCATGGCTGGTTGATTTCAAGCGGTGTTGTTCTTTTTTTTTCGTACTTTATCTATGTTATTTATAGGAATCGTCGCCGTCAGCTACGGAGCGAGATTCACCTTAAACAAGTCCTTATGGAGGAGTCTCTTCGGTTGCAGATCTTTGAGCTGCAAGCGCAGATGCGCCCCCATTTCATCTTTAATGTCATCAATTCCATACAAGGGTTTATTCTGAACGAAGATGTGGATACCTCTCTTCATTATCTCTCCCTGTTATCGAAACTGATCCGGAAAACACTCGAAAACGCCGACAGAGAGCTGGTACCTATTGCCGAAGAGGTGGAGATCATCATGAATTTTCTGGAGATTGAACGGATGCGGTTTGATGGAGCACTGGATTATAACCTGGAGATTGACCCCCGAGTTGATCTCCAATCAACCTTTATCCCCCCCATGATCCTTCAGCCCTATATCGATATGTCGCTTCGGCAGGGAATCCGGCACAGAGACCAGGGAGGAGTGATGAACATCAACATTGATTCAAATCAGGATCATGTTCTTACCGTCACCATCACAGATAACGGACCGGGCTGGAAAACTCTTATTTTTTCTACCCCGCCGCCTCCCGAACCAGGACTCAATGCCTATAAGCTGTTGTCAGACAGGATAAAACTTCTTAATAAACTGAATAATACGGATGCCTTCTCTGTCTCGATTGAAGATTTATTGGACGAGAACAACCAAGCTACCGGGACTTCCATTGTTATCCGGTATTTATTGACCGAAGGCTGATTTTACTTTCTGATTCTCTTTCCGGCATTCGCCGGGAAATAATGATCCCCTGAGACCCTCATGATCTCCTCTTTCTACGTTGAAAAAATCAATGGAATACATCTATGCGTACCGATCAACCTGAAAAATATTGTATATTTATGAAAAAATCCGATTACAAACCTAATGTGTCATTTAAAGAAAGAGCTATGAAAAAAATTTTTACGTTTTTAATGGCATTCAGTCTGACTTGTATTGCTTTCGGACAGACTTATTTCTTAGAAGATTTCAATGCAGGGGTGATGCCCCCCGAGGGTTGGACGATCGATACCCTGGCTGATAACTGGACTGTTGAGGAGTCAAGCAGCGCCGGAGGTATCGCACCTGAAGCAGTTTTCAGCTGGTCGAGTGACAATACCATCAGCAGGTTCATATCACCCGTTGTGGATCTTTCCGGGTTGACTTCGGTTACCATGATGCTGAATTTTTACTACTATTTTTATGACGATCCCGCTCCTTCTTTCGGTATCGCTACCCGTTCCGGCTCCGGGCCCTGGACAACGGTGTGGGAAATCACCCCGACAGGCGATGTGGGACCCAAGGCATTGGTTGTGGACATTAACAACTCCGACTTGGGAGCGGACTTCCAATTCTGCCTCTATGTCACGGGGGACTTTTATAACATAAACTATTTATATTTTGATAACATTCAATTGTTTAATCCTTTAGCTACCAATGCTGTACTGACTTCTGCTTCTTTACCCAGGTTTGCGGCCATAGACAGCGTAAACAGCCTGACGGGATCCATTCAGAACATGGGAACTGATACCATTAAATCGTTCGATGTGTTGTATTCGATCAATGGCGGAACTCCTGAGGTCTCTTCCGTGACAGGGATCAACCTGGCTATCGGCGATGCCTATAATTTCCTTCACAACAAACCGATCGTTTTCAACACCCCTGGTAATTTCCAGGTTGATGTTGTGGTGAATAACATCAATGGCGGGGTTGATCAGGATACTACCAACAATTACAAAAGTTTGACAACAGGAGTTGTACCCTGGATTCCCAATAAGAAAGTATTCTGCGAAGAAGCAACCGGAACCTGGTGCGGATGGTGCGTCAGAGGGATCTGCTTTATGGAGTACATGGCCGAAACATATCCTGAAACCTGGATCGGAGCAGCCGTTCATAATGGCGATCCCATGGTAAATGATGCTTATGACGAAGAGATGCCCAATATCATCCCGAATTTCCCGGGATACCCCAGTGGAACTATTGATCGTGCCGGAGCCAATTACTGGGATCCGTCGGATTTTGAACTTGGTTACCAACAGCGCATTAAAGCCATCTCCCCGGGTTCTGTTCAGATCGTTAATTTCTCCTGGGATACGGCCACCCGGATCGTGACCTTTGATATTATCTCGGAAATATTGCTCGACATATCCGATGAACTCAGGTTCGGAGCTGTTATCATTGAAGACAGCTTATATGGAACAGGTGGTGACTGGGATCAGGCAAACTATTATTCCGGCGGCGGCAATGGCGAAATGTGCGGCTTTGAAACCCTTGCCGATCCCGTTCCTGCCGCTGACATGCATTACGATCATGTGGCCCGTGAGATTCTTGACACGCCTTACGGAACCGAAGGAAGTATCCCTGCCCCTGTCACCGCAGGATCATTCCCTGTTTATTCATATACCTACACGATCCCGACGACCTGGAATTTTGACAAACTACATTTTGTAGCGCTCCTGATCGATTATACTACCGGAGAAATCCTCAATGCAAACGACGACATATCGTGGGTAGGTATTCCTCAGAATAACCATGAAATAGGACTGAAAATTTATCCGAACCCGGTTTCTTCAAACACAACCATCAACTTCAAAATCAATCAACCGCAAACAGTCAGCATCCGGGTTACCGATTTGCTCGGAAGAGTTGTCTTTAACCCGCCGGCTGAACAATACCCGGCTGGTGAAAACAAAATCATGTTCAATGCTGAAAACATGAATGACGGACTCTATGTGGTGGAAGTCAACGCTAACGGTAAGAAGTATACACAGAAAATTTCTGTGATCAAGTAAACCGGTATTTTTCAAAAGAAGACGGCAGGGGAGGAATTCCCTGCCGTTTTTTTATGATTTTACGTAAACCCTTGCATAAATCAAGCCGGCATCGATCATCAGAATCATTTTAATGAACAGAAATACAAGGAGATAGTACATCAAGACTTCAAAAAAGAAAAAAAATTCTATCGTGTTACGAATTATTCGTAATTTTGCATACCGCACGGTAGGTATTTTTTTATGAAAGAAACAAAAGAAATGATATTAAAGACAGCTTATAACATGTTCCTGTTCAGGAATTATGAAGCTGTTACGATCAATAGTATCATCAAAAACACGGGACTTACAAAAGGGGCTATCTATCATTATTATGACAGCAAAGAGGCGCTTTTTAAGGCAGTTGTTGAGGAGTACATGCTGGAGACCCGCAAGGACTTTTTCTGTGAATTTTCTTCCCTGAAAGAATTCATCCAGCACCTGGTTAATCTGGTTAAAGAGAAGATGTCAAAGCTGGTCGGAGATAATACGGACACCAACAGCGGGGTGCCGATCAATTATTTGTCATTGATGGTGTCTGCTTACCGGTATTACCCGGATTTTGCGAAAATCGGGAAGGAGTTTTTTAATAACCAGAACTTGAGATGGGAAATGGTGATAAAAAAGGCAATTGAGAACAACGAAATCAAGGAGGATATTGATGTAGAAGCGACAATAGCAAATTTTATGAGTGCTAGTTCCTGGATCATTACCAATATTATGTCCAAAGGATCCCTGACCTATGGTCTTGAAATGTTTGAAAGTCAATGCCGGCAACTTTATAATTCCCTGAAGAAATAACCCGGAAAAAATAGCAAGATGAGGGAGTACCGCATGACCGGTACAGCGTTTATATTGTATTATAATTAAGATAACTATATGAAATTGAGAATATTAAAACTGTTTTTGGCCGTTAACCTCAGTATGCTGGTATGTGGCGTGAACGGACAAACTTCCTTGTCCGATCTGGTGAATTACTCGCTCGAACACAGTCATTCGGTTAAAAAGGCTGGCTATCAGCGGAAAGAAGCTGACTATCTGCGTAAAGAAACCCTGGCCAAAGGCTTGCCCCAGATCGACGCTTCGGCAAGTTATAGTAAGATGTTTTTTGATGTTGATATTCCGCAATCGGCCTATGACATGGTTATTGCCAATGTATCGCCGGAGAATCAGCAGATGGTATTGGGTATTCTTTCCCAGATTGACAATATTGACGCATTATATATGGTTAGTACCGGTTTCCAAGTGACCCAACTGATTTATAGCCGGTCATATTGGGTGGGATTAAAGACCACGCAGAAAACGCAGGAATTGTATTCGGTTCTTCAGGATAAGACGGATGAAGATGTTATCGATGAGGTGGCTACGGCATACTATCAGGCGGGTTCCATGATGTTGCAATTACAAACAATCAGGAAGTCGATTGATAATTTGAAAGAGATGCACCGGATCGCTGACCTTAGTTATCAGAACGATTTTATCAAAGAAAGTGATGTGAACCGTCTGCAAGTCACCATTACAAACCTGGACGTGACTCGCCAGACTTTGCAAAACGGAGTGAATATTCAGTTAAACTACTTGAAAGCTTTGGCGGGAATGCCTGCCGATTCTGTCCTGGCCATTGATACGGCTGCCATGGTGAAAGATTTTACCGGGGAACTGAAAATCCCTGCGTTTAATATCGGCAATGTTCCTTCTTTCCAGGCATTGATCAAACAGGATGAGATCTATGCTCAGCAGATCAAACTGGCACAGGCAAAGTTTCTTCCCACTCTGGCAGCTTATGGAAAATTTGATTTTTCTTCTTATAACACCACTTCGGAAATCGAAAAGCTGACGAACATGAATACGCTGGGAGTAAGTTTATCGATGCCGATTTTTTCATCCGGAGCCAATTACTCGAAGGTGAAACAGGCACAATTAAAACAATCGCAGTTGAGAGAAGACATACAGAAGACAAAGGATTTGCTTACGGTGAGTTATAACAGCGCGGTGACAGAATTCCAAACAGCCGGGAGCATGGTGAAAGCACAACAGGAAAACAGGGACCTTGCTGCCAAAGTCTATCATCAGACTTCACTTCGTTATCAGGAGGGAATGGCATCCATGGCTGATTTGCTGAATGTCAATTCCGATTTTTTACAAGCAGATAATTCATTGAACCTGCAAATTCTTAAATATAAAACCTCGGAAATAAAAATGCTCAAAGCAACCGGGAATCTTAAACAAATCGCTAACAGGAAGTAATATCAAAAAAGATAAAGAAATGAAAATCAAGAAATCGCACATAATCGTTCTGGTAATCGTCCTTGCAGCCATCGTATTGGCCGTTTTCAAACTGGCAAGCAACAAAAAACAATTTCAGGATGATGTGGCATTTGCCAAACGGACGATAGAAAAGATACCGGTGGCCATTGACACGGTAAGGACAGGAATGTTATCTGAAAACGTGGTAGCAACAGGGACTTTGGAAGCATCTGACGTGTTGAACCTGGTTTCGGAAACGCAAGGGCGGATCGTGACTATATACAAAGAAAAAGGCGACCGTGTAACGGCCGGTGAGGTGATCGCTAAAGTTGATGATGAGGTAATCTCGGCCAATGTACTGACAGCCGAAGCGAATTATGCTCAGTTTGAAAAGGATGTTGACCGGCTTTCGCGCCTTTCCGAAGAAAACGCGGTGACCAAACGCGACCTTGAACAGGCAAGGATCGGGTTGAAAAAGGCAAAAGCAGATTTGATCACAGCACGGAAGGCATTGGGAAACACCAGCATCAAATCACCCATTTCGGGCTACATCAACAACGATTTCATCACCGTAGGCCAATTGTTGGGCGGCGGATCACCGGTATGTGAGATCGTCAACAACAACCAATTGAAATTGAATATTAAAGTCTCGGAACGGGAAGTGTATAAAATTCAGGTAGGGCAGACAGTTACCGTCCACCTGACGGTCTTCCCCGATAAAAACTTTACCGGTCGTATCACCTCCATCGCTGAAAAAGCTGATGCAGCGATGAAGTTCAATGTCGAGATCACCCTGAATAATGACAAGACAGCTCACCTGAGAAGCGGTTTATACGCTGAAGCGGAATTGCCTGTGAAAAATGTTGAACAGCTGATCATTCCCAAAGTCAGTATCGTCGGGAGTATGGAAAGCCCTGTTGTATATGTGGCTGTAAACGGAAAGGCTGAAAAGCGGGAAATTATTACCGGTCATGGAAATGACAAACAGGTGGAAGTGCTGAAAGGGTTGTCGGAAGGGGATCAATTGATCGTGAGCGGACAAATGAACCTGAAAAATGGTGATGAAATCAATATTGTGCGGTAGAATTATATAAACGGGAAAAATGAAAATAACTGAAATTTCGATAAAACGCTCAACCATACCGGTTGTGATCTTCACCTTGCTCGCCTTGGGTGGCATTTTCAGCTACACCTTGTTGAACAAGGAACTCTCCCCAAACATTGATTTGCCCATCAACGAGGTAATGACGATTTATCCGGGTGCTGCTCCTTCGGAAGTGGAAAGTTCGGTAACGAAAAAGATTGAAGAAGCGGTATCAGCCCTTGAAGGGATCGATAAAATCAATTCCTATTCTTCCGAAGGCATTTCGGCGGTGATGATCACTTATAAAGATGGGATTGATGCCGATATCTCGTTGCAGGAATGCGAGCGGAAGGTCAACATGATCAAGAACGATCTCCCGGAGAATTGTAAAGATCCGCAGTTTGTAAAATTCGATATGACCATGCTTCCGGTAATGGATATTGCCGTCAGTTCCAACATGCCGGAAAAGGAGTTTTATGATCTGGTGGATAAAGAGATCAAAACACGGGTATCGCAGGTCAAGGGTGTCGCCCAGGTTTCTTTGCTCGGTGGCAACGAACGCGAGATCGAAGTAAAGGTCAATTCGCAAAAACTGGAACAGTACGGCCTCTCTCTGATGCAAGTCAAACAAGTTATTGAAGCATCCAATGTCGATTTCCCAACTGGAAAGATCAAGGATGATAATAGCAAGTTTATCGTGCGTCTGGCAGGTAAGTTCGATAACCTGGATCAGATCAGGGAATTGATCGTGGGAGCATCGCGCGATGGATCGGTAATAAAAGTCGGTGATGTGGCAAATGTCACCGACGGTACCAGAAAAGCTACCAAGATGGCACGTATCAACGGGCAGCCTGCTATCGGACTCAGTATCCAGAAACAGACTGACGGCAACGCGGTTGATATTAGTAAAGATGTCAAGAAACTGCTCAAGGATTTTGAGAAAGATTATGCACGGCAGAATGTCAAATTTACCATCGCGAACGATTTGTCTGAATTTACACAACAAGCTGTCGACGGGGTTATGCTCGATCTGCTCTTTGCTATCATACTCGTATCGATAACGATGTTACTATTCCTCCATACGTTCAGGAACCTGGTCTTTATCTTTGTTTCCATACCAACCTCCATCATCTCGACTTTTACCTTTTTCTGGTTGTTCGGTTTCTCTCTAAACCTACTGACATTACTTGCTATGTCCATTGTCGTTGGGGTGATCGTCGACGACGCCATCGTGGTGTTGGAGAATATTTACCGGCACATGGAGATGGGGAAATCCCGATGGAAGGCATCACTCGATGCCACCAAGGAGATCGGGATTACCGTTTCATCCATTACCATCGTCCTTATTGCTGTTTTCCTTCCGATCGGGCTTACTCCCGGGATGACCGGTCAGGTCCTGCGTTCATTCTCGCTGGTAGTGGTGATTTCCATCCTGATCAGTTTGTTGGTGGCTTTTACACTGGTTCCATCGCTTACTTCGCGTTTCGGGAAACTGAAAGTGTTTAATAAACATCGTTTCTTTGACCAATTCCTGCTGTATTTTGAAAGGTTGATCAACTGGGTGAAAACCGGGATCCTTAATGGGTTGCGTTGGGCATTGGGTCACAAAGTAGCCACACTCGCCGGAGCTACTGTACTATTGTTCTCTTCGGTATTTCTGTTAAGCGGAGGATACATTCAAACGGAAATGATGGACTCGGGCGACCGCGGGGAATTTATTATCTCCATGGAACTTGACAGAACCGCGACCGTGGAAAAAACCAACAGCATGTGCCTTGAGGTGGAAAAATTCCTGCTTCAGAATCCAGACATCGTTACCGTTTATACCAAAGTCGGTAGCAAGGGAGGATCCATGTCATTTCTGGAAACTCCGTATTGCGCGGAATTCAGTGTAAAACTGGTACCGAAGAAACAGCGAGAGTTGAGCGCTAAACTATACAGTAAGAAAATTAAGAATGAATTAAGCGCCAAATTCGTCGGGCCAAAGTTCATCGCCCGTGAAGTGAGCATGATCGGGAGTACGACCGACCCGATAGAAATTTACGTACGGTGCAACGACTTCGAAAAAGCGAAACAATACAGCAGGATTGTAGTCGCTGAATTAAGAAGTATTGATGGTACAACCGAAATCCAATCATCCGTAGAAGACGGCGATAAAGAAATGGTGGTGAAGTTTGACCGGGAGAAACTGGCCAAGCTTGGATTGACTATTGGTGAAATCGGCGCACAGATGTATATTTCTTTTGAAGGGAATCGCGATTTGAAATACCGTGATGGCAGTAACGAGTACGATATCTTTATCTCTTTCGATGAGTTTAACCGGAAGGATAAAGCTGATCTGGAGAATATCTCTTTTGTGAACCGGGCCGGACAGGTTATTAAACTTTCTCAGGTGGCCGAAATCACAGAAGGTGAAAGCCCGGCAACGCTTTCACGATATAATAAAATGCCGTCTGTCAGGATAACCGGTAACATGATCGGAAAGACTATCGGAACGGTGAGTACGGAAATTCAGGAACGGGTAGCGAAAACCGAGATGCCTGCCGGTGTCGATGTGATCTATTCGGGGAGTATGGAACAACAGAGTGAATCGTTCAGTAGTATGGCTATCGCCCTCCTTGCCTCCATTATCCTGATGTACCTGATCATGGTAGCCCTATACAACAGCTACGTCTATCCGTTGGTAGTGATGCTTTCGTTGCCACTGGCCGTGATCGGGGCGCTGTTTGCCCTGGCCTTGTCAGGGAAAAGCCTGAGCTTGTTTGCAATCATGGGTATCGTGATGTTGATGGGGTTGGTAGCCAAGAATGCCATCCTGGTAGTAGACTTCGCCAACAGCCGGCAAAGAGAAGGGATGAAGCCGTTTGACGCCATTATTGAAGCTACCTCCGTGAGGTTCCGGCCTATTCTGATGACCAACCTTGCCCTGGTGGTCGGATTGCTCCCGATCGCATTGGGCTCCGGCCCGGGCGCTGAATGGAAGAACGGTCTCGGCTGGGTGCTGATCGGAGGGTTGATCAGTTCCATGTTCCTCTCCCTCATCATCGTCCCGGTATTGTATGTCCTTCTTGATAAGATCGTCAAAAAACGTAAACCGGTCAGCTTGAGCGAAGAGCTTGTATCGAAAGAAGCAGTCGAATCAACGGTTAATTAAAAACTCAGGTTTGTTTTTTTTCTTTATTCTGAATTCCGGGCCCGGTCGTTTTCCGGCGCCCGGAATTTTTTTTATGCAGGCAAATTTGATGTAAAAATATTTAAAACGGATCAGGAAAATCCGGTTTGGAGGGCGGTTGTTCAATCACAATCCAACGCTAATCAATTTGGCGGTATCGCCTCAACAGCAAAAGTGACGGCCAAGGCTTTGGTGAAAAAGCTGATATCAGATAAAATCATCTGATAAGGTCGTTTTCCAACATGGAATTCTTGAGGAATTTGTTACCAATGAGTTACACTTTCGTTGCACCAATGTGGTACAAGGAAAGAGAAACAAATCTTGGAAAAACGTAATATAGGGTTTAAGTGTTTTCCGGGATTCTTCGGGAGGATAAGAAATCTTCATGTACACGCAGGAAGGCTATATTTCTAAGTACTTTGAACCGTCAAACGTCAGATGCTCATTGTTGAAGACATAACCTAATTGATTGCTGATGCATTTCGTGCGGCCAATAGTCTTATCAATGTTTCTATGAGAATGGCCATATATCCAATACTCAATTGGGCTTGTGGCAATATATTCGCCCAATTCGACTGTAAATGCACCATTCAATGCACTGCCTTTGAATTGAGGAGACATTAGCTCAAATGATGGCACATGATGAGTCGCAACTATAAGATGAGTTGCATTGCTTTCATTTACGCTCTTTTTGATGTAGTTAAAACAGTGTTCGTGCTCCTTGTTGAACCGTTCGAAATTTAGCAACTCACATCCAGACATAATCCTATGAAAATCGGTCACACCTGATTCTGTCTGAAAAGCATCCTGTAGCTTGATTTTGGACCATAATGTTGAGACAATCAAATCAATGCCGTATCCCAGGCCAATAATAGAATTATAGTAACAGGTTACATTGTCTCTGATTTTCAGGGACCAACCATCATATAGCGTATCAATATCGTAGTACTTGTAAAATTCATGATTCCCGGGAATCACAATTACTCTTTCATAATTGTCGGAAGCCCATGTCCAAAAAGGATGAACCGAATAATTATCATCACCGAGGTAGCCAATATCACCGGCAAGAACAAGAATATCGCCAGTAACAGGTAACGGGTGATGCTTGAGATAACTCCCATTCTGTTCAAATTCAAGGTGCAAATCGGATGCGTATTGTAGTTTCATTGGTTACTTTATCTCAAACAGATTATTCAAATTATCAAGAAATGAGAGAATGTCTTTTTTATCTCGTTTTAATGAGGCTTCCAAACCAACGTCCGGCAACTGGTCATTAATGG
Source organism: Bacteroidales bacterium (assembly GCA_035403225.1). Taxonomy (GTDB): domain Bacteria; phylum Bacteroidota; class Bacteroidia; order Bacteroidales; family FEN-979; genus DAIRDK01. The sequence goes on along the minus strand of DAONET010000012.1, from coordinate 1,760 downwards.
TGCGAATAAATTCTTGAACAGCTTCGAATATGGAGGCCGGGACTGTCACTTTTTCCGGGAAACTCCCAATAGCTGCCAGTTTCAAAACATCACTGCGGTGCTTTTTAATCCCCTTTGTATTTACTTGACGCCCTTCATTTTTCTCTTTCAGAAGATTCAGATATGCTTTTGCTTTAAGACAAATCAATGCTTCTGCTGATGCAAAACGAAGACCGCCATCCACAAAGCTGTGGCTAACTGTAAAAACATAGTAGTCTTCATCCATCATTATCGCTGAAAGACTATATTGATCTTCGTCGACAGGAATAGGTTCAATATGAAAACCGGACGGTTCACCAAGGATGTCAGAGTGCCTTGACAACAATTCAATCTGGACAGGGTATCCTTCGTCCGGTTCTTTAAAGCGGTACAGTTCATATGCTGGTGATTTATCCTCACTGCGTTTGCGCTTTCCATTTTTATAACCTCCGGCTTTTATGAAATCCCAAAAAGCTTCAATAAATTCATGAGTGAGTTTTTCAACAATCAAAATCACATCAATGTCGTCAGTTGCGCGTGGCCGCATAGGAGAGCCGCTTAGAATATTGTCACATGCAGTCCCTCCAATAATAACAAAGCAATCAGCGTAAGGACTCATTGCCTCCCTGAATTTATCGAGTCCGATTACCATAGTTTCTCCAGCATATAATTAAGTTCATCCATGACCCTCTCGTCTGTATCGTTCTTTAACAGAAGGTAAACAGATAAAGGATCTGCTATTTTCTCTGATTTGAGAATGATAGGGGGGTATTTCCATATTTCAATAGTCATGTCACCCTCAATCTGATTGATGTTTTTAAACTTGTTTCCTGATTTAAGAATTTTGAATTCCTCTTCAGTAAACGCACGATACTCTTCACTGTCCGGGTTCAAATGAGAATAAGCTGCCAATGCATTGTAACTGGTTGTTACACCTTCATTCATTATATTGTCAGAGAAAAACTTTGTTTTAAGCGGTGAAATGGCAATAGATGATATTCTATCCCATAATTCCTTGCCTTCATAGTTAAAATGAAGGTGTTTGAATCTGCTTTCATCAAGGGATATCTTGCAAATTTTCAAAGCTTCTAACTGACGAACGGCACGGCTGATGGTGACATATTGATATGGCACCAGTTGCTCCAGCTCTTTGAGAGAGAGACCTTCCAATGACTGTTTCTGCAAATGATAAAGCAACAGATATTGAGACGCAGGGGTCAGATGATCTGTTTTTACCGGTGTACTGTCTTTGGCATTTACCAGCAGGAACGGTAGATGTACGTATTTCCCGCTGACAATATACAGGACCCCTCGTTCAATCATTCGGTTGCGCTCGTAGGTTTTAAGATCGTTAAACAAAAATACTGTCGGCAATCCGGATATTGCTGATACGCGCTTGGCTGTATATACATACTGGAGAGGTCTGAGCTTATTCTCTTTCTTCGCTTTAAGAAGGAGAAAAGAATAGCCGGCGAACTTCGTTTCGTAAAAGTTAAAATTTAGTAAAGCATCTGCATATAATCCTTTCAGCCTGGAGATCGGAACAGGTTGAAGCTCCAACTTCTTACCCTCGACAATTATCCCATTAATCATAATTTCTAATTTTTGCACTGTTTTCTTATAATGTGAAAACGATGCAAATATAGTGAAAATATTTAATCGAACAAACAAAAAAATCGAAAGGACCTAATACAGGTCTTTTGCTCATTTTTAGTTGGATTTACTTCGATTTTCTATTTCCC
>DAONET010000011.1:14309-67168 GCA_035403225.1 Bacteroidales bacterium | reverse complement strand
TGGAATATGTGATGCTGGGCAATGTGAATGATTCAGAAAAAGACGCCAGAGACCTCGCCCTATTCTGCAAAAATTTCCCGGTGAAGATCAATCTGATCGAATACAATGCTGTGGAAGGAAGTGGTTATGCGCCTGCCACAGAAGCCCGGATCCAAGCCTTTGTCAGTACACTGGAACGAAAGAATCTGGTGGTAAACGTGAGGAAAAGCAGGGGGAAAGATATTGATGCGGCTTGCGGGCAACTCGTGGGACGATCCTGAAACCAAAATATCATCCATGAAAGAACCATCGTTTCAACTATCAGGAAACATCGTTGACGTCGTCGGTAAGGAAATTTTCAGCGGAAAGGTGACGGTGAAACGCGGAAAGATCTCGCGCATAGACCGGTGTCCGGTAAGCGAAAATCAATACATCGTGCCGGGGCTGGTCGATGCTCACATTCATATCGAAAGTTCCATGCTGATCCCCTCGGAATTTGCCCGGCTTGCGGTGGTTCACGGTACTGTCGCCACGGTATCCGACCCGCATGAGATAGCCAATGTTTTGGGGACGGAAGGCATCCGGTTTATGATCGCCAACGGCAAAAAGGTGCCCTTTAAATTCAGTTTCGGAGCCCCGTCGTGCGTGCCTGCTACGGCTTTTGAGACGTCAGGTGCTACCATTGATTCCGGAGAGGTAAAAGAACTGCTCCGGATGAAAGAGATCGGGTATCTTTCCGAGATGATGAATTACCCGGGTGTGTTGTTCAATGACCCGGAGGTACTGAAAAAACTGGAGTTCGCACGGAAAGCCGGCAAACCGGTGGATGGGCATGCTCCCGGGCTTACCGGCGCCGATCTGAATACTTATATCATGGCGGGAATTTCCACCGATCATGAATGTTCCACCCTGAAGGAAGCTCTTGAAAAAGCAGATGCCGGTATGAAGATCCTCATCAGGGAAGGGAGCGCTGCGAGGAATTTCGATGATCTTTGTCCGATGATCGCCACCCATCCGTCGATGGTGATGTTTTGTTCGGATGATAAGCACCCGGATGATCTGGTGGAAGGTCATATCAACCGGTTGATCATACGGGCGATCAGCAAAGGATATGACCCTGTGTCGGTGATTCGTTGCTGTACCCTGAACCCGGTCCGGCATTATCACTTGGATGTCGGTCTGCTCCAACCGGGTGATCCGGCAGATCTGGTCGTTGTCGACAACCTTTCTTCCTTCCGGGTGTTATCGGTCTTTGTCAACGGGACAGCAGTGGCACGTGATGGGCAAAGCCTCATTCCCGGGACCGGAGAAAAACCTTTTAATCACTTCTCGGCCTTGCCGGTGACGAAAGAGTCTTTCCGCGTTCCGGCCGGAACGGGGAACATCAGTGTCATCAGAACCTGTGAGGGGCAACTCATCACGGGCGATGAGAGTCGTGAACCCCTGATCAATCAGGGCGAAGTGGTCAGTGATACCCAAAATGATATCCTCAAGATCACGGTGGTGAACCGTTACCGGCAGGCGCAACCGGCTGTAGGATTTATCTCGGGATTCGGGCTGAAACGGGGAGCCATCGCCTCTTGTGTAGCCCACGACAGTCATAATATAGTGGCGGTCGGGGTGGATGATATCTCGCTGGCCCGGGCTGTCAACCTGATCATTCGTGAAAAAGGAGGAATAGCGGTTGTTGACGGAGACAGGGAAGACATTCTCCCGATGCCGTTCGCCGGGATCATGTCGGGTAATGACGGATATGTGGTGGCGGGACAATACCAGGATCTTGACCGACAGGCCAAAACACTTGGGACCCCGTTACGTGCGCCTTTCATGACGCTTTCCTTCATGTCATTGCTGGTCATTCCGGCGCTTAAAATGAGCGATAAAGGACTATTTGATAGTAAGATTTTCACATTCAGATCATTATTTGTTGAAAAATCTTGAAAATACATTTACATATTTATTTGAATAAGCTATACTTTATATTACCTTTGTGGCGTTAAAACATAACCAAAGTAAATTATCATGAAAAAGAAACAACTTCAACTTGAGAAACTGGAGATTGCTGCCAGCATGCTGAGAGCGATGGCTCATCCTATGAGAATTGCTGTTGTAGACCTGTTAACGGTCAACAAACGTCTCACAGTAACCGAAATTTATGAACGCTTGGGCATTGAACAAGCCTCTGCTTCACATCATCTTAACATACTGAAAAACAAAGGGTTGCTTGAGTCGAAGCGTGAAGGCAAAATGATCTTCTATTCTCTGAAACACAACAGGTTGACAGAGATCATTGAATGTCTTGACCGTTGTACCGCTTCTCACTAATCGATAGTGAGCAGTTCCCAGGTTTCTTCAACATCCCAGTTTGCGCGGAGTTCGAGGGTTCGTGGGAAATAGGATACCGCTTCCGGTTGGATATGTCGGAAATAATCACCTGAATCCCACCGGTTGTTCATGTTTAGATCGAGGATAGCCTTGATTTTATATTTAGCAGGGAGGAGGTAGTTAAAACTAATCCTCCCTGTTTTATTGATCATTTGTTCCTCGACTACTTTCTCATCTTCGGAAAGGAGTTGAACAATGACCCGGGGAGTATCTGACGGGATTCCGACATTGAGGGTCAGGTTCGCATAGTTTTTCAATTCGGTTGCTTTTACGGGGATACGGAGTGTATCGTTCGCTGCGCCGTTAACGTTGATCAAGGCAGAATCGGGAATAAAGACCTGGTAAGTTTTTCCTTCTATCCATTTATGTTCTATCGTGATCCTGCGTTTGATCGAATCAATGGCAGATACCGGCGAAAGGGTGTCGTTTCCGTCAATCAGGCGAATCGCGCCGAGGTTGGCAGTTTTCATGGGTATGGCAGAAGTCAGAACCAGCGCGTATTTGAAATAATTCAATACACCACCGCGGGTATTCGGGCTGATATCGAACCCTTTTTGCACTTCTTCTTTTTTGGGTTTTTTTCCGAGTGATGGTTTCATCACGGGGAGGGAAATGGTATCGGGAGTCATTTTATCGGCCGTAATTCTGAACGACAGCGAATCCGGCAGATCTCCTGTGAACCAAAGGGTCACGGTGTCTCCTGCTGCATTCGGTTCCATGAGAAAACAGCGGGTAAGGGAATCAACATTCAGGGGGACGATATGCAATTGCTTCGGTGCGAAACTAAACACCAGGGAAGCCATCCGGTCACGGGACAAAAAAGCTTTATCCAGTGTCACTGTCGAATCTTTCGGTTCGTACATTCTCAGTTTTACCGGGCTGGGTGTGACGGGTGCAGGGAGTGTGGAATCAGGCCGGGAGGAGGTATCAACAGTTACCGGTTTTTCGTACCACGGGGAGATGAGGAAATCAGCGAAGGCGATCGATTCTCCCAAGGTGTTGTACAGCAGGTCGCCGGTTTTGTCTGAAAGGGCGAAGATCCTGTACATACCCGGCGCCAGGTTCGTGAGTGAAAAACGTCCATCTTCCCCGGTTCTGGTCATGAAAAAAGGTTTCATCCTCACGGGCATCGAATCGGCCGGAATGGTGTCGTTCTGCGAAGGGTAAAGCATGACCAACACATCTTTGACCGGCAGGGTGGTGAAGGCGTCGGTGACGGCCCCGGTGACAGAGAGCGAATCAAGTACATCGCCAGTGGAGAAAGCATAACGAAAATCTGGCAGGACATTATTCTCTGTAATATCCGTGATCGATTTACCAAAATCGATGGAATAAGTCGTATTGGGGTGCAGGGAATCGTCGAACGAAACGATGAGTGTTTTCCCTCTTAAACGGTAATCAGGAGCTTTGTCAACGGGTGGAGAGATGAGGATTTTATCGCCGGAAGTTTCCGCATTAACAAATTCATCAAATTCGATATAAATATTTTTACCTTTGAAGTGAGTTGAATGGTTAGGCGGATTACAGGTAGTGACCGCCGGAGGGATAATGTCTTTTTTTCCTCCTTCCGGGCTGCCGACATTGGCACACTGCGTCAGGAAGAAAATGAGAGGGATAAAAAGTAAGACCAGGTATGAATCGTGTTTTCGCAAGATCATTCAGTATTTTCTGGCCAAAGGTAGCAGATTTTTTGGGGAAAATATTTAATTTTGCAGGTCAAATTCCGACGAATCAGATTCTTTAGTACTAATCAATTCCAGTTATATGTCAGGACACAATAAATGGTCAACCATCAAGCGGAAAAAAGGAGCTCTTGATGCCAAGCGTTCCAAGATCTTTTCAAAGATCATTAAAGATATTACCATTGCAGTGAAAGAGGGTGGAGCAGATCCCGACGGTAACCCGAGGCTTCGGCTTGCCATTTCGAATGCAAAGGGCGCAAGTATGCCCAAAGACAATATTCAGCGTGCCATCAGCAAGGGTGCTGATAAAGATGCTGCTGCGCTGGTTGAGCTTACCTATGAAGGCAAAGGCCCTCACGGTATCGCCATTTTTGTGGAAGCAACGACAGATAATCCCCAGCGAACCGTAAGCAATGTACGCGCTTATTTCGGAAAACACGGCGGGGAATTAGGTAAAAACGGATCGCTCAGCTATCTCTTTGACCGGAAAGGTGTCTTCGAAATTCCCAAAGGAACCCTGAACCAGGAAGAGTTTGAGATGGAAGTCATCGATGCAGGCGCTGAAGATATCGTGCTGGAAGATGATGTATTCACCATCACGACAGCCATGGAAGATTTCGGAAACATGCTGAAAAAGCTGGAACAATTGAAGATCGAGCCCGAAAACGCCGAACTGCAAAGAATCCCCAAATCAACAGAAACCCTTGACGTGGATGCTGCCAGGAAAGTACTGAGACTTATTGAAGTGATCGAGGATGATGAAGACGTCACCAATGTCTTCCATAACCTCACGCTGACCGATGAGTTGATGGACTAAATATTGCAGATATACTGCGTAAGGTTAATTCCTTTATCGAGATTTAATTTTTTCCTCAGGCGTATCCTGGAGATTTCGGTGCTCGGCGCCGTGATCTTCAGGATATGTGATATTTCTTTGGTGCTGAGATTCATCCGGAGCAGGGCACAGAGTTTATGGTCTGTCGGTGTCAGCTGCGGGAACTTCTGGCGTAGACGTTCGAAGAATCCCGGGTGGATCTTTTCGAAATGAGCCTTGATCCGGTACCAGTCGTTATCGAACTTCACGTTTTCGTCGATGGTGTTCAATACATTGGTGATATCGGTACGGGTGATGGTTTTCCCTCCCTTCAGCAGCCGGTTGATATCTTTCCGGATAAGTCCGATGATCTTGTTCTTTTGAGAGATAAAGATCGAGGAAGTCGCCAGTTCCCGGTTGATCAGGTCAAGTTCCATCTGGTGTTTCTGCTTCAGGAGCACGTTAACTCGTTGTTCAGCGCGGATACGTTCCTGCAGACGTTGATTTTTCTCTTTCTCCGCCTGTTTGCGCTGGGTGATCTCGTTTTTAAGCTCCTGGATGATTTTTTCGTTGGTAAGCTCGAGGAGACGTTGGTAATTGGCAACCTCGATGGAAGCCCGGATCTGATCGATATCAACGGGTTTAAAAAGGTAGGCGTAAGGTTTCAGCGAGAACGATTTATTGAAGACTTCCGTTCTGTTGAGAGAAGTAAGGAAGATCACGCCGCAGGTGGTTGATTCAGTCAGGATCTTGGCCGCTTCAATCCCGTCCATGCTGCCTGCAAGTTTGACATCTACGATGGCGATATCCGGTTGGCGGTTTTGCTCCTTGAGTTTAAGGATATTTTCAACCGCTGTTTCCCCTTTGGTATCAATACCCATGATCTCATAACCGTAATCGGTCAGTTTTGCTTTCAGATCATGAGCGAGGATCAACTCATCTTCGATGAGATAGATGCTGATTGCTGACATGGCGAGGTGTTTTGGTGAATACGATCTGTTATCAGATTTTCAATTGAGCGTTATTGACAATGTTGTAGGTATCCATAGCGATTACCAGTTCTTCGTTTGTCGGCATGACCATGGCCACAACTTTTGAACCGGGACGGGTAAGGATTACTTCCCTGCCTCTGACATTCTCGTTTCTGGCCGGATCAAAATCAATTCCCATGAATTCCATGCCTTCGAGAATTTTTTGACGGGTATCACAATCATTTTCGCCAATACCGCCTGTCATCACGATAACATCCACACCACCCATGGCAGCGACATAAGCACCGATATATTTCTTCACGCGGTAAGCATACATGTCGATAGCCAGTTGGGCCCGTTCATTTCCATTGTGTGCGGCCATTTCCACATCACGCATGTCGTAGGAAATCCCAGAGATTCCTGAAATCCCGCTCTGTTTATTAAATAGGGTATTGGTATCTTTAATGGAAAGATTTTCTTTTTCGGCGATATACAGGAGAACGCCGAGATCAACATCCCCGCTGCGGGTGCCCATCATCAGTCCTTCCAGCGGGGTGAAGCCCATGGAGGTATCCATGGATTTTCCGTTGGAGATAGCGGCGATGGAAGAACCGTTCCCGAGATGGCAGGTGATGACCTTGGCCTGTGAGAAATCTTTTGTCAGGAAACGGCAGGCTTTCATGGCAACATACTTATGAGAAGTGCCGTGGAAACCATACCGGCGGATTTTATGTTTTTCGTAGTATTCGTAAGGAATGGGATAGAGGTACGAATAGGCGGGCATTGTCTGGTGGAAACTGGTGTCGAAGACGGCCACCTGGGGCACTTTCGGCAGCACCTTTTCGATACTTTCAATTCCCTTGAGGTTCGCCGGGTTATGAAGCGGAGCCAACTCGCAAAGCGTTTCAATATCGTGTTTGGCTTTCTCGTCAACGCGAACACTGCAGGTGAAAAATTCTCCGCCGTGGGCAACGCGGTGACCGACAGCCCCGATTTCGGAGATGTCGCTGATGACACCAACCTGAGGGTCTTTCAAAGTATCGAGGATGAGGTGAATGCCTTCCTGATGATCAGAAATATCACGGGTGATTTTGTAGGATTCTTTCCCGGGAACCTGGTGGTTCAACTGGCTGTTCTGAATCCCGATACGATCCAGCAAACCCTTGGCAAGAAGTTCCGTATTGTTTTCAACACTAATAACTTGGTATTTTATGGAAGAACTTCCACAATTCAAAACGAGAATTTTCATTTTTTTCGTGAATAGTTGGTGAGTATTTTGAGTGAACTGAAAAATATTAGGTTTATGTTAACTGATGATTTGTTAGGTCATGCAAACCTACAACATTTTAGGCGTTTTTCAAAATGTTTTTATAAAATTTATTCATTTTCCGTGAAAAAGATAGATTTGTTTACGAAAACAAGCCATTTGGATATGCTGGATCCTTGGAGAAAATGTTATGGGAGTGCAGACTGTTAACGTTTTGGATTATTGGGGTAACGTTATGTTCCTTATTTTTCTGAAAAAATGAAAGAACACAAGGTTCCGGAGGATATCGTACATTTGAACTGCCCAATTAAAAACTGATCAAATGGAGCTAATCAATACCGTTCTCTCATGGTTGATGAAACAACGGATCCATCAGATTGAGCTTTTTATCAAATATCCGATTGAAGTTCAACAGGACCTGTTTCGCAAGCTGATCCAGACCGCCCGATCGACGGAATGGGGGACCCGTTTCGGATATACCTCAATCCAGTCTCCGGAAGAATACAGAAGCCGGGTTCCGTTGAACGATTACAACAGTCTGAAGCCTTGGATTGACCGGCTGATGAAAGGGGAAAAGAATGTCTTGTGGCCGACCGACATCAAATGGTTTGCCAAATCCTCAGGCACTACCTCTGATAAAAGCAAGTTCATCCCGGTGAGCCAGGAAGCTATCGAAGAGTGCCATATGAAAGGCGGCAAAGATCTTTTGTCGTTTTATTGCAACAACCACCCGGTGACCAAGATCTTTACCGGGAAAAGCATTGCCATGGGAGGTTCGAGAAAGGTGATGGAGGTAGGAACCGAAGAGTATATCTATCAGGGCGACCTGTCGGCCATCATCATCAGCAATCTTCCCTTCTGGGCCGAGCTCCGGCGGACTCCCGACCTCTCCATCGCCCTGATGGATGAATGGGAGAACAAGATCGAAGAGATGGCCAAAGTCACCATGACACATGATGTGACGACTATTTCAGGCGTTCCGTCGTGGGTGTTGCTTCTTTTCAACCGGGTTTTAGAGATATCGGGGAAAAGCAACCTGATAGAAGTGTGGCCCGACTTTGAGTTATTTATGCACGGAGGAGTCAGTTTTGCTCCCTACCGGGAACAGTTTAAAAAGCTGTTCCCTTCCGACCAGGTCACCTACCTGGAAACGTATAATGCATCGGAGGGCTTTTTTGGCATTCAGGACCGTGATAAGGCCGATGACATGCTGCTGATGTTGGATTACGGAATCTACTACGAGTTTATTCCGATGGATGAATGGGGGAAAGAGGATCCCCAAACACGGATGCTTTCAGAGGTGGAAACCGGCGTACAATATGCACTGGTCATCTCGACGAATGCCGGGTTGTGGAGGTATATCATCGGCGACACTGTGGTATTTACCTCGCTGAATCCGTTCCGCATCCGCATTACCGGCCGCACCCGCAATTTCATCAATGCGTTTGGCGAGGAGCTGATCGTGGATAATGCCGAAAGCGCTTTATCGATTGCTTGTGAGAAATGCAACACAACGGTCAAAGAGTACACCGCCGCCCCGGTTTATCTTTCCGAAAACAAACGGGGAGCTCACGAATGGCTGATTGAGTTTGCCACTCCTCCTGCCGATCTGGCCGAATTCACCCGGATCTTTGACGGTGCGTTGAAGTCGGTCAACTCAGATTACGAGGCCAAACGGTACCGGGGACTCATGCTTCAGGAACCCATCATCCGGCCGGTTCCCGCGGGAACTTTTTACAAATGGTTGAAATCGAAAGGGAAACTGGGCGGACAAAACAAAGTGCCCCGGTTATCCAACGACCGAAAATATGTCGAGGAAATTTTACGAATGATCTCCTGACAAGTTCTTTTTTTACCTTTGACTATCTAATATCAAACCTATGCACATTGCAGTAGCCGGTAACATCGGCTCAGGAAAGACAACCCTGACGGCTTTGTTGGCCAAAAACTTCGGATGGTCTCCACATTATGAGGATATCGATACCAATCCATATCTGCAGAGTTTTTACGAAGACATGCAGCGATGGTCATTCAACCTTCAGATCTATTTTCTGAATCACCGGTTTCGCCAGATCATTCAGATCAGGAAATCGAAAAAGAATGTGATCCAGGACCGTACCATTTACGAGGATGCTTACATTTTCGCTCCCAATCTTCATTCGATGAACCTGATGAGCAGCCGTGATTTCGAAAATTATCTTTCGCTGTTCGAGTTGGTCAGCAGCCTGATCCAGCCACCTGATCTGCTGATCTACCTGAGGGCCAGTGTTCCTACGCTGGTCAGCCAGATTCAGAAACGCGGACGGGAATATGAAAGCGCCATCCGGCTCGATTATCTCAAAAACCTCAACGAGAGGTACGAAGAGTGGGCAGAGGGGTATAAACTCGGGAAATTACTGGTGGTCGATGTCGATAATATCAAGTTCAGCGAAAGCCCTGATCAGCTTGGGATCGTGATCGATAATGTCAATGCACAATTAAACGGATTATTCTGATAATGAATGTACTAGGGATTATTCCTGCCCGGTATGCGTCGACCCGCTTTCCGGGAAAGCCGTTGGCTTTGATCGACGGGAAGTCGATGATCCGCCGGGTCTATGAGCAATGCCTGGAGTGTCGTGATCTCTCGCGGGTGGTAGTAGCCACTGACAGTAAGGCGATTTATACTCACGTGGCCGGTTTTGGCGGTGAAGTGGTCATGACATCGGAAAAGCATACCAGCGGAACAGAACGTTGTGCCGAAGTGGTTTCCGCCCTTTGTAAAAACCACAAGTCACCGAAGCCGGAGGCTGTCGTCAACATTCAGGGGGATGAGCCTTTTATTGATCCGGCTCAGATCTCGGAAGTGATCCATGCATTTCTTGATCCGGATGTTCAGATCGCGACGCTGGCCAAACGGATTGTCTCCGAAGAAGATATCCGCAATCCCAACGTAGTGAAGGTCGTTTTTACCAGTGGTCATCAGGCGTTGTATTTCAGCAGATCGCCCATCCCGTTCATGAGAAATGTGGCAGAGAACGAATGGGGGCGACAGGGTGTTTTTTTCCGGCACGTAGGCATTTACGGGTACCGGCCGGATGTGCTGTCCATGCTGGTCTCTTTACCGACATCATCGCTGGAGAAAGCCGAATCGCTGGAACAGCTTCGCTGGCTGGAGGCCGGTTTCCAAATCTCTGTGGAAGAAACCGAGTATGAAACGATTGCCATTGACACACCGGCCGACTTATTAAAAATTACTAACAACCCGCCTCAAAACCGGCCTTGATTTTATATCTTAGCGGCTCCAAAATGCGGTTCCATGGAGAGTAAATTATACATATCCGAGCTCCTCGAGCAGCACGACTGCGTGATTATCCCGGGCCTTGGCGGCTTCATCGGAAGCTATCATCCTGCCGGGATCAATCCGGTCTATCATATTTTTCAGCCTCCGTATAAAAAATTGTTATTCAACATCAACCTGCGCAGAAACGATGGCTTGCTGGCCGATCACATTGCGCGGGAAGAGCGGATTCCATTTGCAGAAGCGAACGAAATGGTGCGTAAGTATGCAGAGGATTGCCAGTTACGTCTGAAGATGAATAAGCAGGTGGTCATCCGCGATGTGGGCAGGTTATATCTGGGCGAGGAGGGGACGATCCAGTTCTCTCAGGACCTCCGCCATAACCTGTTAGCCGAATCGTACGGATTGCAACCGTTTTTCTCGGTTCCTGTCAGGAAAGAACAGCCGGAGGAAGTTTTGGAACCGGAAGCTGAAGAACTCTCTATCCCCCGTCACATGGCAAAAAAAGCGATCGCCCGCCCGCTGAAATGGGCTGCCGTTCTTGCTCTGCCTGTCGGCGTTGCCATTTTGATGAGCATCTCGGGATATGATCGCATCCGCACCAACGGACTGACATATGCCGACATTCTTTCATCCATTTCCACCAAACTCTCCCCGTTTAGTCCGGTAGAGCGAATCGCCAGCCCGGCGTCCCTGAAAAAGGCTGTCCCTGTGGCAAAACCAATCATACTGTCATCACAGAAGGTTAATTCCGTACCGGTTGTTACTCCTGAACCGGCGAAAACCGCGGTAATCCGGAACGATGGTTCTTTTGCCATTATCATCGGGGCTTTCCGGGTGGAAGAGAATGCGGCGAAACTGGTCTCCCATTTGAACCGGGAAGGAATTTCCGCCTCTCTCTATGATGTGACTCCGGGAGGTCTCCACCGGGTCACGGCCGGCACCTTTGCCAACCGGGGTGACGCCATTGCCGCCCTCCGCCAGATCAGGTCCCAGGGCTTCGAGGGAGCGTGGTTACTGGTTAAATAGTTTTTCATGGCGAAGAAGAAACTGGTTCATTTCACAGAGAATCTTACCTTTCCTCATCTCTTTCAACCTTTCTATCGTGAACTCACCGAGGGATTCCGGATGAGATCGCAATGGGGAAATGAGTTCTTCGGGAACAACCATCCCGTCATTCTTGAACTCGGATGTGGCAAAGGAGAATATACCGTAGGGCTGGCAAAGAAATACCCGTCCCACAACTTCATCGGTATTGATATTAAAGGATCACGGTTATGGAGAGGATGTAAGTCCGTTGCCGAAGAGCATCTGAAGAACGTGGCTTTCATTCGTACCCAGGTGAATAACCTGCCTTTGCTGTTTGCGCCTGGTGAGGTGGCCGAGATTTGGATCACATTCCCCGATCCGCAGCCGAAGCATGAACGGAAAAGGCTTACTTCGCCGGGATTCATTGAACGGTATCGCCAGGTAATGGCGCCCGGCGGCATCATTCACCTGAAAACAGACGATCCTGAATTTTTTGAATATACCCGGGAGGTCATCCGGGAAATGCGACTGAAGGTGGAATGGGAGACTACCGACCTGTACCATTCCGGCACCGACCATGATGTGACGTTGGTTCAGACATACTACGAACAGATCTGGCTCTCCATGAACAAGCCGATCTTCTACATCCGCTTTATCATCTGAAATTACTTTTACTATGAAAAAGATTATACTCAGGCTCCTGTTGTCATGGATGGTTTTTGCTTCGTCAGGCGCCGTTGCCGGGGAAGGCATGTGGATTCCTATGCTACTTCAGCAGTTCAACATCGCGCAGATGCAATCGATGGGATTCCGGCTGACGGCCGAAGACATATACAGCCTCAACCATTCTTCACTGAAAGACGCCATCGTTTTATTCGGGCAGGGATGCACGGGCGAAATCGTTTCCTCCGAGGGATTATTGCTGACCAATCATCATTGCGGATACGGATCGATACAGGGATTGAGTTCCCTGGAACATGATTATCTCGCCGACGGATTCTGGGCCATGAAAAAGAGCGAAGAACTACCGGTGAAAGGATTGACGGTGACCATGCTCATCAGCATGAATGAAGTCACGGAGCAGACGCTGAAAGGCGTTACACCGGATATGACAGAGTCAGCAAGGGCTGCGTTGATTGCGAAAAACAATGCTGCCATCGAAAAGGAAGCCATGAAGGGGAATCATTACATAGCCCGGGTGCGGCCTTTCTTTTCAGGGAATCAGTTTTACCTGCTTGTATCGGAGGTGTTCAAAGATATCCGGTTGGTAGGCGCTCCTCCCTCATCCATCGGGAAGTTCGGCGGTGACACCGATAACTGGATGTGGCCACGTCATACCGGCGATTTCTCGGTCTTCAGAATTTATGTCGGGAAAGACAATCTTCCTGCAGACTATTCTCCGGAGAATGTACCCTATCATCCCCGTTATTTTCTTCCGGTTTCCATCAAAGGGTATAACCGGGGAGATTTTACTTTTGTCTTCGGATATCCCGGGACCACCCGCGAATACCTGCCGGCACGGGGAGTGGAATACACGGCTTTTAAAGAAAACCCGGTCAGGATAGCGTTACGGCGGCAGCGTCTGGATATTATTGGCGCTGCGATGGATACCAACCGGTTGATCGGAATTCAGTATGCTTCGAAATACGCCGGCATCGCCAATTACTGGAAGAAGATGATCGGGGAAACACGCGGGATCAAACAACTCGACGGTATTACCGTGAAACAGGAGTACGAAAAACAGTTTATGGCCTGGTCGGCAGAAGATGAGACCCGGAAAATGAAGTTCGGAGGTTTGTTGCCGGCTTTCGAAAAGGCGTATGATGCCTATGAGCCGGTGGCAATGGGGTCGGTCTACCTCAGTGAAGCAGCCATGGCGCCTGAAATCATCCGTATGGCGGGAAGTTACGATAATCTGATCGCTCTTTGTAAGAAAAAAGGAGTCACGGATGAGGAGATCGCATCTGAAGTGAAGAAAAGAAAAGACAATGTGGCCGGATTTTTTAAAAACTATAATGCAGCAGTTGACCGGAAGATCATGAAAGCCATGTTGCCTGTTCTGCAGAAAAATGTCAGCCCGGAAATGCAGCCTTCGGTCTTCAGGCTGATCACCGAAAAATACGACGGAAACACCGATCACTTCGTAACAGACCTGTACCAACGGACCTTGTTTGCCGATTCTTCCAGGTTAAACAGGTTTTTATCTTCTTTTTCTCCTTCGGATAGTAAGAAGATACTTCGTGATCCCGGATATATTTACGCGAAGAGTGTGAATGACCGGATGAAAGCCCTTACCGGGAAGGAACTAAAGCCGCTTCAGATCCGTATCGACAGCCTGCAGAGGTTATACATGGCCGGACAGATGGAGATGCAGCAGGATCATCATTTTTATCCGGATGCCAATTCCACCCTCCGGGTTTCATACGGGAAGGTAGATCAGTATTCTCCTGCCGACGGGGTGACCTACCACTATTTCACCACCACCGAGGGGATTCTTGCCAAAGAAGATCCTGAAATTTACGATTACGTAGTGGATCCGAAACTCAAAGAGCTGCTGACCGCGCATCGTTTCGGGCGCTATGCGGATGCTGACGGTACGCTCCATGTAGCTTTTACGGCGAGCAATCACACTACGGGCGGCAATTCAGGGAGCCCGGTACTGAATGCCGAAGGCCAACTCATCGGGTTGAATTTTGACCGGAACTGGGAGGGAACCATGAGCGACCTGATGTACGATCCGTCGCAATGCAGGAATATCACCCTGGATATCCGTTATTGTCTTTTTATCATGGATATATATGCCGGCGCCGGACACCTGGTCGACGAGATGACGCTGGTGAAATAAACCTTACCGCAAGGCTTTCACCAGCGCTTTCTCGATGGTGATGCAGGTGAAAGGGAAGTTTTCTTTCATCAGGCGATCGGGGAGTACCCGCTGACCTTCTGTCAGGATGGTGGCGCTTTCTCCATAGATCATTTTAAAGATAAAACGAGGGATCCGGAGGGCGGCAGGTTGGTTCAGCACTTTCCCGAGCACATGGGTAAAATGGTCGTTGGTGGTGGGCCAAGGTTCCACCGCGTTGTAAATCCCCGACATGGTTTCATTTTCCAGGATGGTTAAGATTAAGGCAATGAGGTCATCGATACAGATGAAGGAAAAAGCTTGTTTCCCGTTGCCGATGGTTGCGCCCAGACCATAGCTGAAGGGCCCTCGGAGCCTTTCGACTATTCCGCCGTTGCCGCTGATGACAACCCCGCACCGGAGAATCGCCAGGCGGGTAAAAGGGATGGCTTTTCCCGCTTCTGCTTCCCACTCTTTGCATACCTCAGCAAGGAACCCGGTACTAAAGCTGTTACTCTCTTCCGTATGTGTGTTGACTGAATCATAGATCCCGATGGCCGAAAACGAAATCATCACACGGGGTTTCACGATCGCCTGGCTGATGGCACCGGCTATTTTGCGGGTGGTTAGGATACGGCTGTTACGGATCTCCTCCTTCCATGAATCTGTCCATCGTTTCAGGACAGGCGCTCCAGCCAGGTTGATCACCGCTTCTGCTCCATCGATTTTTGTCCGGACAAATTCCTCCATGGGCAGTTGAAAAGAGTCGCGGTCCATGATGATGACCTCATGCCCCTTGCGTACCGCCTCATTGACCAGCGCTCTTCCTACGAGACCGCTTGCTCCGCTGACAGATATCCGCATACTTTTTTTTATAAAATTACTCAGGAAAGTCAACAAAAACCTGAATTTTTTTTTGCAGTCCTGTTACCCTGTCAGGACAGGGTTTCGAAGTTCATTCTTCCAGCCGTTTTTCTCGGATAAATCATTAACTTTGCTCTCTATTTTGGTTTTGCCGGCTTCATTCCCGGCAAAGCGGAATTAAATCACATCAACAATGGCTGAAAAAGAGCAGAACGAACGCCTGTTTCCGGAGTTTCCTCCTGTGTCTGTCGAGGAATGGGAAGCTCAGATCAATGCCGACCTTAAAGGAGCTGATTATGCCCGGAAGCTGATCTGGAAAACGGATGAAGGATTCGATGTACGGCCTTATTACCGGGCCGAAGACCTGAAGGGTCTTGAATACCTGGACGTACCGCCAGGAGAGGCCCCGTTTGTCAGGGGAACAAGGACCAAAGAAAATGCCTGGATCATCCGGAAGGATATTGCGGAGACGGATATCCGGATTGCCAACCGGAAGGCGCTGGAAGCTATAAAAGAAGGAGCGGGCGCCGTCGGGTTCAATGTCACGGAGATCACCACTCACAAGCAGTTGATGCAGTTACTCGAAGGGATCTCCTTCGCTGCTACCGGCATTCATTTTGTTCATTCACGTTCCTTCCCGCTCTCGCTGGAGCTGTTATTGTATGAGCTGACCAACCGCAATGAGCAGGGTGATCACACCAGCGGATCGCTGAATTTCGACCTCATCGCCTACCTGCTGTTGCACGGTGACTTCTACCGTTCGCTGGAGAGCAACGTGGAAGAGGCGGTGTACCTGATGAACACGGTGCAGAAACGGGTACCCCGGTTCCGCGCCATCACGGTAAACAGTCACTTATTCCAGGATGCCGGCTCCACCCTTGTGCAGGAGTTGGCTTTCGCCCTGGCTTCGGGGAACGAATATATGGCGATGCTGACGGATAAAGGATTTTCCGCCGACGCCGTAGCCTCCCGTCTTTCCTTCACCTTTGCTATCGGTCCGAATTATTTCATGGAGATCGCGAAACTCCGCGCCGCCCGTTTGCTCTGGGCCAGGATTGTGGAACAATACGGGCCTTCGGATGAAAATTCGATGAAGATGGATATCCAGAGCCGGACGGCTTTGTGGAACAAGACCATTTACGATCCGTATGTAAACATGTTGCGGACAACCACCGAAGGTATGTCAGCCATTCTTGGAAACACGGATACCCTGGTCGTTCTTCCGTTTGACGCAGCTTATGCCACTCCCGATGACTTCTCGGAACGGATTGCGTTGAACCAACAGATGATCATGAAAGAGGAATCGTATCTTGACCGGATCGTAGATCCTGCAGCCGGTTCCTATTATATCGAAAACCTGACCAATTCCATCGCTACCGAAGCCTGGGCTTTGTTCCGCAGGATTGAAGAGCAGGGAGGAATGATCGCTGCCATCAAGGCAGGGACGGTTCAGGATATGGTGGCAAAGTCAGCCATGCAAAAAACCGCTGACCTGGCAAAGCGCAAACTCATCCAGATCGGCACCAATCAATATCCCAACTCGCTGGAGCAGATGCTCGACAAGGCTGATACCCGGCCACAAGGCGGGAGTACGGGGACTTCAACGTATCCGCGGCTGCAGGAATTCCGGGTTTCCTCGGGGTTTGAGTCATTGCGCCTGGCCACGGAACAGCATGTAAAGAACGGTGGAAAACGGCCGGATGTCTTCCTGTTTACATTCGGGAATCTCTCCATGCTGAGGGCACGCGCCAGTTTTATCACCAATTTCTTCGGATGTGCCGGATACAATATCCAGGATAATCCCGGGTTCACAGATTTCGGCGAAGGAGCTGAAGCGGCTGTGGTTTCGGGAGCAGAGATCATTGTTCTCTGCAGTTCGGATGAAGAGGCTCTTCAGGCCGCGCCGGAGATTTGCCGGCTGATCCATGACAGGAAGCCTGATGCCTGGATCGTGATGGCGGGTTATCCCAAAGATGACCTGGAGACGCTCAAAGCGGCCGGTGTAAACGACTTTGTACATGTCCGCAGCAACCTGCTGGAGACGTTGAGTGGATACCAGCAACGACTGGGAATAAAATAAGAAACTAAAAGAAGTGACAATATGAGACCTGATTTTAAGAAGGTTGAATTAGGGGCTGTTCCGGGAAAGAAAGTTTCTTTCCGGGAGTGGGAAAAAACTGCCGGCAATGCGAAGGACTGGATGACGGCAGAGCAGATCCCGCTGAAACCTGTTTACGGGGCTGACGACCTTGCCCGGATGGAGCACCTGAACTATGCGGCCGGGATACCGCCGTTCCTGAGAGGGCCCTATTCCACGATGTTCGTGATGCGCCCTTGGACGATCCGCCAATACGCGGGTTTTTCCACCGCGGAAGAATCAAACGCTTTTTACCGCCGCAATTTAGCCGCCGGACAGAAAGGGCTATCGGTCGCTTTCGACCTGGCCACTCACCGTGGTTATGATTCCGATCACGAACGGGTAGTAGGGGATGTCGGGAAAGCCGGTGTTGCCATCGATTCCATCGAAGACATGAAGATACTCTTCGACCAGATCCCCCTGGACAAAATGTCGGTTTCGATGACGATGAACGGAGCTGTTTTGCCCGTTCTGGCTTTCTATATTCTCGCTGCGGAAGAACAGGGCGTTTCGATGGAGAAACTCACCGGAACGATCCAGAACGACATCCTGAAGGAGTTCATGGTGCGGAACACGTACATCTATCCGCCTGCTCCTTCCATGCGGATTATTGCCGACATCTTTGCCTTCACCGCGAAGAACATGCCGAAGTTCAACTCGATCTCCATCAGCGGTTATCACATGCAGGAAGCCGGTGCCACGTGCGATATCGAGCTGGCCTATACCCTTGCCGACGGCTTGGAATACCTGAGGACAGGCGTCAATTCCGGGATGAACATCGATGCGTTTGCTCCGCGGCTTTCGTTCTTCTGGGCCATCGGGATGAACCATTTCATGGAGATTGCCAAGATGCGGGCTGCCCGTATGCTGTGGGCCCACATTGTGAAACAATTCAACCCGAAGAACCTCAAATCCATGGCGCTCAGGACTCACTCACAGACGTCGGGGTGGAGCCTTACGGCACAGGATCCGTTCAACAACGTGACCAGAACCTGCATCGAGGCGTTGGGAGCGGCATTGGGCCATACCCAGTCCCTGCATACCAACTCGCTCGACGAAGCCATCGCACTGCCTACTGACTTTTCGGCCAGGATTGCCCGCAACACACAGCTCTTCCTGCAGGAAGAAACCAATATCTGCCGGTCACTGGATCCCTGGGCCGGATCGTACTACGTGGAAAGCCTGACTCACGAGATCACCCATAAAGCCTGGAACCTGATCTGCGAAGTGGAAGAACTGGGCGGTATGGCCAAGGCCATTGAGACAGGGCTTCCGAAGATGCGCATCGAAGAAGCTGCGGCGAGAAAGCAGGCCAGGATTGATTCGGGGAAAGATAAAATCATCGGCGTCAATATCAATAAACTCGAGAAAGAGGCGCCGATCGAGATCCTCGAGGTTGATAATTCGGCCGTTCGTGAATCCCAGATCAACCGGTTAAACCAGGTGAAGGCCAACAGAGACAATGCTGCGGTGGAACATGCACTGGCGGCGTTGACCAGCGCGGCAGAATCGGGTGAAGGGAACCTGCTGGCTCTCTCTATCGATGCCGCCCGGGTCAGGGCTACCCTGGGAGAAATTTCATATGCACTTGAAAAAGTTTACGGGAGGTATAAAGCAGTGATACGATCCATCTCCGGCATCTATTCTTCGGAATCGAAGGATAATGAAAGCTTCAGGAAAGCGCGCGAGCTGGCCGACCGCTTCGCCGAAATGGAAGGACGCCGTCCGCGCATCATGATCGCAAAAATGGGACAGGATGGCCACGACCGTGGCGCCAAAGTCGTCGCTACCGGCTATGCCGATATCGGATTTGATGTCGACATCGGACCGCTGTTCCAAACTCCGGCTGAATCGGCGCGGCAGGCTGTGGAAAACGATGTCCACATCCTGGGTGTGTCGAGCCTGGCAGCAGGACATAAGACCCTGGTTCCCCAGGTGATCGAAGAACTGAAAAAACTGGGCCGCGAAGACATCCTGGTGATCGTCGGAGGGGTCATCCCGCCGCAGGATTACGACTTTCTGTACAAAGCCGGCGCAGCTGCGATCTTTGGTCCGGGTACCGTGATTTCCGAAGCGGGGATCAAACTGCTCGAGATCCTGATAGAAAGCAGGAAATAGACCATGGAACTTTTAACGCTGACATTGCCAAACGGGATCCGGCTGGTACATTACCCCGTCTCTGGCATCGTAGCTCATTGCGGTGTATTTGTCGGCGCCGGAACGCGCGATGAAAACGCGCATGAACACGGCATCGCCCACTTTATTGAACATACGATCTTTAAGGGCACCGAGAAACGCAATGTCTTCCATATTCTCAACCGGCTAGAGAATGTGGGAGCCGACCTCAATGCCTTCACCACCAAGGAAGAAACGGTCATCTATGCCTCTTTCCTGAAAGAAGATACAGACCGGACCCTCGAACTGTTCCAGGATATCATTTTTCATTCGGTCTTTCCGCAAAAAGAGATCGAAAAAGAGAAACAGGTCGTCATCGACGAGATCAAATCGTACCAGGATAATCCATCGGAACAGGTGATGGACGATTTCGAAGATTTGGTCTTCAAGAATCATGAACTCGGGAAAAATATTCTCGGTACCGGGAAAAGCATTCTTCGGTTCAGCCGTGAAGATATCTTCGGATTCATTCGGAGGAATTACCGTCCTGAGCGGATCGTGATCGCTTCGGTCGGCAACCTTGATTTCAAAAGGTTATCGGCGCTGGTCATGAAATATTTCAACCAGGAGCCCGAACTTGTCAAGCCTGCCTCCCGGAAGCCATTCCTCGTTTATTCACCGGCTGATATAACCAAAAAGAAGAGCTCCTTCCAGGTGCATTGTGTGTTGGGAGGACCGGGATATTCGTTTTCCGACCCGAGACGTGTACCCCTGGCGCTGCTGAGCAACATGCTGGGCGGACCGATCCTCAACTCCCGCTTATCCCTGGCGCTGCGCGAACGCAACGGACTGACTTACCAAAACGACGCGTATTATGTTGCCTATTCCGACACGGGTGTTGTCAGCATCTACTTCGGGACCGACCCCGTTCATTATGAAAAAGCTCTGGAGATCGTCAGGAAGGAGTTGAAGAGATTACGGACGGAGAAACTATCTCCTGTACAGATGAAGACGATCAAAAAGCAGTTTATCGGCCAGCTTTCCATTGCCCGGGAATCGAATTCGGGGGTGATGCTGACACTCGGGAAAAATTATCTTCTGAGAGACTGCTACGATACCCTTGAGTCGATTATTGCCGCTGTCGAAGCCACGACTCCGGAGCAACTTCTGGATATTGCCAACGAGATCTTCGATCCGGCACAGATGTCGCAACTTACGTTTCTTCCGAAGTAATATTTCTTCTAATTTTATCAGAAAAGAAGAAATGATCATATCCGAAGAGATTCTTGATTATTGCGAAGAACATTCAACTCCGGAGACGGATGTTCTTTACCGGTTGACCCGGGAGACGAACCTCACGCAGGTTTATCCCCGGATGCTGGCCGGCCCTTTACAGGGTCTGTTCCTGCGCATGATCAGTACGCTGCTGCAACCCAAAAAGATCCTTGAGATCGGAACCTTCACGGGGTATTCCGCGATATGCCTGGCTTCTCCTTTGAAAGGCCGGTTCTCTGCTGCCGGGGAGGAAGTGGTGCTCCATACCATCGAAGTGAACCCGGAACAGGAAGAGATCATTCGGAAATACTTGTCGGAAGCGGGCTTATCGGACATTGTTCAACTTCACACCGGTGATGCTATGCAGATCATTCCCACCCTGGAGGAGGAGTGGGACCTGGTTTACCTTGATGCAGACAAACCTCATTATGCTGATTACTACCGGCTTGTTTTGCCCAGGGTGCGCTCGGGTGGATTCATCCTGGCCGACAATGCCTTATGGGACGGGAAAGTTGTCAATACAGGCCCGGAGGACAAAGATGTCCGCGGTATCCGGGAATTCAATGATTTCGTACAGCGTGACGAGCGTGTGGAAAATGTCCTTCTCCCTTTCCGGGATGGTTTGATGATGGTCCGGAAAAAGTGACCTGAACGGGATTTACACCTTGAAGTCGTATTTCACGTTGGCCAGTTCTTCGTTTGCCTTAACGATCTTCTTCTTCAGATCTTCTTTATAAACAGCCAGTCTTTTCGCAATCTCCGTATCACCCAGCGCGAGCATTTCGGCGGCGAGGATACCGGCGTTCTGAGCGGCATTGATGCCGACGGTAGCCACCGGAATTCCGGGAGGCATCATCACGATGGACAGCAGGGCATCAAGACCTTCCATGGAAGCCTTGATGGGGACACCGATCACCGGGAGGGTGGTCATGGCAGCGATCACACCCGGCAGATGAGCAGCCATGCCGGCAGCGGCAATGATCACTTTTATGCCTCTGTCCCTGGCCTGAGTGGCAAACTCTTCCACCTTTTCCGGGGTACGGTGTGCGGAAAGAGCGTTCATCTCAAACGGGATCTGCATATCGTTCAGAAACTTTGCGGCGGATTCCATGACCGGGAGGTCAGAGGTACTGCCCATGATAATACTGACAATCGGGTTCATAGACATTCTTTTTGTTCGTGCAAAAATAGAAATAATCGCCGGTTTCATGACCTGTCGAAGATCATTTCCTTTATTCGGCGTCCAGGTGGTGAGATCAGTTCCATATTTGTTAATTTTGTAAGGAAACCGGGTATGAAAGTGATCCGGTGGAAGGATCACCAGGAACGTGGAACCATGAAATCAACGGTCAGAATAAAAGAAAAGTTTTTTGAGCCGATGATCTCCGAACAAGAGATCATGGATGAAGTGGATCGGGTTGCGCTCCGGATCAATATTGATTACAAAGGGAAAGATCCCTTGTTTTTATGCATCCTGAACGGGTCGTTTGTCTTCGCGGCCGACCTGTTACGGAGAATTCAAATCCCATGCCGGGTATCATTTGTCAGGTATGCATCTTATTCGGGAACCTCTTCGACACAGTATGTCAGGAACCTGATTGGTTTGGGGGAAGATCTGTCGGGACAGGATGTGATCATCGTCGAAGACATCATCGACACCGGGCTTACCATGAGTTTTTTATTGAAGGAACTGGCCGGGAAAGCCCCCGCATCGGTGAAAATTGCCGCCCTGTTTTTTAAGAAAGATGCCTTCAGGGCCGGTTTCGCCATCGATTATCTGGGGAGGGTGGTGCCGGATAAATTTATTATCGGCTATGGTCTTGACTACGACGGGTATGGAAGAAACCTGAAAGGAATCTACCAATTATCAAAAACTGAGAAAAAGTAACTCATAAACCGTGATCCATGCTAAACCTTGTTCTATTTGGACCTCCGGGAGCCGGAAAAGGCACCCAGGCCTTGAAAATTGCTGAAAAATACCGGTTACTGCATATCTCCACCGGTGATATCCTGCGTGCAGAAATAGCAAAATCCAGCCCCCTCGGCCTTCGCGTGAAATCGATCATCGACCGGGGAGAACTGGTTTCCGATGACATTCTCGTCGACATTCTCCGGGGTGTCATCGAAGATCACCGGGAGGTAAAAGGATTCATCTTCGATGGTTTTCCGCGCACCATCCCGCAGGCAGAGGCCCTGAAGGTCATGCTGAAAGGCGAAGGACAGCAGGTTACCGGGGTGGTTTCCCTCAAGGTAAACGATGAAGAACTGATCAAACGGTTGCTGAACAGAGCACTTGAGACGGGCCGTTCCGACGACAATGAAGAAGTGATCCGGAAACGGCTTCAGGTCTACAATTCCAGCACCAAACCCCTGCTGGATTATTACCGGGAGGAAGGCATCCTGAACGAAGTGGTTGGGATCGGCCCGATTGACGTGATCTTTCAGGATATTTGCACCGTCATTGACAAATTCTGAAAAAGACTAAAGAAATGGAACGCTTTAATGTGATCGGTTTGCTCTTGCTTTCCAATACTTTCATGACCTTTGCCTGGTACGGGCACCTGAAGTACGGTCAGATCAAAGGATTTGAACATACCGGGATGGTTGCCTTCATATTGATCAGCTGGGGGCTGGCTTTCTTCGAATATTGTTTCCAGGTGCCGGCCAACCGCATAGGATTTCGCGAAAACGGAGGACCTTTCTCCCTGGTTGAGTTGAAAGTGATTCAGGAAGTCATCAACCTGACCGTATTTTTCCTGTTTGTTATTGTCTTCTTCAAAAATGAGATCATCCGCTGGAATCATTTTGTGGCATTCGGTTTACTGGTGCTTGCGGTTTATTTTCTATTTAAAAAATAATTATGACAGAATCGAACTTCGTTGATTATATCAAGATTTTCTGTGCTTCGGGAAACGGCGGTCCGGGGTCAGCCCATTTTCTCCGAACCCGCACCAACCCGAGGGGCGGTCCTGACGGAGGTGATGGTGGAAAGGGAGGGGATATCATCCTCAAAGGGAATAAACAGTTATGGACCCTGCTGCATTTGCGGTATACCAAACATCTCAAAGCGGAAAACGGGGATGGAGGATCCCGGAACCTCCGGAAAGGAGCCAATGGAAAGGATATCGTCATTGAAGTCCCGCTGGGAACGATGGCCCGGAATGCGGAAACCGGAGAATTGATCTGCGAGGTCACCCACCATGACGAAACAGCGATCCTGCTTCCCGGTGGCAGGGGCGGCCTGGGCAACGATCATTTCAAATCGGCCACCCACCAGGCACCGAAGTTTTCACAGCCGGGCGAACCCGGCATGGAAGGTTGGTTTCACCTCGAACTAAAGATCCTGGCCGATGTCGGGTTGGTGGGATTCCCCAACGCCGGGAAATCTACCCTGCTTTCGGTCATATCTGCCGCCAAACCGACAATTGCTGATTACCCGTTCACAACACTTGTACCCAACCTCGGGATCGTCAATTATCATGAAAACAGGTCATTCGTCATGGCCGATATCCCGGGGATCATCGAAGGCGCCCATGAAGGGAAAGGGATCGGTCTCCGCTTCCTGCGCCATATTGAACGTAATTCAGCCCTGCTGTTCATGGTCCCGGTGGACTGTAAAGATATCAACGAAGAATACCATATCCTTCTGAACGAACTGAAACAGTTTAACCCGGAATTGCTTGACAAGCCACGGCTACTGGCTATCACCAAAGCAGACCTTGCCGATGAAGAAATCATTGCCGGACTGAAGGAAAACCTTCCTGACATCCCCTGGTGTTTCATCTCAGCCATCAAAAAAACAGGGCTTATGAAGCTGAAACAGATGATCTGGGATACTTTATCGGAACAATAAAAACTTCATAATAAAAAGATATTCAATAAGATATGATTGAATACCTCGTCAACATCGACAAATCATTGTTCTTATTCCTGAACGGTTGTCATGCCTGGTGGCTGGACCAGCCGATGTTCTGGATCAGTAAAACGATGGTTTGGATCCCGTTATACCTGTTGCTTCTCTGGTTGTTGATCCGGAAATTCGGATGGAAGACCTTATGGATCCTGTTATTTGTGGTAGTCATGATCACCGTGAGCGATCAGTTGGCTAACGTGTTCAAGACAGGTATTCAGCGGTTGCGTCCCAGTCATGATCCCTCGCTGTGTTGTGTTCATTCAGTCAACGGATACAAGGGAGGAACCTTTGGATTTTATTCCTCTCATGCCTCGAATACCTTCGCTTTGGCGGTGTTCCTCGTGCTGGTAATGAGAAAGTATTACCGGTATCTTTTGCCCTTTATGATCGGTTGGGCTGTGTTATTATCCTATTCGCGTATTTACCTGGGGGTGCATTTCCCGGGGGACATCCTGACAGGAATGACAGCAGGAATCCTGTTGGGCTTTCTTTTCGGATACGCGTGCAGGTATTTTCTTGCAAAGATTTCTTCTGTACCGAAGAAGGGGAAAGCCGATCAGTCGGCTATACGGTAGCTGAGTCCGCCCTGCATAATCCCGTTACTGCCAACGCCGAATTCAACAAAACCGCCGAAAGCCTTTCCAAAGCGAATACCGATAAAGGTCAATTGACCGGCAGGAAGAATTTTCCGGTCTTTTTGGGTCGTGCCATCAAAGGTTGCTTCATTCAAATCAATGGTCACCCCCATACCTATTCCGGAATAAACCTTTAACGATGGTCTGTTCAGGTACCCGAAGGTGACTCTGGTAATCTCGGTGATCAGCGATTCCTGATTTGTTCCCTTTAAGGAAACGGAAGAATAATCATCGTGATATTTGAAAGAATTGGTGGTTTGCATATAGGAGAGGACAATTCCGATTGAAATAACCTTGTTCAACTGGCGGTTGTACCCGATAAAGAACGTTCCGGGGGAGGAGGGGTCTTGATTAGTATAATCTTGGTAGTAGTAGGGATCATCATAATTGTGATCCAGGTTGCCGGTAAAGTAAAAAAGAGATAAGGCGCCATATCCGACATAGATCTCATTGGGGCGGGAAGGGGAGGTGTTTTCCTGGGAGAAAGAATAGGCCGGAGCCAATGTTGCCACTGCGAGGAGCAGGAGGAGGAGTGATGTTTTTTTCATAAGGTTGGGGTTGGGTTTATGAATTATGATTATCTGTGAAGAAGTTTTGTCACTAATACCCGAAAGATCTCCCTTCAAACCGGGTCACCTTGACCCTGAAACAACACACTTCATGGATAGACGGAGTAGCAAAACGAAAAGAGCGATCTGAATATTGTGACATAATGATATTAAGTGCTTCTGTTTTTTCCGCAGGGTCTTCGATAAACTCGACTTGCCCGTATGCCAGCACGCTGCGGTATTTCATGCTCCACGAGCAGGCGATTTCTTCGCTCTGTGCCCGCAGCAGGTGATCCGTACTAAAATGAATGCAAACGGATGGATGTTCCCGGAGGATGTCGATCTTTTTCCCTTTCCGCGCTCCGTGGAGGTAGATGACGTTGTCACGGATCCCAAAGTTCATCGGAATGACATAGGGTTCCCCCTGCAGGTCCGTCATGGCAACATGACACCATTGTGATTTGGAGATAATGTCCAGGATATCTTTTCCATCAGAAATAGTTTTTCGACGCATGATAGATATTTTATGATGTAAAGATAATAAATAAACAATCCGGACAAAATTCCGGAGGAGGAGGCAAATAAAAAGACGGTGAAAAGGTCAGAAGCGGCTATAAACTTCCTCCAGCTTTCCTGCCGGAACTATTTCGATCGACATCTTTTTGTGATCCAGGCCACGGAGGTTGTATTTCGAGATGAAGATGCGGCCGAATCCCAGTTTTTCGGCTTCGGATATTCTTTGTTCAATGCGGGTCACCGGACGGATCTCACCGGAGAGTCCTACTTCCGCTGCGAAGCATGTCTGTTTGTCGATGGGTGCATCGGCGTTGGAGGAGAGCACAGCTGCTACTACTGCCAGGTCGATTGCAGGGTCATCGACCCTGATTCCGCCGGCGATATTCAGGAACACGTCTTTTGATCCCAGCCGGAACCCGCTTCTTTTTTCCAGTACAGCCAGAAGCATGTTCAGGCGGCGGACATCGAAACCGGTAGCGGAACGTTGAGGCGTCCCGTATACGGCACTGCTCACCAGGGCCTGGGTCTCGATCAGCATGGGGCGAAGTCCTTCCACCATGGCAGCAATGGCGATGCCGCTGCTGCCTTCATCGCGGTGACTGAGCATGATTTCCGAAGGATTGGAGACCTCTCTCAGTCCCATGTCGTTCATCTCGTAGATCCCCAGTTCGGAAGTAGAGCCGAACCGGTTTTTCAGCGACCGCAGGATCCGGTATCCGTAATTACGGTCGCCTTCGAACTGCAACACCGTATCGACCATGTGTTCCAGGATCTTCGGTCCGGCCAGGGAGCCGTCTTTGGTGATATGTCCGATGAGGAACACCGGGATCCCGGTAATTTTGGCATATTTTTGAAGTTCACCGGCACATTCCCTGATCTGGGATATGCTCCCGGCGGAAGACTCAATCAGGTCGGTTTGCAGGGTTTGTATGGAATCGACTACGATCATATTCGGTTTCACCTGCTCAAGATGCTGAAAGATGGCCTGGGTATTGGTTTCTGTGAGGATTGTGCAGTTTTCGCCACCTGTCTTCAGCCTTTCGGCCCGCATACGGATCTGCTGTTCGCTCTCTTCCCCGCTGATATAAAGGATTTCCTGCTTGGAGCATTTCAGCGCTACCTGCAGCATCAGGGTAGATTTACCGATGCCGGGTTCTCCGCCGATAAGCACCACCGATCCGGCGACCAGTCCACCGCCAAGCACACGATTCAACTCATGATCGCAGGTATCCATCCGTTCTTCCTGTTGACAGGCAACTTCTGTCAGTCTGACCGGCTTATGGTTTTTCCCTTCCGGCATCCGGAAGCTTTTTTTATCCTCTCGCTGGACCACTTCTTCCACGAGGGTGTTCCACTCACCGCACGACGGGCATTTGCCCATCCATTTGGGAGACTGGGCGCCACAGCTGTTGCAGAAGAAGGCGGTCTTGACCTTTGCCATAGCGGGGAGATCAGTGTGAATTGTCGTGGCGGATCTTGTCGATCATGGAAGTGGTCGAGTATCCCTCGGTAAGCTCGATGGTTTCGATCTTTCCACCGCGGGCCAGGACAATCTCATGACCGGCGATCTCTTCCACCTGGTAATCGGCTCCTTTCACCAGCACATCCGGTTGAATGAGCCGAATCAGGTTCTCGGGAGTTTCTTCGTCAAAGAGGACCACGGCGTTAACAAACGAGAGAGAAGCCAAAGTTATCGCTCTGGCATGTTCGTTATTGAGAGGGCGGTCGTCGCCTTTCAATGTTGTCACGGAAGAATCGGTATTCAGTCCGATGATCAGGACATCGCCAAGGTCGGCTGCTTTCGACAGGTACTCGATATGTCCGAGATGCAGGATATCGAAACAGCCATTGGTAAAGACGATCTTTTGTTCTTTGAAGCGCCAGATATTCGCCTGACGGACGATCCCTTCGCGGGTATAGATTTTCGACTGAATGATCTTAAGCTGTTCCATTGGGTTTTTTATTAAAAGATAGAAGCAACAACGAAAGTCCGCCAATGACAAGAATCATGGCAGTTTGTGCGGTCCAGGCGATCCATCCCAGGGCCAGACCCGTGGTCATGGAGGTGCCATACAGCCGCAATGTTTCCTGGACGATGGCGGGATAAAGCCCGATACCACCGGGGGTGATCATGATGCCGACGCTACCCAGCACGAGTGCCGACAGTCCTGCTCCGAGTGAGAGGCCTGATGTTTCGGCAAAGCAGAAGAAGCAAACGTACAACATGAGGAAATAGAAAACCCAGATCAGCACCGAATAAGCCACAAAAAGGAAGGGCTTACGGATTCCGGCCAGGGATTTCAGCCCTTCCCAGAAACCACCGATGATGCTCTTGATTTTCATGCCGATTTTGGAGGAAGCCAGCCGTTTCCGGAAGAGGAGCAGGAACGCCACGATGAGCACCACCACTCCGATACAGCCGAAAAGGATCATCCTCAACGTTGCCGGGTTCTGAATCTTCGCGTATATTTTCGGATAAATATTGGTGTTGAGATAACTATCGATGGTGCCGATTTGGGTGAAGATGGTCAGCAGGAAGAGCAGGAAGAAGAGGATCATGTCAATGGCACGTTCGGTGATCACCGATCCGAAACCTTTATTGAAGGGGATCTTTTCATATTTGGCCAGGACTCCGCAACGGCTGACCTCACCCAGACGCGGGAATGCCATGTTGGCAAAATAGCCGACCATGACGGCGTAGAAGGTGTTTTTCAGCGAGGGATGGTATCCCATGGAATCGAAAAACAAATTCCACCTTAGGCTGCGCAGGATGTGGCTACAGATGCCCAGGAGGATAGCCACGATCACCCAGTTGTAGTTGGCGGTGCGAAAAGATTTGATGATCTCTTGCTGCTCAACAACGGTAAGATTTCTCAGCGACAGCCAGATGATAACTAATCCCAGCCCGAGGAAAAGAATGAATTTGATTACCGTTGAAAATCCTGTTTTGAAGGCGCCGTCGCCGGTGAGAAGACCCATTTTTATGGTGTTTTGTTCCCGTTGATCTTATTGTTCTTATCAGGGAAAATGATGACTGGCTTAAAATTTTTAGCCTGTTCGAAATCCATCTGGGCATAGGAAGCAATGATCACGATATCGTTCTTCATGAATTTCCTGGCAGCTGCGCCGTTCAGGCATATTGTACCGCTGCCTCTGCCACCCTTGATCACGTAGGTTTCAATCCGTTCTCCGTTATTAATATTCAGCACATGTACTTTTTCGTACTCGATCAGGTTGGCGGCATCCATCAACTCTTCATCAACAGTAATGCTCCCGATATAGTTGATATCGGCTTCCGTCACTGTTGCCCGGTGGATCTTTGATTTAAGGATCTCAATTTGCATGCTGCAAAATTAGGAAAAAACTTCCATATTGTCGATCAGGCGGATATCACCCGCATAAACAGCAGTACAAGCTACTGCAGGCCTTCCTGGCACCCATTTGTCAATCTGCATCAGTGTTTCCGCATCCACAATCTCGAAATAGTCTACCCGGAGACCTGGAGTTTTTTCCAGTTTTTCAACGGCCAGGCGGGCAAGTTCGGGGGGCGGAATGCTTCCGGCCTGAGATTTTACCCAGGTGAGTGTCTCATGGATCTTCGGAGCGGCGGCACGATGTTCGGGCGCCAGCCTCAGATTCCGGCTGCTCATGGCCAGCCCGTCGGCTTCCCTCACCGTATCAACGGCAATTATTTCTACCGGCATCGACAACGTTCTCACCATATGACGGATGATCTGCAACTGCTGAAAATCTTTTTTTCCGAAGTAAGCATGATGAGGCTCGATGATTCTGAAAAATTTACTGACCACGATCACCACTCCCTGAAAATGTCCCGGGCGGAACTTCCCTTCCATCACTTTTTCGAGGTCCCCGAGAACAATCGGTGAAGAAGGTTCTTCTCCGGCGGGATATATCTCTTCGACAGCCGGCGCGAACACTACATCACAACCTTCTCCGGCCAGTAATTGCATGTCTTTCTCCAAATCACGCGGATACTTTTCCAGATCAACGGAGTTGTTGAATTGAATGGGGTTGACAAAGACGCTGACCACCGTCACGTCATTTTCTTTCCTGGCACGCCTGATCAGGGTCAAATGCCCCTGGTGAAGCGCTCCCATGGTGGGAACAAAACCAATGGTTAACCCTGCCTCCTTCTTCCGGCAGACAAAATCTTTAAGCTCTTTAACAGTAGTAATTTTGATCATTTCAATGGATTATAATTCAGTGATTTTATTTCTGATGGCCACTTTGACCATGTCAACGGTCGATTTCAGTCCCAGCTTACGTACAATGTGGTTTTTGTGGGATTCCACTGTCCGGATGCTGATATTCAACCGCTCGCCGATTTCTTTATTGTTCATGCCGTCGGAATAAAGTTTCAGTACTTCGATTTCCCGTTCGGAGAGCAGCAGATGAAGGTCGCGGACCTCTGTTTCTTTTTCGGATGATTGCCTGATAATGCTTTTCATGAGTGTATGCGAAGCAGATGAGGCTAAAAACTCCTGTCCGGTGAAAATAGTATAAATGGCATCCAACAATTCATGCCGCGAGGTGTTTTTCGGCAGGTATCCGCGGGCGCCGGCTTTGAGGGCGTTGATGATGAAATCTTCGCTGGTGTACATCGAAAGGACCAGGATTTTCGCGTGAGGATTCGTTTTCGTCAGCATCCTGGTAAGATCGATGCCCGAATAGTCGGGAAGGGAGATGTCCATCAGGATAATATCCGGATCCACCCGGTCGATTTTTTCCAATAGCTCTTTCCCTGTGTTGGCCTCTCCCACGATTTCCATGTCGGTGATGCCGGTTAGCAAGGCTTTCACTCCGTCTCTCACCAGTTGGTGGTCGTCAACTAAAAACAAGCGGATCTTTTCCATAGCTTTCAGAATGCTGGTATTTTAATCATGATCAGGGTCCCTTTGTCAGGGGCCGATTTGATATCGATGGTACCGTTCAGAAGCTTGACGCGGTCGCGCATGTTGTTCATCCCATGCCCTGCCGCCGCGTCAACATTGTGGGTAGTGAATCCGATGCCATTATCGGAGATCGAAAAATATACATCATCCAGTTTGCGGTCAAGCCGCAGGTCGACCATCGTGGCTTCCGAATGCCTGACCACGTTGTTCAGGGCTTCCTGCGCAATACGGAAGAGGTACGTCTTGATGGTCATATCGAGAGATTCAAGATTGCCTTTGAAGAAAAGTCCTACTTTTATGCCTGTCCGATCAGATGTTTCCACACAGAGATTCCGGAGTGCATAAACGATACCGAACGCTTCGAGCACGGATGGCTTCAGGTTATTGGAAATACGCCGGACTTCCTCTACCGTTTGGTCGAAATCATCTTTGATCCGTTTGATCTGCTCTTTCATGTCGGACGGATCAGAATACAACAGACTTTCCAGTTTCATCTTGATGGCAATGAGGTACTGACCGATACCATCATGCAACTCACGCGACAAACGTTGTCGCTCTTTCTCCTCCCCCTCGAGAAAAGATTTCAGGCTCCCGATAGGATCCTGTGTCCGTCCAATCGTCCGAACAGGAGGATTCACTGATTTTTTACTATTTTTGGCCAATCAGGTATATAGTAAGACAGGTAACCTCTCACAAACATAATCATTTTTTATCTCCCCTATGAAAAAATCTGGTTCAGTCTCCCGGCTTCTGACATTG
This sequence comes from Bacteroidales bacterium, assembly GCA_035403225.1. Classification (GTDB taxonomy): domain Bacteria; phylum Bacteroidota; class Bacteroidia; order Bacteroidales; family FEN-979; genus DAIRDK01. The sequence goes on along the minus strand of DAONET010000011.1, from coordinate 35,244 downwards.
ACAGGCCTTTCATTGCTTTTATCCGCAACTGCCTGGTCGCAAGTGAAAACCGTCACGTATGTGGATGATCCGAACAAAACACCTCCCGACCGCATCATCGCCCTCCATCATGTAGACGCCAGTCTGTCGTTCAAACCCGAAGAGAAACGGGTCATGGGCGAAGCCACACTCACCTTCACCCCGAACCGGTATCATACCGACTCCATCGTCGTACAGACTCCCGATTTCACCCTCAGTAAGGTCACCATGGAAGATATCCCATGCAGGTATATCCTGCGCGGTTCTTCTCTTGTCATCTATCCTCCTGTCGATTTAAAAAAGGGCGTACCATCATCGGTATTCCTGAAATATGAATCCTCTCCCCGAACCGGTCCCATCTATTTCATCGGCTGGATGCCGGAAGAAAAGGGGAAAAGGAAACAGATCTGGGCGCATCGGCCGAACGGATGGTTGCCTTACCTGGACGATCGCGTCACCATGGATCTGAAGATCACCTTCGACAAGACATTTACCGTGTTTGCCAATGGAGAACGGGTCAGCGTGAAAGACAATCCCGACGGCACCAAAACCTGGCACTACCGTATGGCAAAAGATCATCCGTACTTCTCCACCTGTCTCGCTATTGGCGATTACGAATATGCTGTATCGAAAACAAATCGCGATGTGCCCCTGGAATTACTTTATTATCGGGGGATGAAAGACCGGGTGGCCCCTACGTATCAGTACACTGAAAAGATGTTTGAATTCTATGAGAAGGAGATGGGGGTACCTTATCCATACCCGGTATATCGCGAATTGCCGGTAAGCGATTACATGTATGGCGGGATGGAAACCACGACAGCTACGGTTTTCGGCGACTATATGCTGATTGATCCCCGTGCCTACTGGCAAAGAAATTATATCAACGTTAACGCCCATGAGCTGGCTCATCAGTGGTACGGCGACTGCATTGCTCACCTGGAGAACAAGGATGTTTGGCTGACCGAGAGTTTCGGGACATACTTTGCCAAGATGTTCGAGAAAAGCATTTTCGGGGTTGATCAATATCAGAATGAGATGAACAACGAGCGGATACAGGCTTTATCGGCTGCCGAGAGGAACAACTTCCCGGTGGGTGGTTCGCAGGGTGGCGTTGAACGGATCTATCAGAAAGGATCGCTGGTGCTGGGGATGCTGCGATATGTCATGGGCGACCGTGAATTTCTCGACGCGGTGAAGTTGTACACGGAACGATGGCTGTTCAAATATGCCGAGACCAACGACTTTATGAGGGCGGTGTACGATGCCACCGGAAAATCATACAATTGGTTTTTCGATGAATGGATCCTCCGTGGAGGAGAGCCGGCCTATCAAGTCAGGTACACGGAAAAAGACGGCATGAATGGTCAAAGAGCCACCGTGTTCACCGTGACCCAGGTACACGATACCAGTAATTTGGTCGGTTTGTTCAGGATGCCGGTGGTGTTCGAAGTTCATTATACCGATGGAACCTTTGGAAAGGACACTGTATGGATCAGTGAGAAAGAACAGGAAGTGAGTATTCCCAACCCGGAGAAGAAAACCATCGCTTTCACCTTATTCGATCCCGGCCGGAATATTCTGAAGAAAGTCACCTTCCTGAAATCCGTGGAAGAACTCACCGCGCAGGCTCTGCAGGCGGAAAACATGATCGATCGGTACGATGCCATGGTCGCTCTCCGGGATGTCCCTGTCGATGTGAAACGGCCGGCCCTGGTGCAAGCTTATTTCCGGGAAAATTTCCACCTCGTGAAAAGCGAGATCATCCGGCAATTAGCTGGCGACAATACCCCCGAATCAGTAGCGCTCCTGCTGGCAGCCGTGAAAGACCGCGATGCCAATGTGCGAAAAGCAGCCATCACCAATGCCAATCCCATCCCCGGTATTCTGCGGGAAGCTTTTGAAGGATGCTTGTCCGACTCTTCGTACCTGAATGTCGAACTGGCGCTGGATGCTCTTTGCCGTGACTTTTCTTCCGACCGTTCCCGTTACCTGGAGATGACCAAAAATGAAACGGGATGGAGAGGAAAGAATATTCGGATGAAATGGCTGGAGATCGCCATCGGGTCAGGCGAAAAGAAACGGTTGACGGAGTTGATCTCTTACACCGGACCCTCGCAGGAGTTTGAAACACGCATGAACTCGCTCAGGGTTCTCCGTAAACTGAATTACCTTGATCCAGCGGTGATCGATAATGCCGTCACGGCTTCCCTGCACTGGAACAATAAGCTTTCCACGGCAGCCAGGGAGATGCTGAAATCGTTCTTTCAGGAGGAAAAATGGCACGACATGATCGTCCAAACCATAGATGGCATGCAACTTTCTGAAAAAGACAGGTCCACTATCGATAAAGTGCTGAAACCGATAAAGTAGGCTTGCCTGATAACCTGACGTCCGGCATCCGGATTTTCCCTACCTTTGCAGAATGAATCTGAATAAGAAAGTGTTGGTAGGTCTCAGCGGGGGAGTGGATTCCTCTGTGGCTGCTTTTCTGCTGAAGAAACAGGGCTATGACGTGACAGGTGTCACCATGGCCATCTGGGACGGGAAATACCAGGCTACCGGGAAACATGCCTGTTACGGGCCGGAGGAAAAGGAAGAGATTGAAGAAGCCGGAAAACTGGCAAAGATGCTGGAGATACCCTTCCGGGTGTTCGACTGTTCGAAAGAATATAGCTCACTGGTACTGCAATATTTCAAAAACGAATACCTGGCCGGCCGCACTCCCAATCCCTGTATCAAATGCAATCAGTTGATAAAATTCGGGTTGCTGCCGATGCTGGCTGAACGCGAAGGCTTGGAATACGATTATTTTGCTACCGGTCATTATGCCAAAACCGGGTATGATGAGAAATCAGGCCGATATTTCCTGCGAAAGGGATCCGATCCGAAGAAGGATCAATCCTATTTTATCTACCGCCTCTCTCAGGAACAACTTGCGAAGATCCTGTTTCCGCTTGGCGACATGTTGAAAGAGGAGGTGAAAGCCATCGCGGCGGAACTCCGTCTTCCCGCTTCGGGAAAAGAAGAAAGCCAGGATTTTTACAGCGGTGATTATAAGGAGCTGTTGGAGGTGACGGATCAGCCGGGTGACATTGTCGATCTGAGAGGAAAAGTGCTGGGCCATCATACCGGTGTATGGAATTATACCATCGGTCAACGGAAAGGACTCGGAGTGGCTTTTACGGAACCCTTGTACGTGATCGATCTTGATAAAGAACACAACCGGGTTGTCGTGGGTGTCCGCAGTGAGACCTGTCACAGCATCTTTTCGGTGAATGATTTGAATTGGATGGCGCTGCCGGGGATCACGACCCCGCTGGAATGCCGGGTGAAGATTCGTTCTGCTCAGCGAGAGACCGATGCGGTGGTTGAACCGGCCGGTCCCGACATGGTCAGGGTCACGCTGAATCGGCCCAATGACGGGATCTCTCCGGGACAGAGCGCCGTATTTTACCAGGATGATATAGTATTGGGGGGAGGTGTAATTGCCAATGTCAGTGATTCCGAAAAAGGATGAAAAACAGACCCATGAGATACGCCCTGGCGTTGTTGTTCTTGCTTGCCTTTACTACAGTCCGGGCACAGAACACCGGTGAGATTACTGCCGGGGAACTCCGGGAATATGGCTCCTTCCTGGCATCAGATTCGCTGAAAGGTCGAAAGCCTGGTACGAAAGAGATGGAGGTGGCCGCACAGTACATCCTTCGTCATTTTATATCAGCAGGGCTGAAACCCATTGCCAGCGACGGTATGCAGCCCTTCGAGGTGGTGACCGGCGTCACAGCGGGTTCTTCCAATGCACTTCGTGTGAACGGAACGGCGGAAGTACTGAACCAGACATTTGTTCCCCTGGCCTTCTCTGCATCGGGAACCGTCAATGCCCCGGTAGTATTCGCGGGATACGGCTTTTCGATTGATGCTGACAGCCTGCATTGGAATGATTATAACGGAGTGGATGTGAAAGGAAAATGGGTCATGATCTTCCGGGGCGATCCCGAACCGGATGATCCTTCCAGCAGGTTCATCCCCTTTTCGGAAGTGCACTCCAAGGTGTTGACGGCCAAAGATAACGGCGCAGCCGGAGTTCTGCTGGTCACCCCGTCGGGCTTTGATAATAAAGACAAACTCATGCCGCTGGTATGCGAGAATAACGAGATCACCGCCGGCATCCCCGTGATAAACATCAGGCGTGATCTTGCCTCCCGCCTGCTGAGTCGCACCGGTTTTACTTCGGATAGTCTGGAAAGTATGATGGCCCTGAATAAAAGGCCGATGAGCCTGGAGGTACCCGTTATGGTGGAAGCAACCGTCGATATCGTGCTGGAGAAGGAGATGACCGCTAATGTGGTTGCGATGCTCGAAGGCGCTGATGCGCTCCTGAAGGATGAGTACATCGTTGTCGGGGCGCATTACGATCATTTGGGATACGGCGGACCGGAATCGGGTTCCAGAATGCCCGATACCGTGGCGATACACCCCGGGGCCGACGATAATGCTTCCGGTACGGCCATGATCATGGCGCTGGCCGGGAAACTGGCGGCCGATCAGTCCCGGCCGCGGAGGAGCATTCTCTTTGTCGCCTTCAGCGCGGAAGAAACAGGATTGATCGGATCGAAATATTTTGTCAGCCATTGCCCGGTTGATCCGAAAAGCATCAAGGCTATGTTCAATTTTGATATGACCGGACGATTCGACCCGGAGAAGAACTCGATCTCTGTTTCAGGGACCGGCACTTCGCCGGAAGCCGACTCCATCTTGAAGATCTATGAGAAAGATCTTCCTTTCGGAGTTGTTCATGCTCCCGATGGGTACGGACCTTCCGACCATGCTGCCTTCTATGCTGCAGGTATACCGGTTTTCTTTTTTACCACCGGCGTACATACGGATTATCACACCCCTTTTGATCGTCCCGAGAAACTGGATTATACGGCAGAGCAGAGAATCGGTGATTTCGCTGCTTCCGTGATCAGGGATATTGCATGCTCCCCGAAAACACTCACTTTTAAAGAGAGCGGTTCCCGTGACCAGGCGGGCAGGGGAGGACGCCGGATGAAAGTCACCCTCGGTATCCTGCCCGATTTTGCGGGCACCGAGAAAAGAGGATTACGGGTGGATGGCGTTACGAAAGAAGGACCTGCCGACCGCGGAGGGATCCTGAAAGGAGATATCATCACCTCGGTGAATGGATTGCCCGTGGGTAACATCTACGATTATATGGCCCGCCTTTCGAAGCTGAAACGAGGAATGACCGTCAGCGTGGAAGTGATGAGAAACGGGAAAAACGAAATTTTACTGATCCAACTATAACCACACATGATCAAATTAAGCGAATTCTTTTCGGGAGCCTTTTTACTGAAATTCATCAAATTCTGCCTGGTAGGATTCTCCGGCGTCTTTGTCGATTTCGGGTTCACCTTCCTCTTCAAAGAGGTTTTCAAGGTACAGAAATATGTTGCCAATGCCATTGGATTCACCATCGCAGCGACTTCCAACTATTTTTTAAACCGCATCTGGACCTTCCAGAGTTCAAATCCGCATGTGGCGCAGGAATTTTCCCGTTTTTTCGTGATCTCACTGATCGGGTTGGGAATAAACAGCCTGATCATATGGATGATGACCGGAAAATTCAAAGTCAATTTCTATATTTCCAAACTGGTGGCAACGGTGGTGGTTACCGTCTGGAATTTTTTGATCAACGCTTATTTCACCTTTGCGTGATCAATACGTCTTTGTCATGGATGCGGGAATGCAGATGATGAAATCGGCCTTTCCTGCATTTTCTGCTGAAAGATCATCCACCTGATACTGTTCAACACAGGAGATCGTCACTACTTTGGGGAAATAAGGATACCGTTTCCCGTATGTGTTGACATACCACGTCAGACCTTCAAAATTGTCGCTGTGGTAAGCGCCGTTAAAATGGAGGACGGTTTTCCCGACTTCCCAGTTTTTCAGGATAAAATGGGCCATCGTGGCGTCTTTGATAGCCTGGGCCTTTCCCAGTTGCAGGGTGCCATGCATGGCTTCGGGAGCTGACTTGCCGATAGCGGCGTAGCACTTCAGGGTGGAGTCGTATTTAATGGGAAGGGGAGCAATCAGCGCACGCTGCAGACCATTGATGCTGTCGAGACCGGAAAACCCTTTCTGGCTGACAATCGCAGCAAATCTTCTGGGGATATTCGTGCCAACGAAACGGATTCCCTTTTCCCGGGCGAAGTCAACCATCGGCGCATAGTCGGTCTGATAGTTCTTCCACAGTTTGGCTTCTGCCTCAAAATCTTTCTTCCGGATGAATTTGCCGGTATATTCGTTCAGTAACAATTGATTGTCTGCCTCGAACATCTCAGCTCCCAGCACCAGATTTTCTTTCTTTACTTCATACAGATCTTTGGTTAGTTCGATCTCTATCCAGTGGCATACCGGGTTGTTATGGAGTTCGCCGAAAAGAATGATGTCTGCTTCGGAAGCGGCTTTCAGGATGTCTGTGTAATCGGCGTGTCTGCCTTTCTGATCAAAAACGCGGTAGGCAGGTTTATCCCCTGCAAAGGAAGTTAATCCGATAAAAATGAACCCGGCAAGGAGGCAGGAAAAAAGATGTTTCATGGGATAAGGATTATTCGATTTCTGTTTCTTCAAGTTCTTGTTCTTCTGCGGAAGCCTTGGCTTTTTCGCGCTCCTCTTTCGGTTGAATATATTTTCCGGAGAGGATGTCCTGATACTTCTGCTGATCTTTCAGGGTGGTGATGGCCAGGGAAAGGTCTTTGTCATTCTCGAGGGCGGCTTCTGCTTTACCTTTTTGGTAATAGTAACGAGTGACGATCTCCAGCTTCAGCAAGTATTTGACCTGATCCTTGTACCGGTTGATGTCTTCTTTTTTATCTACAGTCATCTGCTCTTTCACGTGATCCAATTCCTCTTTGATGGCATTGTAGTAATTCTCTTTTTTCGCTTCATCCATCAGGATGCCCAAGGTCTTTTCGCTGTTGGTGGTGTAATCGAAGTTTTTATTTTTTATGAATGAAAGAAAATCATTATAGATGGAGTCTGTGATGACGAAGTCTTTGGGAGCGGGGATGGTCGGGTGGGTTTGTTTAAACCGGGTGGCATAATCGAAGATGAAGTATTTCCCAAACAAAGAGAGGGCGATGTTGCTGAAATCCCTGCGTTTGGTTACCAGGTCGGGATCGATGCCGCCGCCGTCATATACTTTCCTTCCTTTCTGGGTTTTAAATTCCCGGATCAGGCTGTCGGGTACTTTGCCCGAATGACCGTTGCCGTCTTTATGGGAGTAGTCAATCGCCTGAATACAACGACCGCTGGGGATGTAATACTTGGCGACAGTGATCTTCATCTGCGCATTATAGCTGAGGGGAACCACGTTCTGGACCAGTCCTTTTCCGAAAGTTCGCTGGCCGATGATCACACCCCGGTCAAGATCCTGAATGGAGCCGGAGAGGATCTCGCTGGCGGAAGCGCTCTGCCGGTCGACAAGGATTGCCAGGGGAATCGAAGGATCGGTGACGGGGTACTGGGTTTTGTACGTCCGGTTTTTATCTTCCACTTTGCCTTTGGTCGTCACGATCTCCTGCCCTTTGTCGACAAACAGGTTCGAGATGTCCACTGCTTCATTCAACAGCCCGCCACCATTGCCGCGGAGGTCGATGATGAGTCCGTTAAGGTGATTGTTTTCCCGGAGTTTCAGGAAAGCCTGTTTGAGTTCTTTGGCTGCATTCTGTGTGAAGGAACTCAGTTTGATGTATCCGATCCCGTCATCCAGCAAGGTGGAATAGGGGATATTATCAACCTTGATGATTTCCCGGGAGATCGTCTTCTCAATGGGTCTTTCCACGCCCGGTCGTTCAACCACGAGTTTGACGACCGTGCCGGCCTGGCCTTTCAGGATGGAGCTGACTTCATCGTAGTTTTTCCCTTTGGCCTGCTGTCCGTTTACTTCCAGGATCTTGTCACCGGCTTCCAGACCTGCTTTCTGGGCAGGAGAGCCTTCATAGGGCTCCGAGATAATCACGTAATCGCCTTGTTGGTGGATCAATGCCCCAATCCCTCCGTATTGTCCGGTCATGATAAACCGGTAATCTTCCACTTCCGATTCCGGGATGAAATTTGTGTAAGGATCGAGGTCCTCCAGCATGGCGTCGATGGCAGTCTGGGTCAGTTCCCCGGGCCGGATCTCGTCCACGTATTCCGCATTCAGTTCCTTGATCAGGGTGGAATAAATATCCAGGTTCTTCAGCACTTCAAAGGTTTGATCCGTCTCATTCTGTGCTGACCCGGTCAACATCATCATCGAAAATCCGATGATCAGGAAAAGGGTCTTTCTCATGTGATTCTGTATATCTTACTTCACGCAACGCAGGCGTTCAAAAACTTTTACGGAACAGGATCATAGCCGCTTCCTCCCCAGGGATTACATCTGGCCAGCCGTTTCAACGTGAGCCACCCTCCTTTGAAAGGCCCGTATTTGCGAATAGCTTCTTCGCCATAGGCAGAACAACTCGGGCTGTATCTGCAGGAGGGCATCAGGTATGGTGAAATGGCTCCCTGGTAGAACCTGATCAACAGGATAAAAATCTTACCCAGAAGTTTTTTCAACGCTTTCATTTAAACGTTGTAAAAGTACGATTATTTTAAGCCTGATTTCTTCAAATGTCAGAGTTTCCCGGGTGTTGTAGGTGATAATCAGGATAAGCTGGCGACCGCAGGCGGTCAGGGGATCGTACAGGATGGCCTTGTTCCTTCTATAAGCCTCACGGATCCTTCGTTTCAGGAGGTTTCTGGAAGTGGCTTTCGGGAACAGGCTTTTGGGAACACTGATCATGACCTGGGCCGGGACCTCTATTCCGAGCGGCACATATTGCCATTGCACCCGAAACGGACCGCTGATAAAACTCCTTCCGTTCCGAAACAGTCCCCTGATCAGGGTTCTGCTGCATAACCGCTCATTCTTATGAAAAGTCTCCCGCATAAATACCTTCCCGGGAACCGCACCGGCAACGTCAAAATAATCAGCAAAGCTATGGTATTATTTCTTCTTCGCCTCTGCCGTCAGGAATTGTTCTATCGCCATGGTCATGGAAGGAGCTGTGGCAGTGGGGGCGGGAACCGCGATCTTTAAACCGGCAGATGTCGCCGCTTCAATCGTTGTGGGTCCGTATACGCCGATCAGGGTCTTCCCTTGTTTAAAGGCCGGGAAATTGATCGAGAGTGACTTGATCCCCGAAGGGCTGAAAAAGACCAGCATATCGAATTTGCTGATGTCAATGTCTTTGAGATCCGCAGGCAGGGTTTTGTACATGCACGCTTCGCGGTACTGTATCTTCAGATTTTCAAGAATCTGGGGGATATCCTGCTTATGTGTATCGGAACAAGGCAACAGAAACTTCTCCGTCTTGTGCTTTTTAAAGAGTTCCTGCATCACATCCATGTTTTCCTTCGCATGAAAGATCTTCCTTTTCCTGAACTGGACATACTTAGTCAGATAATAAGCAGTGGATTCAGAAACACAGAAATACTTCATGGTATCAGGAATCTCTACTCGCAAATCCTTGGCAAGCCGGAAGTAATGATCGACCGCATGCCGCGAATTGAAAATCACAGCGGTATAATCCAGTAAATTGATGCGCTCTTTCCTGAATTCTTTAGCAGTAAGAGGCTCAATCACAAAAAATTTACGGAAAGTCAGCGAAACACCGAATTTTTTGATCAAATCATAATACGGGGATTTTTCAATATCCGCCGGCTCGGGTTGCGATATCAGAATATTTTTAACTTTCAAGGGCCGTACGATTAAAGGTTCCGAATTGTCTTCAGATTAAATTGTATTGTAAAGCATTATGAGTTTTACAATCACCACAAGGGGCAGTAATTCAAGGGCACAAAGATACACAAATAAAAATAAATAGGAAAATCGAGTCAGCGAAACGCCGATAAACATGCCTTTAAAAAATCGAATGACAAAAAGTAACGCAATGAATATCAGACATATAAAAAGAAGCGTGTTGGAGTTGAGGTAAATGCTCAAAATCAAGAATGGAAGGATGCACAGGGCGGACAATGTCGAAAAAAGAATGATGTTCACCAGGTACTCATGATTACTTTGCTGGGTGCGGAAAATTACCCCCAGTATATTCATGACGACGATCTTGAAAAACCAGAAAAGGCTGACCCCTGTAAATATCAGTAAAAACAAGGTGAATCCGTTGATATACGGATTGCTCCAGTGAAAATAAAAGACATTGAACTGATGGATCAGGAGAGAGACGGAAATAATGTAAACAGTTGTTAATGAGACTGATATGCGTTCATGAAGGATGTTTCCCTCCCGCTCCAGTTGGCTGAGATAGCGTTTGGAGTAGGTGGAAGAAAGGATGGTGGTGAATCGTTTAAAATGGTAAACCAGTGTCCAGGCAAGCAGGATGAAACAGAAAACCAGTACGCCAAAGATCCAGTCGGCATGTTCCTGATGATGAGTGACGGGTGTAAGATGGCCGGGTTGAAGCTGGTGCGACCGGAACGGCGAAGCAACAGGTACCTTCGGGAGCGGGGTCATGCTCTGAAGGTTGATGGTAGTGTCGTATGAAACTTCCCGGATCATGGCTGCTTCTGTTCTTGAGGATGAAACAGGTTCCAGACTTTTTCATCAGGAGGAGATGCTTCCACTGTCACCGGGGTGTTTTTGACCGGGTGGAGGAAAGAAATCCTCCGGGCGTGAAGATGGATGGATCCGTCGGGATTCGACCGTGGATACCCGTATTTCAGATCTCCCTTGATCGGGCAGCCGATATGAGCCAGTTGAGCCCGGATCTGGTGATGGCGGCCTGTGGCCAGTTGCACTTCCAGCAGGTAATAACGGTCGCTGTGAGCAATGAGGGTATATGACAATTCCGCCCGTTTACCCGAAGGGACCTCATAGTTATAAACGTATGTCTTGTTCTGCTTTTCGTTGCGGGTGACATAATGAACCAGCTTGCCGGAAGGCGTCGGGGGACATTGTTTTACGACAGCCCAATAAGTCTTTTGCATGGTTCCTTCTTTCAGCATCCGGTTCAGCCGGCTAAGAGCCTTGGATGTCCTGGCAAAAACAACGGTTCCGCTCACAGGGCGGTCGATGCGGTGGACCACTCCCAGGAAAACCTCACCTGGTTTGTGATATTTTTCCTTGATATAGCCTTTTAACTGCTCGCTGAGCGGTTCATCGCCGGTTTTATCACCCTGGACAATATCTCCCGGCTGCTTGTTATAGATCAGCAGATGATTATCTTCAAATAATATCAGCATTTTCCTGATCAATACTGCTCTTTTTCATTCGGGAAATCAAGCCTTTTCACATCGCTGATATAGGTGGTGACAGCTTTAGTGATCTCTGCGGCAAGGTTATGATAACGGCGCAGGAAACGGGGAGAAAAATCGAGGGTGATTCCCAGCATGTCGTGCAGGACCAGCACCTGGCCGTCCACATCTCTTCCGGCTCCGATGCCGATGGTGGGGATATGTACTTCACGGGTGACCTGAGCGCCCAGTTTTGCCGGAATTTTCTCCAGCACGATGGAGAAACAACCTGCGGCGTCGAGTAAATGAGCGTCTTCCAATAATTTATCCGACTCTTGTTTTGTCGTGGCGCGAACCGCGTAGGTTCCGAATTTATGAATGGATTGCGGCGTCAGGCCCAGGTGTCCCATCACCGGAATCCCTGCCGTGAGAATCCGGTCAACCGATTCGATAATCTCTTTTCCTCCTTCGAGTTTCACTGCGTCGGCGCCTGATTCCTTCATGATCCGGATAGCTGAGTTCAGGGCTTCCTTCGAATTACCCTGGTAGGTGCCAAAGGGCAGATCCACTACCACTAATGCACGCCTGACCCCGCGTACTACGGAAGATGCATGATAAATCATTTCGTTCAGCGTGATCGGGAGGGTGGAACTGTAACCTGCCATCACATTAGAAGCGGAGTCGCCGACCAGGATCACATCAATTCCCGTATTGTCTAAGATTTTTGCAATCGAATAATCATAAGCGGTCAGCATCGAGATTTTTTCCTGTTTCCGCTTCATCTCCTGAAGAACGTGAGTGGTGATTTTCAACACATCACGAAATGACTGTGGTGCTCTCATGATCCTGAATTATCTGGCAAAACTACAACAAATTTCAGGGTATTTCGGATGAATTATCATATGTTTTCGATTTTCTTTATCTTTGCGCTTGTCCTTAATTTCCTGTCGTCCATGAAACTGATAAAAATCACTGGTTTCCTCGCACTCTGCCTGGCACTTTTTTCTTCCTGCTCAAAAGATCTGAACATCAATGATGACTGGGAAGAGATTATGGTTGTTTATGGATTGCTCAATCCCAACGATAGTGTTAATTATATCAAAATAACCAAAGCATTTCTGGGACCGGGGAATGCCCTGCAATATGCAAATATCTCCGATTCCAGCAACCTGGTATCAAAACTTAAGGTGACCTTATCCGAATACAACGGAACCACCCTCGTGAATTCTTTCGTGCTTGATACCACGATGATCAGCGACAAAGATTCAGGACTCTTTTATTTCCCTGATCAGATACTGTATGTCTTCAAAGGTCAGCTTAACCGGGCTCATCAGTATAAACTGTCGGTTCTGGATACGGTCACCAAAGTTGAAGTGACGTCCTCCACTTACCTTGTCAATGATATCTCTATCCAGGAACCGTCCATTTTCTCCAAAGCGAACTTCATCCCGGGGACTCTTTCCACCGTGAAATGGTATTCGGCCAAATACGGGAAACGTTATCAGTTGAATATCATGTTTAAATACTTAGAGATCAGTGGACAAGACACGGCTCATAAGACGGTAAACTGGCTGGTCTTTTCAGATATTAAATCGGCAAGGATAGATGGAGATGATAATATGGAGGCCAATTTTGCCGGTGATGGCTTTTACTCTGCCATCAAGGCACAGGTCCCTTATAATTCGTCGGTCATCCGTATCCCCGATCAGGTCCAGTATGTCTTCACGGTTGGCACGGAAGAACTCAGTAATTACATTGAGATTACAAATCCTTCCAACACCATCGTTCAGGAAAAGCCTGTTTATACGAATATTGAGAACGGCATCGGTCTCTTTTCCAGCAGAACCGACAACACCGACAAGAATGTTCGGCTTCTCGACCTTTCCCAACGTACGCTTGATTCCCTGAAGAATGGAAGCATTACCGGCGACCTTTTCTAATCTGCCACCTTCCTTCATTTCTGCCTTTTTGTCATTCTGTCAGCCTTTTTCAGGTTTGGCACAATGATTGACTGTTTCGTGTCAGAAAATTTAACATGTATCAACAATAAACTTACAGAAAATGGGAAAGATAATCGGAATCGACCTTGGAACTACCAATTCCTGTGTTGCGGTGATGGAAGGCAATGACCCTGTTGTCATACCGAACAGCGAAGGCAGAAGAACCACTCCTTCTATCGTTGCTTTTACAGAAAACGGAGAACGGAAAGTTGGCGATCCGGCTAAACGTCAGGCTATTACCAACCCGAAAAATACAATCTTCTCTATTAAACGGTTCATGGGGGAAACCTTCGACCGTATGGATAAAGAGATCAAACGCGTACCTTACGATGTTCAGCGGGGCGATAATAACACCCCCAGGGTAAAGATTGCGGAAAAGCTGTATTCACCGCAGGAAATTTCTGCCATGGTTCTTCAGAAGATGAAGAAAACGGCCGAGGATTACCTGGGTCAGGAAGTCAAGGAAGCCGTGATCACCGTCCCGGCATATTTCAGCGATTCACAGCGCCAGGCTACCAAAGAAGCAGGCGAGATCGCCGGGCTTTCAGTCCGTCGTATCATCAATGAACCTACTGCCGCTGCTCTTGCCTATGGTCTTGATAAAAAGAACAAAGACCTGAAAGTGGCCGTATACGACCTTGGTGGCGGGACTTTCGATATTTCTATCCTCGAACTGGGCGAAGGCGTTTTTGAAGTAAAATCGACCAACGGGAACACACACTTGGGTGGTGATGACTTTGACCATGTGCTGATCGACTGGCTGGCTGATGAATTCCGGCACGATGAAGGTGTTGACCTTCGTAAAGATCCCATGGCGCTTCAGCGTTTGAAAGAGGCTGCCGAAAAAGCAAAGATCGAATTGTCGAGTTCCATTGAGACGGAGATCAACCTGCCGTATATCATGCCGGTTGACGGCGTTCCCAAGCACCTTGTGAAAAAACTGACCAGGGCTAAATTCGATCAGCTTCTTGATTCCCTGTTCCAGTCAACCCTTCCTCCCTGTCAGCAAGCGCTGTCAGATGCCGGAATGAAGACCTCTGATATCGACGAAGTCATTCTCGTCGGCGGCTCCACCCGTATCCCTGCTGTTCAGAAACTGGTTCGCGATTTCTTCGGAAAAGAACCTTCCAAAGGTGTCAACCCGGATGAAGTGGTGGCCGTGGGAGCTGCCATTCAGGGCGGCGTACTGACCGGAGAAGTAAAAGATGTCCTGCTGCTTGATGTTACTCCGCTTTCACTGGGTATCGAAACACTCGGCGGCGTGATGACGCGGCTCATCGAGTCGAATACCACCATCCCGACGCGTAAATCGGAAGTGTTCTCAACAGCAGCCGACAACCAGACTTCCGTGGAAATCCACATCCTTCAGGGTGAACGTCCCATGGCTAATCAAAACAAAAGCATCGGCCGGTTCCACCTCGACGGCATTCCTACTGCACCCAGGGGAATACCTCAGATCGAAGTCACCTTCGACATCGATGCGAACGGAATCCTTCATGTGACCGCTAAAGATAAAGCTACCCAGAAATCGCAGGATATCCGTATTGAAGCTTCGTCGGGACTTTCCGAAGATGAAGTGAAACGTATGCGCGAAGAGGCACAACGTAATGCCGATGTGGATAAAAAGATGAAGGAAGAGATAGATAAACTCAACAGCGCAGATGCCATGGTCTTCCAGACAGAGAAACAGTTGAAGGAATTCGGCGATAAAATCCCTGCCGATAAACGGGCGGCCATTGAAAAAGCTGCTGAAGCGCTGAAGACTGCTCACAAAAACCATGATATCCCCGGCATCGACAAAGCCATGGCCGAACTGAACAGCATGTGGCAGACCGCCAGCCAGGAGATGTACCAGAATACTTCGCAGGCTGGTCCGCAACCGGGAGCTCAGCCAGGCTCTGAACAGGGCGCCGGATCCTCCTCCAAAGGCTCGGGTAACGATGAGGTGACAGATGTGGATTTTGAAGAAGTGAAAGACAAATAATACATTTCACTTATATATTAAAAGACCGTTTCTTTCTGTGGAAACGGTCTTTTTTTTTATCCCGTTGCATTACCTTTTGACTCGTTCCCGGATTAAGGGGTGCCGGAGGTGAAAAACCGGACAGTATCAACCCTTAAATTAATATGGTATGAAAATGCAACGATGCCTGATGGTTCTGTTTTTCCTACTTCCTTTCTTTTCCGATGGACAGACACTGACTGAGCTGGCGGTTCCCCGCTACTTCGGAAGCAAGTCATCCGGATCGATCAATAATGAAAGGGCTTCATTCGGTGTTTGTCTTCAGATAGATAACCTGTTACCGAACACCGTCTATGATGTGAAAGGAGGGATCGGGCTGGTCGCTGATCCCCCCACGACCTTTGGCGCCGGGACTCTTTGGAATGGTACATCTTATTCGTCATCCCGGCGCGACAGCGCGTTCACCACCGATGTGAATGGGTGCAGCGGTCCGTTCTGGCTCTTCTTTCAGCCAACCGGTAACAGCGTCCGGTTTGATGCAGGGCAGGTACATAACCTCCGCCTCGGCTTCGCCGTAACGGGAGGGTCCATCCCCGGGATTCCGGCGTTCGTGGGAGGTAAAACCCTCACAGCGCTCGATATTGCGCCAAACCCGAGGACCCCGGAAGCCGCCGATGACGGCGCTTTCCTGAAAGGAACGGCTCTTCCGGCCGCCTCCGGGAAGTACATCCTGTTGTTTGATAACATCAGCGGCAATGGAGACCCGTTGTTCATCTATCAGGTCCGGCAATCGGACCCTGTTCAGACGACTTCGCTCCAGGATCTTCCCGAAGCGATCCGTGATATCTATATGCAGGGAGGAAGCAGCGCTGTAGGCGATTACCCGGCCTTGATCCCGGCCGGCTCTGCCAACCCGGCAGGGGTCAGGAGGATTGAGGCGCGAAACGATGATAATACCCTTTATGCCTTTCATACCGACGATGACGGGATATGGCCTTCCGGCGGAAACACAGCAGGAGCAATCCGCCGTGAACTGGTGTGCATCACGGTGGCCGATGCCCCCCTGGTACCGGGCGGCCCCGTGCTGCCATCGGTCCTTACCGACTCCCTGGTGACCGCCATCACTTCGGAATCCGCTACTTCGGGAGGAGTGGTCGTGGCCGATGGCGGTGATTCTCTTACCGTCAGAGGATTGTGCTGGTCGTTAACCCAGGCGCCTGACACGGCTGACAGCCATGCGATTATCCCGGGGAATACCGGACCGTTCACCCACACGATGACCGGCTTGCTGCCCAATACCACATATTACTACCGTGCCTTTGCCACCAACCAGGCCGGGACCGCTTATGGAAGTCAGTATGTGTTCCACACGTTATGCGTCCCTTTGCCGCCGGTACCTGAATTCACGGCCGACGACACTTCCATTTTTACCGGCGATACCGTCAATTTCTTCGATTCCACCACCTTCTGCCCTGATACCTGGAAATGGTCTTTTGTCGGAGGGATCCCGATGTCGTCCACGATTCCCAACCCTACCGGTGTCGTCTTTCATTATCCGGGAGACTTCAATATCTGCCTGACGGTCACCAATAGCTATGGGACAAGGCTTCTCTGTAAACAAGGATACATATCCGTCAGAGATCCGGTCGTCCCCCGGGTCGTGATAACCGAGATCATGTACAACCCACCCGAAAGCGGGACCGACTCCCTTGAATTCATTGAAATGTATAACTACGACACCGTTGCGGTCAACCTGAAGAATTTCTCGTTTTCCTCAGGGGTCACCTTCACCTTTCCCGACTATCTGCTGTCCCCCGGAGAATATGTGGTATCGGGTAAAAACGACTCGGCGCTGTATCGTACATTCGGTATTCAGGCGCTCCGGTGGAGCGGTGGGTCGCTCAGCAACAGCGGGGAGCTGATCGTGCTGAAAGACTCACTTGGACAAACCGTCGATTCTGTTGAATATGATGACAAGTCCCCCTGGGATCCTCAATGTGCGGGTGGGGGATATTCGCTTGAGCTGTGTGATCCCGGCGCCGACAACTCCCTGGCGGAGAATTGGCGTGCATCGCTGGGATTCACGGCAGTCAATGCTGACGGCGATACCCTGTGGGCTCACCCGGGGGCAGGATGCCTATCCCTGCCGGTTGCCGATTTCATCGCCAGCGATACTACCATAATCACGGGAGGAGAGGTGCAGTTCACCAACCTTTCTTCCGGTGACCTGCCCATGACGTTTGAATGGGTGTTCGACGGAGGCTCGCCCGGCTCCTTCTGCGGAGAGACCCCGCCACCGGTCGCTTATACTTTTCCGGGCATGTATGATGTATCTCTCTCTGCCACCAACGAGGCAGGAACGGATGTCCAGTTAAAAAAAGGATTTATCGAAGTAGGATTTCCATCGGGGACAGCGGACTGCTCTTCCTTCTTCAGCATCTGTCCCAACCCGGTGACGGGAGGAAAGATCAACATCCTGTTTCCTGTTGCCGGACAGTATGAGCTGATGATGGTCGGGATTACCGGGCAACCGGCATTGTCGCGGCAAATGACCGGTCCGTCGGGTATGCTGGATGTAGCCGGTCGTACTCCGGGACTGTACCTGTTACGGATCACTGATAAAGACAGCGGTAAGACCGGCATGCAGAAAATAGTAATTCAATAACCATTTTCGTTACATTTGCATGAAATGTTCCGGTCATGTCCAGATATCTGGGATCTTTCATCGCATTATGGTTACTGTTCCTGGCTACGGCAGGGACAGCACAGAATGTATATTCCGATCCGGAACTGAATAAGCCGCTTCGCATTGAGATCCCGGTCGGATCCGACAACGAGACTTACCGTGTCATCCCTTGTATGTCCGACGGGATGCTGATTTTCTTTCAAAGCACCGAAACAAGCACCGAGAATCTGGTGAAGTGGTATTTCATCTTTTATGACCGGAATTTTCAGAAACAATGGACGAAGGCGGTTCCGCTGGGGGCGGAGATGACTTTTGCCGATAGCTATTCCGGAAACGATACCCTTTCACTGTTTTTTCAGTCAGAAGGGAAGGGGAAGGGTTCTCTCCCGGGTTTTCAGGTTTTGAGGGTGATTCCTCACCGTGGGACTTTTGTCCTGAACAACGGGGATTTGCCGGAGAATGCCACCCTGGCCATGTTCAGGGTGATTGGCCGGACTTGTTTCGCCGGATTAAACATCAAGGGTGAACAGGCCAAACTGATGATCCTCGATCTCCCGACGGGCAAGCAGGATTTTGTCACCCTTACAGGGGCGGTGCAAACGTGTTTTTCGGCCATGGAAGTTACACCGGATGGGGCGATGGTCAACCTTGTCGTCAGGAAGCAACTGACCCGGCGGTTCTGGGATTATTATTTTGTAAAGATCTCCGGTGATGGCCGGTTTTTAGGTGAGACGCTGATGGCCACCATGACCCCGGAGCGGCAGCTCTCCGAAACAGGGATTTATTCAATTTCCCCCACTGAGCAACTGCTTTCCGGGACCTATGTGCTGACCTCCTCGGTGACAGATCAGCAGCATCAGCAAGGGACCTCCAAGGCTACCGGATTTTTTACCGCCCTGATATCAGGTCTGACAGAAAAAAATACCAGTTTTACCAATTTCCTTGATTTTAAAAGCGCAGACGCTTTTCTGAGCGAACGTGATATTATCTCCCTGCGTAAGAAGGCCATGAAAAAAAACCGGATCAGTACAGAATATTCTACAGATTTGAATATGCTTATCCACAACATGGTAAAAAGCGGTGATCAGTATATTTTGCTGGGTGAAGCTTACTACCTTCAGTTTCATTCCGAATCGTTTACTGATTTCGATTTTTACGGCCGGCCTTACAACAGTTCTTATTCGGTATTCGACGGCTATCGCTTCACGAATGCCATCGTGGCAGGCTATGATGCAGATGGGAACCTGTTGTGGGACAATTCCATGGAGATCCGTAACCTGCTCTCGAATACTCCGGATCCCAAGGTGACCATGATCTTTGATGGAGACAAGATCATCCTGGCGTTTCTGAGTGAAGGAAAAATAGGATATAAAATCATCCAGGGCGGGAACACTGTTGAGAAAACAGATTATACCCCATTGGAGTTGCTATTGCCCGATGACCGGCTCATCCATGAGAGCAAAAGCAACATGATCCAATGGTATGATCATTATTTCATCTGTTACGGATATCAGGAAATTAAAAACCTTTCCATTTCAGGAAACGCAACAAAACTCGTCTTTTTCTGCAATAAGGTGCAGTTTGAATAGCAGATTACTCCCGGTTCGTCCGGAGAAGGTCCCTATTTTTTAACGATGAGTTCTTTGTCGTCACAGGTGGAGATGACGATCGTTGTATCCTTGTAAAACTCGTTGCAGGTGAATTTGAAGTTGTAGGCAGCATCGCCGGTCACTTCCAAACATTCCATATGGTCTTTGGGAACGCTGATCTGCAGGTTGAGTTGAAGGATATCAACTACTACTGTGCTATCCAGTTTATTGGTAAAACAGATCTTGCCGATTCCGTCACAGGGAGTGGTTTCTTCCTGGGTGCAACCAGCCGTAACCAGGAGCGTTGCGGAAATTATTGCAGGGAAAAAGAAACGAAGGATCTTCATGTGTTGATGATTAAGGTTGAACAAATGTATGACGAATAATCCAATGAATTGACAAACATCAGACAATAAAAGTGCAAAATAGTTACGAAAGAATACAATTTCATGGATTTTTTTTTACCTTTGGATAGTAAAAATCTTTTTAAAAACCAAGATATAAGCCGCATAGTTTCAGGTGTTGCCCGGAGCGGAGAAATAGCCCTAAAAATATTTTTCTTTGTTAGGGTAGATAAAATGACAGCTTTTTAAAAAGAATGCTATCTTTGTGTTATTATTGGATTATTGGGATTGAAAATTACTAAGTAAAGAAGCAACCTTAGAGTGAAACCTTTTTCTTGTAAAAGAGTATAATTAATTCATGATTTTATAAACATAATCAGAGACCATATGTTTCAACGATTTCTACGATTCAGTCTGGTTTTTTTGTTTCCTGTCTTCCTCGTATCGGGCGTTTTAGCTCAGCCGTGCGGCGACACACAACCACGCATTTCGGGACCAATGGTGGTATGCAATAACCAGGACAGCGTAATTTATACAACACCGGCCATACCTGGGCATACGTATTCCTGGACGGTTTCCGGCGGAACTATCACAGCAGGTCCGGGGACCAACCAGATCATGGTCACCTGGGGGGCTGTAGGGACCGGGTCCATTACCGTGACAGAGACAAATCCGGCGCTGAGTTGTGCGGGGAACCATACCCTTTCAGTGGCCATTCAGCCATTGCTGGTCTCCTATTTTTATTACACGAACACTTCGTGTTACGGCGACAGCCTTACCTTCCACAATATGTCGGTGGCTGATCCTTTAAAACCAATTGTCTCTTACGAGTGGGACTTCGGTGATGGCGGTACTTCCACCCTCGAAAATCCGCAACATTTGTATCTGCCTCCTTATGATATTACTTATACAATCACCCTTATCGTTACCAACAACGAAGGAATGCGTGATACCATCTATGATGCCGTTTACGTAAATCCCAATCAATTCATTCCGCATGCCAAGATCGCAGCTAACATTCCTCCCTGCGCCTATACTCCGGTGCA
>DAONET010000011.1:12423-14209 GCA_035403225.1 Bacteroidales bacterium | reverse complement strand
CTTCCTATTATTGGGATTTTGATGATCCACTCTCCGGTAACAATACGTCAACCCTGAAAGATCCCGTTCACCAGTTCTCGGCTATCGGCGATTATGACGTGATGCTGATCTCGATCAACACTACCGGATGTCCCGATACCATTATCAAGACGATGACGATCTTCCCGTTGCCTTCTGTTGAATTTACCTGGGAATTCGGAAATCAGAATAATGAATTCATATTTCACATCGACACCACCATCACCCCGATCGGCATGATCGGCAACATGATCGAATGGAATTTTGGCGATGGAACCTATGGATACGGTCGCAATCCGGTTCATATTTATCCTGCGCCCAATACTTTTTTTGTGACATGTACGGTTACTGACACCATCGGGTGCTCCGGTGCCATTACCCACCCCATCGATGCTCCGGCTAATCCGGTCGCCTTCTTCTCCTCCAACTCACCAGTATGCGACGGACAGGAAGTTTGCTTTACGGACTTGTCATCCGTGCCGACACCGCCCTTTGGCTGGATCACCACCTGGATTTGGGATTACGGCGATGGCAGTCCTTTTGATACGGTATTTTTCCCCAACGACCCGAATACATGTCATCTTTACACTGCCATCGACACCTTCGCGGTTACTCTGACGGTCATTGACAACAACGGATATACCGCCACCTATACCGATGATGTTTATCTTCTCCCCAACCCTGTTGCCAACTTTAGTTTCACTGTAGGTTGCGAAGACCAGCTTGTTCAGTTTACCGATGCCTCCTTTGCCAACGGTGGCGGGAATATCATTTCCTGGGAGTGGAATTTTGCTGATCCCGGTTCAGGGATTGACAATACCTCTGCCATGCAGAATCCTTCACATATTTTTAATTACGGGGATTCAACCTATAACGTCCGGTTGGTAATCACGAACTTCAATAACTGCGTAGATACGATTATCAAGCCGGTATATATTCTGCCTCACCCGACTGTCGAATTTACACATGATACCGCTTGTATTAATGATGTAGTCACCTTCACGGCCGACACTTCGATGAACCTGGGTTCCATTGCTACCTGGTCGTGGAATTTCGGCGACGGTACGCCCGCTGTTACCGATCCTATCACCACCCAGCATTTATTCCCAGCCCCGGGTGTCTATACGGTTACCCTTACAGTGGCTGATACCAACGGATGTATGAACACTATTTCTCATACGATAGAGGTTCATCCGCTTCCGGTACCCAATTTCACCTGGAATGCTCCCAACTGCCAGAGCACAGCTGTTCAGTTTACCGACCTTTCCTATGTACCTGCCGGCTTTACCGGATATGTGGCGAAATGGGTCTGGGATTTCGGCGATGGTACCACTCAGACCATCCTTCTTCCTACCTCTCCGAATGTGCTGCATACTTTCACCGGCCCGGGCACGGCTTATACTGTCAGACTGACAGTTTGGTCGAACGACAGTTGTACCGCCTTCATTGAAAAGACAGTGAACCTCATCCCGGCGCCTATTGCCAATTTCACGTATTCAACGATCAATTGTGCCGACCAGATGGTCAATTTCACCGACCTTTCACAGTCAAACGGCGGTGGCAACATCGTTTCCTGGAACTGGAACTTCGGTGATCCGGGCTCAGGGATTAATAATACCTCAACTATTCAAAGCCCGTCCCATACTTATAGCGCTCCTGGCCCATACACCGTCCAGCTTATTGTAACGAACGTGAACAACTGTGTTGATACGGTCCAATTGCCCATCACGATTGCACAACCTCCGGTAGCCTGGTTTGTGGCCGATAC
>DAONET010000011.1:6122-12323 GCA_035403225.1 Bacteroidales bacterium | reverse complement strand
TGACCAATTCGAGCGGTTGCCAGGATACCATTATTAAACAGGTGGTCGTCAGCGCCAAACCGTTAGCGGATTTTTCAGCTGATACGGCTTGCTTCAACTCACCCACTCAGTTTACGGATCTCTCGACAACTATTGCTCCGGCAACCATCATTTCTTATTCATGGGATTTCGGTGACGGTTTGCCGGGATCGACTCAGCAGAACCCGATCCATACCTATACCAATTATGGTACCTTCACGGTTACGCTGACTGTGACCAATTCCAATGGATGCGTCAGTACTAAGACAAAGCAGGTACTTGTACACCCGTTGCCGGTGGCTGCTTTCTCGTTCACTTCGCCCATTTGTCAGGGAGCAGTGGTCAGTTTCAACGACTTGTCATCCACGCTGCCGGGATATACCGGACAGATTGTACGCTGGTTCTGGAATTTCGATGACGGGACTACCCAGAATATCCTGTTCCCGAACAATCCGGATGTAGACCATGTCTTTGCCGGGACGGCACTTTCGCATAACGTGCGGTTGACCGTGATCACTTCTGACAGTTGTCAGAGTTTCATCGAACATGTTGTTACCAGCATACCTTCACCCATTGCTAATTTCAGCAATCCAACGACTAATTGTTCCGACCAACTGGTGCCGTTTACGGATCAGTCACAACCCAATGGCGGAGGAAATATCACTTCCTGGTATTGGGACTTTGGTGATCCGGGTTCAGGCATGCTGAATAATTCCAGCGCGCAGAATCCATCGCATGAATTCTCGGCCCCCGGACCGTTTACGGTCGTACTGATTGTGACCAACGCATCGAACTGTACCGATACGGTCAGCAAGACGCTTACCATTGATTCCCCACCGGTCGCCAGCTTTATTGCCGACACCGCCTGCCTTGGTAACCTGACTACTTTCACGAATGGTTCCACCACGCCTCCTCCGGGATCGATTGCCACCTATTTCTGGCAGTTTGGTGACGGACAGACCTCCACGTCACAGAATCCCACTCATTTGTATTCTGCGGCCCAGGTGTATAATGTCACACTGACTGTTACCACCACCAACGGATGCGTAAAAGATACCACGATACAAGTTCTGGTAACGGAATCAGCTACCGCTGCCTTCTCTTATCAAACACCTTCCTGCGCCGGTTCTTCGGTTCAGTTTACCGATCAATCTGTAGCGCCATCCGGTTATATTACTACCTGGGTGTGGGACTTTGATGACGGCAACACGGTGACTGTTAACTATCCCGCTTCCCCCGACGTTACTCATATCTTTGCCACCGGAGGCACTTACAATGTCAAGTTGACTGTTACCACTTCTAAGGGTTGTACCAACTCAAAGACAAACCCTGTTGTGATCATCAGCAATCCGTTGGCTAACTTCAGTTTCCCCGGCACAAACTGCGCCTTGATGGGTATTCAGTTCAATGATAATTCGCAGCAGAACGGTGGCGGCAACCTGATGTCATGGGAATGGAATTTCGATGACCCGGGATCGGGAAGCAGCAACAGTTCCAACCTGCAAAATCCCATCCATATGTTTTCCGATGGAGGTACTTTCGATGTACAGTTGATTGTGACCAACATCAACGGATGTAAGGATACCATTTCTCAGACCGTGACGGTTATCGAGGCGCCTCTTGCTACCTTCAGCGCCGATACGGCCTGCTTCAATTCTATCACGCAGTTTACCGATGCTTCTACTGCTCCTCAGGGTACCATTACCACCTGGAACTGGAACTTCGGTGATCCGGGATCAGGTTCACTCAACACCTCTACGTTGCAGAATCCGACACATATCTTCTCCAACACCGGTAACTTTAACGTGACCCTTCAGGTGACCACTTCCGACGGATGTCAAAATGACACAGTCATACAGATAACTGTTAATCCGAAGCCATTGGCTATGTTCTCAGCCAGCTCGTCCTGCGTCGGAACAGCTACTCAGTTTACTGACCTTTCCACGGCTCCCGGGAGCATGCTTACTTCCTGGTTATGGGACTTTGGTGACGGAGTAGGTACATCGACTGTTCAGAACCCGACCTATACCTATACCACCTGGGGTACCTACAATGTGAAACTGATCGTTACGAACCTGTCTAACTGTACCGACTCGATCATCATGCCGGTAACAGCCAGACCGACCCCGACAGCAGACTTCACCTATACCAGTTTCCATTGTCCTGCCGGACAGGTGAACTTCCAGGATTTGTCGCATGGAAACAATGCAGCCATCGTGGATCATTACTGGATCTTTGAACCGGGATACACCTCTGATATGGTCAACCCCACCTATACGTATAATATTACGGATACGACCTACCTGGTTACGCTGATCGTTACCGACAACTATGGGTGTCAGGACACCATTGTCAACAGCGTTTATGTTGAGCCCGGCATGTCGTTCACGTTTAATTATGATACCGTATGTTTCGGAGAGGTCTCCCACTTCAGCACTCAGAACCTGGCAGCAGGAGATACCCTCTATTCGGTACATTGGGACTTTGGTGACC
This sequence comes from Bacteroidales bacterium, assembly GCA_035403225.1. Lineage (GTDB taxonomy): Bacteria > Bacteroidota > Bacteroidia > Bacteroidales > FEN-979 > DAIRDK01. The sequence goes on along the minus strand of DAONET010000011.1, from coordinate 9,812 downwards.
CGAATTCCGCACCTTATAACGAATCATACCTCTACAACCCGACTCATACATTTTCAGCGCCTAATGTATATACCGTAAAACTTTCAGCCTGGAATTCTGACAACTGCAAGGACAGCATTTACAAGGTTGTGCAGGTATACGACCTGCCTGAACCTGCCTTCAGTTTTGTTTCTGAACCATGTGACAGCATCATTCATCTTAATGATGAGACACTGCCAGGCATCGGTAATATCCAGACCTGGGAATGGCATTTTGGAGATGGATCTGCACCGCTGATTATCACCGGCGCCCCCTCGGGCGATACCTCGCATCTGTACCAGACCGTCGGACAATTCAATGTCACCCTGATCACCACCAATTCCAGGGGATGTCTTGATTCGATCACGCAAGTGGTAGAACGGTATCCGTGTATCAGTGCATCGTTCGATCCGGATACCACCCTGATGTGTGCCAACTATCCGATCACTTTTGGGGATAGTTCTATCCCGGTGAACCGGATCGCTCAATGGAACTGGAATTTCGATGATGGGCTGGATACAACATACACCACGTATGCTTCATCCATCACTCACCGGTTCGCCAGCGCAGGGACCTATCATGTACGGCTCCTGATCAACGCAACCGTGAACGGAGTTCAGTTTGCGGACAGCACCATTCACCTGGTGATGGTTCACGCAACTCCCGAGGCTTACTTTGCCAGCCCGAACACGTGTCTGAACCAAGCGGTACTCTTTACCGATACTTCCGAAACCTTTGGTGAACCCAATGTTTTGTGGAGTTGGAATTTCGGTGATCCGGGTAGTGGTACGGCCGACACATCGAGCATGACCAACCCATCGCATACCTACCCCTTACCGGGTTATTACACCGCCCAGATGAAGGTAGCAAACCAATATGGTTGCGAAGATTCTCTGGCTAAGCAAATCCGGATCTTCGGTTTGCCGGAAGCCCGCTTCGGGAATACTGTGGCCTGCGAAGGTGATCCGACCTACTTCACGGATATGTCACAAACCTCCGATACTACCTTCGGCGGTTGGAACTGGAACTTCGGCGTGCCGTCTCTCGTTCTTGATACCTCTACCTTGAGAAACCCGAGTTATATTTATCCGGCTACCGGCGACTTTACGGTTCAGCTGATCGTACAAGACTATAATGGTTGCCGCGATACGGTTGATTCTACCGTTACCGTCAGCACAACACCGCTGAGTAACTTCAAGATCATCGATAAGATCGATAACATGACCGGGAAGATCCAGCTTAAGAACGAGTCTACCGGAGCAACCGGATACTGGTGGGATTTCGGCAACGGAAAGACTTCCGAAGATGCAAACCCGACCGTTACTTACACGGAAGATGGAACCTACACGATCATGCTTGTTTCCATGAACGACTTCGGGTGTCTTGACACTACCTATTATGAATACGATGTGCTCTTTAAAGGTCTGTACATCCCGAATGCTTTTGCCCCGAGCAGTATCAACCTTGGCGTGATGCTCTTCAAGCCTGTTGGTATGAATCTGAAGAAATACCACATCCAGGTATTCAATGTATGGGGTGAGATGCTTTGGGAATCGACCCTGCTTGACAGTGATGGACGCCCGACCGAAGGCTGGGATGGCAAGTACAATGGCAACCTGATGCCTTCAGGAACCTATATTTGGAAAGTCGAAGCTTCCTTCATTGATGATTCCCAGTGGGATGGAAACGATATTGGAAAGGGAGATTTAGAAACAATGGGTACTGTAACATTAGTAAGATAACTACAAAACCAAACCTAGATGAGAAAGGTCTTATTATATCCGTTCATTCTGATCATTGGAATATTGCTTTGCCTGCCTTCCAGTGCGCAGGATATCAATTACTCGCAATATTTCAGTACACCCATGTATTACAATCCTGCTTTCACCGGGTTGAATACAGGTCTGAGAGCACGGTTTACCTACCGTGATCAATGGCCGACGTTACCCGTCGATCTGAAGTCGTATTATTTTTCGGCTGATGTTGGTGACCGCAATCTCCCGGGTGCGGGAGGTATCGGCCTGATGATTCAGTCGGACAATTACGGGTACGCATTGATCAGTAACCTCCAGGTTGGGCTTACTGTTGGCGTCAGGGTACCTATTACCAGTTTCATGATTGCCCAGGTAGGTATCAAGGCTGCTGTTGCCCAAAACAGCATCAATTGGGACGAGCTGGTGTTCTCCAACCAACTGGATCCAAGGTACGGGGTCATTTATCAGAGTGGTTACCCGGCACCGGATGACAACAGACGCGTTTATCCCGATTTTGCAGCCGGTGGCATCCTTCAATTTATTTCTCCCGATGGAGGTATCAATGGGAACATTGGCCTTGCCTGTGATCATATTTTCCGCCCCGACAAGGCATTTCTGAGTAATGCCTCCTGTCCGCTGGAAAGAAAATGGGTGGCTCACGGCGATGTAGTGATCTCATCCGGATTCTCCTCATCAAGCTTCTACCGGGCTGCAGATGAACCATTGAAAGTGAATATCGGATTTTTGTACCAGAACCAGGCTAAATTCAATTCCCTCAACCTGGGGTTAAATCTTCTGAAATATAACATGTATCTGGGCGGATGGTATAAGACGACCATGACCGGAAACACCGGAGCTGCTGTTGTGCTGCTGGCCGGATACCGTTACCGGTTTGCACAGGATATGAGTGTGAAGTTCATCTACAGTTATGATCTGCAGGTTTCGAAAAATCTCTCCGGAACAGGGGGAGCTCACGAAATCAGCATCGTTCTTGACTTTGACCAATTCTCTCTCTTCGGAGGCGTAGGAAGCCGTAGCAGCGGGTTCATCCCCGGAGGAGGCAGAAGAGGGTACTCATCCATGGAATGTCCGACATTCTATTAATAGAGGAACAACTGAAAAAGGGAGGATCTGTCCTCCCTTTTTTTATGCCCTGACGATGAAGGTTGACATCATTCCCAGCAAATCTCAAGGACTCTTTCGCCTAATACTATAGTCGTGAAAGCAACGCCTTTTTTTCTGGTGACGGTGACATTTCCATCACCGGCCTCATCGATGTATTGCTTTCTGACAAGATAAGAAGTGGATTTTTCGAAGATAACGTTGTTGGGAGAGGAAGCGGGAACGGTTATTTTCCGGCCTTTTACTGAAAGACGGGTCACGGAGGAAACATCTTTCCCGGGGTGATCCAGGAGAACAAGGATTTTGCGGGCATCGGGGATGCCATACCCGACAAAATTATTCGGATAGGGATAGAGCGTGGATGAACGGTAAAGGATATTACGGATCTGTCTGAGTGTGAGAGTGCTGTCTTTCTGCAGCATGCATGCCACGATCCCGGTGATCACGGGAGCAGAGAAGGAGGTTCCCCACGGAGAGAACGCGATCAGATCTGGTTTTACGTACGGAATGGCGGGGTTCCCTCTGGCGCTGTAACTGGCTTTAAATACTTTATCGGGGAAACGTGCGGCGCCGATGGAAATGACATCCGGGGCATCCGATGGCGCCCAGATGATCTTCCAGCTGTACTCGCCGGTGTTCCCGGCACTGTTGATGATAACCATGCCCCGCCGAGCCCATTTCTCACAAATTTTCGTGATCACGGTAGTCCGGCCGTTCATCTCCTCAGGGTGGTAATTTTCATGGTCATCACTGTATTCATCCCAGAAACCCATCGAAAGGTTGACCACTCTGACTC
>DAONET010000011.1:0-6022 GCA_035403225.1 Bacteroidales bacterium | reverse complement strand
TGGTCATCACTGTATTCATCCCAGAAACCCATCGAAAGGTTGACCACTCTGACTCCCAGCGAAAAAAGGTCGTTCAGTGCGCTGTCGATGACATACTCGGTTTCTCTTTCATCACTGTTCTTATCGAAATTTCTTGTAACCATGAAGAGATAAAACCGGGCGCCGGAGGCCAGATTATTGCGATAGATATTATCGTCGGGTCTGATACCGGCCATATACCGCAATACCTTGGTTCCGTGGATATTTTTAAAGAGGCTCGCCGAATCGCTGTGGGTATAATCTTTGATCATCACGATCTGACCATCCTTTCTAAGGTGCCGCAGGGAAGGATCTTCATCCATGGAAGCAAATCCGAAATCAAGAATCCCGATTTTGATGTTGTTCCCTGTCAGATTTTGCTCAAAAAAGGCTTCGGCATGAATCTGCTTCAGCCCTTGAGGATAATCCAACTCCTGTTGCTTATCTTCTTCGGGCCGGCATCCGGTCAGTGATACGGCCATAATCAGCAACCACAGGAAAGGGAGGAATGAAACGACAATGTTATTTTTAACGTTTACGTGTTTCATTAGCATCGCTTTATTTTGACAAGAATTCAACAATTCTTCCAAAAATTCTTCCCCATCATCCGGTTCCTGATGATCTCGGCCAGCAGTCCTGTAAGAGATCCCATGCAAAGAGCGACAGGCAATCCAAAAACCAATGATACCGGAAGGACATGGGTGACCCTGAGGATGACAAAGATGACGGTCACGAGCACAAAGGCTACCAGAAATCCTTTCCAGAAGCATTGTGAATATGGCGCTTTCGCCTTCAGATGAATCCAGGCAAGAACTGCCAGTGAAAGCAAGGCCACTAACAGCGAGATGAGCACTATGAGAATCCAGGTTGACATGATCATATATTTTGACACCGTAACAAAAATAGTCCCGCTGTCAGCCAAATACAAATATATTCTACAAATGGAGTTGTTTACCCGCCCAACAATATTAATTCCATCATGGTTTACAAACACCGGATGATCAACCGCTTTCCCCCTCATTTTCCGGCATTCTTTTTTTCCTCTATTTTCGCGGATGTTTGTAGAACAAATGCGGTGATTCATCGAATTTCAGACGGTATGAAGTCCGAAGTAAGCTTGTTATGAATATCTTTACAATCAGAATATTAAGAACGGCATGAGTAAAAAGTATATTTTTCTTCTTCATCTCTCTTTCTGGATCCTGTATTCGCTGGTTCCGGAACTACCGCTGATCTTTCCCGACCGGAAATACCCCGAATACTATTACTATTATTCTGTTTCTTCTCAGATTGTGAACATCTGCAACTTTTATACCGTATATGCGTTGGTTTCGCTTGATCTGTTGAATACCAAGAAGATACTGAGGAACATGATGACCGTTTCCGGGGTGTTGATCTTTTTCATCCTCTTCCGGCTGATGGTCATGATTGTGGTGGATGTATATCTGGGTGGTTTCGCCTATCAGGAGCTCAAGATCCGGTTCTATCATGTTGTGGTTGAAACGGTAAACACCATCACCTTTACCACCATGGCTCTCTTGATCAAGTTCATGATCGACTGGTTCATGGCCCAGAAGCAGAAATCGGAGCTTCTTTCCCGTTCCAGGGCGTCGGAGCTTGCCCTGTTGCGATCGCAGATCAACCCTCATTTTCTGTTCAATACCCTGAACAACCTCTATTCATTGGTCTATCAGAAATCGGATAAAGCGCCTTCGGTGGTGATGAAACTCTCGGAGATCATGCGGTATATGCTGTACGAGACCAACAGCGAAAAGGTCATGGTGCAGAAAGAAATAGATTACCTGCAAAGCTTCATCGAGTTGAATGAACTCCGGTTGAAAGAGAAGGATATCACCCGTTTTACCGTTTCGGGCGACTTCAGCACCCTGATGATTCCGCCGATGCTGCTGATCCCGTTTGTGGAGAATGCATTCAAACACGGCAGTAAGAAAGCGGCGATACCGGCCATCATTATCCGGCTGGAACGAAAGGATAAAGGGCTTGAATTTGATGTGTTCAATTACCTTGACCCGGATATGCCGGGGAATAAGGATAACTCCAGGGGTATTGGTTTGGAGAATGTGAGAAAACGTCTTGAATTGCTCTATCCAGGCCGGCACGAACTGGTGGTGAAAGCAGAACCGACATCTTATCATGTGAATTTAAAGATCTTTGCATTATGAAAATCAGTTGCATTGCAGTAGATGATGAGCCACTGGCGCTGGAAGTGATCGCGGATTATATCCGGAAAGTACCCTTCCTGACCCTCATGAAGGTCTTTGACAACGCCATTGAGGCCATGGAGTACCTGAGAGATACCAAGGTTGACCTGATGTTCCTGGATATCCAGATGGAGGAACTGACCGGCATCCAGATGCTGAATATCCTGAAACCAAAACCCGAGGTGATCTTCACCACGGCGTATGATCAGTTTGCCTTGCAGGGATATGAACTTGATGTGACCGACTATCTGCTGAAACCCATTTCGTTCGAGCGGTTTGTCAAGGCGGTGGATAAAGTGCATGAACGACTTTGCAAACGCGACATGGCGAAAAATACGCATTCCGAGGTCCCCATTTTCAATCCCAAAACCGACTATTTCTTCGTAAAAAGCGGCTTCAAACTCCATAAAGTCAATTTCGATGAAATCCTGTATGTCGAAGGACAGGGAGACTACCTTAAAATTGTCACGCCAAGAGCCCGAATAATGACGCTGCAGACATTTAAAGGCGTGGAAGACATTCTGCCCCCTTCCAATTTTACGCGCGTCCACAAGTCTTATATCGTGGCCATCGACAAAATTGAGTCGGTGGAGGGCAACATGATCCGCATCGCCGACATCCACATCCCCGTCGGGGAAAGTTATCGCAAGCAATTCCAGATGGTCCTCGACCAGAAAAAAATCATGTAACCGGTTGTCCGGATTCGTTTTCCTTCTGTTTTCTTCAGAAATGTCAGCCTCCTGAAGTATCTTTGCCGGAGCTAACTGTTTCTTTTTTTTTATGCTGATAAGATGAAAAAACTCGCTCTGATCCTCCTTGTTCTCCTGGGGAATACTACCCTGCTGCAGGCAGGTGAGAAGAACAAGATCGCTGTTACCTCGCCCGACGGGCAGACGACCGCTTTCGTTGAAGTGTCGAAGGGTATCCGTTTTTCCCTGGTGCATAAAGGGGTGGTGATGATCAACCCTTCCGCGATTGGAATGAGTGTCAACGGCACCAGGCCGGATCAGGTTGCGGTGATCGGGAAAATAGCACGCAAGGAGGTCAGGGAGACATTAACACCGGTCGTTCCCTCCTATAATGCCACCATTCCGGATCATTATAACGAGACCACCATCAGCCTGGGAAAAATGTTCGGGCTTATAGTAAGAGTTTATGATGATGGCGCTGCTTACCGGTTTTACACACGGTTCCCGGGAGAGATCACGGTTGACAACGAGGTGCTGGAGCTGTCGTCAGGGGTCACCGATTCGATCTGGTTCCCGGAAGAGACTTCTTTCCTGACCCATTCCGAGCGTTTGTACCGTTATCTGCCTGTGTGGGAAGCAACGCCGGGTCATTTCTGCAGTTTGCCCGCACTGCTGGTGAAGCCCGGAGGATGGAAAGTGGCGATCACGGAAGCAGATATTTTCGACTACGCCGGGTTGTACCTTATGGGGACCGGAGATACTGTCCTGCGGGCTGTTTTTCCCCGTTATCCGCTGGAAGAGACCCAGACCAACGACCGGACCATCAATGTGACCAAAAGGGCCGAATACATTGCCCGGACAGCCGGAACGCGAAATTTCCCATGGAGGGTGTTCGGGTTGGCCGAACACGATACCGATCTCATCGGCAAAGAACTGGTATACCGTCTGGGACCTTCGCTGCAACTCCGGGAGACCTCATGGATCCGTCCGGGCAAGGTGGCCTGGGACTGGTGGAACGCCCTCAACATCAGCGGCGTCGACTTCAAATCGGGATACAACACCGCCACCTACAAATACTATATCGATTTTGCCTCCAGGTACGGGCTTGAATACATCATCCTGGATGAAGGGTGGTCTGACCCGTCGGATCTCTTTAAGATCAAACCCGAGATGGATATGAACGAGCTGTTTCGTTATGCCAAAGAGAAAAATGTCCGGATCATCCCGTGGGTGGTGTGGTGTACTCTTGACCGCCAGCTTGACAGCGCCCTGACGCAGTTCGAAAAATGGGGAGCTGCCGGTATCAAAGTGGATTTCATGCAACGGGATGACCAAAAGATGGTGAACTACTATTGGAAGATCGCTCAAAAAGCTGCCGAGCATCATCTCCTGGTCGATTTTCATGGTTCTTACAAACCCGATGGAATGAACAGGGCCTTCCCGAACGTCCTTACCCGCGAAGGTGTCCGTGGACTTGAGAACTGCAAATGGTCGGATGATATCACTCCCAATCATTGCGCGATCCTCCCGTATATCAGGATGTATGCCGGGGCGATGGATTTCACCCCGGGGGCCATGATCAACGCCGCCAGGTATAGTTTCAAACCTGTCTATTTCCATCCCATGAGCATGGGCACCCGGTGTCAGCAGCTTGCCTTGTACGTGCTTTATGACAGCCCGCTCCAGATGTTGGCTGACAGCCCTTCTCATTATCTGAAGGAACCTGAGGCCATGGAATTCCTCTCGGTCGTTCCCGTGACCTGGGACGAAACGAAAGTGCTGGGCGGTGAGATCGCCGACTACCTGTATATGGCCAAAAGAAAAGGTGATACCTGGTACATCGGCGGGATGACCGACTTTGACGAACGCAGCGCCGAGATTCCCCTGGAGTTTCTCGGCAACGGGAAATGGAACCTGAAAATATACCGCGATGGGGTGAATGCCGACCGGGAAGGAACCGATTTTATCCTGGAACAGTACCCGGTGGACAAAACCACAGTGCTAAAGATCACGATGGCTTCCGGTGGCGGCTTTGCCGGCATCCTGACTCCTGAAAAATAACCTGATTTGTTCAACCTGCTGACAGACCTCTCATGAAGAAAACCCTGTTGATTCTTTTACTTCTCGTATTAGCTCCGTTTTTTTTCGTTTCCGGTCAGACTTTGCGCAAAGTGTTGTTCCTTGGGAACAGTTATACTTACGTGAACAACCTGCCACTGCTGACGACATATCTCGCTTCGGCAGCCGGCGATTCGCTTTACACGCAGAGTAACACCCCGGGAGGGTACACGCTGGGGTGGGAGCCGATCGCTCATTCAACCACTACTCTCAGTCTGGAGTTGATTGCATCCGGCGGGTGGGATTATGTGGTACTCCAGGAGCAGAGCCAGACACCGGCGATACCGGCCCTGCGCGACAGTTGCATGTACCCGGGTTCTATCATCCTGCATGATTCCGTTGAAGCCACGGATCCTTGCAGCCGGGTTCTCTTTTATCTCACCTGGGGGCGCCGATTCGGAGGTATTCAGTGCTTTGAACCGAACTACTGCAGTCCCGACTACGCCGATTTCTACCAGATGCAGGATTCCATCACGGCGGCCTACAAAGGAATTGCTGATATGCTGGGAGATCCGATCGCACCGGTAGGGGAGGCCTGGAGGTTTGTCATCCAGCATTACGGGATGGTGTTGCATTCAAGTGACCATTCGCATCCGAACCTCAACGGGAGCTACCTTGCTGCCTGTGTGTTTTATTCTTCCATCTTCGGGAAACCCTCGGCCGGGATCCCCTTCACCGCCGGTCTCACTCCCGACACGGCCCTGCTTCTTCAGCAAGCGGCCGATTCCATCGTCTTCGGGTATGGCAACTACTGGAATGCAGGAACCAGCTCTCCGGAAGCCTCTTTCGAAACGGTTGTTTCCTCCGACACGCTCTTTACCCGGAATCTCAGTTCAGAGGCTACTAACTACCACTGGGATTTCGGTGACGGCGATACCTCTGATCTGTTTGAACCGGTACATGTTTATACTGTTCCGGGGAACTACCTGGTAACCCTGCGGGCTTGTGATGACTGTCATTGCGATACGGTCTCGC
>DAONET010000010.1:0-71797 GCA_035403225.1 Bacteroidales bacterium | reverse complement strand
GCTTGGATAGCGGGAAGTTGGACAGGTCAGCCGTGGGATAAACCGTGACGGTATAGTACGCCGTGGTTCCCGGACATCCATTAAAGACGGGAGAGAGCTGATACATCACGGTCTCTGTGTTGTACCCGGTATTATCCAGCGTTTGATTAATCGTGACGGACGGAGTGCTGTTGTCGAAATACCCGGTGATATTGGAAGAAGAAGGTGAACAGGTCCAGGTGAATTGTGCCCCGGTTACATTTGAGACCAGCGTTATATTGGTTGGAAGATGATTACATAGTTCTTTCGATGGCGGTGTGTTGGTGAGGAGGGCGACAGGGTTGACCGTCACGGTGAAGGTTTTGGTTGAGCCGGTACATCCATTCACCGAAGGAGTGACGGTATAGGTGACGGTCTCCGTTTTCGATCCGGAATTGAAAAGCTGATTGTTGATGGCAGGTCCGTTAGCGCTGGTATAACCGCTCACGGTACCTGAACTGGCGATGGCTGTCCAGGAGAAGGTGGTGGCCGGAACGCCGGAGGTGAGGGGGATGTTGATGGTGCCGGCGTTGCAAACCGAGTAGGTGAGAAGGGTATTGGAGATGTCTGGAAGAGGATTGACGGAGATGACAATATCCTGAGCAGTCCCGGAACAAAGATTCAGGGTTGGGGTGACATGGTAAGTGACAGTTCCCGGATTCAGGTTAGTAAGAGTCAGCGCATCGTTGATCAGTACGGCGTTATTCATCCCTGCAGGACAGGTGGCAATATTAGCGGAACAAGTCGGCGCCGGGCTGGTCCAACTGAAAAAGGAACCGGAAGGGGTGGACGTGAGGATCATGTTAACCGTTGTCCCGGAGCATACTGATTTGGTATACGGTGTTTGAACGGATGGAATGGGTTTGATGGTAACAGGTAAGGTAGATACGGTGCTGGTCACCGGACAATTATTGTTGGTGCCATATACCTGGATGTTCCCGGATGTGGCATTGTGAGCGAAATTTACAGTGATATGGTTATAGGAAGAATCCGTCTGGGTGATGGTGACGCCTGTCCCGGTATAACTCCAGTGATAGGCCTGAGTATTCGGATCTGAAACTACCGAAAAGATCACTCCATTGCTCCCTGCACAATAACTTTGAGGAGGAAGCTGATTGAACACCAACGTTTGAGGTCCTCTGAACTGAGTGATCAGCGCTGGCGAGGTGGTCGTGGAGACATTGTACCACCACGTATTGACGGTCATCAGGTTGCCGAAATTGTTGCCCCACGAGTGGCATCCCGGAGGGCTGGAACACCCGGTCAGGTTCGATGATCCTCCGATTCCTGTGTCATCCCAGAATACCTGGGGCGTTGCTCCTGCCGGGCTGACAAGGCTGATGTTGAACCCGTTCTGGTTGGTCTCAACATCATAAAAGGGGAGATTGGTCAACCCATTGATATAACTGATGGTGAAAGTGACCGGCGTGTTATTGGGCACCATATGTGCGGTGGGGGTGGATCCGTCTAAACCATCCCACTCAAAAAGGTTTTCTCCGGCCACAACAGACTGTGAAAGGGTTCGCTGAACGTATGGTGAACCGAAGCTCAGCACGACTTCTGCATTTCCGGGTTTGTTAACCGTAACATGAAAGATGATATGCCCGTTGCTGCAAAAACGTTCTCCCCAGGGGGCAGGAGCAGTGATCTGTCCTAAGGTGGTGGCCGCCGGAAACAGCGTGGCATCAGGCGGATTCAGAAAGATCTTGTACTGTGGCAATAGAACTTGTCCTGATACCGATTGCCGGTCGGCAATGAAATTACCGGATGTGCCGCACCCGTTTTGGTTGCAGAATTGTATCCAGGTCCCGCCGCTCATGTCATTAAACTGACAGGAAGTAATGATACTGTCTGTTGAATAGATGTAAGTGGTAGCGGAACAGTTGTTTCCTTCCGTGAACTGCCATGCTTTGGAATACACTCGCCCTGTCTTGGCTGTATGTGCCACCGTATCAGCAACGGTGATGTCAAAGAGATCGAGATCGAATTCCCCAGGGCTATCCATCCCTGTAGAATTTGAAACCCTTTTAAATTCTATATAATAGGTCTGTGATGGAGAAGGTGGATGAAAACTGAAGGCGGTATACCCGCCGGTGCCAAAAAGCTGATAAGGCCCAACTCTGGCTTCATTAAGGCTGCTGATATATCCTGTACCGGAAGTGGGTACTGGCCGCTGGGTATATACTACCGAACCTGCCAGGTCTTTAATCCTGAACACTACTTGATTCCCCCATCCGAAATTGCTGGCTTTAAATCCGAGATATACGGCTTCATTCACCGAATTCGTGACAAAGTATAAACGGTCTGTCTCATTGCATCCATAAATAGCAAACTGCGACCTGTCACCGTTCCCGTTGTTGCATTGCCCGGTGAAATCACTACACAGATACAAATAGGTATTGTAGCCGCCTATATAAATTTCTTTGGATCCTTCGGAAAAAGCTGAAATGGAACTCAGGCTGATCAGCATGGCCAGGATGGTGAAGGATCTTTTCATGGGTGAAAGGTCTTTGGTGTGTAATCATTCAATCTCTGATACATCTTACCCCGAAAGTATTGCTTCTGTGTGCGGGATAAGAAGAAACGGAGGGATCCGGATCATTCATTCCGTGCGCCCACGCTTTATGCTGGCCCAAAGGATTGGATGTCCATAAAAAGGTCGTAAAACCCTTGTAAATATAATCCCGGTTATGGACCCTGACTCCCTGAAGCAAGGCCGCAAACCCCGAATATCCCGAATACTTCAGCGGACTTGCCGCAAAACCGCCATTGATATATTGGTTGAAGAGTATCGTCCATTCATTCTCGGTGGGAACATGCCATCCCGGAGGACACAATCCCTGGACTCCCGGAGTTGTTTCATAAGCCATCATCTCATCCCAGGCATATAATCCCCCTTCGCTCTCACAATTCGCCGCTACGTCGTTATAACAGTACTTTTCAGGGATACAGTTGTCTCGCTGTAATAACCCGGAACGAATACCGGTCCCGAAATTCAGGTTCATGGCCATCCAGCATTGTGTTCCGATCTTAATGGTAGAATATTTTTTCTGATCCCGGACATCGGTCATCGTATTCCCACAAGTGAATGATTGTACAGGGAAAACTTTTATTTTCTGAACAGCCTGCTGACTACATCCATATGTATTAATATATGTATAGGTGACGAGGGCCGTATCTTTTGAAAGGGGGACAAGTGACGGGTTGAAGAGGGTGCCACTCACTCCGTCGCCCGACCAGGTTCCACCCAAAGGAATGCCTCCCCGCAAGGTAAAGGGTTTTGCATCGCGGGTAACGATCGGATTACAGACTTGGACAGTGACGGCAGGGATGGGATTGACCGTGATGAGATACGAGGGCGAAACCGGCCCGTTGCCGCACCCGTTATTGCCTGTGACTGTCAGGTTTCCCGAACTGGCGGTGGCAGAAAAATTGATGGTGGCTGAGCTTCCGTTATTGATCAAGGTTGAACCGGCGCCAGTAAACGTCCAGGTGTAAGAGGTGGCATATTGAATGGGAGGGATTGAATAAGTAACGCCGTTTTGAAGCTGGCATACCTTGGAAGATCCGGTGATGGCGCCGGCAGCAGCCGGAAGGGGATTCACGGTAACACCCACCGATGACATCCTCCCGTAGCCGCAAAGAGTATTGTGCCCGCTCACGGTGATAACTCCCGAAACAGCAGAGGTGGTGAAATTCAGCGTGACCTGACTACCGGTGCTGTCGCCTGAGAAGACGACCCCGGAAGGAAGAGTCCAGCGGTAAGAGGTGGCGTTTACAACAGGATTGACAGAGTAAACCAGGTTATTCTGACCCTGACATACGGTCAACAGTCCGGTGATGGCCCCAATGGGTTCCGGTAATGGATTCACCGTAAGCAGGAAAGATGAGGTGATGCCGTCTCCGCAGTTATTACTATGCCCTCGAACGGTGATGTCTCCGGGAAGTGCCGTTGAATCAAAATCGACAGTGATAACTTGAGTGCCTGCGCCTGAAGTGATGGAAGCTCCTGACGGGACCGTCCAGACGTAATCGTCGGTTCCGGTCAGGGGATCAACGGAATACTGGACGCCGGTCTGACCCTGACAAACCGGACTGGTTCCTGTGACCGGTCCTGCGGGTTGCGGGAAGAGGTTCACCGTGATGGGGAAAACAGCTGTGTCACCGGTGCCGCAGTCATTCTGGCCGAAAACAGTGATGTTGCCGGAAGAAGCTGTCAGACTAAAATTCACAGAGATGGTGTCGTTGCCGGCTCCGGAAACAATCGTGGCGCCCGGCGGCAGAGACCATACATGAGTTATAGCATGCTGAACAGCGGGTACTATATAAACGATACCCGTGTCGCCCTGGCACACTACCGAAGCACCTGAAACAGGACCTGCTGCGCCCGGGAGTGGTTTGACCGTCAAATTCAGGGTTGTATCGGGACTATCACCGCATCCGTTGTGCCCTCTCACTTTCAAGGGGCCTGAGACTGCAGAAGTGGAAAAACCGAGGGTGATGAGACTGGTGTCACTATTTCCTGATGCCCCCGACGGGAGTGTCCAGATATAACTTTCTGCATGCAGAAGAGAATCGATCGAATAACTAACATTTTGCTGATTCTGACAAACGGTATCAAGACCGGTAATGGCATGAGTGATAACCGGTAATGAATCCAGGTCAATGATGATCGTGTCTTGTGTAGTACAACCATTGTTATTGGTGACGGTCACCCAATAGGTGCCGGGTATTCCGGTGGTCAGGTAACGGGAAGGGCTGCCATTGCTCCATAAGTAGGATAAAAATTCTCCAGGATCCACAGTGGTAGTAGTTTTCTCGCATATGGTCCGGTCAGCGCCGAGACTCATGGTTACATTGGGGTAATACGCCAGGTGGATGGTGTCCATCAGCGTACAAAAATCTCCGTTCGTCATACACGCAAAATACCCGGTGTCGTGTGCAGTAAAGAAACGGTTGGTGTCGATGGTGACCCATTCGCCATTGATTACTTGCTTCCAGACATACGAATTCATGTAAGCTCCACCGTCCATCACCATGCTGTCACCGGGACAGATGTTGGCATCAGCGCCAAGATAAAGACTGGCGAAATTGGAAAAATATCCATATTCGGAACTTTGTCCGGTCATGTGAAGGACACCCAGGTGAAAAGTCCCTTTTGTGTTTTCTATCATGTTCCCTCCTACAGGGACTTCGGAGGTCGGAATGTTGGTCTGACGGAAGTACACCCAGTTGTTTCCGGTCCCCGGAACAGGGGCGAAATCAGCAGCCGTGATGAGGGTGTTGTCCCCATTCAGGTAAAAGCTGTCCTGGTTGCCGTTACGTGTCAGGATCAGTAAGGCGAATACGTTGTCGTTGGTACGTGCGAAACCGACTCTGCTGGAGCCGGTACAGGAGTCCTGGGGCAGGATAGAGGCTCCTGCTTCGCCGGGATGTCCCGATAAATGCATTACATAACAAGGGCCGGAGGTTTTGATATAGGCCGTCTTGTTCTCGGCCGGGATTCCGTAGTCATATTGCTCCCCGGTATTCAGCGTTGCTACGGCGGCTCCGTCGATGGAAATCCTTGTGCTATCCCGCGTGGCAAGGATAAAAACCCGCTCGTCGTCGTCGTTGGGCGGCACATTGTCGGCATATCCCTTGATGGCAATGTATTCTTTCCCCAGCAGGTTGACCGGGATCGTCTGGTCGCCTACCACGTCCCAACCACCGGTGCGGATGGAGTCGTCCATCCAGGTCACGGCAATGGGATGGTTTGAAGTGATGTGCGAGCCGGCCAGTGAGACATTTGCACTACTCGATACCGCCCTTGCCGAATATGTTTCTCCCTTCATCAGGGTGACAGTGAAGGTCTCCCCGGCGGAATGACCGGTTATATCGGCAGTTACTGTAATAGTAACGTTGGTGTTGTCTTCGGTGGCCACAATGTCGAATTCTTCTTTCCCGACCTGGTTTATGTAATCATTCTGCGAAACGATATAAAAATCCGTGCCCAGCGCATTCTTCCCTTTGAGGGAAAAGATGCCGGGATTACTTTCATTTGCACACTCGTAGTATGCAGTGACCGAATGATTGGAGGTCAGCAGAAGCGCTCTTTTAAGGACCTGATTAGGCGGGGTGTTTTCAATCAGATTCAACCAGGTGGTCAGATTGATACTGTATGTCGTATATGGCAGGATCTTCTGGGTGATGGGGGTGAACCCGAGGTTGGCCGGCATGCGCAGGACAATCTCCGAGGTGTCCTCCATGGTGGATATACGCATAAAGATTGGATTATCGCCATGACCGGAGTCAATATCCGGAGCTACGAACCAGAACTCCTGGTCGATTTGGGAGTATGTGTTGTAGCACAAAATCAGCGTAAGAAAAAGTAGTAGTAGATTTTTTTTCAACAAGTTTCTCTTTAAACAGGCTGTAAAAATAGCATTTTTCTTTTTCAAAATATGTATTTTCGCACGCATGATATCAAAAGGGAGAGACAACAAACCTCACATTGGCATTTTCGGTCGCCGAAACAGTGGTAAAAGCTCACTGATCAATGCCCTTACCGGACAGGAAATTGCTATTGTGTCGGACGTGGCAGGCACCACCACTGATCCGGTCAAAAAATCTGTGGAGATCGATGGTGTCGGACCCGTGATCCTGATTGACACTGCCGGGATTGACGACACCGGTGAACTGGGAGAGAAAAGGATTAAGAAAACGAAGGAATCCCTGAAGATCATTGATCTGGCTATCCTGGTAATCACCCATAACCATTTCGGATCCGAAGAACAGAAACTGATCGAAGACTTTCAATCCTACGATATTCCTTTTCTGATCGTACATAATAAAACGGACGAACAGGCATTGGATCCGGGGACGGTCAGTGTCATCTCCGGCAAATACGATGTGCCGGTCATTCCATTCAGCGCCAGGTATGAACCCGATCCTGCGCCGCTGAATAATGCCATCCGCGAACACATGCCCGAGACAGCTTACCGGAAGACCACTCTTGTCGGTGACCTCATCTCCAAAGGCGATGTGGTGTTGCTCATCACCCCCATTGACCTGGAGGCGCCCGAGGGACGGATGATCCTTCCACAGGTTCAGGTCATCCGTGATGTGCTTGATCACGATGGCGTCGTGACAGCCGTGAAAGAATCGGAGGCTCCTGAGTATATCCGCGTCATGAGCCCCAAACCGGTGCTGGTCATCACCGACAGCCAGGTCTTTTCCAAAGCAGATAAGGCCGTGCCTCCTGAGATACCTCTCACCAGTTTCAGCATCACCCTGGCCCGGATGAAAGGCGATTTCGAAAATTACCTGAAAGGGACCCCGAAGATCTCGGAACTTCAGGACGGAGACAGGGTGCTCATTCTTGAATCATGTACGCATCATGTCACGTGCGACGATATCGGCCGCGTGAAGATACCCCGGTGGCTGATTAATTTTACCGGAAAGAAACTGGAATTTGATGTGGTGGCCGGTCTCAATTATATCGAACGTGATATTCATGATTATGCCTTGTTGATACAGTGCGGAGGGTGCATGATCACCAGGAAGCAACTCATCAACCGCCTCAAACCTGCCATCGATGCGGGTATTCCTGTGACCAATTACGGAATGGCCATCGCATGGATGCATGGCATTTTTCAGCGGGCCGTCCGTCCTTTTACGGAACGTTCGTAGAAACAGGAAGCACCTTACCGTTGTAAAACTTCGATCCGGTGATCGCAAACTCGGCGATGTACTGAGCAATTTGAGCTGCCGAATGAAGCGCCTTGATGCCGGGGAAGGCCTTCCCGAACATGTCAGTCTGAACAGCGCCCAGTGCCAGGCAGTTCACGTGGATGCCCTCTTCAAACAATTCTTCCGCCAACGATTCAGTCAGCACGGCTAATGCGGCCTTGCTGGCATTATAAGCGCTCAGACCACGGTGTTTCTTGCCCCCCTGGAGGCCTCCTGTGCTCCCGATATTGACAATGTGTCCGTCTTTCGACATCATCGGCAGCAAAGCCTGGGTGAAAAAGTACACGGCCTTGAAATTCACGTTGATCATGTTGTCAAATTCCTCCGGCGTCAATTCCCTGAAAGGCCTTTTAAACATACACCCCGCATTATTGATCAGGATATCACACCGCGGAATGAAAGTCTCGATCCGCTGTACAATGAAAGGATAAAATTCAAACTGCTCCAGATCGAATTCATAGGGAGTGACATGGGACTCGGGGTTGATTTTAAGGCAGTCGGCGGCTAACAGTTTCAGATCTTTGCCGTTCCTGGAAATGGCAACAATGTGATTTTGACGGTTTCGCGCGAAGAATCTGACCAGCTCGTAACCGATTCCTTTGCTGGCTCCAGTAATGATGATGTTCATAGTCGGATTTTAGGTTCTAAATATAAGAATAATTTCAGAATTGGCTCGTTCACGGAATTTTGCTAATTTTGTCCCAAATTTCCTAAATCACCTCTCATGAAAATTTATTTTCCTTTTGCTTGCATGCTGCTTTTGTGTGCGAATATTGCATTTGCACAAACCGGTGTGTCAAAACCACAGGCATTTAAGCCTGTCTATTTTGATGTTTCTCCTCCGCTTCGCGACCTTGTAAAGGATGCGGATATTAAGGCGGATATGACCTGGAAAGAAGGCGTTGTCAAAAATAAAGTGCGCCCTCAGGATCTTGTCCCCAAATATCAGGATCCTGATTTTATTGATCCTATTGCACAGAGAAATAACGGAAAGACTGTTTCTGATACGACCATTGTCAATTTTGATGGCGTTGGGTCCAACAGCGGACTTTGTCCCCCTGATACAGATGGCGATGTCGGACCGAACCATTACATCTCGCTCGTCAATGTGAAATATTCAATTTTTTCCAAGACAGGAGGCGTCATCATGGGTCCTGTCAACAACAGTACCGTTTGGAGCGGGATGCCCAACAACTCCAACGATGGAGACGGGATCGTTCTGTATGACGAACAGGCAGACCGCTGGCTTTTTACCCAGTTCTCGTTGCCCAATTATCCCAACGGACCGTTCTATATGATGATTGCTGTTTCGCAAACCCCCGATCCGACAGGATCCTGGTACCGCTATCAGTATTCGTTCACCGATATGCCCGACTATCCGAAATTTGGTGTTTGGGTTGATGGCTATTACATGTCGGCCAATCGGTTTTCCTCTGGTTCCTCCACTTATAAAGGAGTCGGGGCTTACGCTTTTGAACGTGATAAAATGCTGACAGGTGATGCCACGGCTCAAATGGTAAGGTTCACTCTGCCAGCCAGTAACGATGCATGGAGATTACTTCCTTCAGACTGCGACAGTGAATTTCCTCCGCTGGGCACCCCTTGTTCTTTTGCATATTTGAATGACACTCCCGATAAGATCGCGATGTATAAATTTTCGGTTAATTGGGACACGACAGCCAATTCTACTTTTGTGGCCGCAGAAAATATTGGTATGACAGCATTTGACCCGACCATCGCGAATGGTATTCCCCAAAAGGGTACCTCGGTAAAACTTGATGCCATGTCGGGTACTTTGATGAACCGACTTCCTTTCCGCAAATTTGAAGACCATTGGTCGATAGTTGGCTGTGCTACTGTCGATGTGGGCACCAATCATGCCGGGATCCGCTGGTTCGAACTCAGGAAAAGCACTCCCACCGCACCCTGGGCTAAATATCAGGAAGGGACCTATGCTCCCGATGATAATTGCCGTTGGATGGGTAGTATTTCCATGGACGCAGATAATAACATTGCTTTGGGATATAGTGTCTCCGGCACGGATATGTATCCTTCTATCCGCTATACCGGGCGCTTGAACAGTGATCCGCTGGGTGAAATGACCATTGCAGAATCCGGCATCATCAATGGCGGAGGTTCTCAGATCAACACATGGAGTGGCACTCCCAGCCGTTGGGGCGATTACAGTCGTATGACTACCGACCCCTCTCAACCTAACACCTTCTGGTATACACAGGAGTATTATGCTTCTACTTCCCAATCGAACTGGAGAACCCGTGTCGGGAGTTTTTCTTTCGCCAATATTCTGGGTTTGACCAGCACAGCTACTCCTTCGGTGATCTGCCAGGGTGACTCCTCACAGCTCAATGCAGCAGCGACGGGTGGTTCCGGTTCCTATACCTTTTCATGGACCTCCGAACCCGCCGGTTTTGTCTCTGACCTTCAAAATCCGGTTGTGACTCCTGATGCAACTACCCGATATTACATTACCGTCAATGACGGAAGCGGCAACAAGACCGATTCAGTGGATGTGACGGTGAATAACCCACCGACAATCTTTGCTGGTGCGGATACCCTTTATTGTGCCTGGCAAGGCAGTTTTGAGATTGAAGGTTCCGGCACCGGCATTGGCTCTGTCCTTTGGACAACCTCTGGTGATGGTTCTTTTGATAACGATACCCTGCTGGCCACCAGTTATCATCCTGGAGCCGGTGATAAATCAAATGGCGGTGTTTCTCTGATTCTGACTGCCCAGGCAGCTGAACCCTGTTCCGGCGAAGTTTCGGATACCTCGGTTATTGAGATCGACCCCTGTACCTGGATACCTGATCCGGCTACTCTGAAACTGGGAATCCAGGTCAACCCGAATCCGACTACCGGACTCTTTACGCTGACGGTAAATAATGGTAACAAAGGCACGATTGATGTCACGGTGATCGACGCACTAGGTAAGACGATCTTCCGGAATTCTTTCATTTCTTCTGCCCGTACATCTACCTTCCCCATCAACCTGACCGGACAACCTTCCGGTGTTTACATGGTGAAAGTGATGGTCAATACCGAAACCGTCTCTGAAAAAGTGGTGGTGAAATAAGGTTTTTTTCTTTCTTCCTTCTTAAACCCTAAACTAAACCCAACCCTGACAGGGTGTCCCACCCTGTCAGGGTTTTTTATTTAAAAAAAATCAAAATCAACTTGTTGACTTTTTTACTGCCAATTTCGGAGGTGACCCTGTCAGGGTGGTATCAGAAATGAATTTTTTTGCCTCACTTAATTTCTAAAAGAATGATATTGTTATAGTTAAAAAAAGTATACCCTGACAGGGTGGGACACCCTGTCAGGGTTATTGTAAAAAAATTGTTAATTATTTCACAACCGAAAAATTTGCGTATCTTTGCATCACATTTCCTGGAAACAGGATATTCTTCAGGGCAGGGTGAAATTCCCGATCGGCGGTATAGTCCGCGATTCCCTTTGGGGAACGAGCCGTTGTAACTACGGCACCGACAGTAATAGTCTGGATGGAAGAAGAATGAGTGAACACAGCGTGATATCTGTTGTTTTTCAAACGTCTTTCAGCCCTGGAGATTTTCTTCCGGGGCTTTTTGTAAACAGATGAACGACACGCAGAAATATATGGAAAGAGCCATCCGACTGGCCGGCAAAGGCGCCGGATGGGTCAACCCTAACCCGCTTGTCGGTGCTGTGGTGGTTAAAGACAATGTCATCATCGGTGAAGGATATCACCAGTACTTCGGCGGACCTCACGCTGAAGTGAACGCCATCGCAGCCTGTACCGCCGATCCTGCCGGAGCAACCTTGTACGTTACCCTCGAACCATGTACCCATACAGGGAAAACACCCCCCTGCACTCAACTTATCCTGGAAAAACATATCGCGAAGGTGATCATCGGAATGTCCGACCCCAACCCGTTGGTTAACGGAAAAGGAATTGAACTGCTCCGAAATAGTGGAGTAGAAGTGGAATCGGGCGTCCTGGAACATAAAATACGGCGTCAAAACGAGGTGTTCATCAAATATATTACTACCGGTATGCCGTTCGTCGTGCTGAAATCAGCCATGACTCTTGACGGAAAGACGGCTTCGGTGACCCGCGCCTCCCGCTGGATAACCGGAGAAACATCCCGCAAAATGGTACACCGGATGAGGGCTCAGTACAGTGCCGTCATGACCGGCATCAACACCGTCATTCAGGATGACCCGCTCCTGAATGTCAGACTGAAAAAGAAACAGTCACATCAGCCTCTCCGGATCATTCTGGATTCTACCCTGAAAATTTCCCGGGAAGCTAAAGTCATCCAAACGGAACCACTGCTTTCTGTTATTGCTACCACCCACCACGCTGATCCCGAAAAAATCCAGATGCTCGAACGCATCGGGGTTCACGTGATCGTTTGTCCGGAAGATAACGGACAGGTCAGCCTGGAATACTTGGTCAAAGCTCTGGGCGCTATGGAGATCGACAGCGTGATGATAGAAGGAGGAAGCACCCTGGCCTTCTCCGCCATCCGAACCGGAATCGTGGATAAGCTGGTTACTTTCATCGCCCCACGAATCCTGGGAGGCGAAAAGGCTCCTACTCCTGTCGGAGGCGCCGGCATCGAACATCCGGATGCGGCAGTGGAATTGGTCGATATGGAAGTGAAAAAGGCTGGTAAGGACTTATGCGTGGAGGCCTGGATAAAAAAATAAGGTTATGTTCACAGGAATCATTGAAGAGGTAGGTACAGTACAGACAGTGAAACGCGGATCGCGCTCGTCGCAAATTACCATCCGCGCCCTGAAAGTGACCGCTGACCTTCAGATCGGCGACAGCATCAGCGTCAACGGCGTCTGCCTCACCGTGATATCATTCGACCTCCGGCAATTCACTGCCGACGTCATGCCGGAAACAATGAACCGCACCAACCTGGGACAACTGTCGGCTGATACACCGGTGAACCTGGAACGGGCATTGAGACTCGGCGACCGCCTGGGAGGACACCTCGTCAGCGGACATGTCGACGGGACCGGCCGCATCGAAGACTGCCGGAAAGATGAAAACGCTTACTGGTTCAGAATATCCGCCGGGAAGGAGATTATCAGATACGTGGTGGAAAAAGGTTCTGTAGCCATCGACGGGATCAGCCTGACAGTAGCCGGAGTAACCGGATCCTCCTTCACCGTATCGGTCATCCCTCATACGCGGGCTCAGACTACCATGACTCCTGATAGAAGGGGAGAGACCGTAAACATCGAATGTGATATTATTTCAAAATATATAGAAAAATTTATAAAAAATGGCAGGGATGAAGGGAATATCACGCTGGATTTCCTTGCCGGTAAAGGATTTATAGAAAGATGAAAAACAAATTCAGCAGCATTGAAGAAGCCGTCGAAGAGATCAAAAATGGCAGAATGATCGTGGTGGTGGATAATGAAGACCGGGAAAACGAAGGTGACCTGGTCCTGGCAGCAGAAAAAGTGACACCCGCTGCTATCAACTTTATGGCCAAATTCGGAGGAGGACTGGTGTGCTTACCGGTGGTGAAAGAGAGATTGGAAGAACTTCGTATTGATAGAATGGTGGACCGGAATACCGACCCTAACCGTACTGCTTTTACCGTGTCGGTGGATGCGGCAGGCTGCAAAACAGGCATATCGGCCTTTGAACGTGCGATGACGATCCGACGTATGATCGACCCTACCTCCTCATCCAGGGACTTCACCCGCCCCGGACATATCTTCCCCATCGAGTACCGGGAAGGCGGCGTGCTGGTCAGAGCAGGGCACACAGAAGCTTCTGTCGACCTGGCCAAGTTAGCCGGCTTGTATCCTGCTTCGGTCATCTGCGAGATCATGAACGAAGACGGTACTATGGCCCGCGTGCCGCAACTGATGAAGTATTGCGAAAAACACGGACTGAAAATCGTTACCATCGCCTCCCTCATCGACTACCGGCGGAAAACCGAAAAACTCATCGAGTGCGAATCAAAAGTTCACTTCCCGACCAAATACGGCGATTTCACAGCCCTCAGTTATGTCAGCCGGATCAGTAAAGAAAACCATCTTGCCCTCGTCATGGGAGATGTGGCCGACGGCAAACCCGTGTTAGTCAGGGTGCATTCGGAATGCCTCACCGGCGATGTCTTCGGATCAAAACGGTGCGACTGCGGCGAACAACTGGATAGAGCCATGAAACTGATCGCTGCCGAGGGACGCGGCGTGTTCCTTTATATGCGTCAGGAAGGCCGTGGCATCGGACTGGCAAATAAAATGAAGGCTTATTCCCTCCAGGATGGCGGGCTGGATACCGTAGAAGCCAACAAGGCGTTGGGATTGCCCGTCGACGCCCGTGATTATGGTATCGGGGCCGAGATACTGGCCGACCTGGGCGTGAAAAAGCTGAGGTTGCTGACCAATAACCCTAAAAAGATCACCGGCATCGAAGGGTTCGGACTGGAGATCACAGAATGTCTTCCCATCCGGATCGGGCCAAATGAAGAGAATATCCGGTACCTTAAAACAAAACAGGAAAAAATGGGCCATACCCTCAATCTCGACGAAAAGACGGATAGTACAAAAAAAAGTAAATAACCAAATCAACCACAGATATGAAAACCATCGAAGGTAAACTGGATGCCAAAGGTCTGAAATTCGGCATCGTGATCTCACGGTTTAATGAATTCATCAGTTCCAAGCTCCTCTCGGGCTGTCTCGACGGTCTTAATCGCCATGGCGCAGAGGAAGATAATATCGAGATCATCTGGGCTCCCGGAGCATTTGAAATCCCGGTCGTGGCTTCCCGCCTGGCGCAATCAAACAAGTACCACGCCGTAATCTGCCTTGGCGCAGTGATCCGCGGAGGTACACCCCATTTCGATTATGTGGCTGCCGAAGTGTCAAAAGGAATAGCACAGGTGTCCCTGCAATCCGGGAAACCGGTCATCTTCGGTGTCCTTACGACCGACTCACTGGAGCAGGCCATCGAACGTGCGGGGACTAAAGGCGGAAACAAGGGGTTCGATGCTGCCCTCGCCGCTATTGAAATGGCGAACCTCTTCCGCGAACTCTGAAAAAGGATTGTCCTGGGGGGAGTCGATCCCCTGACTGATCCGGATGCCGCTCATTCCGGCTTCTCCCGGTATGTGCGTATTCGTGATCGCTGCCTCCGGAGAAAAGAGCTCCCCGAGCATCATGCTGACTATCATCATTCCTGTCAATCTGATCATAAGCAAGCATTTATTATGTCAAATGAAACTGCCTTCTTCAAAGTTAATTTCGGCAGGAGGTGACAGTAAATAGAGCAAACGGGGTATTCCGGATGCGCGGATGATTCAGGCAGAAACCTGAGAAACCTGAAATTCTTTAGAAAATAACCCCGGAGATTTAAGGGATCAATACCTTCCGGATGTGATAGTTTTGTAAGGTTTTTATCCTGACAAGGACAAGCGAATGTGTGCCGGGAGGCAGCGACAGGGTGACAGGGGAGACCAAAACCGGATCGGATTGGTATTTAGCTATTATATTACCTTGAATGTCAAATATATGTATTTCTGAAACAGGATCTGGTGATTCGATCGTAATCAGATTTCCCTCCGGATTGGAATAAATGGAAATCTCTTGTTGGGGAAGGAGAGAAGGTAAGATAGATGTTAGGGTGCCATCCTCGTCCGTTTTCATGATCAGCACATCGTATAATTCATCGGCAGAAGCGCTGGTAGTGGCTCCGGCAATGATGAACCCGCCATCGTTGTCCTGCCGGATACATTGCCCGGTGTTACGCGGAAAACCGCCGGCCATCCTGGTCCAGAGGGTATCGCCCGAGGCATCTGTACGGATGAGGTAAACTCCCTGAAACTCATTCCCCTGTTCATTTCCCTGTCCGCAAAAGATGAAACCGCCATCAGCCGTCTGAATGCCCGAATACCCGATATCGATCCCCGTATGACCAAAAGCCTGCCCCCAGATGATCTCTCCATCGGAGGAGAGCAGGGCCCCGTAAAGGTCAGCGCCGGTGGGACCACCCGAGTTGGTGTAGCCGGTCAGTACAAACCGGCGATTGTCGGCCTGACTGATGCATAAGGCAACATCGTAGCCGGAGGCCGGATACCTCCTGGTCCACAGGGTATCACCATCGCCATTGACCCGTACCAGGTAAAGATCCCGGTTCCAGCTGGGTTCCAGTACATCGATATACCCACAGGCGATGAATCCTCCTTCGTCCGTAGCAATGGCGCAATATCCGACAGTGCCGTAGGCGCCTCCGTAAAGCCTTGTCCACAGAGGGTTTCCTTCAGCATCAGTCCTTACCATCATCATCCTCGGTGTCGTTCGCCCCGAATCGGCATACCCGCACAGGATGAACCCGTCGCCGGCCGGAGCTACCGAATACCCGTAGGCATTCAACGGGGAGAAGCAATGACGCGTCCAGAGAGTGTCCCCGTTGAGATCCGTTTTCATCAGAAAAAAATCTGATTTTGGAGGAAGCGTTTGTGAATAAGAGCCGCAGACGACGATCGCTGAATCGGAGGTCACGATGACCGACCTCGTGTCGTCAATACCGGCGCCCCCTGCCTTTCTGGTCCAGATAGTGTCCCCTTGCGTATTCAGCCTTAATATCCAGGCGTCGGTGATAAGAGGGCCCGGAACAGCCGTGTGACCACAAACCACATATCCGCCCATCATCAACGCTGCTCCGAAACCAAACTGGTCTCCTTTTCCGCCATATATCTTTTCAAAGGTCTCCTGTGCTGCGGTAAACACAGGTAAAAAACACAGGACGATAATGCTGGCAAAAACCGTTCTCATGTTCCTGGTATTTTACTCAAAGATACACGTTATGAGTAAGTCGGAACGATAAAAAAACGATTTAATTCCGGATCATATGGCGTTATGCCTGTATGCGTACCTCAACAACTCGGGAATGGAATGGACACCGCATTTTTTAAAGATATTCATCTTGTGCGTGTCGATTGTTTTAATGCTGATAAACAACTTCGCGGCAATGACCGCCGGAGACATCCCTTCTGTCAGCAGACGGAATATCTCCTTCTCACGCAACGTAAGCGCCTCCAGTCCTTCTTCCTGTGGGCAATCTTCCCCAAAAACCCAGGTGCCGTCAGGAAGTTGCGATTTGGCCAGGATCCTGTCAGGGAAAAAGGGAATCCCGTTGCGTACTTTTTCAATGGCTTCGACAAACTCATTGTCGGTGGCGTTTTTGCTGATCAGCCCCATTACTCCGGATGTTTCCAGACGGGTAGAGATTTCCTGCTCCTGATGCATCGATATCATCAGGATGCGGGAACCGGGATTGTCCTTCAGGATCTGTTTCGCGGCAGTCAGGCCATCCAGCTTGGGCATGTCAAAATCCATCAGGATTATTCCTTG
The DNA here is from genome assembly GCA_035403225.1 of Bacteroidales bacterium. GTDB lineage: Bacteria > Bacteroidota > Bacteroidia > Bacteroidales > FEN-979 > DAIRDK01. The sequence goes on along the minus strand of DAONET010000010.1, from coordinate 54,658 downwards.
ACCCATGGTCGAAGCTGCGATGATAGCTTGAATGCCGTTTTCTGATTCGATGATATCCCATTGAGGAAAGTGTGCCTCTATCAACGCCCTGATACCCTTTCTCACCAGGGCGTGATCGTCAACAATCATTATTTTATACTCCATTGGCAGTGTTAGTAGTAGTGGCTTAAATAGTATGTATCAGTATGGTCAGGTTCACTTTTTAGTTATGACGAAACAGGTACGCCGGTTTTTGGCCCTGCCTGCTTCGGTATCGTTGGTGGCCACCGGCTCGGTCTCTCCGAATCCTTTGTACGACAACCTTCCGGCCGGTATCTGGCGTTCGATAAGGTAGTTGTAAACTGATTTTGCCCGCGCCTCCGAAAGCCGTAGATTATCGGCATCATTCCCGATATTATCCGTATGTCCTTGTATCTGAATGCAAAGGGTATTGTTGTCGGTTAAAAAATCAATCATCTGTCCGAGGACGTCCTCCGACTCCGGCGTCAGCTCCGCAGAATTGAATCCGAAGTAGATATCATTGATGCGGTACGACTTGTTCATTTCAATAGGTTGCATCTCAACATCTACCTTGGCCGGGGCTTTGAATATCGAATCTTCTTTCGAGATGTATTTGGATTCGTACACATACCCCTCTTTCTTGACCGTCATCACAAAGTTGTTGTTGAAGGGAGTCACGGCGGTATAATTACCGGTATTGGTGTCAAGGGGGATCTCGCTGATTTTTTGGGTTCCGAGGTTTTTTAGTTCGATCTTGACCTTGATGGGTTCGGTCGTCTGTTCGTCTTTCACGGTTCCTTTAATGAACAGCACTTTCTCGGGGCGTGCGGCATCGTAAAGTTCGAAGGAATAGAGGTCCCATCCGCCTTTCCCGCTGTACTTGTTGGAGGCAAAGAACCCACGGGTTCCGTCAGTGCTGACGAAAAAACCAAGTTCGTCTTCCGGCGAGTTAATGGGATAACCCAGGTTCTTCGGTTTTTCAATGGTATTGTCTTCGTGGATCTTGGTGAAGAAGATGTCGTATCCACCCATGCCGGTTAGCCCGTCGGATGAGAAATACAGGGTGATCCCGTCGGGATGGATGAAAGGAGACTTTTCGTTTCCTCCGGTGTTGATCACCGGTCCCATGTTTACAGCTTGTCCCCACGTTCCGTCATCGTTCCTGTAAGATTTGTAGATGTCGTATCCTCCGTATCCGCCAGGACGGTCGCTCACAAAATACAGCACCTTCCCATCGGCTGAGATACTTGGTTGCGACTCCCAGGTGTTTGCTTTATTGATGTGGTCCCCCGCATTCCTGATCGGCTCCCAGAAACCATTTACATTTTCCGAAAACCAGATGTCGCAATTCAGGTAACCGCTCGTCTTGTCATACTGGCAAACCGTATAATATAAAGTGTTATTGTCGGCAGTCAGGGTAGCGCCTCCTTCATTGTCGAAGACATTGAACGGCTCGGGCATCTCTTGCCCTTCTGTGAATGTGCCGTCATTATTGCGTTGCGATGACATGAACAGCTCATGAAACTTGCTGGTCTGAATGAGGGAATTACGCTCGGGGAGCACCTTCTTCTCCCGCGTGAAATAGGCAGTCTGGTTGTCGGGTGAAAGGATCGGAAGATACTCGTTTTCCGGTGTCGAAATCCCATCAACAAGCTCAGGATGAAAAGGTACAGGGTTCTTTACCGACTGCAGATAAAAATTTGAGTAGTCAAGAAGCTGAATCGCACGATTGTAATCTTCGTCACGCTTTATCTTGTCCACATCTTTGAGAAACTCATTCAGGTAGAGAGAGGTATGCTCAAAATCTTCAAAGCTGTAAGCAATCTCACCAAGGTAAAAATAAGCGTACACATCGTAAGTGGGGCACAACTCAATCGTCTTCAGAAAATACTTCTGTGCTTCTTTCAGGTTGGGATTTGATTGTTTGAACCAGGATAATCCCATGACATAAACGGCATCTACAAAATCGGGGCAATTGTTCAGTACCTGTTTCATCGTCTGAATGGTCATGACGTAGTTGGTACGTTTGAAGTAATTGATTGCTTCCGAATATAACTGAGCGTCTTTTTTAGAGGGTTTGAAGGAACAATTGTCCTGGGCAAAAAGAGGGGAGGTGGATGGAAAAATGAAAGGCAGGAATGTGAAAATCAGCAGGAAGAAATACGACAATGAAGTAGCACGTAGTCGGGTCATCCTCTCTTTTTTGCTCAAAGATAGAGGATTTTGGTTTATTTTTGCAAATGAAACCCTCATCAATTCAATTAAAAGGAGATATGAAAAAATTTTTTCTGTTTTTATTGTTTGCCGGATTGGTAAATGTGGTGATCTCTCAGGATATCACGCCGATCCCGAACAACGATTTTGAATCATGGATCACTCACAGCAAATATTCTGACCCGGAATTCTGGGATACTCCCAACGAAGAACTTTGCGCCATCCCGATCTTTGGGAAAGCAGTGGTGGAAAGAAGCACTGATTCCCAGGAGGGAAGCTATTCCGCCAGACTGGAGACAAAATCCATCACCCTGATCGGCGATGTCCCCGGTGTGATTACCCTGGGAAACATAACCCTGGATGTATCAACCTTCTCCTATTCCATTAATGGCGGTGTTCCCATCAACGACATGCCTACTCACCTGATGGGATATTATAAGTATTTTCCGGTTGGAGGCGATAGCTGCGCGATCGGTATCGGATTACTGAAATGGTCGGGGACACAGCGCGACAGCGTGGCTTATGGCGTTTTCTCGACCAAAGAAACAGTCCCCGACTGGACTCCTTTCTCTACCTGGATCGAATACGACACGGTGATACAGCCCGACAGCATGATCGTCCTGGCTATCTCATCAGCTCAGGAAGTCCCTACGGCCGGGACGGTGCTTTATGTCGATAATTTATACCTGGATTATACGGTCTCAGTCGATGAAAACGACCCCGCCACCGGGATCCGCATCTACCAGGATCGCGAAACCGGCCGGCTATTGCTGTTTACGGACTTCACCACCCCGCAGTCGGTGGTAGTGAACCTGTATAACATGCGAGGACAGCTGCTGGTCTCCAAAGATGCCGGGACCGTAAATAAAACACGGGTTGTGGTACCTTACTCCGGAGCTCCGGAAGGCATTTACATTCTGGAAGTGATCCATGGCAAACAGAAATACACCCGCAAGTATTTCTTGTCGAATTGATGGTACTGTTTTTTGATTGTTGAATACATAATCTACAGGTTATGATCCACACCAAACACGTTTTTGTCGGCCTGGTACAAATGCAAAGCGCATCCGGTAAACAGGAGAACATCAATAAAGCAGTCGCCGGTATCCGGGAGGCTGCAGCAAAAGGAGCACAGATCGTCTGCCTGCAGGAATTGTTTGCATCACCTTATTTCTGTCTCGAAGAGAATTATGATTATTTCTCCCTGGCAGAACCTGTTCCTGGCCCGACGACTCTTCTCATGCAGGAACTGGCCTCGGAGCTTGATGTCGTGATCGTCGCTTCTCTGTTTGAAAAAAGAGCCCGGGGAGTATACCACAATACCGTGGCCGTCATCGATGCAGACGGTAAGTACCTGGGCCGGTACCGGAAACACCACATCCCGGATGACCCCGGATATTATGAGAAGTTCTATTTCACCCCGGGCGACCAGGGCTATAAGGTCTTTGATACCAAATATGCCCGCATCGGGACATTGATTTGCTGGGATCAGTGGTATCCCGAAGCTGCCCGCATCACCAGCCTGATGGGAGCTGATATCCTGTTTTATCCTACTGCTATCGGATGGGCTGTCTCCCAGGATGATGCCCTCAACCAACAGCAATACCAGTCATGGCAGATCATCCAACGTTCACACAGCGTCGCCAACGGAGTGTTTGTCGTTTCAGTGAACCGTACCGGAAAAGAGGGAGACATGAATTTCTGGGGAGGATCGTTTGTCTCGGATCCGGCCGGAGAATTGCTCTTTGAAGCTTCGCACGACCGGGAAGAGGTGAAGGTGGTTTCCCTCGACCTTCGCCGCATTGATGAGATGAGGGTGCACTGGCCTTTCTTGCGTGACCGCCGCATCGATACCTATAAACCTCTTCTGAACCGTTTTATCGACGAAAAATAATATGGAACACCCTACCCCGAAAGAGCTTGGATACCATTTCCCGGCTGAATTTGAACGCCACCGGGCCACATGGCTGAGTTATCCGCACAGCGATTCATACTCGTGGCCGGGCACCTTGTCGAAGATATTCCCCTATTACAACCGGTTTATCCTGGAACTTTCCAAAAGCGAACAGGTGTGCATCAACGTGCGCGACGAAGAACTTCGGCGGAAAGTCACCGATGACCTCAACGCTGCGGGGGTCGATATGTCGAAGATCACGCTGCTCATCCACCCGACCAACGACGCCTGGTGCCGCGACCATGGACCGGCCTTCATCGTGAATCCGGATTCACCCGAACCTAAGGCAGTCGTGAATTGGATCTACAACGCCTGGGGGAACAAATACCCGGCTGACCTCGATGACCGGATGCCCCGGCTTATTGCGGATTATCTCCATCTGCCACTCTTCTCTCCGGGTATCGTGATGGAAGGCGGCGCCGTAGACTTCAACGGCAAAGGGACACTCCTGACCACGACGGCCTGCCTGCTGAACGAAAACCGCAACCCGGGCCTTTTTCAGCATGAAATCGAAGAATACCTCATGCATTACTATGGTGTAGAACAGGTGCTCTGGCTCGACGAAGGAATACAAGGCGACGACACCAACGGCCACGTGGACGATATCACCCGGTTTTTTAAATCCGATGGTGTGATCACCATGGTTGAACCCGACCATTTCGACCAGAATCACGCACCCTTGCACGAGAACCTGGATCGGCTGAAACATTTCCGGCTACTGAACGGTAAACAAATGGATGTGGTAGAGATACCCATGCCGAAGCCTGTCATCTATGAAGACCAACGGCTGCCGGCCTCTTATGCCAACTTCTATATCTCCAACCGCTCCGTCATCGTGCCTACCTACCGCTGCCGGGAGGACGACATTGCCCTGTCTCTCATACAGCAATGCTTCCCCGACCGGGAAATCGTCGGCATCGATTCCACGGAGATCATCTGGGGGCTCGGAAGCTGGCATTGTCTTTCACAACAGGAACCGGCGATCGGTGAATGATAATTTCCCGGCAATAGACGGATAAGGCTTGCTTTCTGTATTGAAAGACTTAAATATCACAAAATCAGTTAGTTATTGTTTTGCTAACGTAAACACCTCTTCCAACTCGAATTCCCTGAACCCCGGTTCTTCCATACCGGCAGCTTTGATCATGGCTGTGGCTACGGTCGTGGCTGGAACAGGCCGGTACTTGCGGATAAACGGGAGTTTGCCCAGTACCTGCATGGCACGTATGGAGATCTCTTCCGTCGGTCGCGATTCTACGCGTGCCCCTTTCAGGATGCCGGGTTTGATGATGCGGAGACGCTGAAAGGGGAGTCTCTTTACATCGCGATCAAGTTCTCCTTTCATGCGGGAATAAAATATCATCGAACGTTCTGAAGCTCCCGCTGCAGAGATCAGTACCAGACACGGCACTCCGTTGGTGGCGGCAGCGGCAGCAACCTGGTACTGGAAGGTGTAATCGACCCGATATTGCGCCTTTTTGCTTCCGGCCTTGTCAAGCGTGGTGCCCAACGCCGAGAACAACACATCCCCGCGGATTTCTTCCTTCCATATTTCGATCTGTTCAAAATCGACGATCCGTTCTGTCAGCTTTGCATCTGTCAACCCGGTGGCGTGACGTACAAAGACGATGACTTTTGAATAATCCGGATGGACCAGAAGCTGACGGGTCAGATCAGAACCGACCAGTCCTGTCGCCCCGATGATGATGGCGGTTTTCATGAAGAATATTTTTAAATGGTCATGGACAGGTAAAAGTAATGAGAATTTCCGGCAATCATCTTTGCCTGATCAGTGATGATGGGTCATTTCTTTTCCGGAATCCTGGAAAATATCTTTCGGATTCTTTCCATATCGAACTTAGGTGTGCGGTCATAATTGTAAATTCCGTTCTGTTCCTGCTCGATGTCGGTCAGTTGAGTATAGCAGTATCCGATTATATAATCGTAAGATAAGATGACGTCGGTAAGGGCTTCCAGACGGGTGTAGAATTCATCCAACGTTTTGGGAGCATCACCATAACCCCATGATTTTTCGGAGTAAGCGGCTCCGGGGATCCACTTGATCCCACCGTATTCGTCCAGAAAATAGGGCTGTCCTCCGTATATGGTTTCCCGTTTAGGATTGAGCGTGGGCGGGAGGAAGGCTCCGCTGACGGTATCCGGTTTCAGGCGCGCCCGGAACTTCTCCGGGTCCTGCTGGTAATTATGATACGACCAGATATCTGTCTTTACATGATATCCGCCGCTTACATCATGGCATGGACGCGTAGGATCGAGACGTTTGGTGGTGTAATAAACATCGCTGACAAAGCGGTCATGCTGACGGCCGTCATCGCCCCGGTCCCAGGTCTCGTTGAACGGTGTCCACAGGATAATGGATGGATGATTGCGGTCGCGCACCACAATCTCTTCCCATTCGGGCAGGTAGTTGCGCGCACTCTCCGGGTTGTTCGTTTCCATGCCCCAACTCGATGACTCGGCGCTGGTGAGATATCCCAGTTTATCGGCCCAATAATGAAAACGTTCTTCGAATACCTTCTGATGTAGCCGCGCACCGTTGAAACCGGCCTGCATCGATAGCAAAATATCTTTTTTCAGGGCCTCATCCGAAGGAGCTGTCCAGATCCCTTCGGGATAAAATCCTTGATCCAAAACGAATCTCAAATATAATGGTTTGTTATTCAGATAAATGCGATTGTCTTCCCAGCTGATTTTTCGAAGTCCCGCATAACTTTTCACCTCATCGATTACCTGGCCGTGTGGGTCGGTGACTTGCAGCAGGAGGTCGTAAAGGAACGGATCATCGGGCGACCAGAGATGGGGCTCAGGTATGTTCAGGGTGAGCGTCACATCCTGCATGACGTCGGATTGTACCGTACGGATGATCTTACCCTTGTCCAGGAGCGAGACGCTGACCTTCATCCCTGGCGCTGAACGAAAGAAGGTTCCTGTGACGAAGAAGAGGCTGTCATCAACATCGGGAACAATATGGATTTGTTCGATGCCGTAAAAAGATACCGGTTCCATCCAAACTGTCTGCCAGATGCCGGTTGTGCGGGTATACATGCAGCCCGAAGAAGCATAGTCGCCGCTTTGCTTTCCACCGGGTTGCAGACCGGAGCGGGTGTCGTCACGCACCATCAGTACCAGATCATGTGTCTTTCCGGGGGTGACGAGTTTGGTGATATCAAAAGCAAAGGAAGAAGTTCCGCCCCAGTGACGTCCGGCGGAGACCCCGTTGATGAACGCCTCACATTCATAATCCACAGCGCCGAAATGAAGCAGGATGGAACGTCCGCTCCAGTTGCCGGGAATGGCGATGGTTCGATGGTACCACATCTGTTCGATGAAGTCGGTATGCGCCAGTCCCGACAGTTTGCTCTCCGGGCAAAACGGCACGGTGATGGTGGTTTCGAAGCCTTTGCTGTTCCGGAAATCTTTTTCCTGTCCCGATTTCTCGTTATCAAATTGGCAGGTCCAGGACCCGTTCAGGTTCATCCATTCAGCGCGTTCCAGCTGGGGACGCGGGTATTCGGGACGTGGAAGGTTCTGCGATTTCCCCGTCAGGGAGACGGCTAGAAAGGTGAGAAAAAACAGGGCGAACTTTTTCATGAGTCAGGTGATTTTTGAACAGGGAGTTGAAATCCGGGAGTACCGCTTCTTTCACTCTTTGCCACACCGTGAGCGGAGCAGATGATCGGCGACGATCAGGGCAGCCATGGCTTCCACGATGGGGACGGCGCGGGGAACCACGCATATATCGTGACGTCCTTTTCCTTCGAAGGTGACAGGCCGTCCATTCCGATCTACCGTGTGTTGGCTCATAGCCAGGGTGGAGACGGGCTTGAAAGCAGCTCTGAAGAGAATATCCATGCCGTTGGAGATGCCACCCTGGATGCCGCCCGAATGGTTAGTGGCAGTGCTGATGAGGCCATCAGTAGCGATGAAGGGGTCGTTATGCCGGGAGCCGGTCATCGAGGCGGCCGCAAATCCCGATCCCACCTCAAACCCTTTCACCGAAGGGATGCTCAGTACGGCTTTGGCAAGATCGGCATGCAGCTTGTCGAACACCGGCTCTCCCAGTCCGGCCGGCGCTCCGCTGATGATGCAGGTGATCACTCCGCCAGCCGTGTCGCCGGCAGCCCGGGTCTGCTCGAGAAATTTCAGCATTTCCTTCGTTACAGATTGATCAGGACACGACAGGGGAGACGTGGTCGTGGCCTCCTCCATGGTGACGGTAGTGTCGTCGTTCAAGCGAAATGGCCCGATCTGAGAGACGAAACCCCACACCCGGATATCATGACGCGCCAGGAGGATCTTGGCCATGGCGCCGGCAGCAACCCAGGCTGCTGTGGCCCGGGCAGAGGAACGGCCACCGCCACGGTAATCGCGGATCCCGTATTTCTGCTCATAGGTGAAATCGGCATGCGACGGGCGATACAGATCTTTCAGGTGATCGTAATCACCGGGCTGCTGAGCATGGTTGCGGATGAGAAAGGCAATGGGAGTTCCCGTGGTGATGTCGCCGGACAATCCCGAGAGAAACTCGATGTCATCGGCCTCGGTACGGCCGGTAGAAAAAGGATAACCCGCAGGATTTCTGCGGGTCATCTCAGCAAGAATGAAATTTTTATCAATGGTGATCAGGGAGGGAAATCCATCGATGATGCCCCCGGTGGCAGGACCATGCGACTCACCAAAGGAGGTGAACACCAGTGCTTTTCCGATCGAATTTCCGGCCATATGATACAGGCCACAGAGCTTTATCCCTGCGTCCTCAGGATCTTTAACTTTGCTTCCATCACCTTCAGATCCGACTTGGCTTTGTTGATCTTCTGCTCGAACTCGGCCTTCAGGATATCGGCATTCTTTGAGTTAGCCAGAAAACCGATATTGTTTTCCCACAGGTTGATGTCGTCACGGAGTTTGGTGATCTTCGAAGCCAGCAGTTCCCGTTCGCGGAAGATGATCTTCTTCGACTGAGGATCACCTTTGATGGAGTCGAGACGGTTCTGGAAGGTGGCGGCCGACATTTCCGCTTCGCTGATCCGCAATTTATCAAGCTGTTCGTTGATCAGGGTGCGGAATTCGTTCTGCAGACGGTCTTTGTCCTTAATAGGAATATGACCGATATCGGTCCACTCGCGCTGGAAGTTTTTCAGGGTATCCAGATTCTCCGATTTGTTTTCAGTGAACTGGAAGGCCTTCAGCTTGTTCATCAGTTCGATCTTCTTCGCGAGGTTTTCTTCTTCGTGCGTATGGATATTGGAGAAGTAAGCGGCTTTCGCGCTGAAGAACTCATCACAGGCGGCACGGAAACGTTTCCATACCTTGTCGGAATGCTTCTTCGGCACGGGGCCGATTTTCTTCCATTCATTCTGCAACCGGATCAACTCATTCGTGGTCCGCTTCCAGTCAGTGCTGGTCTTCAGCCCTTCAGCCTGGACACAGAGTTCGACTTTCAGGTTATAGTTCTGAACCTGCTGGTCTTTCAGCTTATCAAAGAATTCTTTCTTGTTGGCAAAGAACGTATCCAGCGAGGTCTTGAAACGGTTCCAGATGGTGGCATTGACCTTTTGAGGAACAGGACCCACACTCTTCCAGATGTTTAATAACTCATTGACCTTGTTGGTATGCTCTTGCCAGTCGCGGATGGTCTCATTATTCTGGGCAAGCACCTCTTCTGCCTGATCGCACAAAGCGGTCTTGGTATCAAGGTTGACTTTCTGCTCGTCTTCGATGCGGGCGTAATGTTCGCGACGGCGCTCGTTGATCTTATCCGTCGCATTCTTGAAACGTTCCCAGAGTTCGTCTTTTTTATCCGTAGGAACAGGCCCGATCTCTTTCCATTCTTCATGAAACTTCTGCAGCTTCTTGAACGACCGCAAGGCCGAGGTCTCCAGTAAAAGCTCTTCCGTCTTCTCGCAAATGGAAATCTTGGCTTCCAGGTTTTTCTTCAGATCAAGGTCTTTCAGTTCCTTGTTGAGTTTGACTTTTTCGAAGAAACGCTCTACCTGGAAGTGGTAGTTCTGCCACAGGTTGTTGATTTCTGTACGCGGCACGATGCCCGCTTGTTTCCATTGATCCTGGAGTGAACGGAACTCATCATACGTTTTTTTCAGTGTCTCTTCCGAATCACATAATATCTTCAGCTTCTCGAGAATCTCTAACTTTTTCCGGAGGTTTTCCTTTTTCTGCTTTTCAAGAACCTCGGTGAAGCGTGCTTTGTTGGCTTTGTAAATGCTGAAATACTCATTAAACTGCTTGTCAAGCTCGTCTTGTTCTGCATTGGACGGCTCTTCGGCTGTTTCGCCTTCGCTGAGCGCTTGCTGGTATTTCTGCAGGTGCTCTTCTTTTTTCTTCTTCAGATAGGCGACTTTGATCAGCGCGATCCGGGTCTTGACGGAGTTGATGTCGGGATCTTCGACAGCTGTTTTCAGCATGTCGATCAGCTCTGCCCGGCTTTTGGAGTCGTAATCTTCTCCGGCTTCCTGCACAATCTGACCGGCAATTTCTTCGGTCAGCTCATCTTCATGATCCTCATGCCCTTCATGATCTTCTTTCAGCTCTTCAAGATCTTCTTTCAGCTCTTCATGATCTTCTTTCAGCTCTTCATGATCTTTCTTCAGCTCTTCATGATCTTCTTTCTGCTCGTCATGATCTTCCTTCAGCTCGTCATGAGCCGGTTCGAATTCCTCAGTACTTGGTGTCAGAGCCTCAGCAGGCTCAGTAGGAAGGGTGTTTTCAGGCGTACTTTCTGTTGTTTCAACAGTTGAAGAATTCTCCTCCTGCCCGGAAATAGGATCCGGATCAGGATTCTGATAAGTGTTTTCTTGGTTTTCCATTCGAATTGATACTACGTTGACTTTCCATTTTTAAGAGTCCGAACTAGCCGGTTGTTTGATACATCAGGGGCAAAGGTAAAAAAATATTTAACATGGAAAATCCCTCTTGTATGACTACCTGAATGATCGCTCATTGAAAATGATGTAACCGAAGTTCAGGGAGAGGGTAACGGGGTTGGACAGTTTGTCATAAAAATTTACACCCAGGCTGATCGGGCCGACGAAAGACCGGTAGACAAAGGTGCCGGATACGGCATACGACCGGTAACTGAATGGCTCACCGTATCGCTGTTTGCCGGTTACTTCATCGGTGATGATCTCCTGGTAAGGCATAAAGACATACGCTTCTGTCCTGAATTCGATCTTCTTATAGATCTTCGTGATCAGCCTGGCTCCGAACGCCATAAAGTCAGTTGCCCGGTATGCCGGGATGAACAGGGTCTGCATTTCCGGGATGGGCTGAAAGGCTGGGGCATAGGCTAATGAGGAGGTACGGTTGCTGAAGAAAGGCTGGCTGGAGATGACTCCTTCGGCGTAAATGCCCGGACGGAAGGGACCGAAGGATCTGAAATAGTTGTCGTACAGGATATTCAACTGATACCAGTCGTGATACCCCCGGTAAGTGGTCACATCGGGAGAGTGACTTCCGGGTTGGGTATACTCCCGCCCGTTAATGTAGGACAGGTGAATTTTTAACCTGATCCCGCTGCTCGGGTATTGCTTGGCATTCAGGGTATTAAGCTCAAAACACAAACGGGGAGAGAAGAAATCGAAGGTGGTCTGGTCTGCTGTGTCGGTCCGCGAAAAAGTGTTCGACTGGTAATACCTCGATACGGTGGATGAATACAGAATCCCCAGGCTGGCTTTGCTTCTGGGGCCTGCCGGGATTCCCGTATTCAGTTCACTGTAATTTTCTGTCTGAATAAGATAGGAGGGGGTCGGGTCATCGAAGAAATACGTGGTATTCTTAAAGTAATCGTACCGTCCGAAGGTATAGAAAAGTTCCGTGTAGAACGGTAACCGGTTGTTGAAATCGAAATGGACACCGATCCGGGCTGAATTGTAGAATTTTCCGAAATAGCCGTTGGTGATCACCTGCACAGGCGTTTTCCACAGATACCGGTACTTCATCTCCAGAAATCCTTCGTTGCTGGTTCCGAGGGAAAGATTGCCTCCAAACTGCAGGTTAAAAGGGTCGTTTTTCTGAACATCCAGTAACAGGGTGTACCCGTTGGTGGATGGATTATAGACTGCTTGGGGATAGATCCTCTTAAAGAAACCGCCATCGATCAGCAGCAAAAAACGTTTTTTTACTTCAGAGATGCTGAGCAGACGTTCTTTTCCGAAGAAATAATTATGTATGTATTCCGATTGAGTCTTGTTTAACCCGGTGATGCTGATGGAATCGAAGAATACCGGGTTTTCTTTCATCCTGAAATGCATGCGCTTCGTGGCCATATCCGCGGGGGAGACCCTTCGCTTTACGAGTTGCTGAATGTCAGGTATCTCCTTCATGCAGGCGACATACCCGCTGTCCCCGAGTTCCGATGTCCGGGAGAAATCCAGAAGACTGACCGGTGGAATATTGGGAACAATCATCGCGACATCCTTGCCGGTAAGGGTGTCGGCCTGCCTGTTCATCATCATGGTCAGGAACTGGCTGAATACGTCATCGGCTTGCGCCTTTTCAAACCGCTCGGCTACGCGGGAACCGATGATGACATCCGGGTGAAATTCGTTCCGCGCCACGTCGGCCGGGAAATTATTATACATTCCACCGTCGAAAACCAGCTCTCCGTCAATCATCATCGGGGTGAAAACAAAAGGTATCGACATCGATCCTCTTACGGCGCTTCCCAAATCGCCTTTACGAAGGATTATCTGCTTTGAGGAGTCGATATTCGTCACCACACAACGGAAGGGAATCATCAGGCTGTCGAAACACCTGACGGAAGCGGCAGAGGCGTTGGCGAAGAGATGCATGAGCTCGAAGTCGATCAGATAGGAGGGAACGAGGTTGGTCGGCAGGATGGAGGTCAGCTTCTTCCCGGCATGCAGATCAAAAGATAACCACGAGGCGTTGGGAGCTTCCTTGCGATAGTACATCACATACTGACGGTCGGTGATGCCATTGGCCCAGTTGTTAAAATCCCTGGAACTGATCAGGGTCTCCATCTCGTCGGGTGAATAGCCGCAGGAATACATCGCAGCGATGACAGCCCCGATAGATGTCCCGATGACATAATCGATGGGGATATTTTGCTCCTCTAACGCCCGGATCACCCCGATGTGTGCCGCTCCTTTTGACCCCCCGCCGCTAAGCACCAACGCCACTTTCTGCGCCCGGATGGCGGAAGAGGCAAGCAGCAGGAGAGATAAAAAAACAATCGCTATCTTTTGACCGGTTCTCATATGAATGGATGATTCCGGCTTCAAAGATAGCGAATGTATGACAAATATGTTAGTCTGTTTCGGATCAGATTTTATTCAGCGCCTGGGAGAGATCAGCGATGATGTCTTCTGCTTCTTCGATTCCTACCGAGAGACGGACAAGGCCGTCGGTGATGCCGCCGGATTTTTTTGCCTCTGCCGAGAGTTTGGAGTGGGTCATTGAAGCCGGATGCTGGATCAGCGTTTCAATTCCGCCCAGCGATACGGCGAGGATGCAGAATTTGACGTTGTTCATCATGATGCGTCCTGCTTCAAGTCCGCCTTTTAACTCGAAACTCAGCATGGTTCCGGGGCCTGCCATCTGCTTCTGCCCAAGTGCATATTGAGGATGAGACTTCAGACCGGGATACATCACCCATTCCACCTTTGGATGTTTTTCAAGGAACTCGGCCACCTTCATGGCGTTTTCCTGGGCTTGTTTGATCCGGATGGCCATGGTCTTCATGCCTCTCCTGACCAGAAATGCCTGGTGGGGATCCATGTTGAAACCGAAGTTGATCATGATGGAATTGAGTAAGAGGTAATCTTCTTTCTTTTTAGGAATGACAATGCCTCCGACAATGTCGGCATGACCGTTGATGAATTTTGTCAGGGAATGAACAACGATATCGGCGCCCAATAGCAAAGGCTTTTGGAGAATAGGGCTGCAGAATGTGTTATCCACGCAGACGGGGATGCCGTGTTCATGAGCGATCTTCGAGATAGCTTCAATATCGCAGATACCGATGGTAGGGTTGGCAGGGGTCTCCAGCCAGATCAGGGAGGTGTTGGGACGGATGGCGGCGGCTACTTCTTCGGTCTTGGTGGCGTCAACGAAAGTGGCTTCCACCCCGAAACGGATATAAGCCGATTCCAGGACACCGCGCGAAGCGCCATAAACGGCGTTGTGACACACGATATGCTTCCCTTTTCCCAGGTAAGCCAGGTAAACAGTATTGACGGCGGCCATGCCCGACGAAACAGCGATTCCGTCGTACCCTTCTTCGATGGCAGCAATGGCCGATTCCAGATCGTCGATGGTGGGGTTACCGATACGGGTATAGATGTACCCGCTGTCTTCTCCGGCAAAACAGGCAGCGCCGTGTTCGGCCGATTTGAACGCGAAAGTGGAGGATTGGTAGATGGGCATGTTAACAGCGCCCATTGCATCGTGGAGTCCTGCTCCATGAACCAGTTTGGAATTGATACCTTTGGAATTTGTCATAATGGTGAAATAAAGAACTTAAAATGAATATGTTTTAGTGATTTCGTACTACCAGGATTTCGTTATGGATTTTTTCCGATAAATGACGCTTCACAGCACAGGTGGCCGCAGCATTGATGACAGCCTGGTCATACTTTTCGGGAAAATCGGCCGGGACATGGATGCGGATGACGATCATCCCCAGCATCTTTTCTACCGGGTCGGTTTCGGTGTCCATCGACAGGGTGATTCCTTCGGTAGATATTTTCCGGGAATCGCAAAACGCTTTGACATAGTATCCTGCACAAGTGGCCAGAGAGGCCAGAAAGAGCATGAAAGGAGTGGGAGCCGATGCTTCTCCTCCTGCCTTGACCGGCTGATCGGTCGTGATATCGAAGTCGGCCAGGTGCGCCTGAACCTTGACTCCGCCGGGGTAAGTTACATGGATCATAATATGGTTATTAATTGATTATTAATGCCAATCTTGGGTACAAAGGTACCAAAAATTGGCGTTCATCGATAAAAACGCATCGGGCGTCCAATTCTGCAACACCTTTTTACGTTATGACCTATATTTGCGCCTACCTTAAATTTTCTAAAAACAGATTTATGAAAAAGTGGATTCTTACGCTCATTGCTTTTGTCCTGTGCGCCTACGCTATGCCTCAGGAAGAGGCCAGGTTACTACGGTTCCCGGCCGTTTATGGCAACCAGGTGGTCTTCTCTTATGCAGGTGATCTCTATACGGTACCTGCTACGGGTGGAATGGCCCGGAAACTCACCAACGATGAAAATGGTTATGAAATGTTTGCCCGTTTTTCGCCCGATGGCAAACAGATCGCCTTTACGGGCCAGTATGACGGTAACACCGAAGTGTTTGTCATCCCCGCCGAAGGAGGGATTCCAAAGCGCCTTACTTTTACGGCTACCCTCGGCCGCGATGACATCTCCGACCGGATGGGACCAAATAACATCGTCATGACCTGGAAGGACAACAAAACGGTTGTCTTCCGGTCCCGCAAACAGACGTTCAACGACTTCAAAGGACAACTGTTCCTGGCCAATACCGATGGCGGGTTGGCGGCCGAACTGCCGTTTCCGGCAGGGGGCTTCTGCAGTTACTCTCCCGATGGATCCAAACTCGCCTATAACAGGGTCTTCCGCGAATTCCGTACCTGGAAATACTATCGCGGCGGTCAGGCCGATGATATCTGGATCTACGATTTTCAGACTAAACAGATCGAAAACATTACGAATAACAAGGCACAGGATATCATGCCGATGTGGAAGGGTGATAAAATCTTCTTCTGCTCCGACCGCGACCGCACCATGAATATCTTTGTCTATGACCTGAAAACAAAAGAAACACGCAAAGTGACTCAATTCACTCAGTACGATGTGAAGTTCCCCTCCCTGGGCGACAAATACATCGCCTTTGAGAACGGTGGTTATATCTACCTCCTCGATCTGGCTACCGAGAAGGCCGAAAAGATGACCATCCGCATCGCCGATGACTTCATTTCGGGTCGCGATATGATGAAGGATGCTTCCAAATCGATCGGCACTTTCTCCGTTTCCCCCGATGGCAAAAGAATCTCTTTCGGAGCCCGCGGCGACGTGTGGACGGTACCGGCTAAAACCGGCATCACCCGTAACCTCACTTCCACCTCCGGCATCCATGAACGCGATGTGGCCTGGTCGCCCGATGGTCAATACATCGCCTATGTCTCCGACAAAACCGGTGAAGATGAGATTTATATCTCCCGGCAGGATGGCACCGGTGAACCTGTTCAACTGACGAAAAACGCCGATACGTATAAATATGCGGTTTCCTGGTCTCCCGACAGCAAGAAACTGCTCTGGTCGGATAAAATGCTGCGGCTCCAGTATGTTGATATTGATACCAAAGAGGTAAAGGTCGTTACTACTTCCAAAGACTGGGAATATAGAGACTTTTCCTGGTCGCCCGACAGCAAATGGATCACCTATACCGAGCCGGTGTCACGCGGATCATCCCGCATCTATCTCTATGAACTCGCGACCGGCAAGAAATTCCCCGCGACGGATGAATGGTACGACTGCAGCGGCCCGGTTTTCAGCAGTGACGGGAAATACATCCTGTTTGCCTCCAACCGCGATTATAATCCCACCTATGGCACGATGGAATGGAACCATGTGTTTAATGATATGACCAAGGTGTACATGATCCCGCTGGCAAAAGCTACCCCGAACCCCTTCCGACCCGAAAACGATGAAGTGAAGGTGGCGAAAGAAGAACCTGCACCCACGACAACCGGCAAGACTAAGAAATCTGCTTCCGAAGAGAAAAAAGAAGAAGCTTCGGCCCAGGTGACGGTGAAGGTTGACCAGGACGGCATCATGGACCGCGTGATCGCCCTCCCGGTGGAAGCAGGTAACTACTGGAATATTTCCGCTGTCGATGACGAAGTGTACTATGTGAAAAACGGTAAAAATGATGACGGTCCTTCGCTCATGGTTTTCAACCTGAAAGATCAGAAGGAATCCCCTGTGGGCAACTTCGGCACCTACGAAATTTCTGCAGACCATAAAAAGATGCTCGTGGCTATGGGAGGAAAATTTGGCGTGATCGATCTGCCTAAAGGAAAGACAGAAGTGAGGGATTTCGCCGACCTCTCCAACATGAAGGTAAAAGTGGATCTGCAGGCTGAATGGAACCAAATCTACCAGGAAGCCTGGCGGCAGATGAAATATTTCTTCTATGCACCGAATATGCACGGCGTTGACTGGAATGCCATGAAAGACAAATACGGCGCGCTGCTTCCTTATGTGAACAACCGGAACGACCTGAACTACCTCATCGGTGAACTGATCGGCGAACTGAATGTGGGTCACGCATACGTGGGCGGCGGTGACAAACCTGCCCCGGAACGTATCAAACAAGGACTTCTCGGCGCACAGTTAAGCCGTGATGCTTCCGGTTATTATTGCATTGACAAGATCCTCAAGGGTGAAAACTGGGCGAAGTCTTCCCGCTCACCCCTTACAGAGATCGGCGTCGACGTGAAAGAAGGCGATTATATTATCGCGGTGAACGGGAAACCGACGAAAAACATGACGGACATCTACGAATCGCTGGTCAATACGGCCGGAGATCAGGTCGAACTGACGGTGAACGGGACTCCTTCGGAAGCCAATGCCCGGAAAACCATCGTGGTTCCCATCGACAATGAATCGCAACTGTACTATTACACCTGGGTGCAGGATAATATTCGCAAAGTGAACGAAGCGACCAACGGAGAAGTAGGGTACATACACATTCCCGATATGAGCTCGGAAGGACTTGTTGAGTTCGCTAAACATTTCTATCCGCAGCTGAGCAAAAAAGCCCTGATCATCGACGACCGCGGTAATGGCGGCGGAAATGTCTCCCCGATGATTATTGAGCGTCTCGCTCGTGAAGCCGTTATCATGAAGATGTCGCGTAATACCGGGCAGACCGCCGGAAATCTGGAAATGGTGCTGGGACCGAAGATCTGTTTGATCGACCAGTACTCTGCCTCCGATGGCGATCTCTTCCCGTACCAGTTCCGTGCCTGGAAATTAGGTAAACTCGTCGGAGTACGTACCTGGGGCGGCGTTGTCGGTATCCGCGGCAGCCTGCCGTTCATCGACGGAGGCTCTCTTAACAAACCCGAGTTCGCTCATTACGATTATAAAGAAGACAAATGGGCTATCGAAGGCGAAGGGGTCACTCCCGATGTCTGGGTCGATAATGATCCGGCCAAAGAATATGCCGGGGAAGACCAACAGTTGAATAAAGCCATCGAACTGATCAAGGAAGAACTGAAGAGCTGGCCCAAAGAACTGCCGGCTATCCCGCCTTTCCCCGATAAAACAAAATAACAATGTGAAAATGAGGCTGCCAGATTAACAACGGCAGCCTCTTTTTTTTTTTTCACGATATCACTACCCTGACGCCCGGTCCATCGGCCGGTATTAGCGTAAAGTACAGGCATAGAGGCGACTATTTTCCGGTAACCTCCATTTCAACCGTGGTGGTAAAGGAGTCGTCGGAGTCGGCAAAATTACCTACGAAGGTGAAAGTCCATGTGCCGAGTTGCTTCTGAAACCAGTCTTCAACGTACCAAAGCTCATTCTTTACAAACGTCTCCCCGTTGGTATTGTAAATATAGTCGTTCAGAAGGGGATCCTTAATGGTGACTTTTGTCATCTCGACATCATCGGTGGAACAGTAAAAAGAAAACTGTAGCCAGCCTTCGACCGGAGTGGCCGTGACGACAAATTTGGGGTCATCTTTCTTATCCTTTTTACACCCGGGTAAAATCCCCGTTGCGGAAATTAGTAAAACCGCGGAAAAAATGAACAATCCGATCCTTTTCATACCTGTTGTGTTTGATTAATGCTGATTTTTTCTTAAATATCAATATATACTAATACAAAGATATGTGACTTTGACCCGGATTGTACAGGAAAGTGAGGAAAATTTTTGTGTAAAATACTTGTTGCTAAAATATTATCGTCCGATACTCTGGAGAATGAACGATATTTTAGTCTGAAGAGAAAGGGATTCATCCAACCAGTTAATGGGAACGCGTTGTTCCATTCGCCGGAACCAGGTCAGCTGCCTTTTAGCAAACTGATGGATGGCAGTGTTCAGTAACCTTGTCATCTCTTCGTAATCCAGCTCGCCGGTAAGATGCATAACGATATAACGGTATTCGAGGCCATATTTTTTCAGGACATCGGGCGACAATCCGTCGTCAAGGAGATGTTGCACCTCCTGTACCATCCCATCGCGGAGCCGCTGGTGAAGTCGCGCGGTGATCCGCTCGCGGAGCAGAGCCCGGTCGGTTTGGATGCCGAATACTTTAAAACAGATGGGAGGATAGTCGTGGTCGTGTTCTGTCTCTCGGGAAGCCTGCACGGCGATACGGATGGCTTTGATGACCCGCTGGCGTTCAACGGTGTCGGTAGTGTTGTGCGGTTTACAGATCGTGTTGTAAAGTCCCAGCAGATCCTCGGTGGAGCGTGACTCCAGCGCCGCGACGAAAGCAGGATCTTCGGGCAACGCCGGAAACCGGTAGCCTCTGATGACCGCTTCGAGGTACATCCCTGACCCTCCGCATAGGATAGGGAGTTTGCCCCGGGAGACAATGTCCTCGTACACTTTCAGAAAATCGCGTTGGTATTCATATACATTATACTCATACCCCGGATCTGCGATGTCGATAAGATGATACGGAACCGGTTTACCATCCACGAGGTAGTCCTCCAGGTCTTTCCCTGTGCCGATATCCATGCCGCGATAAACCTGCCGCGAGTCGGCGCTGATGATCTCTCCGCCGGTGACGGCCGCCAGCCGTGCTGCCAGACGCGTCTTACCCGAGGCGGTGGGGCCGAGGATGACAGGTACTTCCGGGGAAAAATCGGTGGCCGGTTCACGGCGGTGCTGAGTGTCCATGAGTCTGATTTTGTTCTTTCTTCAGGCCGCAAAGTTATCACCCAAATATCAACAACCTGATAAGAAAGGACAATTTTTTCTAACTTTGGACCGTTA
This sequence comes from Bacteroidales bacterium, assembly GCA_035403225.1. Classification (GTDB taxonomy): domain Bacteria; phylum Bacteroidota; class Bacteroidia; order Bacteroidales; family FEN-979; genus DAIRDK01. The sequence continues at coordinate 34,451 of DAONET010000010.1, read as the reverse complement.
TTTGCAGATATCAGAAAAATATACTGCGACAATTTTTGTTAAGTAAACAATAAAATGATTTCAATATGAAGCAGACTGCCTTTACAAAATTTCATGAAGCAATGGGAGCAAAGATGGTCCCGTTTGCAGGATTCTACATGCCCGTTCAGTATGAAGGAGTGAATGCCGAACACGAAACCGTACGCAATGGCGTTGGCGTATTCGATGTGTCACACATGGGTGAATTCTGGGTGAAAGGACCGAAGGCCCTTGATTTTATTCAATGGGTTACTTCCAACGATGCCTCAAAACTCACTGACGGAAAGGTGCAATACTCTTGCTTCCCTAACGATAAAGGCGGCATCGTCGATGACCTGCTGGTATATCGTATCAACGCTGAAACCTACCTGCTGGTGGTCAATGCAGCTAACATCGATAAAGACTGGGCATGGTGCAACAGCCAGAATAAAATGGGCGCCGTACTGTACAACGCTTCCGACGAGATCTCCCAGCTGGCGATCCAGGGACCGCTGGCGCTGAAAGCCATGCAGAAGCTGACCGACACCCCCATCACCGATATGGAATACTACACCTTCAAAAAAGTTACTTTCGCCGGCGTAAAGGATGTCATCCTTTCCACTACGGGTTACACCGGAGCAGGCGGCTGCGAGATCTACTTCGCCAATGAAGATGCACCGGTGATCTGGAAAGCGGTGTACGAAGCCGGTGCTGAATTCGGCATCAAACCGATCGGACTGGGCGCCCGCGATACCCTCCGTCTCGAAATGGGATTCTGCCTCTATGGAAATGATATCAACGACACCACTTCTCCCATCGAAGCCGGACTGGGTTGGATCACGAAATTCAACGATGCCAAAGAGTTTATCAACAAGGCTGCTTTACTGAAACAGAAAACCGAAGGCGTGACCCGGAAACTGGTCGGTTTCGAAATGATCGATAAAGGAATCCCCCGTCACGGCTATCCTATCGTAGATGCAGAGGGAAACAAAATCGGCGAAGTGACCTCGGGAACCATGGGCCCGTCGGTGAAAATTCCCGTCGGCATGGGTTATGTCCCCATTGCCCTTAGCAAAGAAGGCTCTGAAATTTTAATCAGCATCCGCGATAAATCGTTACGCGCTAAAGTGGTAAAATTCCCGTTCTATAAAGCGTAAGGGACCTGCAAACAGATCTCTTTCGTAAGAAACAATGATTATTAACCATTTATCAAAAACGGCCATATGACGCAGATCATAAGTAAAATGAAATCTATCCACTGGAATACCGTGATGATCATTCTCATGGCAGCCCTGGTGGCAGTCGGAATGGAAAGCTGTAATAAGAATACGGGCAAAATGACGCGGAAAGAACGCAAGGCCCAGATTGAAATGTACAAAAAACAACTGACCGAGATTGCCAATGGTACTTCGAAACTGACCCTCGAAGATCAGGAAAAGGTGATCAGTGAAGCCATCAGCAAAAACTTTGATGATCCCGAATTAAATAATCTGATCATTCAGGCTCAGCAAAAAGTCAAAGCAGTGAATGCCGAGAAACAGAAAAAGGAGCAACAACAGATCGCTACCGCGAGGGCGAAGCTGTACGATCTCCTGGTTAATAAAGAAGGGCTTTCTGCCGATGAACTCGAACAGGAACTCAACAAGATCAAGGCCATGGAAGTCAACGACAGCGAGATTGCCGAACTGATGGGACGCCTGGAAAAGAAAATCGCCGATATGCGCGAAACCCTGTCGGGCGGATCTATCACCTCTCAACTCGAAAAATCGTTCCAGTCTGTCGTCGATAATGCCAAATCAGGCAACCTCAACCAGGCTAATTCCCTGATCCAGTCCACGATCTCCAAATTCTTTGCATCCGAAGATACCCCGGTGCTGATCATCATCAGCAAAGAAGGGTCCATCGTGGATTACGACAAACCTACGACGATCAAGAATTACCTGAATTTCTGCAAGGACCAGAAAGCTAACCGGAATGCAGTGGATTCCTACCAGCTTGACGGCTCCGGAAAGATCAAAGAACTTGACCTCATCAAAAAGTAACCGGTATGAAAAAAACAATCGGTATTTTCTTCGTCCTGATCCTGATCGGATCGGGACTTGCTGCACAGGACCCGGGGGATAACCTCTCGCCGCAGCGGAAACAGGCCATCGACAGCCTTGCACTCGAAAAAGTACGAGACCTCAGTAAATATATCAGTATCATCGGGGACAAGAAAACCCAATGGTCTGAGGCTCAGCGGGTCATCGAACGGGCCGTGGAACTCTTCATGCCCAACAGCGAGATCGGCGTTTCTTCCCTTTCCCGCCCCGATGTATCCTATTTCCAGGTACGCGAATATTTCGATCGCCTGATGCAACTGAATTATGATAAAGTAACTATTGACTGGTATAAGATCCAGTACGTCAGTGACCTCGAACGGCAACCCGACGGAACCTATGTGGGCGTGATCACCATCTTTCAGCGCTTCCAGGGCTTCGATGCTGAAAAAGGCCTGGTGTATGAGGATACCACCAAAAAAGACATCACCGTCTATGTGAAACGAAAAGAAACACAAATAGGCGGTCGACTGATCGGTTTTTGGGACGTCCTGCTGGGAGATATCAGAGTTAAAGAAACCAGTAAATAAAAGAATGATAACCAGAAAGATTATTACAACGGCATTGGTTTTAATGCCGTTTTTCGTTTTCTCGCAAGGCTCGATCGGCTCATTTACCGGTGATGAATCAAACCTCTATGCGCAGACCAAACAAGTGAACCAGTTCTTCCGCCGGTTCAATGGCGAAGAAGATGTGACCGGGAAACGTTTTTACCAGGGCGACGCCGGGTACCGCGATATCAAGATGCGTAAGAAATATCTCGGTATCCTGTTCGATAACAACGGTCCGGTTAATAATGACGTCCGGGATGCCTTTGTCCTCGAAGTGACCAGTAAATCGGCCCCCCGTTACCTTGATTTTCACGGCGACAAATGGTTCGCCGAAGTGAATGCTGTCTTTACTTACAAAAAAGAAAGACAGAACGTGATCCTTTACCTGCGCCTCGAACACGAAAACCTGGGGTACAAATGGGTGATCTCGAATGTCTATTTTCCACCATGGGAACAGTTCTTCCCTCATGTGACCGATACTGTCAACCAGACATACTTCCTCCATCCCATGAGCCATGAACTTGATTTCATGAACATCCACAAGGCTTTTGATAATCCGCAGAACGTGGATTATTACCTGGAGAAGAATTACCGGCCCGATATGCTGACCCTTTTCATCGAAGGCGTTAAAACAGGCGACCTGAAGTTTCAGTCGGTCAGCAATGTCAAGTTCCATTTCTTCCAGGTGCCTCATTGGTATTTCGAAGTTTCGTACTTTAACCGGAACAGTATGAACTCAGGATGGCTGATATCGAATATGGTCAGGATCACCGATGCTGAACAAAAGGAGATAATCAGAAATTATACACACGATGAATGATCTGAAAACCATCGCACGACTGGTATTCCTGGTGCTGTTGGCACTGGCTGTTTGCGGACCATCGCCTGCCCAGACCAGAAATAAAAACGGAACGGCCGGCCAGAAAAAACCGGCCGCTTCCAACCAGAAGGCAAAAGTACAGGAGCCTCCGTCGAAGGCTTCTTCCATCCCGGCGGAACAAATGGATGTATACCGTCAACAGGCGGAACAGATCGTAAAGTTCTACGAAAACACCCTGAACTTCCTGGCCAGCAAATCAAATCCTGTCAAGGAAAAAGAGATCATTGTCAACAACAGCTACCAGAAGTTCTTCTGGAATGATAAAGTGCAGATCGAAGATGACCTCGATGATCATCGGTTGGTGCCACTTTACAAAGATGTACAGGCTTACCTCAGCGACGTGGATTTCTTCTTCCGCAGGGCCCGCTTCTCGTACCAGGTCCAGAATGTGGATGTGAAAACCAACATCGACCAGCAGACCTACTTCTTCATCACCGCTAACCGCAACCTCTCCGGAATCACTGTCGACGGCGACTCCGTTAACTCCAATAAAGTACGTTATTTCGAGATCAATTACGACGACAGCAAACAGGAACTGAAAATCGTCAGCATCTATACGACGAAACTGAATGAGAAGGAAGACCTCCGGAACTGGTGGAACGGCCTGCCGGCCGAATGGAAATCCATCTTCGGGAAAGACCTCCGGGTGAAAGAAGGACTGCCGCTCTCTTCCGTCAGCCATTTTAACGATACCGTCGCCATCGTGGACGACTTACCTGTCCGCCTCACCGACTCCAGGATATACGGACTGTTTCTGAAGATCGTCGATAGTAAAGAGCTGGATCTGTCGGGCAATACCTCCATCACCGATCTCACCCCGCTGTCTAAGCTCTCCTCACTCGTTTCCCTGAACATCTCCAATACCGGTGTCAGCGACCTCATGCCGCTCCGTAACCTGAATTCACTGGTATCGCTGAACTGCTCGAATACTCAGGTGAATACTCTGGAACCACTTCGGTACTGCACCCATATCAAGGACCTGAACCTGGCCGGGACACCGTTTTCTGACCTCTCGACCATTGCTTACTTTCCGGCGCTGGAAACATTGGATATCGGCGCAACACAGGTAGCCGACCTGTCGCCTCTCACCGGTTTGACCGGTCTGAAAGAACTCAGGCTCTCTGCCACCGGAGTGAATGACCTGGCTCCCCTGGCCGGTATGACTACCCTGACGATGCTCGACTTCTCAGAGACAGGCGTCGCCGATATCAGTCCGCTGAAAGACCTGAAATCACTGGTGAAGATATGGTTTAATAAGACTCCCGTCAAGACGCTGACGCCCCTGGAAACCCTGACGACATTGCAGTCGGTTTACTGTGATAACACCAGCATCGGTAAGTCCGGTGCGGTGAGTTATATGCTGGGACACCCCGGAGTGGTCGTGATCTTTGCAACGGCTGAGCTTAATGCTTGGTGGGACCGGATGCCGTTCGAATGGAAAAAAGTCTTTTCCACCTATGGTACCATCAATGATCCTCCTGCCAAAGAGCAACTGCACGCCCTGATGACGATCGACAGCATCAACATCGAAGGCCGTGAAGTGATCAACACGCTTGACCCCCTGGTGCAACTACCCCTCTTGTCAAAGCTGCGCTGCGCCTATACCTCCGTCGCGGATCTCACTCCGCTGACAGACCTGGATATGCTCCGCTATCTCGATATTTCCAACACCAAAGTGGAGTCGCTCGACCCGCTCAAAGATCATTTCCATCTGACAACATTACTGCTCGACAACACCGCGGTGAAGAGTCTCGAAGCCGTGAACGGGCTGGAGACACTTGAAATGGTCCGCGCCGATAACACAGGGCTTCTGCTGGCAGACGGAAATGCTTTCATCGATAAACATCCCGATTGCCGGTTTGTGTTCCAGACGTTTGAGAATAAATCATGGTGGGAAAGTCTCGACGGTAATTGGCGCGAAGCATTGCTGAAACAGGCCGGGCTGACCGGCGACCCTGATAAATTCGGGCTGCAGAAGATCGCCGGGCTTGAATCGCTGGTCATTAATCAGAATCCGGGCATCGTCTTCCTTCAGCCGGTGCTTTATCTCAGCCGCCTGAAAGAGCTCCGGTTCTCCGATACCCGGGTGACTACCCTGGAACCATTGCGGCAGATGAACTGGATCACCACCCTCGGGTTCCCGAAAAACCCGATCGTCGATCTGTCTCCGCTGGGTGGTCTGACCCAGTTGAAAGAACTGGATTTTGAAAACACCCAGGTGGAGGACCTGCAACCCATCATGAATCTGGTGAACCTTCAGGTGCTGAAACTCTCGGGAACGCCCGTCAAATCGCTGAAGTACATCGCCCTCATGAAGAGCCTCACCGTGGTGGATCTGTACAACACCCGAATCAGCAGCCTTGATGTACTCGACAAGTTACCTGAACTGAAATCCATTAAGATATTTAATACGAAGATCTCGGAAAAGAAAGTGGCGGCTTTTCGCCTGAAACATCCGGGATGTGAAGTGGTTTATTATTGATCCGTTATGGCGGAAGAACAAGGAAAATACAGCATTGAGGTTTGCCTGACACCCAGGTTATTCGGAGATATCCTGACACAGGGAGAATGCATTGTGGTGCTCGTGGATATATTGCGTGCCACCACGTCGATCTGTTATGCTTTCATGAACGGTGTCGCATCGATCGTTCCGGTAGCCTCCCTGGAGGAAGCCCGCCGGAAAAAAGAGGAAGGGTTCCTGGTGGCTTCCGAGCAAGACGGGAAAAAACTTGATTTTGCCGATTTCGGGAACTCCGCTTTCAGCTTCACCCGCGAGAGGGTGGCCGGCCAAACCGTGGTGTACTGTACCACCAACGGAACCCGTGCTCTGGAAGTAGCCCGCTCAAGAGCGCCTGTCGCCATCGGCTGTTTCAATAATATATCGGCACTGAAGGATTGGCTGACCTCACAGGAACGGAATGTCGTGATCCTCTGTTCGGGATGGAAAAACAAATTCTGCCTGGAGGATACCCTCTTTGCCGGAGCCCTCTCGGAAGAACTGCTGAAAGTTCCCGGCTTCTATACCTTCTGCGATGCAGCAAAAGCCGCTATGGACCTCTTTCGCGTTGCCGACACGGATATGTCGGGGTACATCCGGAAAGCCATGCATTACCAACGGTTGAAACTCCTGGGACTCGATGACGTGATCCCTTATTCGTTTCAACGGGATACAACTACCGTCGTTCCCGTGTTAAAAGGTTCTGAAATCATCAATATGAATCCATAAACAACACAACACCTATGAAACCTTTAAATTTTTCAATCATTTTGATAATGAGTGTACTGATAGGAGCCTGCTCCGGCGGGCAAAAGAAGGAGAAGAAAGACGAAACAACCTCCTTCAAATGGCAAACAGAACAGTTCGCGGATGTGAGAATCCTCCGTTACCAGATTCCCGGTTTCGAAGACCTTTCGTTGAAACAGAAAGAACTGCTTTATTACCTGTCGCAGGCTGCTCTTTGCGGCAGAGACATCACGGTCGATCAGAATTGCAAATACAACCTCGTCGTGAGAAAAACCCTGGAATCGATCTATAATAATTATAAAGGGAACAGGGACTCGGAAGACTTCCAGAAACTGGCGACTTACCTGAAACGGGTATGGTTCTCGAACGGTATTCATCATCATTACTCCACGGATAAGTTCTTCCCCGAGGTGACACAGGCTTATTTTGAATCGGTATTGAAGGCAGTGCCGGCCGACAGTCTGCCATTAGCCAAAGGACAGAAACCCGAAGAATTCTACAGTTTTATCACCAAAGTGATCTTTGACCCGACAGTGGCCCCTAAACGCGTGAACCTTGACCCCTCAATGGATATGGTACAGACTTCGGCCTGTAACTTCTATGAAGGCGTGACCCAGAAGGAAGCGGAAACCTATTATGCCGATCTGAAAAAAGCAGATCAGAAAGCCGGCCGCGATATCCGCGTGTCCTACGGCATCAATTCCAAATTGGTAAAGGAAAACGGACGTGTAGTGGAAAAAACCTGGACCGAAAAAGGTATGTATGGCCCGGCGATCAGTAAGATCATCTTCTGGCTGGAAAAAGCCATGAACGTCGCTGAAACACCGGAACAGAAAGCCGGGATCGAAAAACTGATCAGCTACTATCGCACCGGAGACCTGGTTACCTGGGACGATTACAATATCATGTGGTTGAATGACAATAAGTCAAGCGTCGACTATGTGAACGGGTTCATTGAAACCTATGGCGACCCGATGGCGTTGAAAGGCACCTGGGAATCGGTCGTCGACTTTAAAAACGTGGAAGCTACCAAACGTACCGAAGCCATTGCTTCCAAAGCCCAGTATTTTGAAGATCATTCTCCCGTCGATCCCCGTTTCAAAAAGAAAGAAGTCAAAGGCGTGTCGGCCAAAGTCATCACCGTGGCTCAACTGGGTGGCGACTGCGATCCTACCACGCCCATCGGCATCAACCTCCCCAATGCCGAATGGATCCGCAAAGAACACGGATCGAAATCGGTGACCATGGAAAATATCACGTATGCTTACGACCAGTCTGCCGTCGGTAACGGATTCCTGGAAGAGTTCGCTTACAGCAAGGAAGAGATTGAACGGTCTAAACAATACAGCTCCCTCGCCAGCAACCTTACCACCGACATGCACGAATGCCTCGGTCATGGTTCGGGACAACTTCTTCCCGGCACCAATCCCGATGCCCTGAAAAACTACCATTCGGCATTGGAAGAAGCCCGCGCCGACTTGTTCTCCCTCTATTATATCATGGATCCCATGATGATGGAACTCAAGCTTGTTCCCAACATGGAGGTAGGCAAGGCAGAATATGACGGCTTTATCCGTAACGGACTGATGACGCAACTCGTCCGGATCCAGCCAGGTAAGAATATCGAGCAGGCTCACATGCGCGACCGCAAACTTATTGCTACCTGGGTCTACGAAAAAGGAAAGGATAAGAAGGTGATCGAAAAGGTGGTCCGCGATGGTAAAACCTACTTTAAAATCAATGATTACGATGCTCTCCGCGATCTCTTCGGACAGCTGATGGCTGAAATTCAGCGTATTAAATCAGAAGGTGATTATAAGGCCGGGAAAGAACTCATAGAGAAATATGCGGTAGTCGTTGACCAGGATCTTCACAAGGAAGTGCTGGAACGCTACAAGAAACTGAATATCGCACCCTATGCCGGATTCATCAACCCGGTGCTGGTCCCCGTGATGAAGAACGATACCATTGCAGACATTAAAATCGAATATCCGGAAGATTTCACGGAACAGATGCTGTGGTACACGAAGAATTATTCATTTCTACCGGTGATCAACTGATGATAGACATGCTGGTCTTCGATTGGGGCGGGACGGTCATGACCGATTCCGGCGAACCGGGACCGATGTTTCTCTGGGAAAAAGTTTCATGGGTCCCCGGAGCAGAGAAAGCGCTTGAACAACTCAGGCGCTTTCCCTGTTGTATCGCTACCAACGCCGGGGTATCCGATACGCAGGCGATGATCAAAGCCTTGAAAAGGGTAGGGGCTTACAAGTGCTTTCAATTCTTTTTTTCTTCGAAAGATCTTGGATATGTGAAGCCGGATCCCCGCTTCTTCCGGATGATATGCCGGGAGACCCGTATGCAGCCTGCTGGTTGTGTGATGATCGGTAACGATTACGGGAAAGATATCTGTGGCGCCAAAGAGGCGGGAATGAGAACGGTGTTCTATTACCCCGGACTCACGACAGAAGATTTCCCGATGGCAGATGCTGTCATCCGCCGCATGGACGAACTGCCTGCCATCATCCTTCGATGGGATGAAGGCGGGAACCAACACATAATCGTATGAAAAGAACCATCCTCCTTATCACTCTCTTTACCCTGATATCTCCGGCATTCCTGAGGTCCCAGCCTGTAGTGCCGCAAAATTATTTCCGGGCACCTGTCGATTTTCCGATCACCTTGTCGGGCTCATACGGGGAGATCCGACCGAACCATTTTCATTCCGGGATCGATATCCGGACGGGCGCTGTCATCGGGAAACCCGTGTATGCCGCAGCGGACGGTTATGTGACTCGAATTTTTGTCTCTCCGTGGGGATTTGGAAAAGCAATCTATATTCAGCATCCTAACGGCTATGTGACGGTCTACGGGCATCTCGACAGGTTCTCCGGAGCCATTGCCCGTTGGGTGAGCGAACGTCAGTACCTGAACGAATCATTCGCCATGGATACCGAGGTGCCTCCCGGTACGCTGAAGGTCACCCAAGGTCAACTCATTGCTTATTCCGGCAACGCCGGCTCTTCGGCTGGACCTCATCTCCATTTCGAGATACGGAATGGCGCCACACAGGTTCCTCTCGACCCCCTGGCGTTTGGCATCACCGTCAGCGACAGCACCCAACCGAAGATCTATAACATCCGTGTCATTCCTCACGGCCTCACCGGCATGGTGAACTTCTCCGATGCGCCCATCCTGCTGCCCGTCACCAAGGATTCTCTCGGTAACTTTATCCTTAAACAGAAAGATACGGTCAAGGTGTCGGGGAATATTGTGTTCGGGATCGAAGCCTACGACTTCCATGATGCCTCTACCATGAGGAACGGCATCCGCAAGTTCGAGATGTTTGTGGATGATGAAAAACGCTTCGGAATGACCATCGACAGCTTCTCTTTTGCAGATACCCGTTACGTGAACAGCATCCTCGATTACCCGCTGTACCTGAAAACCAACCACCGTGTTCTGAGGTCGTATATCGCCCCCAACGACAAACTGAATGTCTTTGACGATCCATCGAATAACGGAGTGATCAATTTCAACGATAACAGAATACACCAGGTCAGATATGTCCTTACAGATCTCAAAGGAAACAGCTCCTCCATCACTTTCCCCGTCCAAAGCCACCCGCCTGCCAATGTCCGGGGCAGATTCGACCCGTCGCAGCTGGCCAAAGGTACCTGGATGCCTTGCAAGGAGCCCAATACCTTCAGATCGGACGGTGTGGAACTGAATATTCCGGAGGGCGTACTTTACGAAGATCTGGATTTCATCTATTCTGTGGAAGCACGGACATCGAAGATCTACTCCAAACGCCATACCCTGCATAACAACCAAACGCCGCTTCATACCTTCTGCGACCTTTCAATCAGGGCCGAAGGCCTTCCGTCGAAACTCCGCCCCAAGGCGCTGGTAGTCCGTCTCAACAATGCCGGAGCCTTCTCCGCTGTAGGGGGAAAATGGGATCAGGGCTGGATGCGAGTTCGCATCCGTGACTTCGGGACGTATGCCGTCGCCGTGGATACCGTTGCCCCGGTGATCAAGGCAGTCAATATCCCCAAGAAAAAAATCATCACGAAAAACGTTACCATCAAAATGAAAATCACCGATAACCTGTCGGGTATTGACACCTACCGCGGTACCCTGAACGGTAAATGGATCCTGATGGATTTTGATGCGAAACGGAACCTGCTGATCTATACCATCGACGACCGGATCCGGAAGGGGAAAAATGCATTCAGGCTTGTTGTCACCGATAAATGCGGGAACAAGAAGGAATATAATGCTACATTGACGCGGTAGATTTCATATCTTTGTAACATGCAAGAAACCATCTTAATCCTTGATTTCGGCTCCCAGTACACCCAGCTTATCGCACGCAGGGTCAGGGAACTGAACGTGTATTGCGATATCTTTCCGTATAACAAGATCCCCGCGATCGACGAAAACGTGAAGGGAGTCATCCTCTCCGGCAGCCCTTATTCCGTGCGCGACACGAACCCGCTCATCCCTGACCTGTCTGCCATCCGCGGACAGAAGCCTCTCCTGGGAGTCTGCTACGGCGCCCAGTATCTTGCTCACACGAACGGCGGTGAAGTGATGCCTTCCAAGATCCGGGAATATGGACGCGCTAACCTTTCGTTCATCGATACCTCCAGCCCCTTGCTGAAAGGAATGAGTAACGGTAGCCAGGTGTGGATGTCACACGGCGATACCGTCCTGCGGCCGCCTGTCGGCGCCAACATCATCCTCAGCACCCCTACCGTCGAAGTGGCCGGTTTCAAGATGAAAGATGAACCTACCTACGGTATTCAATTCCATCCCGAAGTGTACCACTCGCTGGAAGGACAGACACTGCTGAAGAATTTTGTGGTGGATATCTGCGGATGCCACCAGTCATGGACGCCCGAATCATTCGTCGAATCCACCGTCAGAGAGCTGAAAGAGAAACTCGGGAACGACCAGGTCGTGCTGGGTCTCTCGGGCGGCGTCGACTCTTCTGTCTCGGCCGTTCTCCTTCATAAAGCGATCGGTCCCAACCTTCACTGCATCTTTGTCGACAACGGATTGCTCCGGAAAGATGAGTTTAACAAGGTGCTCGATTCTTACCGGCATATGAACCTCAATGTGACCGGAGTGGATGCCTCCGGCATCTTCCTGTCGGCTTTGCAGGGAGTATCAGAACCGGAAAAGAAACGCAAGATCATCGGCAAGACTTTTATCGATGTATTCGATGCAGAAGCTTCCCGGATTCAAAACGTCAAGTGGTTGGCTCAGGGTACCATCTATCCCGATGTGATTGAATCACGCTCCGTCAAAGGACCTTCCGCTACCATCAAATCACACCATAATGTGGGCGGGTTGCCGGAACACCTCAAACTGAAGATCATCGAGCCGCTCAACAGCCTCTTCAAAGATGAGGTGCGGCGTGTCGGAAAAGCACTGGATATGGATCCCGACCTCCTGGGACGCCATCCTTTCCCGGGGCCCGGACTGGCTGTGAGAATCCTGGGTGAGATAAATGTCGACCGGGTGAAACTGCTTCAGGAAGCTGACGACATCTTCATCCAGGGCCTGCGCTCACACGGACTGTACGATAAAGTATGGCAGGCTTTTGTGGTCCTTCTGCCTATCCGGTCCGTTGGCGTGATGGGCGACGAACGGACCTATGAGAATGTAGTAGCGCTGCGCGCGGTCACTTCCACCGACGGGATGACGGCCGACTGGGCACAACTGCCGTTCGATTTCCTCGGCTGGGTCTCCAACGAGATCATCAATAAGGTGAAAGGCGTCAACCGTGTGGTGTATGACATCAGCTCGAAACCTCCCGCTACCATCGAATGGGAATGATCTAACCCCAAACTCATGAACAGAACGGTAACCTGCATCCTCCTCTTCCTGATCCTGCCTGTGCTGACCCTGCAGGCTCAAAACGGATTTGAAGTCCCTAAATCAAAGGTGACCCGGACGATCGATGGCGTGGATTATTATATACATACCGTCGCTAAAGGCCAGACAGTCTATAAGATATCTAAAACCTACAACATCACCCCGGAGGATCTCATCCGCCTGAACCCGGCAATTTCCGACGGAATTCAACCCGGTCAGGAACTGAGGATCCCCACCGGAAAGAAAATCAATAAGCCTTCCCAGGTACCTGCGACAAAACCTGTCGTGGTCGATACGGTGAAGGCAAAACCTCCTGTCCCGGTAGAGAAACCTTGCGGGATGGATCCCTCTGTTCAGAAGGATCAGTACGAAGTGGCCCTCCTGATGCACCTGTTCCTGAATGAGGCAGATGATATCGACCCCGACCAGATGACCATGGAAGACGCCGAATCCTGTCGCCCGTTCCAGTTTATCCAGTTCTACGAGGGTTTTATGATGGCTGTCGATTCCCTCAAGCTGACCGGATTGCCCGTTACCATCCATGTGTACGACGTGAGTACCGATACCCTGAAGACGAAATCATTTCTGCAGACTACCGATCTGAAAAAGATGGATATGATCATCGGACTCCTTTATAACAGGAACTTTCAGATCGTGGCTGATTTTGCCCGGAAAAACAACATTCCTATTGTGAGCCCTATCTCCGAGCGGGAATCACAGGTGAATAAAAACCCGGAGGTGATCAAAGTCAGACCTTCCGTGAAGACCATCGTGCCCCAGTCAGCTGACCTGATCGCCCGTGTATACCCCGACGCTAACGTGGTGATCGTCAGAAACGCCGCCTCCCGGTTTAAGGAATCCGCTGAACAACTTCGGAAACTTTGCTTGGAAAAAAATATTCAGGTAACCATCTGTGACCCTAAAACCATGGACGACCAGCTGAAAAAGGATGTTCAGAATATGGTCGTTATCTTCTCTGATAATAAATCTACCATCCTCGACCTGCTTACTCAACTCGACGGCATCAAAAACCAATACCGGATCTCTGTTTTCGGACTCCCTGCCTGGAATCGCATCGATGGACTGGAAGTGGATTACCTCGTGAACCTGAAAACACACATGATAGCATCGTATTATATTGATTATGATGATGATAATGTGAAGAAATTCGTTCGTGACTTTCAGGAGACCATCAAAACCGATCCTGATCCGCTGGCTTTCATCGGGTTTGATATCGGAAATTTTTTCCTCACAGCCTTAAAAAGATACGGAACATCCTTTCCAAAATGCATGAATGAACTGGATATCAATATGCTGGAATCAAAATATCAATTTCTGAAGTCAGAAACAGGAGGATACGAAAACCAGCAGTGGATGTTGTATTATTACGAGAATTTCAGGGTGTATGATGCACTGAAAAACTGATCAGGAGCTGATACACTGCAGCAATAGCTTTCCGTTTTCCCGGTTTGAATAGATCTTTGAAAGGATGTCCCTGCGTTTGCCTGTTTCTTCTTCCGTGAATGTACAGGTAAACAACCGGCGGATCTCTTCCCGGAACTGTTCGGGAGTGGCGGCCACCGAGCAAAGGGATGTTAACCCGGTGCCGGCCAGCATGGCTTCATTGACAAGACAGAAACGGCCGTTGAACAAGGCGTTCAGCAGCTTCAACTTTAAACCGGTGGGTTGAAAGGTCACCATCAGGTTGATGTGGGCATCGCGCAACAGCCCCGTCATGGTGGCATCATCGGGATTGGCAATCAGTCGGATCCGGTGACAGGTTTTGGCCAGCCGGACCAACGATTTCGACGGGTTCTTCCCGGCAATCACCAGGGGAGGCATCGACTCATTCCATACTTTTCGGATCAGAAAACTCACCGCCGCTGTATTTTCAGCCACGCTCAGGTTGCCCTGGTAGAGAACAAAATCACCTTTCCCGGGAACCGAAATGACTTCATCGTCTTTGTGAAAACTGGGTATCCGGATCACCTTTTTCGATGGGAACCGGCGCTGCAGGTATTCCGTATCGGCTTGCGAAACAGTCAGCATGACGGAACTGTTTTCCAGTACCTGCTCGTAATGCCGGAGTTTTCGGCTTTCGCACAGGAAAAAAACTTTTTTAAGCGGGTTTCGCTCTGCTTTTGCCAGGTGACGGTAATAGTCGTGTTCGATGTTGCTTTCCCGGTAAAGCAGCCGCCGCCCTTTCAACCGGGGATCATCGAGGTAATAACAGGTGTGCAGCCCTTCAAACAGGATGGGATAGTCATCCCGGCACAGATCCTGTATCAGGGCTTCCGATTTTCTGGAATATACGATATACGGGATGATGCTGAGCTGCGAACGCCATCCTGTCTTGCGAGGGTAAGCCTGTACGGTGGCGCAGTACTGCCGGAGGATATCTTCCTCTTCCTTTTTCTTTCCGTAGCTGAAATAGTGAAGATGGATCATCATGCCGGCATCATGAAGAACACTGATCTTGTACCAGATGTCGATCACGCCGCCATACCGGGGAGGATAGGGGTTATCAAATGCGACGATATGTAAGTGGTTGCTCAATGGATCTGATTTAATACGCGGAACAGGACATTGCGCTCATTCTCCCAACAAAGATCATGAGCGGCTTGCTCCATATTGCGACGATATCCTGCCAGGGCCTCTTCGTCACCCAGCATCTCATCCAATTGCTGGGCCAGATGCTCCGGTTCATGGTCTTTTACAAACCGGCCGATCCCGTATTGTTCTACAATTTTTTTCATCTCGGCAAACGGGGTGACCAACACTGGTACCCTGGCCTGTATGTAATCGAGAAATTTATTCGGAAGACAATTCTGATAGTTGATGCCGACTTCTTTTTCGACCGACAGCCCGATATCCGCCATTGCAGTGTACTTCGGAAGTTCCTGGAAGGGGATCTGTCCCGTGAAGAGAACCCGGTCGCCGAGTTGTTCCTCCGAAACAAGCTGCCGCAGATCCGTGATAATATCACCGGTCCCGGCGATCACAAAAACCGCATCCTGCCTGACATATCTCATGGCCCGGATGACCTCCTCCAACCCGCGGTCAACGTTCACCGCTCCCTGGTAAAGGATCACTTTCCTGTCTGCCGGAATACCCATGACCTCTTTCTGCGATCGGCCTTCGGGTTCCCTGCTGAACGGCACGTTTCGGATTACCTCGATCGTAATCCCGTATTCATGCCGGTACAAGTCAGCCACCGGATCGTTAACAGCCACCACGTGTTTCAACCGGGGAAAGATCAGGTCTTCGAAAAATTTCCAGGCGCGGGTGACAGCCGGCCTCCCGACCAGCTCGGGCACACCGCGGAAATATTCGTGACAATCGTGCAATAACGGGACCCGTCGCAGAAGAGAAGCAAAATAACCAGCCGGTAACGTGTCGGTATCGTTGGTGACAAAGAGATCGGCTTTCTTTGATAACAGGTAGAAAAACAGCCTGATGTTGTATTCTGCGTAAAACCCGGGACCTTTGTCGCAAAGGAGCCGCAGCCGGTCTGTCGCATATTCGCGGGGTTTCAGCGTCAGACTTTCCCGCAATCGCCGTCCTACAAGGATAACCCGGTACCCCGACTGGCTCAGCGCGGTGCAGGTGCGATGAACGCGCTGATCGGTGGTGAGATCGTTTGTGACAGCTACAATAGCAGTTTTCATACCGTAAAAGTAAAGAAAACATTCTAACTTTGTTTTCGAACACAGCGTCCGATGACCATTTACGAAAACTATTCTCTCAGAAACCTCAACACCTTCGGCTTTGACGTCAGGGCGGCCCGGTATGGCGAGATCCATTCTTCCGAAGAGATAACGTCATTTCTGGAAAAATACTACCGTCAAGGAGATCCGCTCCTGATCCTGGGCGGAGGTAGCAACCTGCTTTTTACCAGAGATTTCCCGGGGATGGTATTACGTATTTCCCTCGGTGGGATCAGGCTCGTTGAAGAAGGGGAGAAGGAGGTCGTCATCAGCGCCGGCGCCGGCGTCGTATGGGATGATTTTGTTGCTTACTGCGTTTCCAACGGCTGGGGCGGTCTCGAAAACCTGTCGCTCATACCGGGCTTGGTGGGTTCCACGCCCATCCAGAACATCGGAGCCTACGGCATGGAAGTAGGGGAGAATATCCGCGAAGTACACTATACGGAGGTTGAAACAGGGCAACAACGGGTGATCTCCGGCACACAATGCGGGTTCGGCTACCGCAACAGCATCTTCAAACATGAGTTGAAAGAAAAGATTATTGTGACGGAGGTGATATTCAGCCTGGCTCCTGAAAAAATAACAGCGGCCCGCGAAGGGTTGAAACTCGATTACGGCCATATCCGGAAAGAGTTGGAGATCATGGGCGTGTCCGATCCGTCCATCCGCGAGGTGCGGGAGGCCGTCTGCCGGATCCGGAAAAGCAAACTGCCTGACCCGGCCGTGACCGGTAATGCCGGGAGTTTCTTCAAAAACCCGGTGGTGCCTGCGGAGAAAGCCGATGCCTTGCAAACTCACTACGATTGCATGCCCTCTTTTGCCGATCCCAAAGGCATCAAGATACCCGCCGCCTGGCTTATCGAACAGTGCGGATGGAAAGGGAAACGTTTCGGCGATGCCGGCGTACATGTAAACCAGCCGCTGGTATTGGTTAACTACGGCCACGCCACCGGACAACAGATCCTTCACCTCTCTGAACAAATCAAGAATTCCGTCCTCGAAAAATTCGGCATCACCCTCGAATCGGAAGTGGTGATCGTTTGACGGGGATCGTTATCAGAAGTAAGTTTTTACCGCAAATTCAAATTGATTGATAAAGATGTTTTTGAAACAGAAAATATTGTTCTGTTCATAAAACACCAACATCGCTTTCTTGTAATCGATGGAATCAACCGTTCGGAAAGAGAGCGGACAATATTTGCTATTAATCAAAATAGCATTGCTGACGATGCGCGCCGTCCTTTTATTTCCGTCGGTAAAAGGCTGTATGTATGATAATAAGACAAGGATCAACAACGCTTTTTCGAAAATATTTTCTTTTGCATTGATCAGGTCACACATCATTGACAAGGCTTCGGTGATCTGAAATTCATTATCTAAGGGCCGATAATTCGTCCCGGTAATACCAACCCTTCGTTTCCGTATATTCCGGTTAATGTGAAGATCCTTGATCAACAGGCTGTGAATGTCTTCAATCTTCGAAACAGATAATGGCGTTAAATAATCCGGATGCAGGATGATGAAATCCAGCGCCTCCTTGTGATTCAATAACATGATGGCCTCTTCTTTCGTCTTTCCGGAGGCGGTTTCTTTCTCTTTTAATAATCTTTCCGTCTCCAGAAGCGAGTAAGTGTTCCCTTCTATTTGCGATGATTTCCAACTCAGATCAATAGCTAACCTTTCCAAATCCCGCTTATATTCCGATTCATCTGCTTGCGAGATGTTTTGCTGAAACTCCTGCTGAAGCGAAGTGAGTCTGGCTGATTCTTCGTTGGTAAAAATACTGGTTTTGCTTAATACTTCTGGAAGCAGACGGATGTTAAACCGATCCTTGATCTTACGTTCGTCAATCTCCTTTGAAAAATAGTCATCTATATCAATCTCCCGCAGTAATTCATAGGAAGGAGAAATGAAATATCTGGTCCCTTTACCTTTACCCTCGGTGTACAGAAAATTTTCCCCGTAAAGCTTCGACAATATTCTTTTAACCGTCGCATAACTGACAGGTGCAGTAATCCCTTCATGGATCTCTTTCGAAGAACATGGCTGTCTCTCCTGGATCAGGTTTAGTATTTCTATCTCCCGGTCGCTATACATGGTTTCTGTTTTAAAGCTCACAAATATATAAAATGTGGCTCAAAAATCAAAATATTTGAGCCGGAAAACGCAAATGAATGAGCTGTAAAATAAAATCGGTACCAATTGTTTAAAGATCCCTCGCTTGCTCCAGGATCGACCGGGCGGCCAGATGTCCCATCGAAAAACATCCCTGTAACAGAAAGCCTCCGGTAGGAGCGTCCCAGTCGACCATTTCACCCGTCACGTAAATCCACGGGTATCTCTTCAGCGAGAAGCAGCGATCCACTTCCCCGGTGCAGATACCTCCGATCGTTGAAATAGCCTCTTCCACCGGCCTCAACGAATCGACAGGGATCTGCAGCCCCTTCATGCTGCGGATAAACCCTTCCGGCGCCAGATACGTGTCTTTATCGGTAAAGGCTTTGATGACAGCCAGTCCTGCGGTATTCAGGTGAAAGAAGGAGGCGTACTCTTTGGAGGTGATCCGCGATGCTGATGCCTTCCGGAGAAGTTGTTCCACCGTGTTGAAGGGTTTGAGATCGAGGGAAAGCGTGGCGGGGATTCGTGCCTGTAACATGTCCCGGAGAACCGGTACCAACGCGTACACGGCAGTGCCTTCCAGCCCGTATTCCGTGATGATCGCCTCTCCCTTCGTCTCTCGGTCAGCCGTGAACAACCGGATGTTCTTCAGGGGTTTCCCGGCATGACTCTTCCGGATCCCTTCAGGCCAGGAAATGTTGATGCCGCAGTTAGAGGATTGGAATGGCCGCGTGGAAACGCCCATCGACTCGAAAACAGCACGCCAGGTTCCGTCGGATCCCGTCACAGACCACGAGGCTCCTCCCAGAGCAAAAACCAGGTAATCGGCTTTTACACAAATCGATTGATCCTGATGCCGGAAGGTGATGGCGTTGTTTTCGTCGAATCCCGTGAAAGTATGCTCCGTGTGAAACTGAACTCCCTGACTGAGGAGTTTCTCCCTGATCTTGTTCAGGATGTCGATGGCCGGGAGATCCTTATCCGTGAAAACCTTGTCGCTGGACCCGGTGAAAGTGGAAATGCCCATCCCGGAGAGCCATCCCCGCAAATCTTCCGGTGAGAAACCTGACAGGGCTTCATCCATGAAACCGGCCGGGGTGTACCTGCCGGTCAGCGCGGATCCCCGGAAGTTATTGGTGATATTCAGCCCCCCTTTTCCTGCTACCAGGAATTTTTGCCCGATATTTTTCTCTTTCTCATACAGATGCACCTCATGAGCGACGCTCAATACGTCTGCCGCCATCAGCCCTGCCGGCCCGCCACCTGTGATGATGATTCGCTTCCTTGCCATGTGCAAGGATAATCATTTTTTTTGATGGACCGGACAGGCAACCGGGAGCAACCACGCTTTTATTCTTTCGTGAATAAAAACTGTCCGCCACCTTGTTTTAAAAGCATTGTTTTCTCCGACGGGTTGAACTCCATAACAATCCCTGCCTGATCAAAAACGAACTTGTCTTTTCCGCTGGCTGAAAGGGGAAAGGAAGGCTGACCCGTGGCCTGAGCAATCAACTTATTGTCATCTTTGGTGATCGATATCTTCAACGGAAGTTGTTGAGATGAATATATTCCGGCATATTGATCCAGCTCTTCGGGATGAACAACATAAGTGGTAAATTCGGGAATGTCGTACGGTAAATCGTACACGGCGCTTAACACGGCCATTGAAACACCGTTGTTATTGAAGTTTGATCCGTTGGAGGTCATCGCGTACGAAATATTTCCGTCAGCAAAATAACCGAATACCGAAGAAAATCCGTCAATTCCTCCGGTATGACCATAAGAGATCCTGCCATAAAACGGAAGTTGGATCAACCCTGAGCCAAAGCCGTCTTTCACCGTCTTCATTAACTCGAGGCTTTCTTTTTTCAGCAGCTTACCTCCAAATAATGCATCGCTGAATTTTACCAGGTCGGTGGATGTAGAAACAATTCCTCCGGCGCCCATGGGGATGGAAAGATCCGTCTCCGGCTCGGGTTCCCAACTCTCAGCAAAACGATAGGAATAACACTCCTTGTTTTGGATGTCAATTTTACCCCCATAGTATGTATTGGTTAGTCCGATGGGCTTGGTGATATATCGGGTTAAAAGTTCAGCGTACGGTTTTTTGAAGGTCTTTTCCAGGATATAAGTCAGGAGAACAAAGTTGGAATTGCTGTATGCTGCTTTACTGTCGGGTTCAAAATCGCTCCCTTTTTGAGCAATAAGATCCACCATTTCTTTCTCCGTTTTGGCTTGGGTATTCCAGGTCAGATAATCCGTGTCATTGGTAAAATTGTGTATTCCGCTTCTATGGCTGAGCAGCATTTTGATCGTAATTTTTTCTGAATGCTGAATGGCCGGAAAAAACTGATCAAGGGTTTGATCCAAACTTAATTTCTTTTCTTCTATAGCTTTGAATACCAGTACAGTGGTGAATGTTTTTGAAATGGAACCGATCCTGTATTTAGTGTTTTCATTGGCAGGAAGTTGGTTTTCAACGTCAGCAAAGCCGATCGATTTAGAATAGACGATGATGCCGTTTTGAGAGACGGCAACGCTTCCCATAAACTTGTTGTGTGCTTCAAGGGTATCAAAATAGTTATCCAGCTTGGTTTTGTCCGGTATTTGTGAAAACCCGGTCAGACATAATATCCCTGTTGCCAGGGTGATTAAAATTTTTCTTTTCATAAATCAAATCATATTTACCCATAACCGCTTCAAAGCAGATAACATGTCGCTAATCAGGTTCGGATCGTAAAAGTAAGGCCAAATAAGCAGAAACAAAAGAAAAATAAGGGAACAGGAAACCCTCAAAACATCTTCGGAAACAAAAAGTGTCATTCGTAAATTGACATGCCCCCATGAATTTTCAACCGGATTAAGAGTGATAGATGTGGATAACATCAATATGAAAATTATACCCGAAGGGGTACGATATTATGGATATTATCCAAAATTAACCCCGATAGGGTATAAAAAGTTAAAATTTCAGTAAAATACACCTGAAAGGGTATAAAAGATGGACAAACTGCCCAAATTTTAGTCCAGCTCAAACATTGCCGGGATGTCCATCATTTTTTCCTTTTTTAAGGGTGGCAGCTTGCTCCGGAATGGGGGGCAGGATAGTCCGGAATTTACCCTTTTTTCTTTCGTGAATAAAAACGGTAAGATCATTGTTTTCTCGACTTATAATTCAAGGTTTACTTTGATATTCTCAACCACAAGGGAACAATTTTTACGAATTTCTTGGCCCGTGTATCTCAGAACTTTATAACCCATTCTTTGTAATTCTCTGTCAATATTTCTATCTCTTAACGCCTGATTTTCTGTTCTCTCATGATAGTTGTGTCCGTCAGCATAAATACATAATTTTATCTTTTCTTTTTCTATATAGAAATCAGGTATTGTAAGGATTGTATCAGGATCTATGCTTGTAGGAAATTCATAAAAACTACCATCTTTGTTAAACCTTCGCTGTAGAATTGGTTCAATATTGTTTTTTCGTAATTCAAACAACAGGTCTCTTTCCAAAGGGCTATCACATTTAATTGCACAATTATAGCATTCAATCCATTTGAATTTGCACTCTTTACAAATATGCTTATAATCTATGGTTTCCCAGAAATGTTTAATTTTTCTTGCTTCTTCACCTGTGCAATTAAAGGTGTCAGTAACCTTTGTCAGTCCGGTTGCATTATTAATTTCATTTTGTAATTCATTTAGGGTTGTTTCTGTAACAATTCTAGTAAGTTCCCAATTGTCAAGCTTAATTGTTAATTTGTATTTGTGATCTTTAATTAATTCTATCTGAATAGGATTTGTTTCAAACATGTCAGTGTAATTTTAGTAAATATTATCAAACAGATTTCTAGGAAATTTTAGTTTAAGCAGAGTACTTGCCTTCTTATAAGAACAGATGCGTAAATTTATTAAAAATCTAAAACATTACAATTCGTAGAATGTTTTTTGCTTTACGATGATAAAAGAGCCTGCCGGAAATTTTTCCATTCGTTTGCTTATATGCCTGGATATTAGGCAATAAAGAAGAAATCAGTGAGATGGGTATAGCAGAAACAGGAATAGAAAGAAAATAGCAGCTGATAATCTTCCCCTACTCCCCGTTCACCTTAAGACTCCCGATCAGTTCCTTCACGGAGTTGATCTGATGGCGTTGGAGATAGGCCTCCAGTCCGTCGATGATTTTCAGGGTGACGGCCGGATCAATGAAATTCGCCGTCCCTACCTGAACAGCGGAGGCGCCGGCCAGCATGAACTCGATGGCGTCGGTGGCAGTGCGGATACCGCCTAACCCGATAACCGGGATCTTCACGGCTTTGGAGACTTGCCACACCATGCGCAGCGCTACCGGCTTGATGGCAGGTCCCGACAGTCCGCCGGTGATGGTGGAGAGCACAGGCCGGCGGGTTTCGGCATTGATCGCCATCCCCAGCAGGGTGTTGATGAGGGAGATGATATCGGCCCCGCCGTCTGCCGCGGCTTTCGCCATGTCGGTGATGCTGGTGACGTTGGGGGAGAGCTTCACGATGAGGGTCTTTTTATAGACATCGCGCACAGCCCGGGTCACTTCGGTGGCGGTGGCCGGGATCGTGCCGAAGGCCATGCCGCCTTGTTTTACGTTCGGACATGAGATGTTCACTTCGATGGCCGGGATCTTATCCAGGTCGTTGAGCTTGCCCGCTACCTCGACGTATTCGTCCAGGGTGGAACCGGAGACGTTCACGATGATCTGCGTGTCGAAATCTTTGATGCGTGGATAGATCTCCCGGATGAAGTAATCCACCCCTTTGTTCTGCAACCCTACAGCGTTCAGCATCCCCATGGGGGTCTCGGCCATGCGCGGGTAAGGATTGCCGTCGCGGTTTTTCCCGGTGACTGCCTTGACTACGATACCTCCGAGACGGTTCACGTCCATAAAGTCAGTGAACTCTTCGCCGCATCCGAAGGTCCCGGAAGCAGTGAGGACGGGGTTTTTCAACTCCAGCGGGCCCAGTGTTACGTTCAGATCAGCCATGACATTTGTTTTGACAAGCCTCTTTGTCCGGGTTTCCCCAGGTGAGGTGTTTCGTATTGAATACGGGACCTTCGACACAGACCCGTTCATTTCCTGATACAGTAGGGGTGACGCAACACAGGCACACCCCGATGCCGCAAGCCATGGTGTTCTCCAGCGACACTTCGCAATCGATGCCGTGCGAGGCAGCCAGTCCGGCTACCGCCTTCATCATGGGATCAGGGCCGCAGCAATAGATCCGGCTGAAAGGCAGTTTGCCGCTCCGGAAGAGGGAATGATCCGTCACCAGCCCTTTCTCGCCGGCTGATCCGTCTTCAGTGGTCATCAGCACTTCCCCCGACTTTTTGTATTCTTCCAGCTCAAAAATATCCGATTGGGTCCTCCATCCGGTAAGGATCACCGGACGAATGCTGTTTTGCCTCAGGAATTGCGCCAGAAACAGCAGCGGCGCTACTCCGCATCCGCCTCCGACGAGCAACACCTCTTTGCCTTGCGGTAACGAGAAACAGTTGCCTAACGGATAGATGACATTCAATTTGTCGCCGTTCTTCAGCCTGCTGAGTTGACGGGTGCCGTCGCCTTTGATCTGGATAAGGATGCGGAAACTGTTTTGAGCGTAGTTGACCTCATGGATGGATAACGGGCGGCGGAGAAAAGTAGTGGGAGAGCCTTCCACCAGGACTTGCACGAAATTGCCGGGCAGCATCATGGGTAAAGGCTCTTCCGAAGTGAGCTGAATGATAAAATGACGATCGTTGAGTCGCCGTTTGCCGGTAACCTCAAGAATGTTTTGTCTCTTTTGAACTAGCGTATTCGCCATACAGGTCGATTAATTACCAACGCGCGTCTGAACTTCGTGGATTACCTCCCGGTATTTTCTCAGGATACGGTCCCACTCTTTGAACAGCTCATCGCTTTTAACACTTACCTGGCCGCCATTGGCTACCTCGCTCACCAGTTTGATTTTGTATGTCAGCGGGTCGGATTCTCCCAACTTGACGATAATTCGTGTACGAACCGTAGTCTGTTTAAATGACTGCACCACCCAGGAAGTACGCATGTAACCGGTTTCACGGTCGGTGACTTCTATCACATCAAAATAAGAAGTGATGATCTGGCTGAGAAGCTTCCAGGCATCCAATTCGCTCTTGTGGGTTTTGATCTCGATGTCCACATTAGCGATGTCGGTAGCTTCGGAAGCATCATAAGCATCGTCTTTCTCCATCTGATAGTAATAACTCTTGGGAGGAGGGGTGTAATCGGGTTTGTTGCAGAATTCTATGTTACCAGTAAGATAACCGAGTTTTTCCACTTTCACCACAATACAGGAATAGGCGGGAGCAGTAATGATCAGTTGCCCTGCGCCCATCAACTTGCCGTCGACGTAGATCTTCGCATCTGGCTCGGAAGTGCTGAAACGAATCTCTTTTTTTCCTGCGGAGGCGCTGAAGCCTGTTGTCAGGATAATAAGTAAAACGAGGAAGAAATTAGCGGTTTTTTTCATATACAGGATTTTTTTCAAAGATAGAGATTATCCCGAAAAAACCTTATTCTCCTGTATTTTTTGCTTTGGGGGCTGTTGCTTTTTTCTTTGGTTTTTCTGCGATCGGTTCTTCTGTTGTTTCCTGGTCAACGGTCTCTTCTTTTTTCTCTTCGGATGTCTCTTCGCTGAAGTCAAGAAGGTCATTGCTCAGCAACAGGTTATACCAGGCAAAGACTTTGCGGATATCCGACACATAAACCCGGTCGGTATCATAGTCGGGAACGATCTCCCCGAATTTTTGTACCAGGTCTTTATCAGCTGATTTGGGATCCAGAGCGGCTTTGCCTTCCAGCTTGTCAAAAAAGGCCTTCATGACCTCTTTCAACGGCCGGTCATCACCGGTAGTGAAAATACTGATCTCTTCCAGCGAACTCATCCGTTCATGACCGAAAGCAGGAAAGCGTTTTTTGTCAACGAGAGATTCAACGATCACGGCATTCTTCGATTGGGATACGACCTTAAACAGACCGCCCTTCCCTGAAATTGATAAAATCTTGCTTAAATCCATAACAGTTCAGAATTTTTGCAAAGGTAACAAGAAAAAGTAATTCTTTGGTGGTTTGAAAAAGGGATGATCCTCTTACACTACTGTATTATTCCGATGTAATTCTGAGGGGTGATCGCTTTGAGTTCTTTCTTCACCTTGTCGTTGACTTTTAAACCGTCAATGAACTGATGAATAACTTCTTTGGTGATCCCTTTGTTCCCGCGTGTCAGCTCTTTGAGGGCTTCGTAGGGATTCGGATATCCTTCCCGGCGTAAGATGGTCTGGATGGCTTCGGAAACCACCGCCCAGTTCTTTTCCAGGTCGGCATTCAGCTTATCTTCGTTCAGGATCAGTTTGTTCAGACCTTTGGTCAGGGAGCGGAACGCGATAAGGGTATGAGCGATGGGCACTCCGATGTTCCGGATCACGGTAGAGTCGGTCAGATCGCGTTGCAATCTCGATACGGGGAGCTTCGACGAAAGGAATCCGAAGACAGCATTGGCCATGCCCAGGTTCCCTTCCGAATTTTCAAAATCGATGGGATTGACTTTATGAGGCATGGTGGAGGAGCCGGTCTCGCCTTTTTTTACTTTCTGCCCGAAATACTCCATCGAGATGTAGGTCCACATGTCGCGGTCGAGGTCGATGAGGATGGTGTTGATTCGTTTCAGGTTGTCGAACAAGGCAGCCAGGTTGTCATAATGTTCGATCTGCGTGGTAGTCTGACAGCGTTCCAGTCCGAGGGTGACATTCACGAAACGGTTGGCGAACTCAACCCAGTCGATGGAGGGGTACGCCACCTGATGTGCATTGAAGTTGCCGGTGGCGCCGCCGAATTTGGCAGAGATGGGAATGGTCTCCAGCAGGGCCGACTGAGCGCTAAGCCGTTCGGCGAACACGGCGATCTCTTTCCCGACTGTGGTAGGGGAGGCCGGCTGCCCGTGGGTGTGAGCCAGCATCGGGATCGTCTTCCATTCATTCGATTTGTTCAGCAGTTGCAGATGTACTTCCGCCAGCATGGGCTCATATACCTTCTCCAGGCAGTCTTTCAGCGCCAGTGGGAAGGCGGTGTTGTTGATATCCTGCGAGGTGAGTCCGAAGTGAATGAATTCTTTGAAGGGAGACAGTTTCAGCGCATCAAATTTTTCTTTTACAAAATACTCGATCGCCTTTACGTCGTGATTGGTCGTCAGCTCAATCTCTTTCACCCTTTCCGCATCTTTCACCGTGAACTTTTCATAGAGGTCGCGCAGTTTAGGGAGAACTTTCGCATCGACGTTCTTCAAAGACGGTAGCGGAATCTTACACAGGGCAATGAAATATTCCACCTCCACCAGGATACGGTAACGGATGATGGCTGCTTCTGAGAAATATTCCGATAATCCTTCCGTCGAGGTGTGATAACGACCGTCAACAGGCGAAATGGCTTGTAAGGGTGAACTCATGGCTTGTAATTTTCTTCAAAAGTAAAGAAATTCCTTTATTTCCGGATGATCTCGAATTCTCCGGTATCTTTGAGCTTTATGATGGTCGAAGGTTTGATCTCGCAAAGGACATCCTGGTACAAGGGGACGATATAATCCACTTCTTTTTTGATCTCTTCGGAAATGAACTTGAACATCAGGGGAGGCTGTTGCCCGGAGATATTGGCAGAGGTAGAGACGATCGGTTTGCCGAAACGGCGGATAAGTGTTTCACAGAA
This sequence comes from Bacteroidales bacterium, assembly GCA_035403225.1. GTDB lineage: Bacteria > Bacteroidota > Bacteroidia > Bacteroidales > FEN-979 > DAIRDK01. The sequence continues at coordinate 7,220 of DAONET010000010.1, read as the reverse complement.
ATCATTTTTGACGATACGTATGCCGATACTGCCATCTTCTGCGATGACGTTTTTGGCCAGGTTCCGGGCGGCGGGATAGATGATCGTGAGCGGTGTATCTACGCTCCGGATCAGGTCCCGGGCGATATCGGGGATGACCCCTGTGCATTGACGAAGCCGTTCTTCGTCCTCAACGAGGATGATCAGGCTTTTCGACTCCATCCGTTTCTTGATATGGTATATCTTTTCAACAGCTTTCTGGTTGGTGGCATCACAGCCAAGTCCCCAGATAGTATCGGTAGGGTAAAGTATCGTACCACCCTTTTCCAACGCTTCAATACATTTTTGAATTACCTCTTCCATGAGAACTCCTCAATCAATCGACCTGCAAAATTAAGGTAAAATTCAGTGGTATGGTCAGAGTCTGGTGGTCAACTTTTCCAGGGCGATGTTAAATCCGCACCGAAAATGTTTCTCGGGGCATTCCCTGAATCCATGGAGGCCGCATGGCCGGCAAAGCAGTGGTTCATCTGTCTCCGCTACCACTGAATCCGTCGAGAGTGGTCCGAAACCGAAGCCGGGAACAGTCGAGCAATAGATCACCGTGACAGGGGCATCTACCGACGAAGCCAGGTGCATGGGAGCGGAGTCGTTGGTGAAATTCATCTTCGCTCGTTTCATCAGGGCGGCCGATTGGAGGAACGAGAGCCGGCCGGCCAGGTTCAGGGCGCCGGGATGTCCCGAGGCGGAGATCAGCTCCTCACATAACGAAGAATCCTGCTTTGATCCCAACAGGCAGATAGTTGATGTTGCCGGTATCAGTTTCATGAACGCGATCCATTTCTCTTTCGGGAACTGTTTCGTGAACCACAGGGAGGCAGGGGAGATCGTGTACATGTTACCGCTCAGGCTTTTCATGAACTCAAGGTCTGCCAACGCATCAGCCGGCGGATAAAGCTTTGGCGGCATGTTCACTCCGTCAGTCAGCTCCCTGATCAGGTCGTTGTTGCGTTCCGTTTCATGCATGCCCGGTTCGATCCGGTGTTTTATTTTTTTTGTGAAGAAGAATGAAAACGGATTTTTATCGAAGCCGATGGTCATGCGGGCTCCTGAACAGGCGGTCAGGATACCGGTGGAAGCGAAACGCTGCAGGTTGACGACTATGTCGTACCGGGTCTTCCTGATGCGATGACCCAACTGATGCAGGTTTGCATATTTCTTCTCTTTCTTGTTCCATACAAGCACCTCATGCAGGAATGGATGGCCTTCGAAAAGACTTTCGTTGCCTTTCTTCACCAACAGGTCGATGGAGGCATTGGGGTAGAACAAGTGTAGCTTCTCTGCAACAGGGGTGGCAAGGATCACATCCCCGATGGAGGCGGTTTGGATGATCAGTATTTTTTTCAAGGCAGATTTCTTATACAGGTACGTCAAACTCACGGAGAGCCTGGTTCAGCGAGGTTTTCAGGTCAGTAGAAGGTTTGCGTTTGCCGATGATGAGCGCACAGGAGACCTGGAACTCACCAGCGGGAAATTTTTTCGTGTAGGTTCCGGGGATGACTACTGATTGCGGCGGGATATACCCTTTGGTTTCCACGGGAGCATCGCCGGTGACGTCCAGGATGTGCGTCGAAGAAGTCAACACCACGTTGGCGCCCAACACCGATTCTTTCCCCACCCTGACGCCTTCCACCACGATAGATCGGGAGCCTAGGAAACAGCCGTCCTCGATGATGACAGGCGCTGCCTGGACGGGCTCTAACACGCCGCCAATGCCGACGCCGCCGCTCAGGTGGACGTTCTTGCCGATTTGAGCGCAGGAACCTACCGTCGCCCATGTGTCTACGAGAGTGCCTGCATCAATATACGCGCCAAGGTTGACATAGGAAGGCATCAACACGACGCCCCGGGCAATATAGGCGCCATAACGGGCGATAGCTGATGGAACTACCCTGACGCCAAGTTGGCTGTAATGGCGTTTCAGGGGTATCTTGTCATGAAATTCCAAGGGGCCTGCCTCGGTCACTTCCATCTGCCGGATGGGGAAATAGAGGATCACGGCCTTCTTGATCCATTCGTTGACGACCCAGCCGGATGCTGTTGGCTCCGCCACACGCAGGTAACCCTGATCCAGATTGCTAACTACTGATTCGATAGCGCTTTTTGTCTCCGCCGACGAAAGCAGCTCACGGTTTTCCCACGCGGATTCTATGATTTCCCTTATCGATTCTGACATACCGCTTGTTTTATGATTCAAAGGTATGTAAAAAATCATTTATTGCTAACTTTGCAAAAAATCAGACGTGGGAAGGATCCTTGCTATCGACTATGGCCGAAAAAGGGTGGGACTGGCTGTCACCGACGAACTCCGGATGATCGCCACCCCGTTGGGTACGGTCAGGACGGTCGATATTATCGATTCCCTGAAGAAATATCTTTCGGAGCATGTTGTCGATCTCTTTGTAGTAGGCGAACCCAAGGATATGAAAAACCTCCCGTCCGAGTCGGAAGCCTGGATTAAACCGTTTATTGCGTTGCTGAAGAAAGAGTTTCCCGGGATCGAAGTGGTACGTTTCGACGAACGGTTTACTTCTGTCCTGGCCACACGCGCCATCAGGGATGCCGGGCTGAAAAAGAAGGACCGTCAGGATAAAGCGCTGGTCGACACTGTCAGCGCCGTCCTGATCCTCCAGTCGTACCTCGAATCGTCTGACATGTCACATTAGAATAAACTGCTATGAAACTGCCCATCGTTGCCTACGGACATCCTGTCCTGAAGAAAATCGCGGAAGATATCCAGCCCGATTATCCTGACCTGAAACAATTTATCCAGGATATGTGGGAAACCATGTATGAGTCTGATGGTGTCGGACTGGCTGCCCCTCAGGTGAACCGGTCTATCCGCCTCTTTGTTATCGATACAGACCCCTTCGCTGAAAAATATCCCGATGGAAAAGGATATAAACAGTGTTTCATCAATGCGAAGATATACGCGGAAGAGGGCGAAGAATGGCTTTTTAACGAAGGCTGCCTCAGCTTTCCCGGAATCCACGAAGATATCCCACGCAAACCCATTATCCGGATCCGGTATGTCGACGAGAACTTCCAGCCTCACGATGAGCAATTCGACGGTATCCGGGCCCGTGTCATCCAACACGAATACGACCACATCGATGGCATTGTAATGACAGACCACCTCAGTCCGTTGAAAAAGATGCTTCTCAAAAGCCGTCTGAACGACATCACGAAAGGTAATGTGGATGTGAATTACAAGATGATCTTCCCGGTGATGAAGAAAAAGCACTAGGCCGGACCTGCCGGATTGATCACTCTTCAAATATTTCCTCACCTTTGATATGCCATTATTTTTTTTTCTTGGTATATCTGATAAATTTTTATATTTGTTGTGATGTTTTTTGACCGACTACCGTTCGGCAATCGGTAATTGTACTGTCATCCTTGATTTTAAGCGTTAACTGTTCCTTTTTGTTCACTCAAAATTTGACAGCATGAAAAACTTTTATCCTCTCTTCTTTCTACTGTTTTCATTCGTTTTTCTAAGCAACCTTGAGGCCCAGAAATCAGTTCCCGGCTATATCGTTACAACGGAGAGGGATACTGTCCGTGGTTTCATCACCGACCGCACTGATTATGAATTGGGGAAAGAAGTGCTGTTTAAAAGTGAGCAGAACGGCCCTGCTGTCAAGTACGATCCTTCCGCATTAGCGGGTTTCGGATTTGATTATAAACGGATTTTTGAGAGTGTTCTATTTACAGACAAACAGCAAGATACTATTCAGGTTTTTGCCAAGAGGGTGCTGGATGGTCGAATTAAAATGCTTCTCTGGCGAAAGAATTACGGAAAAGATTTTGAGGTTTTCTTATTCAATCATGAACCGGAAAAAATGGTGCATCTGACAAAGCCGGTAAAGACTACCATTGAGAGAGAGGATGGGACCAAGGCAGAAGTGGAGAAATCGGATTATATTGGTTTATTGAAATACGTGAAAGCAGATTCTTCATTTTCCATCGAAAAAGATAAAAGGATGTATTATTCCGAAAATCGGATTAAAAAGGAAGTAGAGACCTATAACAATGCCAATAAAGAAAAATTTCCGGTAAGCCGATATTTGGAGAAGACAAAAAGATATTATTCCTTCACCTTTGGAAAGCCGGTTATTAATAGTCCTTCCGGAACAAGTTATCGTTTTGCCGCATACATGAATACTTATTTTGTTGAGAAGAACATGCGTTTCTCGTACCTCTGTGGTGTGTCGTTCCGCTATTGGTGCGATAAGGATCAACCGGGAGACTGGTGGAGGTGTACCCAGACGTACAGGAAACATTACTTATCTCTCATTCCGTTTGGTATTGGTATCCAACATGATGAATGGCTCATACGCCCGTTCTTTTATTGCGGGTTTGGTGTAGTGTTTATGGGAGGTGACGATTATGTTTTTGAGAAATACGAAATAATTGACGAAGAATCCTACATGTTTGTCCCTCAGTTTGCCATCAACCTGGGGTTTGGTGCCAGAATCAAAACAGGGCCTGGTGCTATCGTCTTTGAAATTACGCCGACAGGGAATCATGAAGGGACCTATGCTAACGTGGGATTCCTTTTTTAGCCTGGTGCAAACAATAGACCTGTAAAATCCTTCTGTTTTTTTTCGATTGAATCGGGAAACCCCGTAGCTTTGCAGCATAAATGACAGATCTGCATGAAAAAAGTTTTTATTCTGATGTTATCGCTGGTCGCTCTGACAGCCTGCCAGCCTTCTGCTAAAAAATTATCGGGAGAGATTACCTCCATGGAAAACCGGTTATTCACTGCCTCTGCACAGGGATTGACCAAGGAATCGGTAGATAGTCTGATCAATAAATACGAACAGTTTGTAAAGGCTTATCCCAAGGATACGTTAGCTCCGGTGTATCTTTTCAAGGCGGCGGGGGTAGCGATGAATACGGGTAACGGGGAAAAAGCTATCACCCTCTTCGAGAAAGTGATCAAAGATTATCCTACTCATCCCAAGGCTTCGCTGGCTTTTTTCTTTAAAGGGTATGTTGAGGAAAATTACATGAAGAATCTGGATCAGGCGAAAGAAACCTACCTGCTTTTTCTTGAAAAATATCCCAACAGTGATTTTGCCGATGATGCTCGTGCTTCCATCGAAAACCTGGGTAAATCACCCGAACAGATGGTAAAGGAATTTGAGGCAAAACAGAAAGCCGATAGTTTAGCTGCAACCCGGAAGAAATAAACGTTACTTTTCTTCTTCTTCCTCTTCGGCAAAGATCTTTTCGAGGAAGTCATTCAATTCTGAAGGGGTGACGTTGTTTTTCAGTTTTCCTTCGATACTGTATGAGATCTGACCACGTTCTTCGGAGACGATGATGGCGATGGCATCGGATTTTTCGGTGATGCCTACAGCCGCGCGATGTCGCAATCCCATGGAAGCGGGGATCTCCGAACTTGTGGATACAGGGAGGATACAGCGGGCTGCCCGGATGATGTCTCCTGTAATGACCACGGCGCCATCATGCAATGGACCGTTCTTGAAGAAGATCGACTCGAGCAACGGGCCCGAAATCTTCGCATCCAGTACCTGCCCGGTGTCGATGTATGGCTGTAATTCGTTCTCACGGGTGATCACAATCAACGCCCCGGTATATTGATCGGCCATCTTCTTGCATGATTTCACGATCTTGTCAAGATTCAGGTTAACCGGGTTCACTACCCTGAAACGCCAGAGACGAAAACGCCGGGTGTTGTTACGGATGACTTTTGTGTTCCCCAGCATCAGTAGCACCTGACGGATCTCCGGCTGAAAAACCACTACCAGCGCTATAACCCCGACACTGATGAACTGCCCGAAAACTTCTCCCAACAGCTGCATATGAAGAGCATGAACCACCTTCCAAATAATGTAGACGGCCAGGATTCCCATAAAGATCTTTACTGCTCCCGTACCTTTGACGAGGTTGTAAACCGTGTAAAGAAGCAGGGCAAAGAGGAGAATATCGACTATGTCAATGATCTGCAGAGAGAATATGTTCGTTAAAAGGATCAAATGAAGAGGTTGTTAAGTCAATAATGAATTTGCAAAGTTACACTATTTCCTCGTCCGATATTCTGGAGCTAAGTTGAATGACTTCCATGGCCTCTTTTACGTCATGAACCCGGAGGATGGATGCCCCTTTAAGCAAGGCGATGGTATTCAGAATCGTGGTCCCGTTCAGTGCGGTGGCCGGCTCTGTTCCCAGCACTTTATTGATCATCGATTTGCGCGAGAAACCAGCCAGGAGAGGGTATCCGTGATGAGTTAACTCTCCGAATCGCGAAAGTATCTCGTAATTATGATCAACAGTCTTCCCAAAACCAAAGCCGGGGTCAAGGATGATCTTATAGAATCCGTATTCTTCCAGTTTTCTGATCTGTGCATCGAAGAAATAGGATACTTCAGCCACAACATCTCCATACCGTGGATCGATCTGCATGGTTTGCGGAGTACCTTTCATATGCATGAGGATATAGGGAATGTTCAGACTGGCGATGGTCGGGAGCATGGTCTCGTCGAACATGCCACCATAAATGTCGTTGATCATGAAAGCCCCGTTTTCTGCCGCGATCCTGGCAATGGAGGGACGATAGGTGTCGATGGATACCAGGCACGATGGATATTCCCGGAGGATGGCCTGGAGGACTGGCATTACCCGTAATAATTCCTCCTCCTCCTCAACATCTGCTGCCTCAGGGCGAGTGGATATGGCTCCCAGGTCAATGATGGCGGCTCCTTCTTCCAACATCTGCCCAACGTGCTTCAGCCGGGATGACATGTCGGGATATCTTCCGCCATCGAAAAAAGAGTCGGGGGTGAGGTTCTGGATGCCCATCACCAAAGGACGGGAGAGGTCCAGCTTTTTACCGTTATATTCGAAAATATGCATAAGGCAAAATTACTTTTTTTTATTTTCTGCATTACCTTTTCGAGGTTCGGGGGATTAAGAGTATAAAATGCACCGCAAATAAACGCTTGGTGACCTCGCGGAATCAGCGGACAATCAGCGAGAAAAAAATGGTACTTACGTGATGTTTATATAGTTAACGCAGATTGACGCAAATTTTAACGCAGATTAATGCAGAAGTACCTGGCGGAATCAGCGAAAAATCAGCGAGAAAAAAATGGTACTGTCGTGGTGTTAATATAATCAACGCAGATTACGTAAATTATAACGCAGAT
>DAONET010000009.1:71495-73417 GCA_035403225.1 Bacteroidales bacterium | reverse complement strand
CCAGCCGCTAAAAGGCCAAAAACAATTGAAAGTCTTTTTTTCATGGTTATAATGTTTTAGTTAGACATTGCTGTAAATTCCAGCACAAAAATACAAAGAAAATTTTACTGAAAATGAATGAAAAATCCATTGTTTATAAGATAAACGGGAAAATAGCTTTTCTATTGGAAGGATAGTCGGAAAAATGTTCCTGGTACCAGCGGTGATGATGAAGCGCCCGTGGCAGTAAGTTAACCAGTGTCCATACCGCGAAAGCAAGACCCGGCAAACTCCAGGTCATCAATGCAAAACCCGACCATTCAAGGATTTCGCCCATATGGTTAGGGCATGATACATATTTGAAAAAGCCACCCTGTGGAATGACATAACCGGTTTCTCCGGGCTTCCGTAAATGGATCAGAATATTGTCGGCTTGCCAGTTGATCAGCATTCCGGAAAGATAAATGATAATGCCACCGAAAAACCTGATATCGGTTACCCATCCTGCAGGATATTCCGCCAGCGATCCCAGGAAATACCCATTAAGATAACCGTTTACAACATTGAACATCATCCCCATCAGGACAATGATCATCGGCATCTTTTTCCCCTTGGTGCGCAACCGGAAGGGAAAAATGATCGTACGGTTCACGTAATGGAAATTAAACAGCAAAAAGAATATCCAGGTCACTGGCGGATGTGAGGATGAGCTGAAGAGAAAAAAGCCGCTGAAAACGAGCAGGGCAGGGGCTTCCATGATCATCCACCCTAGCCTGTTCGGTAGGAGGGGACCCCAATTTTTATTGGTATGACGACCATAGGGGACCACAATTCTCAGGATCAAAGGGAACATGACCAATGCGACCGCAATCCAGAGATAAACAACCTGATAGAACAGGGGCTCAGTTAACATCAGTTTTTGCATAGTTTTTCAAATATCCGTTTTCAACAAACCACGTCAGCAGGTCTTTAATGGTATTCTCCAGATCCCTGGGCTGATAACCAAATGTACGACTTGCTTTTTCATGAGAAATATGTTCATTTCCTCCCGCAATGATCTTCAATGACTCACTGGTATATAAGGGGACATTTCCTGTCATTCTGCTGTAACCGGAAATAAAAGGTAATCCAAGCTTTGCCAGCCAATACGGAAACACCCGTTGGGGAGTCCGGACTCCTGTCAGACGGAAAATCATACCGGAAAGATCTGAAAGTGAACACCATGCTCCAGACAACAGGTATTTTTCTCCCCGTATGCCATGACGACAGGCGGCCATCGCTCCTTCAGCCACATCTCTAACATCTACCCAGTTATATCCTCCGGGAACCAATCCGGGAATCTGATGTTGGTACAGCTGAATGACAGCCTTTCCGGTCAGGGATGGGACAGAATCAGCCGGACCAATAATGGCAGTGGGACTCACTACGACGGCATCCAACTTTTCACGGGCTGCTTCCAGCACAAGTCTTTCACCCGTTGCCTTCGAACGGCTGTAAGGAAAGCCATCCGATTCAACCAAAATACTGTCTTCATCGATTACTGGTGCCGACGGGTCAGGCCGGATTGCATCAATGCTGCTAAAATGAATAAAACGCTTAATTCCGGCATCAGCAGCAATCTCCAGCATATTTCGGGTCCCATCAATGTTCGTTCCGGATACGATCCCGCCAGGATCCCCATTGATAGTGATCCTGGCTGCGAGATGAAACACCACATCAACTTCTTGCAAAAAAGAGCGAAGTGACTCGCGGTCAAGAATATCTCCACGGATCTGCGTAACAGGTAAAGACTTTAATGCTCCTGCATGGTGATGGATCAGCGCTCTGACTTCATGCCCTTGATCCAGAAGAGCTTGACAGAGATTAACTCCAACATGTCCATTGGCACCGGTAACAGCTATTTTCATCAAAGGTTATTTGGAAAAGCAAATGTATAAATAAAA
>DAONET010000009.1:0-71395 GCA_035403225.1 Bacteroidales bacterium | reverse complement strand
CGGTAACAGCTATTTTCATCAAAGGTTATTTGGAAAAGCAAATGTATAAATAAAACGATGTCAACAAAAAGCATAGCTACTGCAAAATCCGCGAGAATCAGCGATAAAAAGAGTTGGCGCAGATTAACGCAGAGTATGTCCAGCGAAAATCAGCGAGTAATCAGCGAAATCCGCGATAAAAAAATATCAACGCAGATTAACGCAGAATGTAGTCAGCGAAATTCGCGGTTAATCAGCGAGAATCAGCGATAAAAAAATTTGAACGCAGATATACGCAGAGTAGTTTTGCTGCGGAATCATCGGTTAATCCGCAAGAATCAGCGATAAAAAAATTTGAACGCAGATTAACGCAGAGTAGTTTTGCTGCGGGATCAGCGATTAATCAGCGATAAAAAAATAACCTAAATCAGACCGTAATCAGCTATTTCAATATTCCCTCTGCTTGATTACAATTTCAATCTATTTGTCTTATAATTTATATTATGTTAAATAACAATATCAAGAAAAGAGGGCCTGTAAAAAGCCCTCTCCTTTATAATTACTGAGTGATCTTTGCAATCTTCTCGTTCACTTCTTTCAGCTTATCAGCCTTCCCTGTTCTGGCATAGATTTGTTTCAGAGAAACCAACGTGCTGAGATCATTGGGTTGTAAAGTACTGGCAGTTTCCAGATATGGTGTGGCCATCTCCAGGTATCCATCTGCCTGTTTTTTCATCTGGTCAAACTTGTCAGCCTGATCCAACGGAAGTTTATTGGCTTCGTCATTGATCGTTGCTGCTTTGTTTACATAAAGAGCTCCCAGATTAAACGCTGCATCAAAATAACCCGGTGTCAGGGTAAGTGCATTTTTATAAGCGTTCACCGCATTTTCGAAGCACTGCTGACGGAAATCTGCTGTTTGTGCCGAATCGTTTGACAACTGATCGTATACAGTCCCAAGAGCAAAAAATACAGAAGGATTACTTTTTTCCTTTTCAATGGTGGCCTTGAGGTTCGCCAGGGCTTTGTCTGTTTTTCCAAAAGTAAGGTATGCGTTTGTTTCTGCCAGGAAAAGTTCCATATTATTGGGGAAAACCTGCATCCCTTCCTGGATAACTTTGAAGGCATTTTCTTCATCTTTATCAAGCCGATAAAGGTCTGATAATTTGGCATATACATTAACTGACTTATAGCCTCCCTTGATGAGTTCATTCAGGTATTGTTTTGCCAGTTGGGGTTCTTTAGCCAATTCTGCACACAAAGCAGCATTCAGTAACGAAGTGGTATCTGAAACTTTTGCAATGGCAATTACATCCGCTCCTTTTGCAAAATTTTCCATGGCGCCCTTGTACTCACTTTTATTATAATGATCCACAGCAGCATTGAAATATACAGTCCTCTGCGCATTCAGACGGTCAACGATACTTTCGTAATTTTCTCCTTTGGTATCGAATTCCATAGCTTTTTTATAGGACTCGAGAGCAACTTGTAACGGGTTTGCTTCCAATGCCTTATATGCATCGTTCGTGGTATTTGCTATCTCCATGTAGATATTTCCACGGAGTAACCAGGTCTTGGGGTCTGATGACGTTGTTGCATCATTAATACACTGGTTAATAGCTTCCATAGCCTTATCTAGTTTATTGCTCCTAAGATAATTAGAAGCAGTTTGACGGACGTTTTTTTGTCCGATTGCAGCGGTAACGGCCATAACCATTACCAACATCAATGCGATTCTTTTCATTGTTCTATTGATTGTTAGGTGTGCTTTCTTTTGACCGGATGCAAAGTTATAATTAATTTTCTTCAGAAATATTGTCTGGCTCAGGATTTACCTGATCATCTTCTCCATTTTCAGGTAGTTCATAATCAGTATCCGGATTCTCGTCCATTCCATTTTCATCACCTTCACCGTTTTCAGTGACATCCATTTCTACTTTAGTGACAGCAGCAATCGCATCATTTTCATTGATTCTGATGAGCCGTACCCCTTGTGTTGCACGCCCGACAACCCTGAGATCAGTGACCGCCATCCGGATAATGATACCCGATTTGTTGATGATCATCAGGTCGTCGGTGTCCGTGACCACCTTTATAGCAATAAGCATGCCGGTTTTTTCGGTGATGTTGATGGTCTTCACTCCTTTTCCACCTCGGTTAGTGACACGGTATTCATCAATAGATGAACGCTTTCCGTAACCATTTTCGGAAACAACCATGATCTCACACTGTTTATCCTTGGGGATGCAAACCATACCAATCACTTCATCCGTACCCGATGTAAGGGTAATCCCTCTTACACCCGATGCATTTCTACCCATCGGGCGTACAGTCTTCTCGTTGAACCGGATTGCCCTGCCCGACTTCAGCGCCATCATTACCTCATCTTCACCCTGTGTCAGACGGGCTTCCAACAATTGATCGCCTTCGTTGATATTGATTGCATTAATACCATTCTGACGCGGGCGGGAATATGCTTCAAGCGATGTCTTTTTAATTGTTCCCCGTTTCGTTGCAAGAATGATATAGTTATTGTTGATGTAATCCTCGTCTTTCAGGTCTTTCACATTGATGAAGGCTCGCACTTTATCGTCACTTTCTAAATTAAGCAGGTTCTGGATGGCACGGCCTTTCGATGCGCGGGTTCCTTCCGGAATTTCGAAAACTCTGAGCCAGAAGCATTTGCCCTTTTCCGTGAACAACAAAAGGTAATTATGGTTGGTGGCAACAAACAGGTACTCAAGGAAGTCATCATCGCGGATATCGGATCCTTTGAATCCTTTCCCTCCCCTGTTCTGGCGACGATATTCGCTCAGCAGCGTTCTCTTCACATAGCCCAGGTGCGAGATCGTGATCACAACATTGTCATCAGCAATCACATCTTCAATCCTAAAATCGGCAGATGCCGGGACGATCTGAGAACGTCTTTCATCTCCGAATTTTTCTTTCACAATCTTCAGTTCATCTATAATAAGCCCCATCTGAAGATTAATGTCGGCAAGAATTTCTTTCAGATGTTCGATCAACTTCAGAAGCTCTTCGTATTCTTCACGGATCTTATCCCTTTCCAGGCCGGTAAGACGCTGGAGCCTCATATCAAGGATGGCTTTTGATTGGATTTCAGTAAGTCCGAATGTCGACATGAGTCCTGCCTTAGCATCATCGGGAGTACGGGAAGCCCTGATCAGCGCGATCACTTCATCCAGATGATCCAGTGCAATGAGCAGTCCCTGAAGGATATGCGCACGCTTTTCCGCTTCAGCAAGGTCAAACCTGGTACGACGGACGATCACTTCGTGACGATGTTCCACATAGTGTTCGATGAGTTCTTTCATCCCCAACGTCACCGGACGACCCTTGACCAAGGCAATGTTATTGATACTGAAAGCGCTCTGAAGAGGTGTCAGTTGGTACAACTTGTTGATCACCACCGAAGTCAGTGCATCTTTTTTCAGTTCGTAGACAATACGGACCCCGTTGCGATCAGATTCATCCCTGATATCAGAGATTCCTTCGATCTTTTTCTCGTTGACCAGCTCGGCGGTCTTTTTAACCATTTCCGATTTATTCACCTGGTACGGGATCGAGTTGACAACAATGAGTTCTCTTCCGTTGTCTTCCGTTTCTATCTTGGTTTCACCACGCATCACGATACGGCCACGGCCGGTAGTATAAGCTTCCTTTATTCCGTCAATTCCGTAAATGACTCCGCCGGTAGGGAAATCGGGTCCCTTGATATATTGCATTAACTCTTCAACCGTGATGTCACGATTATCGATATAGGCAACGATGCCGTCAATTACTTCCGTAAGGTTATGAGGAGCCATATTGGTAGCCATCCCGACCGCGATGCCGGAAGCGCCGTTCACGATAAGATTCGGGAAAGCAGAAGGAAGTACAAGAGGTTCCTCCAGAGAATCGTCAAAATTCAACGTGAAATCAACGGTATTCTTTTCAATATCAACTAACATTTCCTCAGCGATCTTCTGCAAACGCGCTTCGGTATATCGCATGGCAGCTGCACTATCGCCGTCCATTGAACCAAAGTTTCCCTGCCCGTCAACCAGCGGGTACCGGAGACTCCAGTCCTGGGCCAATCGAACCATGGCATCGTATACAGAGCTGTCACCATGCGGATGGTACTTCCCGAGGACCTCCCCTACGATTCTTGCTGATTTTTTGTACGGTCTGTTCGAATAAACACCCAATTCTGACATCCCGAATAGTACTCTCCGGTGAACCGGTTTCAGTCCATCCCTGACGTCAGGTAATGCCCTGGAGACGATCACCGACATTGAATAGTCAATGTAGGCCGTCTTCATCTGATTTTCAATATTAACCTGAACGATCTTTTCTCCGTTTTCCATGTTGGATATCTAAATTAATTTATTGGATCACAAATAGTTATGTGTAGTAAAACAATAATACGAAATTACAAAAATTCCATCAGAAAACCATGATATTTTTAGGGCGATTTTCATGGCTTTCTAACAATACACTGTTAATAAAAATCAGTCGTGTGAACCAGGGACTGACATTTCGTCCGTATTTTTACAAAATTGGTCATAATTACAGGGAAAATCCGGTTGGATTGATTTTTGCTGACCTTATCTTTGTAACGTGAAATAGCCGGTAAACTCAATAATAAAAACCTGACCGGCGTTTAAACAGATATACCTATTACTATGGAAGCAAAATTTTCTCAGCGGGTAAAGGATGTGTTGATCTTCAGCAGGGAAGAAGCCCAGCGGTTGGGAAACGACTATATCGGTCTGGAACATTTATTATTAGGGATCATCAGAGAAGGCACCGGACTTGCCGTGAAGATCCTTCGAAACCTGGGAGCAGACCTGGGTGATATTCGGAAGAAAATAGAACTGGCCGTAGCGAGCCATAAAGAGAAGCCGGCCGGGAATGAGAACATGCCACTGATCAAGCAGGCGGAACGTGCCTTGAAAATCACCTACCTGGAAGCTAAGATCTACGGAAGTGAACTCATCGGTACGGAACATTTGTTGCTGGCTATTCTGAAAGATGAAAACAACATTGTCACCAAAACATTACAAGGGATATCCATCAACTATGATTCGGTGAAAGAAGAACTCCGCGCTATCCTGTCCGAAGGGAAAGACCTGCCGGCTTTCGACCCGAAAGATATCCTGCCAAAAGACGATGAGGATGAAGATCAGGAAGAAGGAGGAAAAAGCTTTGGCCCCTCTGCCAAACGTCCTTCCGAATCAAAATCAAAAACGCCTGTCCTCGATAACTTCGGCCGTGACATTACGCGGGCTGCGGAAGAAAACAGGCTCGACCCCATCGTCGGGCGCGAGAAAGAGTTGGAACGCATCGCCCAGATCCTGAGCCGGAGAAAAAAGAACAACCCGATCCTTATCGGGGAACCAGGCGTAGGTAAATCAGCTATTGCAGAAGGATTGGCATTGCGGATCGTTCAACGGAAAGTCTCCCGGGCGCTGTTTAACAAACGGATCGTAAGCCTTGACCTGGCTTCACTCGTTGCCGGAACCAAATACCGCGGTCAGTTTGAAGAACGAATGAAAGCGGTTCTTAATGAACTGGAAAAGAATCCGAATATCATCGTCTTCATTGATGAGATACATACTATCGTCGGAGCCGGAAACGCCTCGGGTTCTCTCGATGCCTCCAACATGTTCAAACCGGCCCTGGCAAGAGGTGAATTGCAGTGCATCGGAGCGACAACGCTGGATGAATATCGTCAGTATATAGAAAAAGATGGTGCCTTGGAACGGAGGTTCCAGAAAGTGCTCGTGGATCCTACCAGCCCGGAGGAGACCGTTGAGATCCTCAATAATATCAAAGAAAAATACGAAGATCATCACTTGGTTCAATATACCGACGATGCTATCAAAGCCTGCGTATCGCTGACCACACGGTATATATCCGACCGGTACCTTCCCGACAAAGCCATCGACGCCATGGACGAAGCCGGCGCCAGGGTGCACATCTCCAACATCAATGTTCCGCCTGATATCGTGGCTATTGAAGAACAGATCGAAGAAGCACGGAAATCCAAGATGACGGCCATCAACAGTCAGAAATTTGAAGAAGCGGCCGACCTGCGCGACACAGAAAGAAAACTCCAGGACTCCCTTGAAAAGGCTAAGAAGAAATGGGATGAAGAATCCCGGATAAACCGGCAGACGGTCTCGGAAGAAAACGTAGCGGAAGTGGTTGCCATGATGACCGGCATCCCGGTGCAGCGTGTCGCCCGTAACGAGGGTGATCGTTTGTTGCATATGGAAGACGAACTGGCCCATTCGGTTATCGGCCAGGATGAAGCCATTCAGAAAGTCGTTCGTTCCATACGCCGGAACCGGGCAGGACTCAAAGATCCTAATAAACCCATCGGCTCGTTCATTTTCCTCGGTCCGACCGGAGTTGGGAAAACTCACCTGGCCAAGATCCTTGCCAAATATCTCTTCGACAGCGAAGATGCCCTGGTGAGGATCGACATGAGTGAGTACATGGAAAAATTTGCCGTTTCACGTCTCATCGGCGCTCCTCCGGGGTATGTCGGATATGAAGAAGGCGGACAGTTGACGGAAAAAATCCGCCGCCGCCCCTACTCCATCGTGCTGCTTGATGAAATTGAAAAAGCTCATCCCGATGTCTTTCACCTGCTGCTTCAGGTTCTCGATGACGGCGTGCTGACCGATAGTTTCGGACGCCGGGTAGATTTTAAAAATACCATCGTGATCATGACTTCCAACATCGGGTCACGGCAGTTGAAGGATTTCGGACAAGGCGTGGGATTCACTACTTCTTCCAAAGCAGCACAATCGGCAGATTATTCCAGAGGCGTCATCGAAAGTGCGTTGAAAAAATCCTTTGCTCCCGAGTTTCTGAACCGTATCGACGATGTGGTCATCTTCAATGCGCTTGATCGTGACGACATTCATAAGATCATCGATATCGAGCTCACCCAGTTATATGACAGGGTTAAAGCGATGGGGTACAAGATCCTGATTACTCCGGAAGCTAAAGACTATGTTGTAGAGAAAGGGTGGGATGCCCAGTTTGGGGCCCGGCCGCTGAAGAGGGCCATTCAGAAATACGTGGAGGACTTGTTGGCTGAAGAGATCATTAAAACCAAAATCGCTCCGGAAGATCTGATCACCATCGACTTCGATAAAGAGAAGTCCGAGATGGCGATCAGTATCTCCAAGCCGGCTGATTAGAACCGGTAAGCGTTATCTTCAATTAATTTTGCCGCAATTCTTCTGCGGGCATCTTTTACATTTACGGGATTCACACAGGTGCAATCCTTGATTGCCCTGATAACCTTCGCTGAATTTTCGAATTCTCCGAAGGAGTATATGCCATCGCATCCGTTCTTACGGATCAAGTCAGCAGCATCGTAAACAAACACATCCAGGATATCGCGAAGAATGGTGGTAGCTTCTTCTCCCCTGGTCATTCTGATTTTCTCAAATCTGAGTGCCATGGATTCAGCCACGTAAGTTTCCATCATCATTTCGGAGATGTTGTTCATCACTTCCTGTTCGTTCACCAGGTTCTTTGCATAGCGTTTGTTGGCGCCGTGGATGAGCAGCATGATGGCTTTCTTGAAGTTCCGGATATTCCGCATCTTTTCTTCGTAAAAAGATTCGGATCCAGTTTTCACTTCAGCTACCTGTTCGGCATTGTAAAGCGCTTCCGCTTTTCCGAAGAGATCATATTCGCCTTTCATGGCACGTTTCATAGCTGTATCGGAAACAAGCAAACGGTTGATTTCATTTGTGCCTTCAAAGATTCTGTTAATCCTGGAATCACGATAGCCTCTTTCAGCAGCCACTTCCGCGGAATAACCCATTCCGCCGTGGATCTGAACCGTTTCATCGATCACATAATCAAGTACTTCTGATCCGAAGACTTTAACAATAGCTGCTTCTACCGCATAATGGCTGATGCCTTCAATGCTGGCGCGGCCTTTATCCATGCCCGATTCTTTATTCCGGTTGATCTGATCATCGATATCTTTACTCAGTTTATAGATGGCAGAATCAAGTCCCCAGGTACGGATAACCTGCTGGGCAAGTTTATACTGGATGGCTCCGAAGGAAGAAATGAACGTGTTGAACTGTTTGCGTTCATTGGCATATTTTACGGAATCGGTAATAGCTTTTTTCGAAGCGCCGAGAACGTTAGCGCCCAGTTTGATACGGCCCATGTGAAGGATACTCAGGGCAACCCGGAATCCTTCGCCCCTCTTACCGATAAGGTTTTCAACAGGAACTTTCACGTCGTTGTAGAAGATCTGGGCAGTGGAAGAACCTTTGATCCCCATTTTGTGTTCGTCGGGGTTGACTACTACACCGGGGAATGCCCGTTCAACGATAAAGGCGCTGAGAACGCGATCGTGGTCGATCTTGGCGAAAACGGTCTGAACATCGGCCAGGTTAGCATTGGTGATCCACATCTTCTGTCCGTTGAGGATATAATGTTTCCCGTCTTCGGAAAGGGTGGCATGTGTTTTACCCGAGTTGGCATCACTGCCGGCACCGGGTTCGGTAAGGCAATAGGCGCCGAGGTATTCGCCGGTGGCCAGCTTGGTGACGTAACGCTGACGCTGATCTTCATTGCCATAATACATGATAGGTAAAGTACCAATACCGCAATGAGCCATAAATGCAACAGAGAATGAATAACCTGCGCCAATAACTTCGGCAACATGCATCTGAGTGATAAAATCCTGTCCAAAACCGCCGTATTCTTCAGGGATACAAATGCCCATCAGACCAAGTTCTCCCGCTTTCTTCAGGGTAGATTTCATCAGTTGGATATCGGGCGAATCAATCTGGTTAAGGTTAGGATAGAGTTCCGTTTCCAGGAAATCGCTACAGGTCTGCGCAATCATTACCTGTTCTTCATTGAACTCTTCAGGAATAAAAATATCATTCGGGTTGATCTCCTCAACGAGGAACTCTCCGCTTTTCAACACTTTCTTATTATTCATACTGATTGGTTTACGTATCTGTTGGTTTTATAATCCAAGTGATTGTGCAATTAATTCCGCGATGTCGTAATTCTTTACATCCTGCTCGCGGTTTTTATACTTGATCCCGTCGGTGATCATATTCATGCAGAACGGGCAGGCAGTAGCGATCACGGAAGCGCCGGTAGCAAGGGCTTGCTCCGTTCTTTCCATGAAAACTTCCTTTTCCCCGGGTTCTGCTTCTTTGAACATCTGGGCGCCACCTGCTCCACAACACATGGAGAAGCTGTGGTTGCGGTCCATTTCCGTAAGGTTATCCGTCAGTTGTTTCAGGATGGAACGGGGTTCCGCATAGATATCGTTGGCGCGGCCCAGGTAACACGGGTCGTGGTAAGTGATCTTCGCATCCTTTAAAATAGTTCCGTCAAGGACCAGCTTTCCTTCGGTGATAGCTCTGTCGAGGAAAGTGATGTAATTTTCCACTTCATAGTTGCCGCCAAGGTCAGGATACTCATTTTTAAAGATGTTATAGCAATGCGGGCATATGGTCAGAATCTTCTTTACCTGATAATTATCTAACACTGAAATATTCTGAAGAGCCTGCATTTGATAAAGCATTTCATTACCGGCTCTGCGGGCAGGATCGCCGGTGCAGGATTCTTCTTTACCCAGCACAGCATAACTGACCTTCAAATGGTCCATGATCTTCATAAAGGCCCTGGTCACTTTCTTATACCGGTCATCGTATGCACCTGCACAGCCAACCCAGAAGAGATATTCCGGTTTTTCGCCGCGGGCAAAAAGGTCAGCCATCACCGGTGCATCAGGAATAGCACGGTCTTCGGGAGAATACTGCCAGGGAGCTCCATTGTTTTCGATGTTGCTGAACATCGTTTTCAGCCCGCCGGGCGCTGATCCTTCTTCCATCACCAGGTAGCGTCTCATCTCGATGATCAGAGAAGGCTGATTGATATCAATGGGACATTCACGGGCGCAAGCGTTGCAGGTAGTACAAGCCCACAACTCTTCTTCGGTGATATAATCCCTGACCAGGGATTTGTTGTCAGAAAAGTCCTTCCCGTTTTTGATCATTTCCGGACCTTTTTCCTTCATGCGGGCCCGAAGATCCATCATGACTTTACGTGGCGACAGACGTTTTCCCGTAAAATTAGCCGGGCAAACGGAAGTGCAGCGTCCGCATTCGGTACATGAAAGGGAATCGAAATAACTTTTCCAGACCACATCTTCTGCATCCTTCACTCCGAAGCGTTCCACCGGAGCATCAGCTGCCGGAGCCGCATAGGCGGTGGAAGGATCCATCATCATTTTCACCTCACGGGTGATACTCTCCATGGTAGTCAGTTTTCCCAAGGGATCCAACCTTGAAAGGAATACATTCGGGATCGAGAGGAAAACATGAAAATGCTTGGAGTATGGGAGAAGGTTAGCAAACAGGAAAATCAGTAAAATATGGGTCCACCAGAAAATTTCCTTGAAAGTCAGGGCGCTATCGGCCGAGTTGGCAGGGAACCATCCTACAATAAGTTTGCTGATAGGAAACCATCCGTGATGCTCGGTACCGGTCAATTTACTGTATTGTAAACCAGCGATATTCATGCCCAGCAGTGAAACCATGAGCAGGAGGATGATCGTGAGCGCTACATTCGCATCGATATGGGAGATCTTTTTCATTTCGATCCCTTCAAACCTCCGTATATGCAGGAAGATTCGACGGATGAGGAAAATAATGATAGAAATCCCGACCAGCACGGAAAAGATATCGCCGGAGGCGATGATCACATTGTAAACCGGTCCCAGGATACTGAGTGCCTGATTGGTTCCGGACAGCCCGTCGATAACCATTTCGATGCTGCCGAAAAGAATGACACAGAAGCCCCAGAAAACCAGTGCGTGAAAGAAACCGATGACCGGACGACGGAAGATCTTGGTCTGCCCGAAAGCCACGTTCATCATCAGGTTGAAACGACGGCCCAGATGTCTGACCGGAAAGCCTTTCCTGGTAAGTTTAAAAAACCGGATGATCCGGGCGATCGAATAAGCAAAAACGGAAAGGGTAATGAGCAGTGCGATCGCAAAAATGATCTGCCGTGCCATCGCTAATTCTTCTTAATTTCTTTAACAGCTTCCACCAATTTGGGGAGCACTTTCATAGCGTCGCCGACAATGCCGTACTGGGCTGCCTCAAAGATGGGAGCATCCTTATCGGTATTGATGGCAACGATGTACTTGGAAGAGCTGATACCAGCCAGGTGTTGGGTGGCGCCGGAGATCCCGATGGCCATGTACAGGTTCGGGGCGATGATTTTTCCGGTTTGACCGGTATGCTCTTCGTGGGGACGCCAGCCTTCGTCGGAAACGGGACGGGAACAGGCGGTAGCCGCTCCGAGAAGTTCCGCCAGCTCGGTCAGTGGGCCCCAGTTATCAGGGGATTTCATTCCACGGCCACCAGAGACGACAATCTCGGCATCGGTAAGAAGGATCTTGCCAGTTTGTTTCTGGACTTCTTTCACCTGCGTTTTCATCATGCCGGGCTCAATGGAAGCCTGAACAGATTCAATCGCCGGGGTAACAGGATTCTCAATCAAATCGAAAGAATTCTGAGATAAGGTCAGAATTTTCACCGCGCTTTTCAGCGCTACATCTGCAAAAGCGTTACCAGAAAATACCTTTTTATAAATAACGAAGGGTTCCGTGCTGAGAGGAAGCTTGCTGACACCTGATCCGACAGCAGCCTGAAGCCTGGCCGATAACCTTGGCGCCAGCGCTTTACCCGTATTGTTGTTAGCTAAAACAATGACAGTGGTGTTTTCCTGTTTGGCAATGCCGGCAATGACCGAGGTATATACCTGGTTATCCAAAACGGAAAGTTCAGGATTCGAAGCCGAGATGATCCGGCTGATTCCATATTTACAGACTTTTTCCAGTTCGGATTGTTCCACTGTGCCAAGTGATAACGCTACAGGGGTGGTATTCAGCATCTCCGCTACTTTTGCAGCATAAGAAGCCAATTCGAAAGTGAATTTTTTAAATTTACCATCCCAGTTTTCAAGAAATACTAATACAGACATATCTTGGTTGTTGTTTTTCTTTGATTATTGATCAGATTACTTTCGCCTCATTCTGAAGCAGTTCGATTAATTGTTTCGGATTTTCCGCATCAACAAATTTACAAGCAGCCCTTGGCTTGGGCATTTCGTATCCAACCAGTTCGCTAACGGGCGACACGACTGCCGGAGCAATCACTCTGATGGGTTTGGTACGGGCCATCATGATGCCGCGCATGGCCGCAATACGGGGTTCTTTGGCAATCCCCTTCTGCACAATGGCCACGACAGGCGCCGGAACACAAAGAATTTCCTTGCCGCCGTCAATTTCGCGCGTGATCACCGGTTGTCCGTTCTCGATAGTTAAGGAAGAAACGGCGGAAACAGAAGGATATCCTAAGAATTCTGCCAGCATCCCTCCTACCATGGATCCATTATAATCGCTTGATTCTATTCCGCAGAAGATAATGTCATATGGCTCCTTTTTAATGACTTCTGCCAGTTGCTCCGCTACAAAATAGGCATCGGAAGGTTCAGCATCCACCCTGATCGCATCATCAGCGCCGATTGCCAGGGCTTTTCTGATCGTCGGTTCGGTGGCAATGGTTCCTACATGAGCAACCGTTACTTTCTCAATCCCGTTCGCTTTATCATCTTTCAATTCAAGAGCGCGGGTCAGAGACAACTCATCCCATGGATTAATAACCCACTGAATACCAGCGGTATCCAATTTTTTAAAATCATCAATAAATTTAACCCTGGTGGTTGTGTCAGGCACATGGCTAATACAAACTAATATCTTCATTTACAGATAATTTAAATAAAAAAAGGCTGATTTCAAGCGGCAAAGATACGAAAAAAGGGTAAGTTCAAAGCAACTTTTTACGGCCGCTCCCTGGTGACCTGGCTGTAGGGCTCCATTACACTGTGGCTCATTCCCATGGCAGAGAATCCTCCATCATGGAAAAGGTTCTGCATAGTGACCTTCCTGGTGAGGTCTGAGAACAATAGCGTACAGAAGCCGGCACATTCCTCTGCCGTAGCATTGCCGAGGGGTGACATCCGACCGGCATAGTCCATTATAGCGTCCATGTCTTTAATAAGACCGGTGGCAGTGGTTGGAGTGGGTGATTGTGAAACGGTATTGATGCGTACATGCTTTTCGATCCCATAGATATGGCCGAAATTGCGGCAAATGGATTCCAGCAACGCTTTAGCATCTGCCATGTCGTTATACCCGTAAAATGACCGTTGGGAAGCGATATAGGTAAGCGCTACCACCGACCCCCACTCGTTGATGGCATCAAGCTTTTTAGCCACCTGAAGCATTTTATGGAACGAAATGGCAGAGATGTCGAGGGTTTTGTGATAGAAATCGTAATTCAGCTTATCGTAATTATTTTTTTTTCTGACGTTCATGGACATGGCGATGGCGTGAAGTACAAAATCAATCTTCCCTCCCAGTATTTCCACGGATTCCCTGAAAACCTTCTCCAGGTCCTCTTCATTGGTAGCATCGGCCGGAATGACCCGGGCATTACACGAAAGGGCCAACTCGCTGATCTGCCCGATACGGATTGCCGAAGGAGTATTGGTTAACGTAATGATCGCTCCTTCATCACATACTTTCTCGGCAACTTTCCAAGCGATGGAATTATTGTCCAGCGCTCCGAATATGATGCCTTTCTTTCCTGATAATAAATTACCGGTCATTTCTTCGATCAATAAATCAGATGAAACATTAATCTTTCAGCAATTCCCTGGCCGTCATTACTGCCGCTTCCGTGACTTTTTCACTGCTTAACATCCGGGCAATTTCCTTCACCCGTTCTCCGTCGGTAAGTTTCCGGATCATCGATCGGGTCACGTCGGTACTGTCTTTCTTATAAACCCACAGATGAGAATCGCCTTTCCCTGCAATCTGCGGGAGATGCGTGATCACGATCACCTGCATGTGCTTCGACATGTTCTTCATAATGCTCCCTACTTTCCCGGCGATCTCTCCGGAAATGCCACTGTCAATCTCATCAAAGATCACGGTGGGAAGCAGGTTTTTCCTGGTGAGCAACGATTTGATGCTCAGCATCAGTCGGGATAACTCACCTCCGGAAGCCACTTTTGACAGATCATTCAATTCAACTCCCTTGTTGGCGGAAAACAGGAACTTAACACGATCAAACCCATCCTTTTTCAGTACATCGCCCTGTTCAATCATCACGCTAAACCGGGCAAATGGCATACCCAGCAGCGTGAGCAGCCTGACCATCTCTTTTTCCAGAGGAGGAATGGCGGCGGTACGTTTACCGGAAATACCCCGGGCCAGGGACTTCAGTTCTGCTTCTTCCTGCGCCATTTTTTTCTCCAGTTCGACGATCTGCTCACCCATCCGGATCGTTTTTCCTAACCGCGCGGCAATATCCTCGCGGACCGTAATCAATTCCCCTACCGATTGCACCAGGTGTTTCTTTTCTAACCGGTATATCAAATCAAGTCGCGAAGAAGTAGCATCACTCTCGGCCTGATCGAAGGAAATGGTTGGTTCAATATGTTCTATTTCAGATAATATATCCTTGATATCTATCTGGTTAGACTTAAGTCTTTCAACTATTACTTTAATATCATTCCGATAGCCGGAAACAGTTCCCAAGGCGTTGATAATCCCTGAAAGCACGGAGAGTAAACTTACTTCCTCTCCCGAAAGTTCCTGGATTGATCTTAACAAACACGATTTGATCTCACCGGCATGAGCAAGGACCTCCTGTTGTTGTTCCAACTCCTCCTGTTCTCCTTCCACCAGGTTGGCTTTTTCCAGTTCATCCAACACGAACTGATAATAATCCTGTTCGGCTTTGCTTTTCTTCTCCGTTTCAAGCAATCCGGCAAGAATTCGCCCTTGTTCCGTGTAATCCCGGAACAAATCTCTGTATTTCACCAGATCCTGCTGATTACGCGCATAATCATCCACCACGGCCAGTTGAAAAGAAGGATCATTCAGGGTGATGACAGAATGCTGCGAGTGGATATTTACCAGTTGTTCGCCTAACTCTTTCAGTTGAGAGACACTGACCGGAGTATCGTTGATAAAGGCTCTTGATTTTCCTCCGGGAGCAATTTCACGACGGATAACCGTATGATCATCATAATCAATATCATTATTCGAAAAGAACTCCCTGAGTCCCTCATAACGTGAAAGTTGCACTAACCCTTCCACAATACATTTCCTGCCCGGATCGGTGAGAACCGTTGTGTCGGCTCTTCCTCCCAGGATCAGTGACAGAGCTCCGACCAGGATGGACTTCCCGGCGCCTGTTTCCCCGGTGATTACCGTAAGCCCGTCGGAGAATTCAATCTCCAACTTATCAATTAAAGCATAATTTTCGATGAATAGCTTTAACAGCATGTTAATCAGTAAAATATAAAAATGTGAATCAGACTCGAATTATTTCGACTCTAAGATAGTAAGATATTTTGATCCATTGGCCGGATCAATTTCTTTCAGGATATTCACCACATTATTTTTTTCCATGGGAGGAACCTTGGAGTCGGAATAAATGTTTACAAATTCATCTTTTTTTGCATCAAGAATCATCTGAAGCAGATAAAGTCCTGGTTTGGCATTGTAAACATCGTTCAGCAGATTCAGACTTTCCGTGATAGCAGTCCGTCCCAGGTCATTTTTGTCATACATCTGATCAAGACCGAGCCGGTGATATTTGTACACGAAATTCCGGATGCCGGAAGTGCTGCTATTCAATATATTTTCAATCAGCCAGTAACGGTTTTTCTGGCTGTCGTATGATTTCCATCCCGGTTCGGGAGCGCTTTGGGCAACATTGACGATTTCCATGGCCTTGTTAAAGAAAGGCGAGCCGCCGTCGAGACTGAAGGAATCGAAATAAAAACCAAGCATGATGTTGGCATAATAAGCCAGTACCTGGGTCAGGTTGGAAGAGAAAGAGCCGTCGGAATAATCCAGCGGCTGGTACTCGGAATATTTAAAGTAAAAGTCTTTATCTAAATGATTTAGAAGTACCGAATTATAGGAAGTATTGTATATCGGCCGGCGAAGCACCACGTTGATCGATCCCCTGAATTCGTCCGTACTGGGGCGATCTTTAATGGATATCAGGAGGGTACATTCAATTCGTTCTTCCAGCCGGATATCGTAGTTGGTCCATTTGCGGTTATTCATGAATTCATAAATGGCTGTCTGAAGCGTCTCAAAGATCTTTTTATCTGCCGCTTCGACCTTCTCCAACTGAACGCTGATCATGCAGTTAAACTCCTGTCCCTTCATGGATCCTGCAGTGAGGAGCAACAGCATCACCACGAGGAGGGTTTTCAATGACTTCATGGTTGTGAGGGTTTAGATAATAACGCAAGAGTATCGAAAATATCGCATGCCACCTGATCTTTTCTTTTGAGATCACCCGAGACCTGTTCTCCATTGCGAAGGAAAATCGTCACTTTGTTAGTCGGGTGATCAAAACCGGCCCCGGTATCCTGAAGAGAATTCAGCACGACCATATCCACGTTTTTCTCTTTCAGTTTCTTTTTCGCGTTTTCCTCTTCATTATTTGTTTCAAGGGCAAATCCGACGAGGATCTGGCCTTGTTTCCTGTTTTTACCGAGCTCGGAAAGGATATCCACGGTAGGAACAACATGGATGGTCAGTTCTTCACGATGTTTTTTGATTTTTGAAGGCGCTTTCTCCCGGGGGGAATAATCGGCGACAGCGGCCGCCATCATGATAATGTCTGCTTCCGGAGCGAATTTCATCACCGCTTCGTACATATCAGCGGCGGAAATGACGTTTATTCTTCTGACAGCCGGATGATGTGTATTCAGGTGTACCGGTCCGGAGATGAGCGTGACTTCGGCGCCACGGGCAGCGCCTTCTTCAGCAAGGGCGAATCCCATTTTTCCGGAGGAGCGGTTTCCAATAAAACGTACCGGATCTATCTCTTCGTAGGTAGGTCCGGCCGTGATCAGGATTTTCTTCCCGGCTAATTCTTCAGATCTAAAAAAAAAATTACGGATAATCTCGAGTATCCGTTCCGGTTCTTCCAGCCTGCCAGGGCCGGAAAGGCCGCTTGCCAGTTCTCCGGTCTGAGGCTCGATGATCTGATTCCCGTATGACTTGAGAATCTCGACATTTTTCCGGGTGGAAGGATGGTTATACATATCCAGGTCCATGGCCGGGGCGATCATCACCGGACATTTAGCCGACAGGTAAGCGGTGACAAGGAAATTATCTGCCACGCCGGAAGCCATTTTCCCGAGGGTACAGGCCGTGACAGGTGCAAAAAGCATCAGGTCGGCCCACGTTCCAAGCTCCACATGACTATTCCATGCACCGGTTTGTTGATCAAACGGGTGAAAGATCACATCATTTCTGGAGAGAGTGGCAAGTGTCAGGGGAGTAACAAAATCCTTTGCCGAAGGCGTCATGATCACTCTTACTTCCGCCTCTTCTTTTACCAGGAGTCGGACCAGAAACGGGATTTTGTAAGCAGCAATGCTTCCGGTGATCCCAATGACTATTTTTTTCCCTTTCAGCATCAGGACTGATTTTATTCAGCCGATTCTTCCGCTTCTCCGGTATCCGGATTGCGGATATATAATTCGTCGTTCATGTATTCCTGGACAGCAATCAGCGTCGGTTTCGGAAGGTGTTCAAAATACTTGGCGATTTCAATCTGTTCCCGGTTTTCAAAGACCTCCTCAAGGTTATCAGTGGTCGTCGCAAATTCGGAGATCTTCTGATTCAACTCTTCTTTCACTTCGGAACTGATCTGGTTGGCTCGTTTTGAAAGCACCACGACCGTTTCATAGACATTACCTGTGCCGCGAGTAAAATCTTCAATGTTACGGGTAATGGCGTTTGTGTCCGTTTTCACTTTTTTATAATCCATCTGGAGAGATTTGATTTAAAAGTTATTTTTTTCTTCCTGTTTCCGGCTGTGCAAGAAGCTGTAATTCCTCATTGCACTTGTCAAACACAACTTTGGCTTCGTCCCGGTAACGGGTTTCAGGAAATTCTTTTAACAGGTCATTATAAGCGAGAATCGCTTTAT
This sequence comes from Bacteroidales bacterium, assembly GCA_035403225.1. GTDB lineage: Bacteria > Bacteroidota > Bacteroidia > Bacteroidales > FEN-979 > DAIRDK01. The sequence continues at coordinate 53,300 of DAONET010000009.1, read as the reverse complement.
TGTATCGTTCTTTCTTTTTTAACTCGATGCTCTCATCGGCATACTTTTGGTAAATTTTCACGATCTGGAATAAGATCTCTTCGCGATGAGGAGTTTCGGGATAATCTTTTAACAGGTTGTTATACGAAGTGATGGCAGCATTAAAGTCTCCCATTCTGTAATAAAGCCTTGCTATGCGGTAATCTTTGAATTCCAGTTTTGCCCTCAGGTCATCGATCAGGTCGTTACATTCCGAAGCACGTTTGCTTTCGGGATAGATGTTGATAAACAACTGAAGGTCTTTGATAGCTTCGTAAGTACTTGTCTGATCCAGGCTGTATTCAGGCGAATTCAGGTAGTTACAGTATGCGCTCATGAAAAGAGCTTCCTCTGCATTCGTGGTATTCGAGTAATTGGTAAAATAGCGTTTGAAATAATAGGATGCCAGGGTATAATCTTTCATGTAAAAATAGCAGTATGCATATTTGAAGTTCACATCCTGCGCCTTGTCTGTTGCACGAATCACGCCGGCTATCTGATCAAAAAGCTGAAGCGCCCGTGAATAGTCCTTGGCATCATAGTAATCCATGGCAGACTTGTACTTCGTTTCGACATCCGGACTTTTCATGATCCTCGCGAACTTGCAGGAATTCAGGGTCAGAATGAAAGAAAGGGCAAAAACGAGAAGCGGGATTCTTTTCATGTTGCAAAATTACACAATTTTAATTGAATAGCAAGGAGGTCTTTGTAACACTTGTTAAGTCGGATGAAATTTCTAAATTTGCACTCAATAACGAATAGTATAAACACTTATCAAAAACTGAATATTGTGGATTTATTTGAAAAAGTAGTAAACAATCCGGGTCCTTTGGGCACATATGCTGACCAGGGATATGGTTATTATTATTTTCCTAAGCTTGAAGGAGATATTTCCAGTAGGATGAAATTCAGGGGAAAACCTGTCCTGGTATGGAGCCTGAACAACTATCTTGGTCTTGCAAACCATCCTGAAGTCCGGGAAGCCGACCGGATCGGCGCCGAGAAATACGGGTTGGCCAGCCCCATGGGTGCCCGAATGATGTCGGGACAGACAGACATGCACATCCAACTTGAGCATGAATTAGCTGATTTTGAAAAGAAAGAATCGGCATACCTGCTCAATTTCGGTTACATGGGGATGATATCCATCATCGATTCGATGATTGATCGCCACGATGTGGTGGTGTATGACTCCGATGCTCATGCATGTATCCTTGACGGACTGCGTATGCACATGGGCAAGCGTATCGTATATCCGCACAATGATATGGATAAGTTCGAACACTCGCTGAAGCATGCCCGCAAACTGGCCGATGAAACAGGCGGTGGTATTCTGGTCATCACCGAAGGTGTTTATGGTATGGCAGGCGACCTGGGTAATCTCACCGGTATTTTGCAGCTGAAAGATAAATACGGATTCCGTCTGCTCATCGACGATGCTCACGGATTCGGTACCATGGGTGCAACCGGCGCCGGAACAAGCGAATTCATGGGAGTGATGGATCAGGTGGATCTGTACTTTGGCACTTTCGCCAAATCCATGGCCGGTATCGGTGCTTTTATTGCTTCAGAAAAAAGGATCATCAAATCCCTGATGTTCAAAATGCGTTCCCAGATTTTTGCCAAGTCGTTGCCTATGCCGATGGTATACGGTTCATTGAAACGACTGGAAATCATTCGTACCCATCCTGAACTGAGAGAGAACCTCTGGACGATCGTGAAGGCTTTGCAGAGCGGTTTGAAGGCGGAAGGGTTTGACCTCGGACGTACCGCTTCGCCGGTTACTCCGGTCTTCCTGCAAGGAGGAGTGACAGAAGCCACCCAAATCATCACCGACCTGCGCGAGAACTTCGGCGTTTTCTGTTCTATGGTCATCTATCCTGTAGTGCCCAGGGGCATCATCATGCTCCGTTTGATCCCCACCGCCGGACATACGCTGGAAGATGTGAACTACACCATCAAAGCGTTCTCGGAAGTGAGGAACAACCTCGACAACGGGAAATATTCCACTGGAGGAATTCCACCGGTGGCAGATATAATCTAAAAATAATGCTTAATGGATAACAAACCCCGCCGGAGAAGCGGATATATCTACCGGACTCACCGGAAGATCTCGTTTCTTCTCCGGCGGGGTTCTCTTTTCCGATCTCCCGGCAAAAAGACAGGCAGGTCCAGACGGAATAACCATGCCGTTTACCAACGCTCTTTCATCCCCATCAGCATCAATTCCCTGTTCCTCTTTTTGCTTGCTTATGTACTTGTCTCGCTGATTTACAGTCTATCCACCGCCCTGGCTGCCATCGCTTTCAATATTCCCACGGCAGTGTATCTGAATGAAATTTCATTCCTGATCAAAGGTGTCGGATGGACACCAGATGCTGTTAAGGTTGTTTACAGCGCGGGGCCTCTTGTTTGCTTGCTTGCAGGAGCCATCCTCATCATCCTCTATAACATTACTGCCGAAGAAACCGGGATGCTCCGGCTGCTGGTGCTTTGGATGTTTGCTCATTCCATGGTCTTCTTCTTCGGAGAGATCATGATGGGATCACTGTTTAACAGGGATTTCGGATACGTGCTGATGTACCTTTATGCGCAGGATACGGTGATGATGGTGGTGACGGTACTTACTCTCATAGGCATGATAGCCGTCGGATTCAGTGTGGCCAGGTACTTTACTATTTCCGCCAACATCTATTTTAACGAACTACCCGCCTTTTATACCCGGAAATTTTTAGGATTCCAGTTTCTCGTGCCTTTTCTCGCCGGAAATTTCATCATCTGGCTGATCAAACTCCCCTCCATTTCTCTGTATGATATCACCCTCAACCTGACCATGGTTTTCATGCTGATCCCGGTGATGATCAGAGGAAAGCAACTGGAAGACTTCTATTTCGATGAGGATCAGCGGAAAATCCGCCTCTCCTACCCGATCATCCTGATGTCCGTCGTCGTCCTGATCCTCTTCCGGATCATGCTGTCTCCCGGTTTGAAATTGTTCTGCTAATAGATCACGATGCGGTCTGAGAAAATGCCGGCAGGTGATTCCACTTTGATGAAATAAAGCCCGGCAGAGAGATTCCCCAGGTTCATTTCTACAGACGACAGATTCCCCGGATAGGATTGATTCAGCACCTGAGCTCCGGTCGAATTATATATCTCAACGTGCGACTGTCCCTTGCTCGTTGCCGGAAATACCAGACGGAAGTTGCCGTCAGACGGATTCGGGAAGGCCATGGAAACATGTTTTACGTCCCGGTTTTCAACGCTGATATTCAACGGCACCATCTGCACATCCAACCTGGTCTGCTGATGATTGACCACATCGGCAGTCACTGTTTTCGAAAAATAACCATCGCAGGTGAAAGAAAGACTATAGGTCCCTTCGTTCAGAAGTCGGGAATAGAATCCCGAAGGTAACTTTGAAAAGACAAAAGAGTTGTCTTTATCATGACCTAAGATGAACACTTTCGCACTCAGCGGCTCGCCGGTCACGGTATCGGTAATACGGCCCTGGATACTGTAGTTTGCCTGTTCGAGGAAATTCAGTAAAGAATGATAATTGTAGTTCCAGAATGTCAGAAGCTTGCTGGCCGATGGCAGCTTGGTATTGGATATTTCGATGGTAACTTCACGGCAATACTTGAAATAGTTCATGTAATCCTGTCTCCCGCCGGAGATGGTGTACCAGTCATAGCCATTGGTAATGCCGTTGTTGAAATCGCCGAAATAGTAAGAGGGAGCATAGCTGTGGACGGTATCGACAAATTCATGTCCGACATATTGCCACCAGGCATCATCGGCAGCCCTTTTGGCCCAGGTGTCCCACGGATAATTAAAAACTTCGGAACCGCCATGGAAGTTGGCCCCCATGTTGAAGTGATTGCTGTCGGCAAAAGCCATAAACGCTACTGTTTCGGGCTGCCACTCTTCTCCATCAGGATGCTGACCATCTTCAGGGTCAGGATAATTCCGGTTCAAGTCGATGTAGTTAGCATTGTACCTTATAGCGCCATTAACGGAATTATTTCCGCCGTGATAGGTCCCATCAGGGTTTGCCAACGGGCAGATGAATATCTCCGTGTTGTTCACTATATCGGTGATTCGGGGAGAATTCCCGTAACTTGTTAACAGAGAATCGATCAGGTGAAGCGTCATCACATATCCTGTTATTTCATCGCCATGGATACTCGAAGAATAAAAAAACTGCGGTTCCCCGTCTTCGTTGTTCACGCTATCGCTGATCTTGACAGCCAATAACAGCCGGTTCTGTTTGGTATAACCGATGGTATCTACTTTACAGATATCCGGGTAAGCGGAAGCAAAGCCTGCCATATAACTGAGATACTGGTCATACGTCGGGTAAAAGTTCCAGACAGTGGAAGGCGCATCAGCAGGATGAGGGTTCATCAGCTCTGCATCCGTCAGTAAACTTCCCGGATGTGGCAGTATGGTATAGGAATATCCTGCATCCAAAAACAAGGAAAATTCTTTCCGGTTTGCATAGGCATAAACCTCATTATCCTTTACATTATCGATGGAAATAATATGCGTCAGCGTATTGATCTCGTTTCTATCCGTGATATTGAATTTGAAATACACTTCCCCGTCTTCGCCGAATACTTTGTTGATAACAGCCTGGTGACTATCCTGGGCAAAAGAAAAAGAAAAAAAGGAAGCGGTGAAAGCGATAATGATAGTAAGGAGTACTTTCTTCATGTTACTTTTTAATTTGAGATATGAGTTGTTGTAGATGCTGGTATACTTCATTTCTGACTCCGACCAGCGGCAGTCGTAATTCATTCTTACATAACCCCATTATTTCAAGAGCGGCTTTAATCCCTGCAGGGCTTCCGTCCATGAACAGGGCGTTGATGAAATCGATCAGGAGAAAATGGTTTTCCCGGGCTTTGGGGTAATCGTTATTCAGGCAGGCGCGGACCATATCTGAGAATTCCCTTGGGAAGGCATTGGCAACCACCGAGATAACGCCATCGGCTCCTGCCGAGATCAACGGCAGTGTGATTCCGTCATCGCCGGAGAGAACAAGGAAATCATCCGGCCGGTTCTTCAGCACCTGGTAGATCTGGTCGAAGTTACCGGAAGCTTCTTTGATCCCGATAATATTGAGGCATTCATTCGCCAGGCGGAGCGTGGTAGCTGCTGCGATGTTGCTGGAGGTCCTTCCGGGTACGGTATACAGGATCACCGGCACCGGGCTGGCTTCCGCGATAGTCTTGAAATGAATAAAAATACCTTCCTGTTGCGGTTTATTGTAATACGGGCATACCGACAGGATCCCGTCCACTCCCTTCAGAGGCATGGAATGAATGGCCAATACTACTTCTGTCGTACAGTTCCCGCCGATACCGACCATAAGGGGCACCCGCTTTTTGATCTTCTTTACCGAAAAGTCAATGAGGGCCTTTCTTTCCGGTTTCGACATGGTGGCAGACTCACCGGTAGTCCCCAGCGCCACGATGAAATCGGCACCTCCATCGATAACATGATCAATGATTCGTGCATAAGAATCAAAATCGATGGCTTCTGAATCCAGAAACGGAGTCACGATAGCCACACCGGTACCTTTAAATTTATTATACCCTGGTCTCATTGTCTTTGATGATCGTTAAATAATGACAGATTTGTTCAAGATATTCCTCCATCGTTGTCCCGGGCTTTGCATCCACCATCAGATCGTAGTATTGTTGATTGTCTTCCGCCATCACCCCGACTCTGCACCGGGCTTTTGACAACCCCGAGATATATTTCGACGCAAAGAAATCCGTGAGATTCAGATCTATCAGAATATCAAATTCCTTATCAATGAAATCCTTCACTTTGGCGTGAACCGGCTTATAATACCAGGTGATATCTTTCCGGGAAAAAAAGTCGTACGAAAGTTTTGGAAGAAACCGGGAAATAAGTTCTTTGTTCTTTACGTATCCAACGGCTTTCACCTCTTTATGGTCCTTCTGAAGCCGGGTAACGAAGGCTTCCACGATGTCGTAGTCAGACACATCATTCAGCTGATACAAAATTCCTATGCTTCGCGCATCAGCCAGGTTGGTAAACTTACGGGGATAAGAGATACCGGTCGCATCTTTCGTGAAACTATACTTTGCCAGAATGTTCCTGATCCTGTTCATAGGTGATTGGCCAGTATCTATACTCTGCAAAAATACGATAATTTTGCATCCAAAGTTATCGACTAATGGGATCTGACTCAAAAATGCTCGTCACCTTTCTCGGCACCGGTACCTCACAGGGAGTCCCGGTCATCGCCTGCAACTGCCCTGTCTGTACGTCCACCGATCCGCACGACCATCGTCTGCGTTCTTCTATCCTGATTGAAACCGGCGGATTGCAGTTCGTGATCGATTGCGGGCCTGACTTCCGGCAACAAATGCTCCGGGAGAAAATCCAGTCCATCGATGCCATCCTGATCACCCATGGTCATAAGGACCACCTCGGCGGCCTCGACGACGTCAGGGCCTTTAACTACATACTGCAACGCCCGACTGCCGTATATGCCACGAAAGAAGTACAGAAGGATATCCGCCGCGATTATGCCTATGCTTTTGGAGATCACCGTTATCCGGGCGTCCCCGAAATGTACCTGCATACCTATGGTAAAAGGCCTTTTTATATCCAGCTCCAGCGCATCATACCTATCCGTGCAGTCCACTTCGCTGAAAACCAGTATGTTTACGGCTTCCGGTTCAACGATTTCACCTATCTGACCGATGTCTTCCGGATCAGTGACGAAGAAAAAGAAAAAATCCGCGGATCAAAAGTAATCGTGGTCAATGCGCTGCGTAAAAAACCGCACTACTCCCATATGAACCTCGAAGAAGCGCTGTCGCTACTGGATGACCTGAAGCCGGAGAAGGCTTTTCTTACCCACATTAGTCACCAGATGGGACTTCAGGCAGAAGTGGAAAAAGAGTTACCGGATTATGTAAGGTTTGCTTATGACGGACTAAAGATCGAGATCTGAAGACAGACAGCGGTTATCCCTTTTTCACCCTTTTCAACACCAGAAGGTTCATTGGATTACTTCCCAAGCCACTGACATTTTTCCGGGTAAATCTCAGCACTTCATCGTAATACAGAATGATGACCGGCGTCTCATTCATCATCAACTCTTCCATCTGCCGGTAATATTTATAACGCAGTGAATCAACCGTGGTAGTCATCGCCTCCCGGTACCACCGGTCGTACTGTGTGTTGGAGAAATGAGAATAATTGGGTCCTGACGGGCAGAAGTTCCCGGAAACGAAGAGAGAAAGGTAACTCTCAGCGTCGGGATAATCCGCAATCCAGGAGGCCCTGAAGAACGGAAGTTTCGCCTGTGCTTTCATCTCTTTCAACGCCGCCGGAGGAGTCACTTCTATCTTCAGGTCAATCCCCAGCGATGAAACCTGGAACTGAATATACTTACAGATATCGAGGTAATCGGAAGTGGACGAGAGCGTGATGGAAGGCAACCCCTTCCCGCCCGGGAAACCGGCTTGAGCCAGCAAAGCAGCTGCCCTTTCCGGATCGTACCCGCCATATTTTTTACTGGTATCGCATCCCGGTAATCCGGGAGGAATCAGCCCGTACACGCCGGGAGCGCCGATGTTATTCCGAAGATAGGCGATCATACGGGTTCTGTCGAACGAAAGGTTGATGGCCTGCCGCACTTGTTTAAGCCGAAGGGGATTATCCTTCATCATTTCCGAGGACGGATCTACCATGATGGCCAGGTATTCGGTATTCAAATACGGTTGACGGGTAAGCTGCACGCTGCCGGCATATTTGGGATTCAGGGTGCCTTGTTTTGTCAGAAGTTCGTCTTTATAAGCCGGATCGATCCCCGAGATGAGGTCTGTCTTCCCTTTAGCGAACTCCAGAAAAGCCGATTGCTTATCCGCGAGGAAAGTAATCGCCACTCCGTCCAGGTACGGCAAACGTTTGCCGTTTTCAAACTCAAAGTAAGCGGGGTTCTTCTTGAGCACCAATTTGACTCCTTCTTTCCAGAAAGCAAAACAAAAAGGTCCGGTTCCGACAGGATGTCTTCTGAACTCTGTCCCATAGCTTTTAACAGCTTCTTCCGGTACGACTGAACAGTATTGGGTAGTCAGAATCCCTAAAAACGGCGGAAACGGTTCCTTCAAACGGATGACAAGGGTGGAATCATCAACAGCCCTGAAAGGATCCTTCTTGTCCAGCCAGCCAAACACCCACGATCCCGGAGAGGCTGTGGCCGGATCCATGATGCGCCGGAAGCTGTAGATCACGTCCTGTGAGTTCACTTTTCTGCCAATCCCTGCCGGGAAACAGGCATCATCCTGGAAGCGGACATCCTTTCGCAGGTGGAAAGTATACTGTAACCCGTCACCCGAGATATCCCAGCGGGAAGCGATGGCAGGAATCACTTCCAGGTTGTCGTTCAACTGTACCAGCCCGTTAAAGATTTGATTCACCGGCCAGATATTTGCCTGATCACGGGCGAAAGAGGGATCAAGCGAGGTAATATCAGCGGCTTCGTTATAGCGAAAAACATGACTGGTATCTGCCTGGTCGAAGCCATTCCGGCAACCGGAGACCATCAACAGCAGCGCAGTAACCAACAAAAGCAGGGACGGGAGGTTTTTCTTCATCATCTGACAAAAATAAAAACCTTGAACTGATCGACAAAATATTAGTTCATCTCTTCCCTCATGCTGCTTACACATTTTACCTATTTTTGTAGAAAACAAGCAAAAACCGGATTTTATGAAGAAGCAATACCTTCTGACGCTCATCATGGCTCTTTTCTGCCTTGGCCTTTCAGCACAATCCATTCAGAACATGAAGGGTTCCCAACTTTGTTCTATGAAAAAATCGGCGAATAAAAACAGGGCTCTTTTACCGGGAGCGGAAGAGTCAGTGCCCGGTCATAGCTTTAATGTTTTGAAATACACCCTCGATCTGGATATCCGCGATTGCTTCCTTTCTCCCTATCCAAAATCCTTTACCGGAACAGAAAAAATTCTTTTCAAAGTCGACTCCACGCTAAATTCCATCAACCTGAATGCAGTGGAATCTTCCCTGGATATTCATTCCGTCGGATTGGCAGGTACGTCATTCAGCCTGAACAACGATATGCTGACCATCAACCTTAACCAAACCTACAATCAGGGTGATACGGTAGAAGTGTTGATCGATTACGGGCATAAAAATGTGGAAGACGATGCTTTTTACGCCTCTAACGGATTTGTGTTCACGGATGCTGAACCGGAAGGAGCACGTAAATGGTTCCCTTGCTGGGATAAACCGTCGGATAAAGCAAAAACAGATATCAGGGTCAAGGTCCCGGGTAATGTGAAACTGGGCTCTAACGGTGCACTCGCCGATTCGGTGATCACAGGCGATACGATATACTATCATTGGGTCAGCGCTCATAATGTTGCCACCTATCTTACTGTCATCACCGGAAAAGTATATTACAAACTGGATATCGTTCAATGGGAAAATCCGAATACACCCGGAGTTATCACCCCCATCCGGTTTTATTACAACTCCAACGAGAACCCTTCACAGATGGAAAATGTAATCGGAGATGTGGCTACCTGGTACTCAAACCATTTCTGCAATCATCCGTTTGAAAAGAACGGATTTGCTACGCTGAACAGCCAGTTCAGCTGGGGAGGAATGGAAAACCAGACACTTACCACTCTTTGCCCGTCATGCTGGTACATTTCAGTCGTCGCGCACGAGTTCGCTCATCAATGGTTTGGCGACATGATCACCTGTGCTACCTGGGCGGATATATGGCTGAACGAAGGCTTCGCGACGTGGTCGGAAGCATTCTGGTACGAAAAAGACGAAGGGTACGATGGATATAAAAGCGATATCGAGTCCGATGCCTCCGACTACCTGACCAACAACCCAGGCTGGGCTATCTCCGAGCCGGATTGGGCCGTCAACACCCCTTCCAACGATGTTCTGTTCAACTACGCCATCACTTATACCAAAGGAGCCTGTGTGCTGCATATGCTCCGTTATACTTTGGGCGATTCCCTGTTCTTCAGCGTTCTGCAAAGCTACGCCGCCGATACCTTGTATAAGTACCAATCGGCTACCATCACTGATTTCATGGCGAAAGTGAACCAGGTTACCGGTGGAAACTACGATTGGTTCTTCAACCAGTGGATCTTCCAACCAAACCACCCTGATTATCAAAACACCTATAACTTCGAAGACCTCGGAGACGGTCAATGGAAGGTGAACCTGTTTATGACCCAGGTACAGCCGAACCCTGAATTTTTCAAGATGCCGGTGGAAATATTGATCCATTTCGATGACCTTTCGGATACCACCATCCGCTTCATGAACGAGGCCAATTATCAACAATTCAGCTGGACCTTCGACAAGAAGCCGATTCACTTCGTCTTCGACCCCGACGATGAAATAGTCCTGAAAGAAGGAAGTACAACTGTAGGCATCACCGAACCTTTAGGAAAAACGGAGCGTGTATACTTATCGCAAAATATGCCCAATCCTGCCACCGGCGTCACGACCATTGTATACGAAATCAGGGAAGCATCAACGGTAGAAATGATGCTGACGGACATCACCGGAAAAACCTTACGTACACTGGATTCAGGTCAGAAAACCGCCGGCAAACATTCCATCACTTTCGACTGCCGGGACCTTCCTGCCGGATTCTATTTCTATACACTGAAAGCAGGCGATGCTTCCGTAACACATAAAATGGTCATTTCGAAATAGTTATTCATATGAAAAGAAATCGCTTCGTCCCGTTTTTCTTTCTCCTCATCGTAAGCCCCTTCTTTGCAACTGCCTCTGTGACTGTCGATACCGCTACATATTTTATGAAGCACAGCTACGATGTGCTGAATTACAAGCTGAACCTCGACATCTACCATTGCTTTTTCACCCCATACGCCGATGACTTTACCGGCAAGGAAGAAGTGACATTCCGGGTGGATACGGCACTGAACGCCATCAGTCTGAATGCCGTCAACACTTCCATGGATGTTGACAGCGTAGGACTGGCCGGGACATCCTTCACCCATTCCGGCGACACGTTGAAGGTGTTGCTCAACCGGACCTATGCTCCCGGAGAAGTGGTAACAGTAAGGATCTCTTACAAGCATAAGGATGCGAACGATCATGGATTCTATGCTGCCTCGGGTACTGTATTTACGGATAATCCACCCGAAGGAGCCCGTAAATGGTTCCCATGCTGGGATCGTCCTTCTGACAAAGCGACAACGGAAATCACCGTGAAGGTCCCGCTATCAGCAAGGCTTGGCTCGGGAGGTTACCTCGCCGACTCGACCATCTCGGGGGATTCGCTCTGGTATCACTGGATCAACGATCAACAGGTCTCCACCTATCTGGTGACCATCTGTTCGAAAATCACCTGGGGACGGAACGAAACGTGGTATCATCCGGTACATAACCCGGCCGACAGCATTCCGATCTGGCTCTATTGCAAAAGCACAGAATCCATCGCCAATGCACAGGAAAAAATCCCGCAAATCACTACCTGCTATGAAGAGAAATTCGGGGATTACCCGTTTAACAAAATCGGCTTCGCCACTCTGAATGCCCTCTTCCCCTGGGGAGGTATGGAAAACCAGACCATGGTGAACCTGATGCCCGGAGGTTACGGCGACACCTACCTGCTGGCACATGAGCACTCACATCAGTGGTTTGGCGACCTGATCACCTGCGGGACGTGGGCCGACATCTGGCTCAACGAAGGATTCGGGACCTACTGCACCGACCTGTGGGCAGAGTACGCTGCCGGGTACACAACCTATAAAAACAGAATCAATTCCGAAGCAAATTACTACCTGCAGAATAACCCCGGATGGCCTGTCTATAACCCGGTTTGGGCAATTGTTACCCCCAATTCCAATTCACTTTACAATCAGGCCATCTCTTACAACAAAGGGTGCTGCGTTCTCCATCAACTTCGTTATGTGTTGGGCGACTCTTTGTTCTTCCAGGTAATGGCTGCCTATGCTTCCGATACTAATTTCAGGTTTAAAAACGCGATCACAACCGATTTTATCGGGGTTGTTAACCAGGTGACCGGACAAGATTACCAATGGTTCTTCAACGAATGGATTTATGCTCCTAATCACCCGGTATACAGCAATTTGTATGAGATTGACGACCTTGGTAACGGACAATGGAACGTAAGGTTGGAAGTAGAACAGACACAAACCAATACCCTGTTCTTCCGGATGCCGGTAGAAATAAAGATATCCTTCCAGGATGGGACCGACACCCTGATCACCGTGTGGAATGAGACTAATCCTCAGACATTTACGTTTACTGTATCCAAAAATCCGGTCGCTCTCGAGTTTGACCCCGACCGGAAAATTGTCCTGAAAGAAGCCACCACCGTCGTTGCCATCAACGAACCCGGCTCAGATAGCGGATTTGACCTTCGTCAGAATGAACCGAATCCATTTTCTAACCAGACAGCCATCATTTATCAGGTGAAAGAATATTCGCCGGTGAAGATCGACATTATCAATTCGGAAGGAAAAACACTATTGACAGCCGTGAACGGGCATCATTATCCTGGAACCTACCGGTATCTTCTGTATGACGACACCCTCTCTCCCGGCATCTATTTCTGCCGTATGGATGCCGGAAAGTTTTCCCTGACCAGAAAGATGGTGGTGGTAAAATAAACCCCGGGTCACATCAGTTTTACCGGGTGATCTACTTTGATCTTCATTAATGCCTCTGTATTGATCTCTTTCATTTCATCGATATAATGAAAACGGAGGCCCTCTATATACTCTTTTTTGATCTCCTCTATATCCTTCCGGTTTTCGACGGAAAGAAGAATATCGGTGATCTTTGCACGTTTGGCAGCCAGAATTTTTTCACGAACACCACCAACCGGTAAAACCTTGCCTCTCAACGTAATTTCTCCTGTCATTGCAAGTTTCGGTTTAATCTTCCGCTGGGTGAAAACAGAAGCCAGTGCCGTAAACATGGTGATGCCGGCTGAAGGTCCGTCCTTCGGGGTAGCTCCCTCCGGAACGTGAATATGAATATCCCATTTTTTAAAGACATTGGGATCGATACCGAAATCTCTTGAATGTGCTTTGAGGTATGCGAGGGCGATCGAAGCCGATTCTTTCATAACATCCCCCAGATTCCCCGTCAGCGTCAAACCACCTTTCCCCTGACTCAGGCTGGCTTCCACGAAGAGTATCTCCCCCCCGTATACGGTCCAGGCAAGGCCTGTCACCACCCCGGCAATCTCATTCGAGATGCTCTTTTCTGCCTGAAATACAGGAGCCCCGAGTATCTTACTTAAATCTTTAGTGGTGATGGCTTTGCCGGCCTTTTCCTTCATGACGATGGATTTTGCCCTGCTGCGTATGATCTTGGCAATCGATTTCTCGAGCATCCTGACACCCGATTCACGGGTATAATCTTCGACGATATTTGTCAGAACCTCCCGGCTGAAGGTGAACTGGTTTTTCTTCATCCCGTGTTCCGACAGTTGCTTGGGAACGAGATGACGGTTAGCGATCTCGATCTTTTCCTCCAGCAGGTATCCGGGAAGTTCGATGATCTCCATCCTGTCGCGTAACGCAGGATGAATGGTCGTAAGGGTATTGGCGGTGGCAATGAACATGATGCGGGAAAGATCATATTCTACCTCAAGATAGTTATCATGAAAAGCATTATTCTGCTCAGGATCAAGAACTTCCAATAAAGCGGCCTGAGGATCGCCATTGATGTTCATGCCCGATACCTTATCGATTTCATCCAGGACAAAAACCGGGTTGGATGTTTTGACTTTTTTCAGGCTTTGGATGATCCGGCCCGGCATAGCGCCTATATAGGTTTTACGGTGTCCACGCAGTTCCGATTCGTCGCGCAATCCACCCAGCGAGACCCGGATATATTTCCGTCCCAAAGCCCTGGCAACGGATTTCCCGAGTGAGGTCTTTCCGACGCCCGGGGGGCCTACTAAACAAAGAATGGGTGATTTCAGGTCCTTTTTCAGCTTGATCACTGCCAGGTATTCGATGATGCGCTGTTTTACTTTTTCAAGACCGTAGTGATCTTCATCCAGCACCTCCTGGGCATGTTCCAGATCGAAATTATCGGGAGTGAACTCTCCCCAGGGAAGTTGAACCAGTGTCTCAATATAGTTTGCCTGTGTGGAGTATTCGGCAGCGGCAGGGTGCATCCTTTGCAGTTTGGCCATTTCCCGGTCAAATACTTCGCGCACTTCTTTCGACCATTTCTTCTCTTCGGCCTGCGATGTCAGGGCATTCAACTCCTGGGCATTGGGAGCGCCCCCCAGTTCCTCCTGGATCGTTTTCAACTGCTGATTGAGCAGAAAATCACGCTGTTGTTTGTCCAGGTCTATCTTCACCTTATTCTGTATCTGTTGTTTCAGATCCAGCAATTGCAATTCTTTCGTAAGATACGACAGCACCAGGTTGGCTCTCTCGGTCATCTCGCGTATTTCGAGAATCTTCTGCTTTTCGTTCACATCAAGTGTCAGGTTCGACGAAATGAAATGAACCGTGAAGGCAGGGCTTTCGATATTCTTGATAGCGAAAGCAGCTTCTGTCGGGAGGCTGGGTGATTTCTGGATTACCTGGATAGCCAGGTCTTTCAGCGACGAGATCAGCGCTTTGAATTCACTGGTGTCGGGAGCGGTTTCAGGAGCCGGATCATACGCCTTGACAGAAGCCATGATATAAGGATCTGCCTGGATCATATCGATGATGCTGAAGCGGCGTTTCCCCTGGATAATTGCAGTAGTATTGCCATCCGGCATCTGCAAAATCTTCAGAATATAGGCAACGGTACCTATCGTATTCAGATCGGCGAATTCAGGATCTTCCACATTGGGATCTTTCTGAGAGACCACGCCGATGATCCTGCTTTTCTTATAGTATTCGCGTATGAGACGGATTGATTTATCGCGCCCCACAGTGATGGGGATGACCACGCCGGGGAATAAGACCGTATTCCGTAGTGGCAACACCGGAAGCACTTCGGGGACTTCTTCGGCGTTCATAGCTTCTTCGTCTTCGGCCGAAAGCAGGGGGATAAAATCTCCCTCCGGATCCATCAGATCGGAGAGCCCGAACGGGGAAATTTGTTCATTGAATTCCATAATGAGTTTGCGTCAAATTGTCACTGCGTTTCTTTGTAGGATTGGAAACGGGGTATTGCAATTACCGTGCCAAGAAAGAGGTTCTTCTCAGAGCCTCTTGTTTTTCAGTGTCAGATTATAAACGCTTGTAAGTAATTCTTTATCGACCTCATCCATGTTGAGGTTTCTTCTTTTGTAAACGATTTCAGCGACCTCAATGGCCTTTTTCAGGTCATAATCCATATGTCCCGAAGTGCCGCCCCAGATGAAAGAAGGAATGAAATTCCGCTGGAAACCAGGGCCAAAGATATTCACGTTGACTCCTACTACGGTTCCTGTATTAAACATGGTATTGATGCCGCATTTGGAGTGATCGCCCATGATCAGTCCGCAGAATTGCAGGTTTGTGTTGATGAACGTTCTCTTGGAATAGCTCCATAAGCGAACCTCATCATAGGTGTTTTTCAGGTTCGAGGTATTGGTATCGGCTCCGAGGTTACACCATTCGGCTATGACAGAATGTCCGAGGAACCCGTCATGAGCTTTATTGGAATATCCAAAAAAGACGCTGTTGTTCACCTCTCCTCCTACCCGGGATCTGGGACCAATGGTGGTAGGCCCGTAGATCTTGGCCGACATTTTCACCTGAGCCCCTTCGCAAAGAGCGAAAGGTCCGCGGATCACGGCACCTTCCATGATCTCGGCATCTTTGCCGATATATATAGGGCCGTTCGTGGCATTTAAAATAGCGCATTCCACCCTTGCTCCCTTTTCAACGAAAACATTCTCAGCTCCCAGCACCCGGTTGGTCTCGCTCAGTGCCTGTGATTTCCGGCCTTTGGTGAGTAGCTTGTAATCATCGCGGATGGCGGTATCGTTTCTGACAAAAATATCCCACGGATTATTGATACGGACAGGCGGATTGTTCACCGCAATCTCCTCAATCCCTTCAGCACTTGCATCGCCGAGGTTCTCCACTTCTTCTTCGGAAACACTCAGGGCTATGATCGTTTCACCATGTACCAGCGTCTGGTTTGGCTTCAGCTTTTTAATGGCCACAATGATCTCTTCCGTAGGACACACGGATCCGTTGATCAGGATGTTCTCTTTCTCCTTTACGATCGGGAACTTCCTTGACAGATATCCATCTGTCAATGTTGAAGTTTTGGTTTTCAACATCTTCTCCCATTTCTCCCGGATAGTCAGGATGCCTATACGGATATCGGCTACCGGGCGCATGAATGTCAACGGGAGCAGATTCGTTTTCACATTGCTTTCGTCAAATAAAATATAGTTCATGGGTCAATCAGGTTAAATTTTCACTTTCAGCATGACAACTTATGCAAAGGTAGAAAAATGACATAAAAAAAGCCTTCATAGTAACGAATTATGAAGGCTGTTTATTCTATGTAAGAAAAATTACTTGTTGTTCTTCTGCTGTTCAATATGTTTTGCATAACGACTCTTGAACTTATCAACACGACCGGCGGTGTCAACCAGCTTCATTTTACCGGTATAGAAAGGATGCGAGGTGTGAGAGATTTCAAGCTTAACAAGAGGATACTCCACGCCGTCTTCCCATACAATGGTTTCTTTGGTTTTCACTGTGGATTTCGACAAAAAGGCATAATCATTCGACATGTCTTTAAATACAACCAGGCGGTAATCCTTCGGATGAATATCTTTTTTCATTTCAACATTTGGTTTTTAGAAACAAGGGTGCAAAGATAAAGAATTTATTTGAAACTCCAATATCAGTGATTGTTAATTTTTTCTGTAAGGAAGATCAGGGTATCTGCGCCATCGGCATAATCAGCCAACCCGGGAAGTTGTGTCCGGCCCGGTTCTACTGCTCCGGGAGCCATCTTCCCTGCCGCCACCACACATTGCAGGTGTTCCTTTTCGTGTTCAATTACGTTGAGCACGGAAGAGATGTCGGTATAATACTCATAGTGAATGACCGATACCGGAGAAGCCATCACTGTTGAAGAGGTCATCAGAAAAAAACCACCGTCATAATAAGGAATATTATTCAGGAGGTAGATAGATTTCTGATAATCAAGGTTATTCCGGTATTTGTTATGATGGTACAGATCGATGTATTTGTTGAAGGCTTCCTGAAGATTTCCCGGGTCATAATCCTTCGGGAGGAAGATCTTCGATACATTCCGGCAGCCCCTGCCAAAATAAAGAAACACATCGTCGGCCAGGTCAGCCAGTTCGCCGGAGGTCTCATGTCCGGTCAAAACAGCCACGCTGTTCCGGTTTTTGCGAATGATATGCGGATATTTTCCGAAGTAAAAATCGAAATAACGGGAAGTATTGTCGCTTCCGGTGGCGATGACTGCATCAAAATCCGATAGCGGTCCGTTAGTAAACGAGATGAACTCTTTCCATTCAGGGTCAACCTGTTCCAGCAACGACCCGATGACCGGCAGCAAGCGCTGGTCCTGCGAGGAAAGTTTGGCTCTCAGACGGTTGCCGGAGATCAGCACACACAACATATCGTGGAATCCCACCATGGGAATATTCCCGGCCATGACGACGGCAATGGTCCTGGGAGGATTGCTTTCCCCTACCCTTCCTCCGTAGGGAATCAGCCATTCTGTCAGGTTTTTGCGGGTAAGAACCCGGGCCCAGGCTTTCAGGGCATGATCGAGAAACCCCGGCGTGAACCAGGGGTTTTCCGCTCCCGCCAGGCGTACTGCTTCCGAAAGAACGGGATCATCCGCATAACAACCCAGTCTGGCGCCCACTGACACAAATGATTCGATTCGATTTTCAGCATTCATTTTTCCGGCATCCATAATTTTTGCAAATTTACACATTCAAAAATGAATGCCTTGACCAGATCCATACTTTTCCTCTCTCTGCTCATTTTCCCCTTTGCCATTGCCTGTCCTCAAAAGCCCGGCTCGGAAACCTATGCAGAGATCCTGCTGAAAAAAAAGCTGGACGGAATCCGCCAATCAACCGATGACGTCGAACGGCTGGACCTCAGCACACAGTTTGTCGATTTTTTCGGGTCCATCCTGAAAAAACAATCCTCTTTCTCCTACCCTTTCGATTCTCTGAAAGGTATTACTTCCGTAACAGCCTCTGATTCACGTTTCCGGCTTTTCACCTGGACGGTTCCCCTTACCGGAGGCGGTTTTCGCTATTTCGGACTGGTGCAGGTTAACGGTAAAAAAAATGATTCCCTGACGGTGATCCGGCTTGTTGACCGGACCGATTCCATCGCCGAGCCCGGAACATTTGCAGGCGCCCCCGATGAATGGTACGGAGCCGTTTATTATGAGGTCATCCCGGTAAAAGTGCCCGGTCAGGGTACCGTATATACGCTGCTGGGTTGGAAAGGGATCAGTCCGCTGGTATGCTCCCGGTTGATCGAGCCGATGATCTTCACGACCGACAGTTCGATCTTGTTCGGGAGCAACATTTTTAACAGCGAAAAACCGCTGCCTGATAAACGAATCATCTTCAGATACTCAGCCAGAGCATCCATGGTGCTCACCTATGAGAAGCAGGCCGTCGTGACAGCCCGGCAATGGGATGCTGCACGTCATCAGTTTGAGACGAAAAGGATTCGTAAGTTCATGATCGTCTGCGACCGCATCCTTCCCTCTGCTGCAGAAATGGAAGGGCGGTATGAATACTATCTTCCCTCTTCCGACGTAATGGATGGATACGTATTCGAAAACGGGTGTTGGAATCTGCTGAAAGAAATTGATGCCAGAAACCCCGTCCAAAAGACCCGATCTTTGCCTAAAAATCCAAATTAAGAATATAATTTTCAATACTATTGATTTTTGGGTGAAAATGGCTTATTTTTGATTTTCGAACAATCCGGAGTATGGTTTTTAATTTATAATATTGCAAAAGGAAATCAATGTCAAACCAAATTAAATTCTCTTTACTATGAAAAAACACAACTTTAATGCCGGCCCCTCCATTTTACCGCGTGTAGCAGTTGAAAATACGGCCAAGGCTATCCTTGACCTGAACGGCATTGGCATGTCACTTCTCGAGATCTCTCACCGGACAAAAGATTTTCAGGCCATCATCGATGAGTCCGTTTCTTTGTTCAAGGAATTACTCCATATCCCCGAAGAGTACCACGTTTTGTTCCTGGGAGGTGGCGCCAGTCTTCAGTTTGCCATGGTACCATTCAATCTGCTGAACAAAAAAGCAGCATACCTGGAAACCGGTGTATGGGCACAGAAGGCCATTAAAGAAGCCCAGATGATGGGAGAAGTTCAGATCGTCGCATCATCGGCTGATAAGAACTTTACGTACATCCCCAAAGGATTTACCATCCCCACGGATGCCGATTATTTCCACATCACCACCAACAACACCATTTACGGTTCAGAGATCCGCTATGACATGGACAGCCCTGTTCCCCTGGTAGCTGATATGTCATCGGATATCCTCAGCCGTCCGGTTGATGTTTCCAAGTATGCCCTCATCTATGGTGGTGCACAGAAGAACCTGGGTCCTGCCGGCGTTACCTTCGTGATCGTCCGCGAAGACGTTCTGGGCAAGGTTGATCGTAAGATCCCCACGATGCTGAACTATGCTACCCACATCAAAGGCGGATCCTTGTATAACACTCCTCCGTGTGTGAACATCTTCACCTGTCTGGAAACTCTCCGCTGGATCAAGAGCCTGGGCGGTGTTACCAAGATCGAAGAAATGGATAAGGCCAAAGCATCTCTCCTGTACGATGCCATCGATAACAGCCGGATGTTCGTCGGAACGGTTGAAAAAGACTCCCGTTCTATCATGAACGTCTGCTTTGTGATGAAACCTCAGTATAAAGAAAAAGAAGAAGCCTTCATGGAATTTGCCAAAGGCAAAGGCATGGTGGGAATTAAAGGTCACCGGTCTGTTGGCGGTTTCCGTGCTTCTTTGTACAATGCACTGCCGATCGAGAGCGTACAAGCGCTGATTGACTGCATGAAAGAATTTGAAAAAACCAATGCATAATCGTCATGACAAAAGTCTTAGTAGCAACTGATAAGCCTTTTGCACCGGTAGCGGTGAAAGGCATTCGAGAAGTGGTAGAAAAAGCCGGCTTCGAACTGGTTCTTCTGGAAGGATACAAAAGCCCCGATGATTTCATCAAAGCTGTAGCCGATGTTGACGCTGTTATTATCCGCAGCGACAAAGCCACCAAAGAAGTGATTGAAGCAGGTAAAAACCTTAAGATCATTGTGAGAGCCGGAGCCGGTTATGATAATATCGATCTGCAGGCTGCCACGGATAAAGGAGTTGTCGCGATGAACACACCGGGACAAAACTCCAATGCTGTCGCTGAACTGGCGTTGGGAATGATGGTGTATTATGCCCGTAATTTTTATAATGGCAAATCAGGTTTTGAACTGAAAGGCAAAAAACTTGGGATTCATGCCTTCGGAAATGTAGGGAAAAATGTAGCCCGTATCGCCCAGGGATTCGGCATGGAAGTTTATGCGTTCGACCCGTTCCTCACTCGCGAACAGATTGAAAAAGACGGCGTCAAGTGGGTTGGTACTGTTGAAGAGCTGTATGCCACCTGCAACTTCGTCTCGTTGCATATCCCGGCTAACAACCAGACCAAGGAGTCGATCAATCATGCATTGCTCTCCCGGATGCCCTCACCGGCTGTCCTGGTCAACACGGCAAGAGCCGAGGTCATCAATGAATCCGAATTACTAAAGCTTTTCGCAGAGCGGAATGACTTCGCGTATCTGTCGGATATTGCTCCTTCCAACAAAGCAGACTTTGAAGCAGCTTTCAACGGAAGATTCTTCTTTACACCGAAGAAAATGGGCGCCCAGACAGAAGAAGCCAACATCAACGCAGGAATTGCTGCTGCTAACCAGATCGTACGTTTCCTGAAAACCGGAGACCGTACCTTCCAGGTGAACAAATAACATGACGTTGTCTACCGTTGTTTGAACCATCTCAAGATATCCTCCTTTCAATTAGTTTCTTAACTAATACTATCAACTATGGAGTTTGAAAACGAAAAACCCACCACTTTCTTCAGATTTGAGGACCTGCGAGTATATCACAAAGCACTTGATTACACTGCATGGGTTCATAAAACTGCGAAGCATGCCGGTAGTGACACCATTGCCAAATCGTTTTTCGACAGGTATATCACCTCATCACATGGCATCGCGTTGAACATTGCTGAAGGATCTTCCCGAAACAAAAGCCAGTTTGTCTATTACCTCAAAATGGCCAAAAGTTCCGTAAGGGAATGTGTCGTAATCTCTACAGTTGGTCAGAGCCTTCATTTCCTGACTGATGATGCATTTAATGAATCGAAAAATCAATTAATGGAGATGACAAAGATGATCGGAGCGTTAATCGGGTCTCTGCAGCGCAGTGTAAAAGCAAGCGAAAATGCAGATGAGAACGACGATGACGACTTGTAACTTGTAACTTGTAAGACTGAAGTACTAATTCATTAATTCTATTTTTTATGGCTATTTTAAAACCATTCAGGGGATTAAGGCCCCCAGTGGATATTGCCAGGGATCTGGCCTCCCGCCCTTATGACGTCCTGAATTCAAAAGAGGCGCGGATTGAAGCAACCGGAAATCCTTATTCGTTGCTTCATATCATTAAACCGGAAATCGACCTTCCCGAAGGAATGGATGAACACGATCAGCAGGTTTATGATAAAGCAAAGGAAAATTTCACCAAATTCCGTGAAAAAGGATGGCTGGTCCAGGATGATACTGATTGCCTGTATATTTATGCTCAGACAATGAACGGGAAGACCCAGTACGGAATCGTGGGATGCGCAGGTGTTGAGGACTACATGAACGGGATCATCAAAAAACACGAATTGACTCGTCGCGATAAGGAAGAAGACCGCATGAAACATGTTCGCATCACCAATGCCAACATGGAACCCGTTTTCTTCTCTTACCCGGCTGTTCCCGAACTGGATCAACTTGTTGCTGCCTTCGTAAAAGAACATCAGCCCGTTTATGATTTTGTTTCCGTCGACGGTATCGGGCATCATTTCTGGGTTATCTCACAGCCTGAGACGATCTCAAAGATCGTCTCCATCTTCGGGAATATTCCGTTTACCTATGTTGCCGACGGCCATCACCGGACGGCTGCTGCCGCTCTCGTCGGGAACGAAAAACGGAAGAATAACCCGGCACATACAGGCAAAGAAGAATACAATTTCTTCCTGGCTGTACATTTCCCGGATAATCAGCTGACCATCATCGACTACAACCGCGTGGTTAAAGACCTGAACGGACTCTCAAAACAGGAATTCCTGGAAAAGCTGAATAAAGCTTTTGAGGTAGAAGAAAAAGGAACGGAAATTCTGAAGCCGGAACAACTGCATACCTTTTCCATGTACCTCGACGGGAAATGGTACCTGCTGAAAGCCCGGAAAGGAACCTTTGACGACAATGATCCTATCGGCGGATTGGATGTCACCATCCTTTCCAAACTGGTTCTCGATGAAATCATGGGAATTAAAGACCTGCGTACCGACAAACGAATCGATTTCGTAGGTGGTATCAGGGGATTGGGTGAACTGAAAAAGAGAGTTGACAACGGTGAAATGAAAGTCGCCTTTGCACTCTATCCCGTCTCCATGAAGCAATTAATCAATATTGCCGATACCGGAAATATCATGCCTCCCAAAACTACCTGGTTCGAACCGAAATTACGGTCAGGACTGGTAGTACACTCACTGGAATAGTCTGATCACCTGACTATCACCACCTTAGAATATGCAGCGGGTTTCCCTTTGGCAGTCAACCTGACAAAGAAGAACCCGCTGCTTGTTTTATTCAGGATCATGTCCGGATCAACAGTCACCTGATGAGAGCCTTTACTCATGAACTCATGGACCAGGTTGGCCAGCATCCTTCCCTGCGGATCCAGCAGATCGATGGACACCGGTCCTTGTTCATACAGGGAGAACTCAATGGTCATTTTTTCCTTCACCGGATTGGGGATGACCCTGAGCGGAGTGATCACTTCCGGATCAATCAGGTTGATGGAAGAGAAATCCGTAGCAATCTCGAACAGATAATCTTCCGTTTCACCATCAGTGAAGGTACCTGCCCCCGACCAGTTGGGTCCTGTCATCACCGGAGTGATCGAAAACCTTGCCCACACAAATCCATCATCAGGACCCACCAAAAAGGCCGGAGGTGAAAAAGAAGATAATGGAGCCCCTGCTGCTGCCGTAACAGGGAAATCAACCAGTACATGTTCCGGGACAACAGTTCCATTGCATTTTTGGGTTGTATCAAGCGCCCATTGACCGTCCTGGTTCCAGTCGATCAACAGGTTCACATATCCTGTTCCGGTAACCTGAATATCAATCTCAGATCCCCAATTAGCCATTTTGCAAACTGTATCTAAGGGATACGCGTTACCGGTACATGGGGCGACCATCTCCTGCCCTGCCGCACCGGTAATGGTATAAGATGCCGGGATAAGAAGACCGGCATCATTATCCTGGAAACATTCATCGCTGTCATAGGCATTGGGAGTAAACACAGGACAAACTCCCTGATTCCCTTCGTTTTCCAAATCGGCCAACGGACCGAACCAGGATATCCCCGCAGCATGCTGTATGAAACTACCCGTCGCACCTGTCGATATACAGGTTGGAAACTGCCCGATAGTCCCGGCTGACGGGTAGGCAATAGCGCCTTCGGGAGCATCTCCGTAATCAAAATCGCCAATATAGATCAGGTAATCTTCGCTTTCACCATCCTCAAAACTCCCTTCCCCGTTCCAGTTTACCTGCACCGGCATCTCAGAAATCGTAAAACGTGCCCAGTAAAATCCGGGGTTCGGACCAGACAGAAATGGAGGCGGTCCCGTCAGCGAAAGCGGACCGGAATAGCCATTCATCACCGGGTGATTGACCAACACATGTTCGGGACAAGCCCCTGCCGGACAAACCAGCACATCCCCCCAATTCCCGTTTTGATTCCAGTCAACAACAACGTTTACAAAGCCCATGGCTTGATTGGGCATGAAATTCGTCACATTGATATCGACGTTAATACCCCAGGTCATACTTTGACAGGTCGCCCCCATGGAAGTCCCTTTGAACCCGGGACAGGGCATTATGATGTTCGAGATGATCGTGTAAGGTTCGGGAAACATCAACCCGGCATCACCATCTCCGAAACATTCATCGTTGTCGTATGGGGCAAACATCGGACATAACCCGGCATTGCCATCCACTTCCAGATCAAACCCCACAAAAAATGCACCGAAGTTATTATGGATAACAAAGCCGTTGGGGCCCACTGTCATACAAGTGGGAAATAAACCGATAATACCGGTAGATGGATAGGCAATTGCTCCTTCCGGAGCATCCCCGAATTCCCGGTAATCCTGTTGTGAAAAGGAACAGACCGGAACCAGGAAAGCTATACAAAGCAACGTAAAAATCTTCATGGCAGGTCGATTTTATATTGCCAGGAAGATACGAAAAAATAAGCTGAAAATCAATACCTTGAATGACTTTTGTCTACTGGGCAAGGTACTCTTCAAAGACACACTGCAGGTAGGCTTCTCCTTCCTTCTTCATTAACTCTTTCTTACCAGCCGGTACTTCATCAGCATAAATCCATTCTTTGCCAATATCCAATGAATACTGCATCCCGGGGCGGATCCAACCATATCCATTCTCGTTCGAGAAATACGCGAACTCCGGAGAATACGGATTAAGCAGGTTTTTACTCCAATGAAAAGCCGTATCGGAAATACCCAGTTGTGTAAGAAGAGTGGCAGGAAAGTCATAATTATTTCCCAGCTTATTACAAACAGTCCCTCTATACTCCTCTTTCAGCGCACCGCCCAGCAAAAGCATCGGAATGCGGCGGTACTGCTTCTGTCCGGGATACCAGTTATAATATGAACTGTGGCTGTGGTCGGCGAGCAAAACGAAGAGGGTGTTTTTGTACCAGGCAGTATTGCGGACTGTCTTAAAGAATTCACCCAGGCAATGATCTGTATAATAGGCTGAATTGATAAAATCGTTTTCGGAACCGCCCCATGTCAGCGGTTTTTCGTATGGCTGATCATAGGGTGAATGACTGCTGATCGTAAAGACGGCGGAAAAGAACGGCTGCTGATTCTTACCCAGCTCTTTGGCCAGGTAATCCAACACATTGCCATCGGGGATTCCCAGTTTACCCCTCGGAAAATCACGGGGAAAATCAGTCCCTTCCACAATCCGGTCGAAGCCATTGGAATAAATGTAGCCCTTGATGTTCCCATAGATCAATTGCCCTCCGAAATAGAAAGAAGTGAAATAGCCTGTCTCTTTGATCAGTTCCGGAAGTTTCGGCAAAGCCGGGTACTTCTCGGGTTGAACCACCGAACAACTGATCGGGTGTGAAGGGAAACCCCCGAAGATACTGGCCATACCCTGCTCGGAACGCATCCCGGACGAATAAAGCCGGGTGAACAACAACCCTTCCTTTTCCAGCTTTTTGAATTCCGGGGTTATGCCGGGTTTCGCGCCCAGCGATTCGATCAGATCGGCAGAAAAACTTTCCAGGATGACCAGGACGATATTGGGTTTGGAATTGTTGAGCACGCAAAGAGTGGTATCCTTTTCCGTCCGGTAAATGCCTTTAACAATATCCCGTGCCTGCCCCGAATCCATGAAATGATACGGGTTTTTATCGATCACCCGGTAATTTTCAATGAAACTGACAAAGAAATTGAAGGCGTTGTTGACGGATACATCATTCAATATTCCCTGGTGAGAAAAATAGGATTCACTTTGGTTTATCGGAATTTCCTGAACGCCTCCCCGGCTTCCCAGCGCCAGAAGGCCCGGAGTCAGTAAAAGAAAAACCCCTGTATACCAGGGATTACGCTTCGTCACGGCAACATCGCGATGGAACCATTTTACATAGCACACGATACCCGCTGCCGTAAGAAGTATCAGGATTGCTATAAGCAGAAAGAATGAGCCCGTCTGAGCAGAGTTATACACCTCGGCCGGATGCTCCAGGTATTTCACCGCTTTCACAGAAAGCTTCGATTGCCATTCCTCATAAATCCCAAGCTCACCGGCCACAGACAGCGAATACATGAATACCAGCACGCTGGTGTATATTTTATTGACGACATTGAGCCATTTTACGTTAAAAAAGAGCTGAAGAGCAAGAATGAAAAACGGGATGATCAGGAAATAACAAGCCACCGCCATGTCCAGCGGAAAGGAATAATAAAAGGTACCCAGTATCTCAAAAAAACTGATTTTTTGCGTGGAAAGCTGCCCGGAGTAATAAATGAGAAAAACGATCCTTGAAACATCAAAAAACAATATCCAGAAAAGGAACTGGCGTAATAACGAGCGTATAATCTGTTTCATCTCAAAAATAGCAAAAGTAATCCTTCTTTGTAAACGTTCAAACCTGTAACTTTGTATATCGAAGAAAAAAGAAATGAATATCGAATCGAATATCCGGTCACTGTCGCGTGTTATCCCTCCCAATGTGAAGTTGATTGCGGTTTCCAAGACACGGACGCCGGAGGAAATGATGGAAGCGTATGAGGCAGGACAGCGTGCTTTTGGTGAAAACAGAGTACGGGAAATTGTCTCCAAATACCAGGTGATGCCTGCCGATACGGAATGGCATTTCATTGGTCATCTGCAAACCAATAAAGTAAAACAAATCGCTTCATTTATCGGATTGATTCACAGCATCGACAGCCTTCATCTTTTAACAGAAGTCAACCGGGAAGCCGCAAAATGCAACCGGGTCATTGATTGTCTCCTTCAGTTCTATATTGCCACCGAAGAGACAAAGTTCGGACTTGACCTGCAGGAAGCGAAGGATCTGCTTGATTCGCAGGAATTCAGGTCATTCGCGAACATCCGTGTTGCAGGCGTCATGGGAATGGCCACGTTAACAGACGATAAAGAAAAAATAAGACAAGAATTCCGCACCCTGAAAGGATATTTCGAGTTACTCCGCCAGCAGTACTTCTTCGGTCAACCATCCTTCCGTGAGATCTCAATGGGCATGTCGGGAGATTACCCCATCGCTATCGAAGAAGGAAGCACGATGATCCGGATCGGGACACGAATTTTTGAACATGGAAAATAATAAGTTACGTATACGATGATGAAATGCTTGTGGGTAGCCTTCCTGACCCTGTTGACCACGGGGCTGAATGCTCAGACGTTACCAAAAAAATGTTACCAGCGTTTGCAGGGATTCATGGATGAACGTATTGAAGTGACCCTGAACCTGATCAAGGTCAATGATAGTGTTTTTGTTGATTACTGCCTGACGGCATCACCCGCTGTCGCCCGTCAGTATAACATCCACTCAGGGGCGCCCGGTACCGCCGGGGGAAAGATTACCACCGACGGTTCCTTTACGCTTAAAGCTTCCTATGACGATCAGCAAATGGAGATCCGGGGAAAGTTTATCACCAATCATATCATTTCCGGTACATGGCAGATTGAAAAAAACGAAGCACGGCATAAATTTACCGTATCTGAGAATTATCCGTCAGGGAGTCTGCCGCTCAGTGTCTATTATCAGACAGCGACCAAACCGCTTATCAGCAAAAAGACTACCCCACGGGCTTATATCGAACAGTGCCTGGTTGTCCCCGTCATCTCTTCCAATGCCACTTGCGATACGATCCGCAACAGGATCATGACTCTTTTTGCCGGAGGAAAGCCTGCCAGTTATGATCCGCAGATACTGGTTAACTCCTTACAACAATCGTACTTTAAGAATTATCTTTCCGACAACGTTGAGTTGTTAAAGCAACAAGCTGCTGTTGCGCTGCTTAACTGGGACCTGTATAAACTGATGCATATCGTGTATAACGAAAAGAGCATCCTCTCGTTTTATACTGAAAGTTATGCCTTTACTGGCGGCGCTCACGGGCTGGGAGCGCAGGATTATAAGGTTATCAATGTTAAAACGGGAAAAATCGTAACATCGGGTGATATCTTTATCCGTGATTTCGAGCCCGCTCTGACACGTCTGCTTACCACGAAACTGAAGCATACCGAAGGACTGGGACCGGAGGACAAGTTGTCGGAGAAAGCAGAATACTTCTCTGATGAAGTGGCCCCGACCAACAACTTATACATCACCGGTTCCGGGATCGGATTCTTTTACAACCATTACGAGATCGCCCCTTATTCACATGGGTTTACCGATATCTTCCTGACCTGGGAAGAACTGTCGCCCATCCTGAAGCCGGGAAGCATCGTTGATCCCCTGCTGAAATAACGTCAGGGTATTTGGTTATCCGCCACCATCCAGTAGCTGGTATCAGCCATCACGTACACGGCTTCAGCGCGGACAAACCTATCTTTCCCATACAGATCCTTGATCACTTCGGCCCGGTCAAAACCCATGCCGAGGAACAACTTTTTCACCTCCGTCCCGAACCGCTCATTGATTTCCACATACAGTGTCCCTGGTCGTATCAGGTGCTTGAAAGCAAAGTCTCCGATGGCTTTGTAGTAAAGGAGCGGATCGTCATCAGGGACAAACAATGCCTGGTGAGGTTCATAATTCAGGACATTGGCTTTCATGAGCCGCTTTTCAGAGCACGTAACATAAGGCGGGTTGCTTACGATGACCTGATAACCCGGGAGTAAATCCCTCTCAGTCCGATCAAGGATATCCAACTTTCTGAAGCCGATCTTCAATCCGTTCCCGGCAGCGTTTTCAGCCGATAGTGCCAGCGCTGCGGGGTCGTTGTCGATGGCTTCCACCAGGGCATACGGGAATTTCTTCTTCAGGGCGAGCGCCAGGCAACCGGTGCCGGTCCCTATGTCGAGTATGGATATCTCCTGCAACTGAAACTGAATGTTTTCGCGGATTACCATCTCCGCCAGTTCCTCTGTCTCAGGCCGTGGTATGAGAGCATCCGGAGTGACTTTTAATTCCAGCCCGCAGAACCAGGTATTACCTATTATATATTGTACGGGTTTGAAACCACGAAGGTCTTCCAGGGCTGCATACAACTTATCCGCACACTCCCCCGACAGCAACTCCTCTCCTCTTATTTTCACTTCTGCCCGGTTCCATCCCGTGAAGTGACTGAATAATAATCCAATGAGGTGATCCGCCTCGTTCTTGTCGTACAATCCGGCCAATCCTTGTTTCAGATCATCCTCGATTTTTTTAACAGTAAGCTCATTTTTTTTCATGGGACGAAGGTAAAAAAAACTAAATTCGTGAGTAATGGAAATCAGTGACACCTACCTATCAATAAGCGGAGAATCACGCAGCACTTTCAGGGATAAAGCCAGCCGTTTTATAGGCCTGGCTATGCCTGTCGAAAGCGAAGAAGAAGCAAAGTTAAAGCTCGAAGCCATCCGGAAAGAGTATTATGATGCCAACCATCACTGCTATGCTTATCGTATTGGCTCTACGGGAGACGTATACCGGGTTAATGACGACGGGGAGCCTTCCGGAACTGCCGGTCGCCCCATTCACGGGCAGATCCTTTCCAAAGGACTATCGGATATCCTGGTAGTGGTGATCCGTTACTTTGGGGGTACCAAACTCGGAGTTCCGGGATTGATCCATGCCTACAAGACAACCTCCGCCGAGGCGCTCAGCCAGGCCCGGATTATTCAGAAAACCATAACCGAAAAGATGGTGATCCTCTTTGAGTATCCCCGGATGAACGAGGTTATGCGGATTCTGAAGGACGATGGCGTATCCATTTTAAGCCAGCAATTTGATGAATCCTGTCGGATTGTGGTTGCGGTCAGAAAGTCAAAGTCAGGGGAAATAAAGCAACGATTATCGCTGCTCATGAACATATCTATATGTGAATATATAAGCTGAATATCAAATGATTTGGTTTTCGATTCAGACTGTTTTTTAATAAACCATTTCGGAACATTTATATTTATCTGATTTTCTGTTCTTTAAAATTTAGATGTGGTAAAAATAAGATTTTCAGCGATTGCTCAATCCTTTGTCCGGCAAATGATTTGAAGTAAATCAGGCATTTGGGGGCATGCTGAAAAGCTACTACAGAAAGCCTTTTAGAATTTTTTTTTGACAAAATCAACAGGGAAAAATTTTTTCTTTCAACATTTTTTTCAAAATTTTGTTAAATCAAAAAGAGTCAATCACACCCATGGATTTCGTTTTAAAAAAGACGTGATCCAACGCCTTGATTAATAAGTATTATCTGGTAATTTTTCGGTTTCATCTTTCAAGGTATTGTATTAATGGAAAAAACTGTTGTTGAAGTTTGGGAAAACTGTCTGAATATTGTCAAGGACAATATCAACTACCAAAGTTTTAAAACCTGGTTTTTACCTATCAGGCCGGTCAAACTTCAGGACAATGTGCTCACGATCCAGGTTCCTAGTCAGTTTTTCTATGAATGGCTGGAAGAGCATTACATTGGCCTTCTGAAGAAGACCATAAAAAAAGAACTTGGCAGTAACGGACGGTTAGAGTATAACATCATCATGGACAACTCGGAAGCAGACCCTGGTCCGATCACTATAAATGTACCCACCACGG
Organism: Bacteroidales bacterium; assembly: GCA_035403225.1. Classification (GTDB taxonomy): domain Bacteria; phylum Bacteroidota; class Bacteroidia; order Bacteroidales; family FEN-979; genus DAIRDK01. The sequence goes on along the minus strand of DAONET010000009.1, from coordinate 22,598 downwards.
ATAAAAAAGCAACGGCTAATCCGCCCGTGTCCATGCCCCTTGACCTGAACAGGGGAACATCCAAAGAGATTCCCAATCCCTTTATCATCCCGGGATTGAAAAAGATAAAGGTCAACTCTCAACTGATTGAAACCTACTCATTCGATAATTTCATTGAGGGTGATTGTAACCGGTTGGCCCGTTCTGCCGGGTTCGCGGTTGCCAGCAACCCCGGGAAAACAGCCTTTAACCCGTTATTGTTGTACAGCCAGACCGGGTTGGGAAAGACCCATCTCTCTCACGCCATCGGCTTACAGGTAAAGCAACAATTCCCCGAGAAAACGGTATTATATGTCACGACCGATCAGTTCATCAACCAGTTCATCGATTCGGTCAAGAATAACAACCAGAACGACTTTATCCATTTTTACCAGATCATCGACGTTCTGATCATTGACGATATTCACAACCTGGCAGGGAAAGAAAAAACCCAGGATGTATTCTTCCACATCTTCAACCACCTGCATCAGAAGAGCAACCAGATCGTTCTCACCTCCGACAAACCGCCGGTGGAAATGAAAGGGATCGAACCACGGCTCCTTTCCCGCTTCAAATGGGGCTTATCGGCCGACTTACAGGTTCCCGACCTCGAAACCAGAATCGCCATCCTGCAGAAAAAGCTTTACAACGACGGCATCCAGATCCCGACCGAAGTGGTGGAATATCTGGCGTACAGCATCAATACCAATATCCGCGAACTCGAAGGAGCCCTCATCTCCCTCCTCGCTCAATCATCCCTGAATAAAAAGGTCATCACCCTTGACCTGGCCAAACAGATGATCGACAAGTTCGTTAAGAACACTTCGCGCGAAATCTCTATAGACTATATTCAAAAGGTGGTGTGCGATTACTTCAATATCCCTATCGACCTGATCCACTCCAAAACCAGAAAGAGAGAGATCGTACAGGCACGGCAATTGTCGATGTATTTCTCCAAGAAGCACACCAAGGCTTCCCTGACCAGCATCGGATTACATTGCGGCAACAAGGACCATGCAACGGTATTACATGCCTGCCGCACCGTGAACAACCTGGTTGAGACTGATAAACAATTCCGTCAGTTTGTTGAAGAACTCGATAAAAGGATCAAGATATAACCCTCCGACCTTTTATGAACATCCTGTTCGTTTGTACCGGCAATATCTGCCGGTCGCCCATCGCCGAAGGAATTCTCAGTCAGAAATTCCGGAACTACGGGATAAAAGGAGTGGTTGATTCAGCCGGATTCGAATCGTTTCATATCGGAGATATGCCTGATGAGCGGGCTATCAGGGTATCGCGGGAAAACGGAATCAATATCTCCGGTCATGCTGCACGCCTTTTAACCGTGAAAGACTTTGACGTCTTCGACCGGATCTATGTGATGGACAGTGCCAACTATCAGAAGGCGATCCGCATAGCCAGAAACGACAAAGACCGGCAGAAAGTGGACTTCGCCACAAATGTCCTCACTCCGGGCGCCAACCTCCCGGTCAAGGATCCCTATTACGATGGCTACGCCGAATTTGAGAGTGTTTTCATGCAGTTGGACCCTGTCTGCGAGAAGATTGCCCAATCAATCCTCCGGAAAAATGAATGATCACTCTTTCACGGCGCCTGCTTCCGAAGATATCAGAGAAGCTGCTGCCCGGATCGCCGGTCGGATACACCGTACCCCCCTGCTGACGTGTAACACCATCGACCGGTTAACGGGAGCCCGTATCTTTTTCAAATGCGAAAACTTTCAAAAAGTAGGCGCTTTCAAGGCCCGCGGCGCCACCAATGCCGTTTTTTCCCTGACTCCCGGGGAACTTCAGCGGGGAGTCTGCACCCATTCTTCCGGAAACCATGCGCAGGCACTGGCCCGTGCCGCTGCCCTGGCAGGCACGAAAGCCTACATCGTCATGCCATCCAACTCCAGCAAAGTGAAGGTTGATGCAGTAAAGGGTTATGGCGGACTAATCACCTTCTGCGAACCTAACCTCGAAGCGCGTGAATCAACCCTGGCCTCTGTGAAAGCTGACACCGGCGCCATAGAGATCCATCCCTACAACGATGTGCGGATCATTGCCGGACAAGCGACAGCAGCGCTCGAGATGATCGAAGACGGCGAAAGTTTTGACCTGATCATGGCTCCCGTCGGAGGAGGAGGACTACTGAGCGGAACTGCACTATCCGTTCATTATTTTTCTCCATCTACACGCGTGATAGGCGCCGAGCCTGAGATGGCCGATGATGCTTCACGTTCGTTCCACCAAAAGACATTCATCCCTTCCGTCAATCCAAAGACTATCGCCGACGGACTCCGCACATCGCTGGGAAGCATCACGTTCCCCATCATTCTGGCGCATGTCAGCGACGTGGTCACCTGCAGCGAATCCTCCATCATACGCGCGATGAGGCTGATCTGGGAACGTATGAAGATATTGACAGAGCCTTCGTCGGCCGTGCCACTGGCCACGCTGCTTGAAAAGAAAGTGGACATAGCCGGAAAAAAGGTCGGGATCATCCTTTCCGGAGGTAACGTTGACCTGGATGATCTCCCATGGATCAGAAAATGAATAAAGGATCACTATATCTCATCCCATCGGTATTGGGGGCGACACCACCGGAACTGACCCTGCCGGCAGGTACGCTTTCCGTGATCGGGAAATTACATCATTTCATCGCAGAGGAAGCTTCAACAGCACGGCGTTTTCTTCGAAAAGCCGGTTACACCGCAGCTTTTGAGACGACCGGACTGATGGTGTTCAACGAGCACACCGACGTTTCGGATCTACTCCCCTATCTCCAGCCCGCGCTGGACGGCGAAGATATCGGGCTGCTGTCGGAAGCTGGCGTGCCCTGCGTGGCCGACCCTGGCGCCCTCATCGTGGAGGAAGCACACTGCCTGGGCATTAAAGTAATCCCGCTCACCGGACCATCATCCATCATCCTGGCCCTGATGAGCTCCGGATTTAACGGCCAACAATTTGCCTTTCACGGGTATCTCCCGATCGAAAAAAACGCACGTTTCCGGAAAATCAAAGAGCTGGAACGCATAGCCAAAGAGACAGGACAGACACAAATTTTTATCGAGACCCCGTACCGGAACCGCCAGATGCTGGAAGCCCTGTCGGAGGCCTGCAGCCGGCAAACACGCATCTGCATCGCGGTGGACCTGACCCTTGATTCGGAGTGGATCGCGGTGAAAACAGCCGGTGAATGGCGCAACAAACACCCCGACATTCATAAACGTCCCGCTGTTTTTCTGATGTCTTTCTGAAAAAAAATTGTAACGAAACAGGGAGTCGTACGTCTTACCATTTTACTTTTGGATTCATTTCAACCTTACAACCTTGGAAACAGTCTTATCCATCAACGGACTTTCTAAAAGATACGGAAAGATTCAAGCCGTTAAGCAACTGGAGATTGAGATCAAACGCGGTGAAGTGTTCGGACTGTTGGGACCTAACGGCAGCGGGAAAAGCACCACCCTGGGAATGACCCTCAACCTGATCACTCCCGACAGCGGCACCTTCGAGTGGTTTGGCCAACCACCTTCCAAAGAAAGCCGGAAGCGCATCGGCTCTGTTATTGAGACTCCCAACTTTTTCCCGTATCTCTCTCCGGAAAAGAACCTGGAGATCGTAGCCGATATCAAAGGCTATGGACACGATGATATCACACGCGTTCTGGAGATGGTAACATTGTCGGACCGGCGAAAAAGTAAATTCAGCACTTTCTCCTTCGGGATGCGGCAGCGTCTGGCAATCGCTTCCGCCATGCTGGGGAACCCGGAAGTCATGATCCTCGACGAGCCCACCAATGGCCTGGATCCTCAGGGTATCGCACAAATACGAGAGATCATCCTGAAGGTAGCTTCCGAAGGTATCACGATCATTCTGGCCAGTCACCTTCTCGACGAAGTCCAGAAGATCTGTTCGCATGTCGCTGTGCTGAATAAAGGGAAAAAACTTTTCTCGGGCGAAGTGAGTAAAGTCCTCGCCATCTCCGACTGCATTGAGTTAGCCGCCGCTGATCAGCAACTGCTTGGAGAAACCATCAGCCGTCATCCGCAATTCAAGTCCATGACCCACTCAAACGGTTACCTGCAGGTTTACTTCCATGGAGACGTAGCACCGGGTGAAATCAATGAATTCGCGCATAATAACGGGATCGTGCTCTCGCATCTCGCCGAACGCAAACGTAGTCTTGAACAACATTTTTTAAATCTTTTACAGGAAAACCAATGATCCGTCTTCTGAAAATAGAATTCAAAAAGATCCTTACATATAAAACCTTTTGGATCATTTTCGGCCTGTATTTTCTCTTTCTGGCCTTAGGCATTTTGCTCGCGGAAGTCATGATCAACTCCATGGTTTCCAACATTAATTCACACCTGCCTATCCCGTTACCACGGGCCGTATTGTACACCTTCCCGAATATCTGGCAAAACATGACCTTCTTCGCCAGCATCCGTTATGTGATGATATTCCCCGCCATTCTGGTCATCATCCTCATCACCCAGGAATTTGCTAACAAGACCATTCGTCAGAATATCATCAATGGTATGAGCAGGAAGGAATTTCTTGTTTCCAAATTTCAGTTTCTCGTGGTTTTATCGCTGACGGTGACGGTCATTGTGACCATGGTCATCTTCATTCTCGGAATTACGCATACCGATTTAGGTTCTTTCAGTGACGCGTTCAGGCATATGGATTTTGTCTTCGGATTTTTTATACAGATGCTTACGTTCCTGTGCTTTGCCTTCTTTTTCGGCTTCATGTTACGCAACACCGGATTGTCGATTGCCCTGTTTACACTGTATACCCTCATCATCGAGCCCATCCTCTATTTTCTTCTCAAGGCTCCCTTTATGTTTGAGAATAAGATTTATACTTATCTGCCGGTGAACTCCGTAATACGGATCGTCGAATACCCGTCCATACCCAAACTCACCGGGATGCTTGGATTCCAGATACAGGACAGTCTTTCACCGTTATCACTGCTGATCCCGGTAATCTATGCCGGCATCCTGCTGGGAATCGTAACGTATGTAATGAATCACAAAGATCTTTAAACCTCAGATCCTTCCTTTTTCACTTTCTCCAGCGCCTGCAAGCGTTGCAACAGGGTTGGATGAGAATAATAGAAGAAAACATAAGCCGGATGAGGTCTCAGGTTGGAGAGGTTATTCACCGATAGTTTCTTGAGCGCCTCTTGCAGCGCCGTCGGGTCAAAGTTTACACCCGCATAGCGATCAGCTGCATATTCATTGGATCTGGACAGCATATTCTCGAACATGCTGAAGAGTGTCGAGAGGGGTGTGTACAACAATCCGAAAGCCAGAATTCCCACATGAAAACTCTGAGGAACCGCCATATCTGCGAAACCGGCCATTGACTGACACAAAGCCGCCGAGACGGTACTGCCGGGTTTGATGAACCAGGAGAGAATGAATAACATGAAACCGTTCTGAAGAATGGAAAGAATGATCCCCTGAGTAGTGTGTTTCTTCTTATAATGCCCTATTTCATGAGCCAGTACGGAAACCAATTCATCCGTAGTATGGTTTTCTATCAGCGTATCGTATAGGACAATCCGTTTTTGGGTGCCAAGACCGGTGAAATAAGCATTGGCTTTCTTTGACCGTTTTGAGCCGTTGATGACATAGATATTTTTCAGTTTAAATCCCACCTTTTTCGCGAAGGCCTCAATGGCATTGCGGAGCGGGCCGGCATCAAGCGGCGTTTGTTTATTGAAAAGCGGTACGATCAGATTGGAATAGAACATGGTCATAAACACCATGAATACCGTGATGATACCCCATACCAGCAGCCAGAACCAACTTCCGGCGGAGGTATAGATAAAAGTCACGAGAGCCAACAATCCCCCTCCTATTACGCCGCCCAGTAACCATCCTTTCAGTTTATCCAAAATGAATGTCTTCACCGTCATCGTATTGAATCCAAACTTTTCTTCAATCACAAACACCGAATAAAGTTCAAAAGGTATCGTCAACAGCGAGGAAGCCAGTCCCAGTGTGCCGAAGAAAAGCAAGGCGAGCCATACCGGATGCGAAGTGATACCCCGGAAAAGAAAATCGAGCCACCCGAATCCGCCTGACATCAGCATTGCCAGAATGGCGGTAAAAGTAAGCGTAGAGGTGATCAGAGCGAATCGTTGTTTTGTTCTCAGGTATTGCTGCGATTTTTTATATCGTTCCGGATCGTAGATACCTGACAGTTCCGTCGGTAATTCTCCCGTCATCCGCGACAAATTCAGGGATTCCAGAAACCTTTCGAGCAGATAATTCAATAGTACGATAACCAGGATAATGATAAAAAAAGTTTGTATCATATGAACATATGTTTATATTGACAAAACACGACCCGTGTTTATTCAGATCTACATGCCCGATCTTTTACGGATAGTCCACTCGACGGCTAAAAGTCCTATGATCAGCACGAAAACCCACCATGTGCCGGTGAGGTCGCTGTAGCGTTTCGTAAAGTGGGATACGGAGGAAATATCGTCGCGTTGAAGCAACTTTTTCGCCAGTTCCGGTAACCCGTCAGGAGTTGTGGTATATCCGTCATGGGAAACAGTAAGTTGATTCAGCAAGGCATAATCGGCTACCATATTGAGCGCTTCGAGATTGATGGGCTCGACCATGAAGGCGCCCTTTTTCACGTACTTGTTCTTTCCAACGCTCACAGATGCTTCGTAAGAATATTCTCCGGCCGGGAAATTACCGGCATTCAGGTAATAATCTGTCCCCGTTTTGGCCATGACGAAAGGAAAAAGCTTTCCGTTGCCGTCTTTGATGACCAGCGTCACATCCGGATCATTGATCAGTTCGTAACTTTGGTTTCTCACATCCGCCGTGAATTCCACGTTCTCGTTTTCAGGGATGGGGTTCTTCACATTTACCCTGAAGAAGCTTTTATCGCCTTTCACCGACAAGTACATGGCGATTTTTGAGATCAATTCATCGAATTCATGATGATCGCCTTTCTGTACAAAATCGGAAAGGCGCCAGCGCCATAGGTTCTCCCCGGTTATCACTCCCGATTTCTTGTCCCCGTTCCTGAAGAAGATGACCATGGGAAACTGTGAGGTTACCGCTCCGATTTTCTGAAAGAGGAAGACATCGGAAAGAGGAGAAGACTGGTAAGTGCCGAACGGGCATACCAGTGGCGGATAATCATCCATCACGTCCTGCATCTCTTTTTCCACGCTGAACAACGGGAATGATCGATTGATCACCGGTTGCGACTCGGTGTACGAGCTTTTCTGCGAGGTGATGGTCAGACCTGTTCCGAGGTGGTTGAAAGAGAACAGGTCGCTGTGCGTACCAAGGACATACAGCAGGGAAGCCGACGACTTCAGTATCCGGCTTGTTTCCATGACGCCTGAAACGGAAGGCAGCTGATAGAGGATGATCAGATCAAAGTCATTGGGATTCTCTGAAAATTTGGACAATTCTGAAACCGATACATTGAAGCGGATTCCCGATTCCAGGGCTTCGCGGATAGCCGCGATATCCGGGTGGGGAGCGTCGAACAGGATTGCCACCTTCTGTTGTTCATCCACCACCTCCACGAAAAAGTCACGGCGGTTGTTAACCTGGGTATATTCATTCTTCACGGGAGATAAAGTGACCGTGTAGTGTTGCAATCCTTTTTCAGTGGCTTCGATCTGCACAGCGAACTTCCGCGAATAGCGGTCGCTATTCACATTCACCGGGATCTCAGCCAGTGTTTTGGCGCCTTTCATCACTTTTAATACAGCCGTTTCTCCCCGACATTTCATGGCTTCCACCATGATCTCTGCGGGAAAATGATCGCCCAGGAACGCCTGCCGGTTAAAGATGACTTTCCTGACGAGGATATCTCTTTTCCGGATGGTATCCCCCATGCTGACAGCATAAATGGGCCAGGATATCCGTTGGACGGCGTACACGGGATTCAACCCCTGGTTGTAGATCCCGTCGGAAGCGATGATCACGGCTCCTACATTCCGTCCGGCGAGACGTTTTTCCATTTCCCCGAAGAATGAAGAGATATTGGTGATCTTATCCGTGAATCCCGGTTCTGTTCCTTCTCTCACCGATTCACCAAAAACATAGGTCCGCACTTCGAACTTTTTTTCCAGTGAGCGAATGAACGAAGCCATCTGTTCCGGGAAATCCTTGCGGTACGAGGCCGAATCTTTCCCCAAAACGACAGACCTGGAATTATCCAGTCCGATCGCGATCAACGGCTTCTCCACTGTCTTCACCCGCTTTTTTATGAGCGGGGAAAGCAGCAGAAAAGAAATAAAGAAAACGGAAAGAAAGCGGAAAATGGCCAACAGAATCATCATGCGTGGGCTCACCTCTGATTTGGCACGGTAATAAAGAGCTATGGCATAGGCTGCGCCAAGCAGTATGCAAAAAAGGATGAACCAAAGCGGGTATTCTGTAACCAGTCCCACAAGAAATATAAATTAAGAATGCATTCCGCCGCAAACACTCAGTACTTGTCCTGACATGTACGAAGCCAGATCAGAGGCCAGGAAGAGAGTTACGTTTGCTACATCATCGGCTGTTCCGCCACGGCGTAAGGGGATCTTATCAATCCATCCCTTGCGGTGTTCTTCGGGCAGCTTGGCCGTCATTTCCGTTTCGATAAAACCGGGAGCGATAGCGTTGCAACGAATGTTACGTGATCCCAGTTCTTTGGCAATGGATTTGGTAAAGCCGATAATACCGGCCTTGGAGGCAGAATAATTTGCCTGCCCTGCGTTTCCATCCTGTCCTACCACTGAACTCATATTAAGGATGACGCCGGAACGCTGCTTGATCATGATCCGTTGAACCGCTTTGGTCATGTTGAATACCGACTTGAGGTTCACCTTGATGACCAGATCCCAATCTGCTTCCGTAATACGCATCAACAGGTTGTCACGGGTAATGCCTGCATTGTTTACCAGAATATCGATTTTCTGAAAATCAGTCAAGACATTATTCACCAATTCTTCGCTGGCTGTCAAAGAGGATGCATCAGCCACGTAGCCTTTACAATTGACACCCATCGCTTTTGCTTCATTTTCGAGGCTGGTGGAATTCTCGTTATAAACAATATCCGAGAATGCAACATGGGCTCCTTCCGAAGCAAACTTCAAAGCGATAGCCCTTCCAATACCACGATTTGCGCCGGTGATCAGCGCAGTTTTACCTTCAAGTAATTTCATGTCGATTATATTTGATGCGCAAATTTACAAGATTTTTATAAAAGACCCCGGCGAATTCGGCTCACCGGGGTCTCTCCTGTTTACCCTTCTATAACAGGACTTATGTCCTATATCCACTTCACCAAGGGGAAGTCCTGACGGTGAGGCAATAACGAATTTTTCGGGAAAACCCTGAAAACAAAGTCATACACACCTGCCCGGTCGATTTCAATCTCGCATGCATACAAAGCCCCTCTTTTCCCGGTTTTGGCAATCTTCATTTCGAAGATCATTTCAGGATGTCTGACCACATCGTTGATCTTCTTTCCGAAAATAACTTCGATACCGATTTCCTCCGGTGGGATTTCATAGGTATTCAACACCACTTCGGCCTTAAATGGTTCTCCCAGGTCAAGCGGTCGTCTCGAGGAATCGGGTGTTTTTATCTTAATGACTTCAATCTGGTCCCATCCTTTCAGAATCTTTCGCTTCCAGGCAGCAATATCGCAGGCGATCTGGTAATTATCGGCTTTTAACCTCAAGGAACGTTCGATCATCCGGTTATAATACAGCCGGATATAATCGTCGAGTTGACGTTTCATGGTAAAATGCGGAGCGATATCAGCGATGCTGTTTTTCATGTACGAGACCCATTTTACCGGTATCTTCTTCGAGTTGACATCATAATAGAGCGGGACAATTTCATCTTCGAGAAGGGAATAGATCGTTTCGGCATCAAGTTCATCCTGAAATTGCGCGTTATCGTAAATACTCTCTTCCATGAGCGCCCAGCCGGCTCCGGGTTTGTAACCTTCGGCCCACCATCCGTCGAGCACACTGAAGTTGAGGACACCGTTTAAGGCTGCTTTTTCCCCACTGGTCCCGGATGCTTCGAGTGGGCGTGTCGGTGTGTTCAACCAGATGTCAACCCCTCTCACCAGGTATTTGGCCAACTCAATATCGTAGTTTTCAACAAAGATGATTTTCCCCAGGAACTGTGGCATGCGGGAAACAGTAAAAATCTTCCGGATCAGATCCTGTCCTGCTGTGTCGTCAGGATGTGCTTTCCCGGCAAACAGGAAACGTACGGGCTTCTTCCGGTTGTTGACAATGTCCGATAGACGATCGAGATTGGTGAACAACAGGTCTCCTCTTTTGTAGGTGGCAAAGCGCCGGGCGAAACCGATGGTCAGCGCTGCAGGATTGGATTCATCGCGTATGGTGAAGATCGGTTTGGGATTTTCATGCCTGCGTGTGGTATCCTTGATTGCACGGTCGATGATGTACTCCCACAGTTGATTTTTTTGTTTCAGGTGAATATTCCACACCAGGGCATCATCCACTTCATGTATCTTTTTCCAGCAGTCTGCGTTGGATTGGTCGGCGATGAATCCCTCTCCGAATGTTTTCTCATACAACTGCTGCCAGCTTCTGGCAGTCCATGTAGGAAGATGAACGCCATTGGTCACATAACCGATGGGCAACTCTTCCGGAAAATAACCGGGGTACATTTTGTCGAACATTTCGCGGGTAACTCTGCCGTGAATGCGACTGACTCCATTGACCTCCTGGGAAAGCTTTGCCGCAAAGACGCTCATGGAAAACTTTTCATTCGGGTCATTTTCCACCATTCGTCCCAGATTCATGAACTGATCCCATGAAATCTCAAGATAATCCGGAATATGAGAAAGGAAACGTCGCATCAGGTCTTCGGTGAAGGTATCGTGACCTGCAGGGACAGGGGTATGAGTAGTGAAAAGAGTGGATGCTCTCACCACTTCCACCGCCTGAATGAAAGTAAGATGTTTCTTCTGTATCAGGTTTTTCAATCTTTCCAGCCCGATAAAAGCAGCATGCCCTTCATTGCAATGATACAGGGTTGGCTTCAATCCAAGCTGATTGATCATCCGGATTCCCCCGATTCCCAGGAGGAGTTCCTGCTTCATCCGGTTTTCCCAATCGCCGCCGTAGAGTTGGTTTGTGATCGTCCGGTCAGATTCAATATTCTCGGCAAAATCGGTATCAAGGAGATATAAAGGGATGCGTCCCACATCTACCTTCCATATCTTGGCATACATAGTCCGGCCGGGGAAAGTAAAAGCTACCCGCATCCAGTTTCCATCCGTATCGCGTACCGGGAGCAGTGGCAGATGCGTAAATTTCTGTGGCGAATAGGTAGCAACCTGATCTCCATGAACGGACAGTTCCTGCTGAAAATATCCATAGCGATACAACAGTCCGATACCGATCATGTTATAATTTGAGTCGCTGGCTTCCTTCAGATAATCGCCTGCCAGAAGGCCCAACCCGCCAGAGTATATCTTGAGGCTGCTGTGTAGTCCGAATTCCATACTGAAATAGGCGACCATGTCAGCGGGTTTTTCCGCTGCTTTGGCCATATAGGCATCGAACTTTCCTACGACAGTATTGAGTTTCGCTATAAATGCTTCGTTGGAGCTCAATTCTCTCAGCTCACGGATGGTAAGGGATTCGAGTAGTGCGATCGGATTGAACTTCAACTCATACCAACGGTCGTGGTTGATCATCTCAAAGAGTTCGATCCCTTCATAATGCCAGCTCCACCAAAGGTTTTTGGTCAACCGTTCCAGACCTTGCAGGTTCTCGGGAATGCGTTGCTGGACCAGGACTTTTTTCCATTTGGGTTTGATATCGAATTTCTTCAGTCCTAAGACTTCTTGTCCTTTGGGTTGTTTTCCAAAATAGAAATGGGCTCGTTCCTGAGTCTGGTTGATGGCGATGGAGAATGCTTCGAAGTAATGTTTTCCCAGGTTTTTCCAGAGTGCCGATTTGCTGATCTCGTTAGCGCGGAGACGTCCGGTGGCCCGTTGATCCGGTGTCAGGATGGTAAACCGTGCGATGGCTGCCACGATCTCTTTCACCACCTGTGCATCGTTATCGTCGGAACGTTTGATGACCATGGCCGATCCCCTTATCTGCAAGGCTCTTTCCTCGATCCACACTCCGAAGCCGGCGAGAGAAGTGGTAATAGCGGGGACATGAAAAGCCAGACTTTCCAGCGGGGTATACCCCCAGGGTTCATAATAAGAGGGGAACACAGATGCATCAAAGCCGGCCAGCAGATTATAATAGGTAGTGTTGAAAATGCCATCGTTGCCGTTGAGGTAAGCCGGGACAAAGACAATCTTGACGTTATCCAGCGGACTGTTATGCAAGTTATTTCCGCTGATACGGCGAAGGATTGCATCGTTTTCCGGTTCGTGCATACCATGGGTAAGATACTCGCCGACGATGGGGTGAGCAAAATCAGTAGTTTTCAAACGGTCGAGCAATTCTTTGCGGGGGCCGGTTTGGTTGGCAGGGATGGTAAGAAAAGCGACGACCGGATGTCGCAGGTTTTTATGCTGGTTCAGCTGACCCATGGCATCGATGAAGAGGTCGATGCCTTTGTTATGAAACTCATACCTTCCGCTGTTGATCAGTAATATGGCGTCGTTGGGAATATTTTGATTGAGCAGAGCGCGGGTCACCTGAAGGATTTGGGCCCGGGCGTCCTGTCGGATGTTTTCCAGTTCTTCGCTGTCAGGGATGAACGAATCTTCAAACCCGTTCGGGGTGATCACATCAACCGGTTTGCCCAGAAATTGTGCGCATTCCTGATCGGTGATCCGGCTGACGGTAGTAAAGCAATCACTTTCCTGTGCTGAAAGTCGTTCGAGGGAATATTTGGAGACCACGCCAAACTGTCGGGCCATGACTTCTCCGTTGTATTGAGCAATATCTTTGTATAATGGCAATCCGTTACCGGCGATACATCTTCCCAGCACGGTAGCATGGGTCGTGAAGATCGTTCCGGCCTGCGGGACATGTTCTTTCAGGTACAGAATCCCGGTACCGGTCATCCATTCGTGGAACTGAGCCACGATACGATCGAGTCCCGAGAGATTAAATTCATAAAAGCTTTCGATCACTTTCCCTGCCACATATCCGAAGAGGGCCGGTTCGAGGTAATCCCATCCACCGCTGATAGAGTCGAGTTTATATGTTTCCCAGAGTTTGGTGAGGATGGCGTCTTTTACCGGGAAGAACGGAGTGAAATCGACCAGTATCGTCACAGGGTCACCGGGGATATTCCATCGGCCGATGCGGAGACGAAGCCCCTCCGATTCTGCTTTTTCCCGCCATGACCGGAAGAGAAGTTTGTCTTCGGTAAAATCGGGATTGGTGCCCTCCTCTTTCCAGACTTCCGGCCCTATCAGAATATAGTTATCATGAAAAGTATTGACGAGTGTCAATGCTTTTGTTGAGATAACAGTATAAATACCCCCGACCTTATTACAAACTTCCCAACTTGTTTCAAACAGGTAGTCGGGGGCATTCAATGATATTTCAAAATCTGTCATTTGAATAGCGATAAAATTTCAGCTACTTCTTCACAACTTTTTTGACAGCCGGCTTTTTTGCCGCAACTTTTTTAGCGGGAGCAGCCTTCTTCGGAGCAGCTTTCACGGCTGTTTTCACGGCCGATTTCACTACTTTCTTCGGAGCAGCTTTCGCTACGGGAGCTTTCTTTGCAACCGGTTTTTTAGCAGCTACTTTAGCAACAACTTTTTTAGCAGGCGTCGCTTTTTTAGCGGGAGCTGCTTTCTTAGCCGGAGTTGCTTTCTTCACCGGGGTTGCTTTTTTTGCAGGAGTTGCTGTTTTTGCTACAGGTTTCTTTGCAGCGACTTTCTTCGCTACAGGTTTCTTTGCAGCAGGCTTTTTGGCTGCAGGTTTTGCTTTCGTTGCAATTGTTTTTGCCATTGTTTTTGGTTTTTTGTGAATAATTGTGTCAGATTTGCTTTGGGGATTAATATATGATGATGATAGTTGTTCTGTCAACATTTCAGAATGATCTGGCAGTGACACGGAATTATCCACACGGATCATGAAGTCGGACAAGACATTCATGTAGTTGATGAATGCCTCATACGGCGAAGCGTACGGATTCAGGTACTTGTGTAATGATCCGTCAGTAAACCACTTCGTACACATGTAATAAAAATGATCGCTTGTCTGCAACCTTTCCCAATCACGAAGCAGCGTTTCATCCCCGCTTTCCAGCACACGTGATTCCGGTTCATAGACCTTACCAAAAGCTTCATCCTGAAGCTCATTTCCTAACCAGGCGGTAATATCTTTTTCTTCATCAGCGGATGATATCGGGTGCGGGACAGTGAGGGCCGCCACCGTCTGATATTTTTTTACTGCTTCCGACGGAGTAGAAAATCCAAAGTCAGAGCGTGCAAAAACTGCTTCAGGAAGATGGCGAAAGAAATCAAAGATACCTGTTTCGGCAGCATGTTGTTCACCGATGGTTTCGTAATTCATTACGATATTCACCACCTCTTCGTCCGAATTCAACTCATTCAACCAATTGACATATTTGTCGGCTGTCAGTGGCCATTCTGTCCAGGTTTTATTAGAGAAACGGAAACTGAGGTCGTCGCTGAGACGAAAGTTGCGGAGCAGCACTTTCAATTTCGGATTGATGCTGTTGCAATAAACAAAGTTCGGACTCTTCCATCCGAGAACATGCCTTGCCCCTTCTGTCAGCAACGTGGTGAAGCCCATTTCATATACATCTTTACCTATATTGTCTGAATATATAAGTTCAGTGTTCGCGAAGGTTTTCGGAGTTTGTCCGAACTGGTTAGCAATGTAATCCCGATGCTTGATCACCTGGCGGGTGAACTCCTCTTTGCTTTTCAGGGAAGCGAGAGAATGAGACCAGGGCTCAGCCAGGAATTCAACACAACCGGTGGCAGCCAGTTCCCTGAATCCCCTGATCACATCGGGAGCATGCTGTGAGAGCTGCTCCAGCGCGGGACCCGAAATGGAAAAACTTACCTTGAATGCTTTCCCGTATTCACGTATCAGGGAAAGCAGCATGTTTGTTGCGGGAATGTAACTTCGTTCTGCAATCTTCCGGATAATATGACGGTTCTGGAAATCATCATAATATTGATGGTCCTCGCCAATATTAAAGAATCTGAAGGTTCGCAGCCGGTATGGCTGGTGTATCTGAAAAATAAGACAGATTGACTTCATCACGATCTATTACATTACCGGTTCACAGAATCCGATGTAAATATATATTAGGATTTCAGTTTTTTTACGTCCTAAACAAATAACTTATTTACATCTTATTAACCGCTTGATGATAGAGATCCATGATCTTGGCAGCCGCTTTGTCCCATTTAAGGTTATCTACCTCTGATTTTCCATAGCTCACAAACATTTTCCGGAGGCCTTCATATTTAAGGATTCCGTATATTGCATCGGCCATAGCATCGATATCCCAGAAGTCCACTTTTACCGCATGACGCAGCACTTCAGCCACACCTGATTGTTTTGAAATAACGACCGGGACATTGGAACGCATCGCTTCCAACGGAGAGATACCGAACGGTTCCGACACAGAAGGCATCACGTAAACATCACTCATGGCAAACATCCTGTCAACATCAGATCCGCTCAGAAACCCCGTGAAATGAAAACGGGTACCCATCTTCAAACGGGCTACACGACGTACCATGCGGTTCAACAAATCACCCGAGCCTGCCATGACAAACCTGACATCCGGATCTTTCTGCAATACCTTGTACGCCGCTTCTACAAAATAATCCGGCCCTTTCTGATAGGTAACACGTCCGAGAAATGTAACAATCTTCTCTTTAACATATTTTTGAACACCTTCCAATTCAGGGCGGTTAACAGGTTCCACTGCGTTATGGACAGTAAAGACTTTGTCCTCCGGAATCCCATACTTATCGATCACTATCTGCCGGGTCAGATTACTCACGGTGATCACCAGGTCGGCAGCTTCCATTCCGTACCGCTCGATATCGTATACGAGTTGATTGACATTCTCGCCCGAACGATCGAACTCTGTCGCATGAACATGCACTACCAACGGTTTTCCGCTGATGTTTTTTGCCGATATGCCTGCAGGATATGTCAGCCAGTCATGCGCATGGATGACATCAAACTTCGTGGAGGCGGCAATGGATGAGGCAACCAGCGCATACTGCGCAACCTCTTCCATGAGATTCTTTCCGTACTTTCCGGAAAAGGTAAACTGTCTGCTGAAATGCTGTTTCCGGCTGTCAATGACTTCCTTCTCCTCTTCCGTGATTATTCTTTCAAATTCTTCCGGACCAACGTAAGGGATCAGGTTCGATCCTGCTTCAATGTACTGAATCCGGTTCCAGAATTCCGCCTGCTCCGTCTCTGTCAGATCTACCGTGACATCGCTCGCATTCACCAGACGGAATCCTTCTTTCACTTCATCACCATATGCCTTCGGAACAACAAAAATAACGGATGCGTCGAGCTTAACCAAGCCCTTCGTGAGACCAAAACAAGCAGTCCCCAATCCTCCGGTGATGTGTGGAGGAAATTCCCACCCGAACATTAATACGCGCATTCCGTTGTTATCTTGTATGTATTTACTTGTATATTTATATATGTTTATATTAAGATGTCATTTCAGATCCATTTCTTTTTCCATGTTATCAATCATCTCCCCTATCCGAAGTAACTCCGCCACGCTCCATGCTTGTGAAATGGCTCCGCGCGGGGCATACGGAGGATCGCCATCAAAAATCTCCGGTACCGACCCGATGCAATATTCCATCAGCACGGGTTCGAATCCCTGGTAAATATTTTTGATGAACGAGAGTCCGCTGCGGCCGTGAAGCTTGAGGTAAGCTTCCGCGAAGTGTCCCAGCAACCACGGCCATACGGTCCCCTGATGGTAAGCCAGATCGCGTTCTGTCTGGTCACCCACACAGGTACCGCGATAGGCGGCACTGATGGGCGAAAGTGTCCGGATACCGCGCGGGGTAAGCAATTCCTGCTTTACCCTTGTCACGATCGTTTTCCGTATTTCTTCGTTCACCGGGGAAAATGGAAGAGAAGTGGCAAAGATCATGTTCGGGCGGACAGCCCAGTCTTTGTATTCTCCATCGACATAATCGGCCAGCAAGCCTTTTTCTTCATTCCAGAAAGTGTTCACAAACGAGTCGGGAATACGTAATGCAACAGGTTCCCATTCGCCTTCGAAGGCATAATCGTGAGCCGTCTTGGCCGCCTCCAAACTAAACATCACCGCGTTGTACCAAAGGGCATTGATATCCACGGCCTTCCCGTTTCTCGGAGTAACCGGTTTCCCGTCTACAATGGCATCCATCCAGGTCAGCGCCTTCCCCGGCGCCCCGGCAGAAATAAGGCAATCGGGCTCCAGCCTGATATTGAAATCCGTTCCCGCCCGGTATCCTTCCAGAATGATTTTCATCTTTTCTCCATACTCTTTCCAGATGGATTTAATTTTACCGGTGCGGTAGGCATACTGTTGAAGGGCCCAGAAAAACCACAGCGAAGCATCTGACGAATTATACGCTGCGTTGGTTCCCGAACCCAGGTTCGGGAAAAGCGGACCTTTGAGATCAGCAAGGGTGGTATCAAGAACGGCTTTGCATGTTTTGTGATCGCCGATGGTCAGGGTGAGTCCCGGCAGGGAAATGAAAGTATCTCTTCCCCAGGACCCGAACCACGGAAAGCCGGCAATGATATTGGTTTTATTATCGTTTTTGACAATGAACTGCCGCGCATCATTGATGAGGCAATTTTTAAAATTATCACGGGGAAGACGCTGCCTTGATTCCGCTGCAAAAATCCTTTTCAGGCTCGAAGGCGCTGCTTCGTGAATGCCGGCGGAAAAGATCACACTCTCCCCTTTTGCAATATCAAACTCAAAAAAGCCCGGGACATACAAGTCTTCCATAAACTCATATCCCCGTTCCATCTCTTCCTTGTATAAGATATTGTAGTTCCATCCGGGGACATGCGTATACTCATTTTCTTTTGAAATCTGAAGAAACAATTCCGTATACCCATCATACATTCTGACCCGGATGCCATTCGGCACCGGTTCGTACTTTTTATTGACGTAGATATTCTCTTTGGATAAGTGGTGGATATTGCGGAAAGCCAGGAAAGGGCTGATACGTATCCGTGTCGGTGAGTGAGCATCAATCAGCGAATATTTAACCAGGATACGGTCTTCGGTAGTAAAAAGTAACTCCTTGGTCAGGATGACTCCTCCGACGCCGAAAGTGATTTTCGGAGTCGGATCTAAGGTAAAGTCGCGAATGTATTTGTGGCCTTTCGGGTAATATACGCCATCGGGATAAGCATGCAACCCGAGGTTGAAGGACTCTTCATGCTGAATTACCGTTTCATCCAGCGAAGAGAGTAACACATGCGGTTCATGGTCAATACCGGGTTGCGAAACGATGAGCAATCCATGATATTTCCTCGTGTTGGACCCAATGATCGTCGTAGTGGCGAAAGAACCGTTCCTGTTCGACCGGAGGAGTTCCCTTTTCAGGGAATATTCCAGATTGACCAACTGGTTTTTATCAAAAGTAAGATAGCTCATCAATGACTTCTTTCTTTGTTCCAAGAGCAAATTTACAATAGGAATGTTAATTTTGAGTTAATAGCTAGGCTGATTTTCTTAATTTTGTTTCCAATAGAAACATGATGCGCATCTTCACCTCAAGAATCTTTCTGATCCTTCTTCTGCCACTGATAGTGGCCACCTCATGCCGAAAATCCGACCAACTCGACACGAACACCGCATCGAAGCTGTCTTTTTCCACCGATACCGTATTTTTTGACACTGTTTTTTCCTCGGTGGGGTCCGTTACCAAAAGACTTACCGTATACAACAGGAACGACGGGAAAGTGAAGATTTCCGATATTCTGCTGGCGGGCGGACAAAGCTCCGATTACCGGATCAACATCGACGGGATATCCTCGCTCGAAGCAAAAGATGTGGAAATCCCCGGGCACGACAGCATCTTCATTTTTATTCGCGTCACCATCGATCCGAATGACCAAAACACACCTTTTATCGTAAGAGATTCCATTGTTTTTCTGACCAATGGGAACCAGCAGGATGTGAAATTAATGTCGTGGGGACAAAACGCCAGGTTCCTGAAAAATGAAGTGATCACAGGAAACCAGGTATGGGATAGTCTGAAGCCTTATGTAATCTTCGGATATGCCAGGGTTGACACGTCTGCGACATTGACTATCCAGGCCGGAACGAAAATCTACTTTCACTGGGACTCCTACCTCACCATTTCTTCCGATGCGACATTGAAGATCACCGGTTCCCGCGAGCATCCGGTAAGATTCCAGGGCGATCGGCTCGATGATTATTACCGTGATCTTCCCGGGCAATGGAAAGGGATTTACCTGGAACGTGGAAGCAAAGAGAATGAGATCAATTACGCGATCATCCGGAACGGAATCTTCGGGTTGGCTGTCGATTCGTCCGCCACTACCGGCAATCCAATGCTTGAGTTGGACAATACGATGATTTACAATACCACTTCCGACGCAATCTATGCATACAGCACCAAGATTCTTTCGTCCAACTGCGTACTGGGTAACTGCGGTGGAGCGGCCCTTTTTGCCGAGAAAGGCGGATACTATGAATTCCGCCACCTGACCATCGCCAATTACTGGTCGGAATCGGTCCGTCTGACCCCTTCGTTGTACCTGAGAAACTTCGCCTACGATTCCATCGGAAACCAGATTCCCGGCCCGTTAGAAAAAGCCTATTTCGGCAACACAATCATTTACGGAGCTGACGAGGATGAAATCGCCCTGGATAAACTGGAAGGGATCACCTTCAACTATTCTTTCGATCACGTATTGATGCGAACATCGTTGGACATTACGCAATCTCCTTACACTTCCTGTATTGCCAATGAGGATCCGCTGTTTATGGCGGCAGACTCAGCCAATTTCCACCTCGATAGTCTCTCCCCGGCTATCGGAAAAGGGATTCCCATGGGGATCATCTATGATCTTGACGGGAATCTGCGCGGATCGCCTCCCGACCTTGGGGCTTATCAGTGGGTTCCTTCCCGGTGAAGGGCCTGTATCGCTGCTGATCCGAGATCAGCCGGAGAATCAACAACAATCACCCCACATTCGCGAAGAATTGCTTTTTTCGCTTCCGCAGTATCGGATTTACCCCCGATAATAGCGCCTGCATGCCCCATGGTACGGCCTTTCGGGGCAGTAGCTCCTGCGATAAAGCTCACGACAGGCTTAGTCCCGTGTTCACAAATCCAACGGGCAGCATCGGATTCCATGCTTCCGCCAATCTCGCCGATCATGACCACCAGGTCGGTATCCGGATCATCCATAAAAAGTTGAATAACGTCAAGGATGGTTGTCCCGGGGATTGGATCTCCTCCGACACCGATCATGGTCGATTGTCCCATGCCTGCCTTCGTGATCTGGTCAACAGCCTCGTATGAAAGTGTTCCGGAACGGGATACAATACCCACCCGCCCCGGCCGGTGAATGAAACCGGGCATGATCCCTATTTTGGTGGACGGAGGCGTGATGATTCCCGGACAATTGGGTCCGATCAGGCGGACACCTTTACTATTTACAAAATCTTTCACGGTCACCATATCACGTACAGGAATCCCTTCGGTGATGCACACAACCAGTTTGATTCCCGAATCGGCGGCCTCCATGATCGCATCGGCAGCGAAAGGGGGCGGGACAAAAATAACCGACACGTCGGCGCCGGTCGCCTTCACTGCGTCAGAAACGGTGTTGAATATAGGACGGTTCAGGTGCATCTGGCCTCCCTTTCCCGGCGTAACACCTCCTACGACTTGTGTTCCGTATTCGATCATCTGGGTTGAATGGAAGGTGCCCTCTGAGCCGGTAAATCCCTGAACGAGGACGCGAGAATCACTATTGACAAGAATACTCATGGCAAAACTGGTTTCGTTTTTTTACACTGTATATGAAACCAAAAGTAAAGATTTCGATATTACCTTTACATCCGAAACTAAAAAAACGGGCGATGCTGACAAAAACAGGTGATACCATTTGCGCAGTTTCCACAGCCCCGGGGACAGGGGCCGTGGCAATAATAAGGATTTCGGGCCCTGCTGCCCTTGAGGTAATCGGCGACATCTTTACGAAAAGTGGTCAAACAGAGAAGATCAATGCGAACCGGTTAAGTGCTCTTCCATCGCATACTGTTCATCACGGGACCATAGGCGAGCCGGGAAAAATCCTGGATGACGTTCTGGTGACCTTGTTCCGGGCTCCGCATTCCTATACCGGCGAAGAGGTGATCGAAATATCCGTGCATGGTTCGTTGTATATTCAACAGCAGGTTATCCATCTGTTGATGAATAAGGGTATCAGGCTGGCACAACCGGGCGAGTTCACGCTGCGTGCTTTTATGAACGGCAAATTTGATCTCTCACAGGCAGAAGCCGTCGCCGACCTCATCGCCGCCGGTTCATCGACATCACACGATATGGCTATCAACCAGCTTCGCGGAGGAGTATCGAAAATCATTGCGGGACTCCGGAAGAAACTGATTGATTTCACCTCTCTCATCGAATTGGAACTCGATTTCAGCGAAGAGCATGTGGAATTTGCTTCACGTCCCGACCTTGTTTCGCTCCTGAATGAGATGGACGAGGAACTGACCCGGCTCATCCATTCATTTGCCATCGGCAATGCCATTAAACAAGGTATCCAGGTGGCCATCACCGGGAAACCAAACGTTGGAAAATCAACCCTGTTAAATACGATCCTGAACGAAGAACGCGCCATTGTCTCGGAAATCCCGGGCACTACACGCGATGCCATTGAAGATACCATTGTTCTGGGAGGATACCGTTTCCGCTTTATTGATACGGCCGGATTGCACGACACCGACGATGTTATTGAAACCCTGGGGATAGAAAGAACGCGGGACAAGATTCGCGAAGCCTCTATCATCCTTTATATCTTCGATGCCTCCAGCGAATCATGGCAGGATGTCGCCGAAGCGATCGAAGAATTTTCCGACTGGGTCTCGGTTGACAATAAAAAGCTGATCCTCATCGGGAATAAGACAGACATGTTATCGGAACTACCTCACGGGTTTAAGGATTTTGTCGAACACGAAACGATCTTTGTTTCAGCCAAACGAAAAGAGAATATCGATTTGATCGCTGAAAGTCTGCTCAGGACGGTTAAATCAGAAAATATAACCGATGCCACGCTGGTATCGAGCACCCGTCATTTGCAGGCCCTTCAACAGGCACATACTTCCGTACAGACCATCAGGAAAGGTCTGGCCGATTCACTTTCTCCCGACCTGCTCACCATTGATATCAGGAATGCGCTCTATTACCTGGGAGAAATCACCGGGGAGATAACCACGGACGAGATCCTTGGCAATATTTTCAGCCGGTTTTGTATCGGGAAATAGAAAATCGAAGTAAATCCAACTAAAAATGAGCAAAAGACCTGTATTA
>DAONET010000008.1:0-96341 GCA_035403225.1 Bacteroidales bacterium | reverse complement strand
AGTTCATCCTATTTCCTCACGAAACAGGGAACAAAGATCGAGACAACCAGTTACAACAAGAACGGGAAGAAAAACGGGAAATCGGTCACCACGCTGGTATCCGTTACGCAGAACGGGGCCGTCATGGAGTATGCGCTGCGATGTGAAAGTACTGACTCCAAAGGCGAAGTCAGCACGATGGATTTTACGGCTTCTTGTAACGGGAATACCGTGTCGGTCAATATGAAAGGTTTTTTCCCTCCCGAAATGGGAGCCTCGGCAGAAGGCGGTGAAGTGACCCTGGAAGGCAATGACATCACCTTCCCCGGCTTGATGACTGCAGGGGAGAAACTGAACGACGGGACAGTCACCATGACCATGTCGATGGGAACCATGACGATGAAAACGGTGATGAACATCCTTAACCGCACGGTTACCGGGCAGGAGACAATCACTACCCCCGCGGGAACCTTCGACTGTTTTAAGATCGAATACCTGGTAGAGACCACGATGATGGGAATGAAAACCTCTGCCAAAGTCCGGCAATGGATCGCTAAAGGTATCGGAACAGTCAGAACCGAGAACCTCAGTGCGAAAGGAGACTTGATGGCCTATTCGGAGGTGACGGCAATCCAATAAAAGGGGTTAAGGTGGTGAACCGGCGCTCCGCAAAGGGATTCGTACACCTATGAGGACACTCACGCCACTAAGATTTAATTCGTCCGGTACCGGAGGCATCATCAGGTTGTACATCAGGTCGAAGGCTAAAGTGATTTTTTTCCGGGCTTCCAGCGAATCCCGCCCCCGGCTATATACCCGTAGGTCAGCGAATAGTGGGTTCTTTCAAAATCACGGTTATAGTCCGCCTTCCCGGCAAGACGAAATCCCATGCCGATGGACGGGTATACCTTTGAACCTGGATTCCCAAGGTCGTAATAGACGGCGACTGTCAACGGGACCATGTAGAAATAATGGCGGTGGCTGTTGTACTTCACGCTGGTGAAGGAAAGTCCGGTGGCCAGGTGGATCGACATCCGTGACTTCTTCCACACATCGGCTCCGATGGATAGGGTAGGTGCCAGCAGGTAAAACTCACGCGTGGTGATATCGGTAAAGTCGTAAATGCCTGAAGCCACGGAAAGTTCCTGTGAAACTGCCCGCGCCGGCGCCAGAACGGTCACCGCTATACTAAAGGTCAAAATCATCCACCACTTCATTGAAAATACCGATGGTTTTAAGGTTAATACGGGCTGAACCGCGATACAGCGACACTTTTACAAAATGATGATAATCACCACCATATCCATGATACAGATCCCCTCCGCCACCTCCGGTGGTGATATACATCAATCCGTCTTTTTCGTATCTGTTGAACAGGTGGTCGTGGCCTGAGAACACTGCCCGGATCTTGGGATATTGAAGAAAAAGGACATGCAGGTCATCGGCATTCGTAAGGGGCGTTGCCTTGTGGGGCCCTTGGGGGAAAAGAGGTTTGTGCATGAACAGGAATATGTATCGTACTTTATTGTCTGAAGCGACGCTTTCAAGCATAGCTCCCAGCCATTTAAGCTGGATGCCGAGGATCCCGTTTTCTTCACCCCTGACGTCGGTATCCAGGATGATGAACAAAAGGCTGTCCTGTCGTATCGTTTGATAAAAGGTTTTCCCCCGGGTACCTGTTTCTTCCGCGAATACGGATTCGGAAACGGGATCGTTTTCCTCGTGGTTTCCCCGTGCGATATAAAGGGGCATTCGGTCGGTGATGGGATCGCTGTATCGGTAAAAATTCACCCATTCGGCCTCATTGCAGGCCCTTAGCATGATATCACCGCAGCAGAAAGCGGTGACAGGAGCAGGATCAATCCGCCCGATATTTTTTGCCAAAACGCTGTAAATACCGTAACCCTGCTGCACGTCGCTGAATACGATGAATGAAACGGCTTCGCCATCCCCCGTCTCTGCCGGTTCCCGGATTGAACAGGTCGAGAAAATCAGCATGGCCGGGATGATCGTCAACAACATTTTCATAATCACAAGCCCGTTAATCCTTACTAAAGATACATCAAAAAACTTATGTAATTGCGGTGTAACTACCTCGAGGAAAGCGAACAACCTCTCCAAAAATTAACAATTTGTTAACAATGGACCAGAAGGTTTTGCTGTATCTCATTGTAATTTTGCCATGCAAAAAGTCAGCATGTTTTTACCATGAAAAAACTAGTTGGCATATTAAGATGGATTTTGGAGAATAAAGAAGATTTTCTGTATATGCTTTTCGTAGGAATGCCGGCCGGAATATTGTGTATGTTGTTGAGTCATTGTTTTGATTTTGATCACTTGTATTAAAGACAAGGATGAACCTGATTGGTAAGTTGATTTATAAAAAGGGTAACCCCAAATAAACTTTTATGGAATTTCTGTACGTCATTATTGCACTGACACTTATCTTCGATTTTATCAATGGTTTTCATGATTCGGCCAATTCCATTGCCACCATTGTCACCACCAGAGTCCTTTCTCCCACTGCTGCTGTGGTGATGGCCGCCTTTTTTAATTTTATAGCCTACCTGGTATTCAAGCTGAATGTGGCTACGACCATTGGAAAAGGGGTCGTTGAGCCGGATGTGATCAACCTTACTGTCATTGGCGCTGCTATTGTCGCGGCCATTATCTGGAACTTGCTTACCTGGTGGTGGGGCCTTCCTTCAAGTTCCTCTCATACGTTGGTTGGCGGCCTGGTCGGGGCAGCCAGCGTAAAAGCAGGTTTCGGTGCAGTTATTTTTTCCGGCCTCATTAAGATCGGGGCTTTTATCGTGATCGCCCCGTTGCTTGGAATGGTCATCTCTTTTCTCTTTTCGACCATTGTCATTTACATTTGCCGGAACCTGTCTCCGTCAAAAATTGATAAGTATTTCCGGCGCCTTCAATTGCTCTCTGCCGCAGCCTTCAGCCTGGGACATGGCGGTAATGACGCCCAGAAGTCAATGGGTATTATCTGGGTCGCCCTCATCGTTTCGGGGTTAGCGACCAAAAACTCGGAAATAGACTTGTGGATTGTATTGTCGTGTCACGGCGCTATCGCACTGGGCACTTTGGTCGGTGGCTGGAGAATCGTGAAAACCATGGGGCAGAAGATCACCAAACTCAAACCTTTTGAAGGGTTTTCCGCTGAAACCGCCGGCGCGCTGACCTTATTCGCGGCGACCCATTTTGGAATCCCGGTCAGTACTACTCATACCATCACAGGAGGTATCATTGGCGTGGGTGTCCATAAAGGCCTTTCTACCGTCAGATGGGGAGTGACAACAAAAATTTTCTGGGCATGGATCCTGACAATCCCGGTTTCTGCACTTATTGGAGCTATAATGTATATTATCTTTAATTCTGTAATCTGAAAAACATGAAATTCAGCGATGTAATTAAATGGTTTGTCCCTAAAAATGATTCTTTTTTCCCTTATTTTGAAGGGCAGGCCCAGTGTATTGTGAAAGCGTCCGTAATTCTGTATGAGATGCTGACAACCAAGAAAGTAGCGGAGGAAAGAAGGGAGCTGGTCAAGCAAATTAAGAAAATTGAAAATGAAGGAGATGCATTCACTCATCAGGTGTACAATCAGTTGGATAAATCGTTTTTGACGCCTTTTGACCGGGAAGATATCCACCAGTTAGCTTCCTCGCTGGATGATGTATTGGATTGTATCTATTCTGTGAGCCAGCGGATTTATTGGTACAAGGCGAAAGCGAAAAAGGTCGGGGAGGAGGTGAAAGACTTCGCCGGCATTATCAAAGATGCAGCCATCGAAATAGAAACCGCCGTTGTTCATTTGCGGGATGCCGGGAAAAACCGGGAAAAAATACGGGCAAGCTGTGTTAATCTCAACACCCTGGAAAATAAAGCGGATGAACTGTTCTTCATTTATATGTCTGATCTGTTTGAAGATGAAGAAAAAGATGCCATCGATATCATCAAGAAAAAGGACATTATTGAAACCCTCGAGAGATGTGTGGATGCTGCGGAAGATGTTTCGGATATTATTAAGACCATTTTGATCAAAAATCAATAATATCATAAAAAAGGAGGCCTTCTTCCGGAAGCCTCCTTTATAACCAAAATCAAACTTGAAAAATTCTATTGGTTCCCTTCCGGGCAGGGGCCATTAACATAGACAGTTGCCGGAGCATGGTCATAAACGTAGCCTATAAACGTAGTTCCTCCCAAGCTCACCACTTCTCCCTGATAAAGCAATTGTGCAGAGGCTGCGATATACGAGTGATCAGATATGATCATAGAATAGGTTGACTGGCCAACCACGAAAGGTTGTACTGTAATGTAAGGAATTCCCCCTAAGCCACCCTCTAAAACAATTATTCTGACGGTATAATCCGTCGCGTTGGTGATACAACTAATATCAGAAATGAATACATCAACTCTTGCATGTGGGACTAATTCCTGATTCTGCGCAAATGTTTGGGATGTCATTCCGATTGATAACAAAAGGAATAGGCCGAGCAACAAACTTAGTTTTTTCATAGGTTGTTGTTGATTTAAAGGTTAATACTTAAATAATGAGACTCGCCGGCCCGATAATTCCCGGCCGGCAAAAAGGAGCATTAAAATATCCTTACATTTGCATACCCCCTTTCTTTTTGGTCAATGTTAGTTATTGGGAAGTAATTTCGTTGGCCTGCCTGGAAGGGGGCTTTTTTTTGAATAGTGGCTCTTAAAATCATATCCAATTGGTTCGTTCAATTGAATTCTCAAAAAGTTGCCGGATCAAACGTATTCAAATAGTAATAATGCAAATATAATCTAACTTTTACAAAAAGCAAGATGTCGTTGAAAAAAATGTAAAAAAACATAACATACATTATATTCCCTATTAATTATATGGTAGAAAAATCATGGAAAACATTGATAATAAATTAGAAAAGATTATTAGTGTGCTTGAATTCTAAGAATATCATATCAGTTCCAGATCATAAAAAATATTAGGTATGATATGCTAATAACATAACAAAAATGAGTGTAAAGAAATGATGGTTATTCATAATCCGGTTCCAGCCTTAAAATTTTCATTAACGGAGTGAAATAAATCCGGTTTCTATCGGATCATTCAAAAATTATTATTTTTGATACCGATATATGCGCGGATAATTTAACAACTAACCTCATCATCTTCCCTGCATGAAAAGGATCTTTTGCTGTTTTTTCTGGTTGCTGGTAGCAGTTACCGGCTTTTGTCAAACAGATGTTCCGGCTCTCCCGCAGGCGATGTTTTCTTCTTCCTCTCCTGATTGTCTGGGACAAATGACTATTTTCGCCGATCATTCCACCAATACATATCCCTCTTACGGATACATTACCACCTGGATTTGGGATACCGGTGACGGTACGCCGATCGATACCATCGAGTTCCCTGCCTGTCCCGATATTTGTCATACATACGCGGAGGCGGGTACTTACCTGGTCACGGAGACCGTTATCGATAATTACGGAAATAGCGCCAGTCATTCGGAGACGGTTGTCATCCTGGACAATCCCGTTGCTTTCTTTCAATTCGCGAATGCCTGTGAAAACCAGGAGGTTCTGTTTACGGATCTCTCTATAACAAGCAACGGAACCATAACGACCTGGGCATGGAATTTCGGTGATCCGGCCTCCGGACTGCTGAATACTTCCGCGTTGCAGAATCCGTCGCACCTGTTTTCAACCATTGGCAGCTATCAGGTCACGTCGACAGTCACCAATAACAACGGATGTAACCACGATACCACCCTGACAGTCGTCATCAGTCAGATGACAGTCGGAGGAAGCGTTTCGGGAAGCGATACGATAACACTTGGCGAAACTACAGGGACGATGGTTTTATCGGGACATACCGGGAACGTGAACACCTGGCAACGTCGGTACAACGGAGGATCATATCTGAATATCAGCGGCACACAGGGATTGACCTCTTATTCCGAAACGCCTGAATATTCCGGCTTCTGGGATTACCGGGCGGTGATACAGTCAGGTATGTGTTCCGTACAGTACGCAACTCCCGCGACCATCATCGTGAATACTCCGGCAGGGTTGTACAAAACGTGGACGGGAACCATCAGCGAGGACTGGAATGAACCGGGCAACTGGACTCCCGGAGGTGTTCCGGCTTCCAAAGACAATATTGTGATCCCTGTTTCGGCCCCCCATATGCCCAGGATAATGACCAACGGGCTCAGCTGTGATGATGTGATCGTCCATCACGGCGCTACACTGAACATCGAACCGGGATATACCCTGACCATAACCGGGGAGTTTATCCTGGAATAGCCGAAATGACGTTAAAAGCAACGGGCGACGTTGATTCAGGTGAACGCTGTGATGACTTCTTGCAGATCAGGGTAAGCAGCGATCAGCTTTTCTCTGTCTGCCATTTCAAAATCAGAAAAATCAAATCCCGGGGATACGGTACAACTCACCAGGGAATATCCTTGTAAACCTTTAATCCCGGCCGCGAACCAGGTGCCTGCCGGGATGATCACCTGAGGCACTTCACCCTGATCAATGTCATTGCCGAGAAAACAGATCTTTTCTTGCCCGTCTGAGATCAACACTATTTCCATCGATTCACCCTGGTGAAAAAACCATATTTCATCAGATCCCAAACGGTGAAAATGAGATTTGTCATCATTTTCGAGCAAATAGTATATGGCAGTACTCAGATTCCTTCTTTTTCTGTGGGAAGTCATTGTGGTTTCCCCGGTTCGGTATGTTTCCCGGTAATAACCTCCTTCAGGGTGGGGAACCAGGTTCATCTTTTTAATTATTTCTTGTGCTGTCACCTTTCTGAATGTTAACATGTGTGGGAGGTAATTCCCGGTTTAGAGGTTGTACCCGATTTGCAGATTCAGGGTGAACGCGTTATCGGTCATTTTATTCCTTACTCCCCATCCTGAAGTATCATCAACCAGTTTGAAAAAACCATAATCGTAAGTGATCACGGTTCCAACCTCCCATTTGTTGATCTTTGTTTTAATGCCGCCTCCGGCGATCATTCCGAGTCGTATTCTTTGAACTAATCCATAATCATCAAATTGTTGAATGAAGCTCACATTTTCCCAGTATGAAATCAGATATCCAAGTTGTGGCCCTATAAAGATATAAGGTATAATGACTTCTTTAAGAGGGTATTGAAAATTTGCAGCGGTATTCAAGGTAACATAATTCAACCTGGTGATCACTTTTATGGTCCCTGTTTCATTTTCCGAATTATTGACCACTTTCACATGATCTTTTCCTCCCTTTTGAATGAATCCCAATTTCGTGCTGAAAAAGAAATACTTGCGATCCGGGTATTCAATCCCCAGAGAAGCATTAAATCCCGTCAATGGCTCCTCGTATCCCAACTCATCTGTCATAGAATTGTACGCATTCATTTTTGACAGGGATACCCCGGCTTGCAAAGTGATCGTCTTTTGTCCGCATACAGCCAGGTTCAGTAAAAGTAAAAATACAACAAGGATGTTTCGCTTCATAATGGATCTGATTTATCCTTTAATTCCGGAGTGCATGTTGCTATTTGCCTACCGCAATTTACCATTTCTTTCCTGCCTTCCACCACTTCCTTCAAAAAACTTGCATACATATTTTCCCCGGTGGCAGCAATTTACGGCCGGTTTGTCTCATTTCTGATCGTCGCCGGATGGACCAAAGTATTTTTGTCGCGGTGGTAAAAAATGTTCAAATAAACTAAGTTATGCAAAAGGTGAAAAAATATTTCCCGCAGAATGCCGCGCTACTCCTTCTGGCCATGCTTTTCTTCGGATTGATGCAAAGCGCCATAGCGCAAAATCTTCCGGAAGTCTGGGACCTGAAAACGTGTATTGCCTATGCGAAGCAAAACAACATCAACATCAATACACTCAGGCTGAACGCTTCTTCGGAAAAAGAAAACGTGTCGTTATCCAAAAATGCCAGGTATCCTGACCTCAACGGATCGGTTTCCGCTTCTTCTTCATACTCCGACAATAACCTTTCCAATGTCACCAGTTACGGTATCAACTCTTCTGTAGTTCTGTTCAACGGGAATTATTACAACAACGACATTAAGGCGAGTGAGATGTCGTATGAAGCAGCCAACCTGGATGTGTCGGCTGCAGAAAACGATATCACCCTGGAGATTACCCAGGCTTACCTGAACATCTTACTGTCCAATGAAAACATTGAGTACGTGAAAGACCTTGTCGCCACCTCGGAATCGCAGGTGAAACAATATCAGGAGATGTATGATGCAGGGTCAGTGGCCCTGAAAGACCTGTTGCAGTTGCAGGCGACCCTGGCGAATGATAAATACTCGCTGGTGGCAGCTGAAAATACCAAACGTCAGAACCTTCTCGCGTTAAAGACGATCCTTCAACTTCCGGCCAGTACAACCCTGGAAATAGCCATTCCCGATGAGGTGTCGACGGATATCCTGACAGCCTCCCTTGACTCGGTTCAACGATATGCGTTGCAGACCATGCCGCAAATTCAAAGCAGTGAGTTGCTGGTAAACAAACAAAACGTCGAATTGTCGAAGGCAAAAGCCGGGTACTGGCCGAGTTTAAGCCTGAATGCAGGAATTTCGAACAGTTATTCTTCGGATGCAAAATACGCCTATTTCCATCAACTTTCTGATAACTATATTCCACAGGCGGGATTGACGCTATCGATCCCGATCTACAACCGGAAATCGAATTCGATTCAAGTAGCTAAATCGAAAATTCAACTTGAACAAGCCAAACTGGCTGCTGACAACGAAAAGACGACGTTGATGCAAACTGTCGAACAGGCTTATATTGATGTGCAGAATGCCAAAAGTCAGCTGGCCGCAGCGGATGAGCAGTTGAATTTTGCGAAAGAATCGTTCAGGATCTCAAGCGAGCAACTGAAACTGGGCACCAATAACAACGTGGAATATCTCCAGCAGAAAAATGTGTACGTGCAGGCATTGCAGCAATTTATACAAGCGAAATATTCACTGGTGTTGTATGGGAAGATCTTTAACTTCTACAACGGGATCCCGGTTGCCCTGTAAAACCGGATTCGAGGGAAAAAACATCCAAACGTCAAAAAATCAAATTCAGATAACCAATGAAAACCATCGAAAAACTGAAAAGTAAAAAAACAATCGTGGTGTCGATCATGGTGGTAGCAGTGGTGATAGTGGCTTACTGGTTCCTTAAACCGGGTGCAACCAGTCAAGCCTCTGTCGTCCTCTCCGAGAAACCGCAGCGTGGCGACATCTCAAAGACGGTGATCACGACCGGAACCGTTCAACCGGTGAATACCGTTTCGGTTGGTTCCCAGGTGTCAGGGACGATCGAAAAACTGTACGTCGATTATAACTCTGTTGTTAAACAGGGACAGTTACTGGCAGAACTGGATAAAACCTTGTTTGAGGCCTCTCTCAACCAGGCGAAATCAAACTATGCCCAGGTCAAAAGTCAGCTCGATTATCAGAAAGGGAATTTCGAAAGGCAGAGTCAGCTGTATAAGGTAGGCGCGATCAGCAAAGCCGATTACGAGAACGCCCTGTATGCCTATACGTCGGCGCAAGCGCAGGCTGATGCTTCTGCAGCCCAGGTCCAGTCGGCAAAAAAGAACCTTGCTCTTGCCAGTATCTATTCTCCCATCGATGGGACCATTCTCTCGAGGAGCGTCAGCGAAGGACAGACAGTGGCAGCCAGTTTCAGTACGCCTACTATCTTCAGCATCGCGAAAGACCTGAAACAGATGCAGGTGGAAGCTTCTGTTGATGAGGCTGATATCGGAGGTATCACGGAAGGGGATAAAGTGACTTTCACGGTGGATGCATACCCCGATGATGTCTTTACCGGATCGCTGCAACAGGTGAGATTGAATCCAACGACTACCAACAATGTGGTGACCTATACCACCATCATTCAGACTTCGAACAACGATTTGAAATTGAAACCCGGCATGACAGCCAATATCACCATCTATACCAAAGAAGTGAACGATGCCTTGCTGATTCCCGTGAAAGCCATCAAATTTACGCCAGACAGTACCTTGACCAACTACCGGATCCGGCGTGCTCCCCGGGAATCAAAACCCGGAGAAAATTCAGTATGGATTGCCCTTAATGGTGAATTAATCCAGAAGATCATCCAAACAGGCTTGAATAATAACACGCAGGTGGAAGTGCTGGGTGGCTTGGATTCCAACGAGGCGGTCGTAACCGGTTCGCAACAAATTGCCGGTGGTAGTGCTGCGCCATCGGGTCAGGGAACCAGCCAAAGTCCGTTCATGCCTCAAAGACCGGGCAAAAACAGAACCAAAAAGTGATCACCATGTCGCGCAAAATATTAGAGATAGAAAATCTGAAACGTGAATTCATCATGGGTGAAGAAACGGTGAGGGCATTGAAGGGAGTTTCATTCTCTATCAATTCCGGCGAATTCGTCACCATCATGGGAAGCAGCGGATCAGGCAAAACCACCCTGTTGAATATCCTCGGATGTCTGGACAGACCAACTGCCGGAAAGTATCTTCTGGACAATGTCGATGTAAGTCAGTTGGAGAAAGATGCGCTGGCGGAATTACGGAACCGGAAGATCGGATTTGTGTTTCAGTCTTACAACTTGTTACCCCGGACCTCGGCGCTGGAAAACGTGGAGATGCCGATGTTGTATAACAAAACCATCCCTTCGCGGGAACGTCGCGACCGGGCTATGGAGGCATTGAAAACAGTGGCTTTGGAGAACAGGGCTCATCATATGCCCAACCAGCTGTCGGGCGGGCAGCAACAGCGAGTCGCTATTGCCAGGGCGCTGGTCAGCGAACCGGTGATCGTGCTGGCTGATGAAGCTACCGGAAACCTTGATTCGAGAACTTCTTATGAGATCATGGCGCTCATGCAGGATCTGAACCAACAGGGCAAAACCATCATCTTTGTCACGCATGAACCCGATATAGCGGCTTTCAGCCACCGGACCATCTTCCTGCGTGATGGGAGGATTCAGAAAGATGTATTGAATACCGAAAAAAGATCGGCCAGGGAGACCATCGCCGCCCTGCCGGATCTGGATAATTTATAAACCGGATTATGAGACCAAAGGATTTAATGAAAATCGCTTTAAAAGCGTTAAAAAAAAGCAGGATCAGGACTTTTCTGACCATGCTCGGGATCATCATCGGGGTGGCAGCCGTCATCACCATGATGGCCATCGGGCAGGGCTCGAAACAAAGTATCCGTTCCTCGCTTTCGGGAATGGGCTCGAACATGATTAACGTCATGCCGGTCATGAATGAACCCGGAAGCGTTCGCCTCCAGGGCAGCAGCATGCAGACCTTGAAACAGGAGGACGCTGATGCCATACGCAACCTGAATTCTCCCAACATCAAAGGAGTGTCGCCCATCGTTTCCGCCAGCGGCCAGGCTATCAATGGTTCCAACAACTGGCCTACGAGTATCATCGGGGTATCTCCCGATTACCTGGAGATCCGCGGATTTAAGCTGAAAGATGGAATCCTCTTCTCCGACGAAGATGTGAGAACGTTTACCAAAGTATGCCTGCTGGGGAACACCGTGGTGAAAAACCTTTTCCCCGAGGGTGAAGATCCCATCGGAAAAATCATCCGGTTCAACAAGATCCCCTTCCAGGTGATCGGGATCCTCTCTTCCAAGGGACAAAGCAACTTCGGGCAGGACCAGGACGATATCATCCTGGCGCCGTATACAACCATCCAGAAAAGGATCACGGCCACCCATTATCTCCAGAGCATTTACGTATCCGCTGCATCGGAAGCGCAGAGTGATGCGGCTACGAAAGAGATCACCACCGTGATCAGGGACAATCACCAATTGAAGAATGACGAAGAGGACGATTTCGACGTGCGTACACAGGCCGAATTACTGACCGCCATCACATCCACCAGCTCTATGATGACCGTTCTTCTGACTGTCATTGCCGGGATCTCCCTGCTGATCGGCGGTATCGGAATCATGAATATCATGTATACCTCCGTCACCGAAAGAACCCGGGAGATAGGGCTCCGGATGTCGATCGGGGCACGATCGAAGGATATCATGCTTCAGTTCCTGATTGAAGCCGTCCTCATAAGTATCGCCGGAGGACTGATCGGCGTCGTCCTGGGTATCGTCGCTTCAGAGTTGGTTGGTGTCATTTTCTCATGGCCGATCCTTATCTCAGAAATGTCTATCGTGATATCGTTTCTGGTATGCGGCGCCACAGGTATTTTCTTCGGATATTATCCCGCGCAGAAAGCTGCCCGCCTCGACCCGATCGAAGCATTGAAATACGAATAGAATCGCGATTGCGGGGAATTTTTAGGGAGGCAGGAAATGCCTTGTGAGAAGGAAATAAAAGTTATGAACTATATTTGCAATACGGATCGGTCGGCTATGAAACCAGTAAACTTCTCAAACAAGTGGGTACAATTGTCGTTGAATATCATTGTCTGGGCAGTAATATTCGCGTTGCCGTATATTATCGACAGCAGTCATTCACATGCCAGACCACCCAGGAATGAAGATCTGTCGAAGGAGTTTTTAAAGCTGAACCTTTGCAGCTATGTTTTCTGGGTTGTTTCCTTCTACCTGAATACCTACCGGCTGATACCGGGATTGTTTTACCGAAAAAAATACTGGTATTATGCCATGTCATTGCTGCTCGTTTTTTCCGTGATCATCCTGCTTCATTCTTTCCTTTTCAGGTATATTGTCCCTTCAGTACCGTTCAGTCTCATGGGGTCATTGCGTTTCAATTTTCCGCCATACATTTTAACCATGGCAGTCAGCCTCACTTATAAAATCACGGCTGACCAGATCAAGTCGGAAAAAAAGCAGATGGAAAAACAACAAGAGAACATGAAGACTGAACTGTCGTTTCTGCGCTCCCAGATCAGTCCGCATTTCATCATGAATGTGCTGAATAATATTGTGGCTTTGAGCCGCCTGAAAAGTGAAGAGGTGGAACCCACCCTGATGAAATTGTCGGGATTGATGCAGTACATGCTTTACCAGACCGATGAAGAAAAAGTGTTGCTGAAAACGGAGGCAGAATACCTGCAGAGTTATATCGATCTGCAGAAGCAACGGTTCGGTGAAAAGGTAAAAGTTGACCTGCATATCTCGCTGGCTCACGAATGGAGCGAGATCGAACCGATGCTGCTGATCCCCTTCGTTGAAAACGCCTTTAAACATGGCATTGGGATGATTAAAGACCCTGAAATCGATATCGACCTTACATCCAACGAAAAAAACGAACTCTTTTTCCATGTCAGTAACAAATACAATCCCGATTCGAGCCAGGTCAAGGACAAAACCTCAGGTATCGGGTTGGTCAATGTTCAACGAAGACTGAATATCCTGTATGGTGACAAGCACGATCTGACTATCCGAAAAGACACTGAACGGTTTACCGTATCCCTTAAACTTGATCTTCATTGATGTTACGCTGTATCGCTGTTGATGACGAACCCCTGGCCCTGAAGCTCCTGGCTGACAACATCAGCAAAGTTCCTTTTTTGCAACTGATTGCCACCTGTGAAGATGCTTTCGCCGCTGCCGGGGTATTACAGGAAAAAGAAACCGACTTGGTGTTCATCGATATCCAGATGCCCGGTCTCACGGGACTGCAGTTTATCGAAAGTCTGAAGGTAAGACCCATGGTAATCATTATAACTGCTTACAAACAGTTTGCCCTGGAAGGTTTTTCGCTGGATGTGATCGATTACCTCATCAAACCGGTCCCCCTGGAACGGTTTATGAAAGCCTGTAACAAAGCGCAGGAGCTGTTTTTGTTGCGGAACAGAAGCAACAACCCCGCCGTCAGGCCCGACTACATGTTCGTGAATGCGGGATATAGCATGGTGAAGGTGCTTTTCAGTGATATCATCTACCTTGAGGGGTTAAGGGATTATATCAAGATCCACCTGCAGAGCACTCCCAAGCCGGTAGTGGTCAGAATGGGCCTTAAGGCCATGAAAGAGCAACTGCCTCCCGATTCCTTCATGCAGATACATAAGTCGTTCATTGTTGCCGTCGGCCGGATAACCTCCATCCGGAAAAACAGCCTTTTCATCCAGGATCATGAATTCTTTATCGGCGATACGTACAAAGAGAACGTGCGAAAGCTGATACAGGGAGACGGCTTCTGAGTTCTCAGCCCATCCCGTTTACTCCGGCTACAATGTAGATATACCGGAGGATTCCGGTTCCCCTGTTGTAGACATTATGCTGTGTCGCGGGAGGCACGTACGCGATATAACCTTTGCCAACCCGTTGTAATCCGTCATTTTCGATTTCTATCTCCCCGGTGCCTTCCAGAAAAATGATCATTTCTTCGTGCTTGTCCGTGTTGTGGGATCCGATGTCTTGTCCGGGTTGAAGAACGACCAACCCCGAACGCAAAGCTATACTTGCGGGTACATCAAGGATTTTGTAGTAACGATCCCCGTTTTCGGGCAGGGGAAGAACGAATGGAGCCGTTCCGCTGCGGGAACTGATGCTCCCCTGATGTTGCGATGTTGACATAAAGGATCCTCCGGGTTATTTTTTCCGAAGATAAAGATAGAAATTCTTAAGGCGTCCAAATTCTTGTTACTTTTGACCAACTAATTGTTACTGTTTCCATGATCCAATCTATTGGTTTTAATAACGAGAAATACCTGGAAGAACAGTCGAAAGAAATCCTCGACAGAGTTCGCCGGTTCAATGATAAATTATACCTGGAATTCGGAGGGAAAATTCTTTTCGATTACCATGCAGCCCGTGTCCTCCCGGGGTTCGACCCCAACGTGAAGATGCGTCTTCTGCAGAAGTTAAAAGACCAGATCGACGTCATCATGTGCATCTATGCGGGTGATATTGAAAGAAAGAAGGTGAGAGCCGACTTTGGAATCACCTATGATGCCGATGCCTTAAAGACCATCGATGATTTTAAAGAATGGGGAATTAACGTGACCGCGGTGGTGATCACCCGGTATACCGGTCAACCTTCTGCCAAGGCATTCAAAAATAAGCTGGAGCGGCGGGGCATGAAGGTGTACACTCATAATTTCACCAAAGGTTACCCCACCAATATCGACCTTATCGTGAGCAATGAGGGATATGGATCGAATGAATATATCCCTACCTCCAAACCCATCGTGATTGTGACCGGACCGGGACCCGGAAGCGGGAAACTGGCTACCTGTCTCAGCCAACTTTATCATGAATACAACCGGAATGTTAAGGCAGGCTATGCCAAGTTTGAGACCTTCCCGATCTGGAACCTGCCATTGAGTCACAAGGTGAACATCGCCTATGAAGCGGCTACCGTCGATCTGAAAGATGCCAACATGATCGATCCTCATCACTTGGAGGCCTATGGGAAAGCCGTGGTGAATTATAACCGCGACGTGGAAGCCTTTCCTTTGCTGAAAAAGATCATTGAAAAAATTACCGGAGAACCGTCATTTTACAAGTCACCGACCGATATGGGAGTGAACCGGGCAGGTTTCGGTATCACTGATGACAAGGTCGTGCAGGAAGCGGCTCACCAGGAAGTGGTCCGCCGGTATTTCCGGTGCTCGTGTGAGTATGCCATGGGGTTTATTGAGAAAGACGTCGTTGAACGGGCCGAGATGATCATGAAAAAGATCGATGCCAGGGTGGAGGACCGCTCTATCGTGATCCCGGCAAGGGCATCGGCCCGTGACGGTCGCGAACAGGGAAAAGGCAATGAAGGAATCTATTGCGGCGCCGCCATGCAACTGAAAGACGGAACCATCATTACCGGGAAAAACTCGAACCTCGTTCACGCAGGATCCAGCCTTATTCTTAATGCTACCAAACATCTGGCCAATCTTCCCGACAGCCTGCATCTGATCCCCGAAAACGTAATCTCGTCCCTCGGAGTTCTTAAAAAAGATATACTGAAAAGAAAAATGATCAGTCTGGATGTGGATGAGACGCTTATCGCATTGAGTATTAGTTCGATAACGAATCCTGCGGCCCAGCTGGCAGTCAGTTGTCTGAAAGAACTGAGAGGCTGTGAAGTCCACATGACCCATATTCCTACTCCCGGAGATGAAGCGGGTTTCCGCAAACTCGGCGTGAACCTCACCTCTGATCCCGACTTCTCGTCGAAGAATCTTTTCTACCTCGGATAAGCAGAAACCGGGTAATAATTTGTCATTTTCACTGAGTCGATCAGAAAAATATTTTTTTGATGGCGTCTGTTAAAAAATGAAATATATTTATACCGATATTTCATTCCAAGAATTAAACCTTTAAAAATGAACGCCATGAAAAACAAAATTCTCTGGTTAATTTTAGGTATTGTCATTGGGATCATCATCACGGTACTGGTTTGCTGGCTATTCTTCTGCGGTAAATCATCCTGTACCTGGACTTCTACAGAAAAAGTTGTAAAGACAACCATGGTCAGTCCGACTGACATTTCTACCATTAACACCGACACGGCCAATATCTGGTTCAACCGGTACATGAAAAATCCCTATTCAGGTATTTTAAAGGGATTCAAAATCAATGTTGTGCAACTCCAGATCATGAATGATCTGCTTGATGCTGATTCGACGATCGTCGGCTTCAGAATTTACACAGGAGTAAAAGCCGATAAATCGAAAGTTGGCATGGTTGTGGGTGTAGATGAAGCCGAACGCGACATAGTTTCAACCATCTACTCCTCTGACATTGACAGGTACGGCCCTTGTCCGCCTGTTTGTGATGTTCAAAGCCCGATCACCCAGCCGATCGATTAGCTTCCCGGTAAGCTTAACAAAAAAGGCAGGATGTTTTTCTTATCCTGCCTTTTTTGTTGCATTAACTGCTATCGTGTTCCTGGTGGAGTATACCGGATTCGAACCGGTGACTTCTGCAATGCGAATGCAGCGCTCTGGCCATCTGAGCTAATACCCCGATCCTGCAAAATTACAAATATTCCGCGAAAATATTCGTTAACCGGTTTCTGCTATGATTGGGGGCCTTCGATCACCCGCTTGTACTTCTCGGTATGGACATTAGTAAAGCGAACCACTTCCCGGGAACGATCAAACATGTACCGGAAGGTGATGTGCTTTCTGACAACCGGCAGATCAAGCAACCGGTAGATCTTGTTCACCGTGATATTGTAATCGCCAACCCATGACATCTCGAGCACCTTGATCTTGTTTTTCTTCAACGCATCCACCATGGTGAGGAAGAGGAGACCGGTCACGCCTGATCGCTGATACTCGGGGATGACGGCCGTCAGCAGCTGCCGGGCCCGTGTGATGGTGCCGGTGTGCTTGTACCAGAGGAATTTCAGGATATTCAAAAAGCTCAGCTTGCCGTTTCCCAGTTTTTTCAGAATCTGATTAGCATCAGGGAAAACCACTACCAGTGCCACGGGAGTTTCCCCGTCATAAACGAACCAGATGAACTCTTCGTTGAGAATGGACCTGGCGCTCCGCATCATCTTTTCGATATCCTCGTATTCAAGGGGAGTGTAGTCTTCATGAAAATCGGCCCACACTTTATTGTAGATCGTACAGATGTCTGCCAGGTATTTTTCTTTTTGCTGAAATGAGAAATGTTCGGTGCGGTACTTGTCCTTCAGGTGCATCGAAAACTTGACCTGTCGTTCGGGGAACGGCACCGAGAGGTCTTTCTCGTAAGTAAACTGCTCAAAATATGTTTTAAACCCATAAGCTTCGAACAGATCCCGGTAATAGGGGAAGTTATAGGGCATGCCATAAGCGGGCATGGAAAATCCTTCAATTAAAAGACCCCAGTATGTCAGGTTCTCACCAAACGTGATGGGCCCGTCCATCGCTTCCAATCCCCTTGCTTTCAGCCAATCCCTGCCGGCGTCGAACAACATGAAAGCTGCTTCGCGGTCGTGGATACATTCAAAGAAGCCAACACCACCGGTGGGTTGTTCGTACTTTGCCGACTTTTCTTTGTTATAAAAAGCCGCGATACGGCCAATCCCTTTGCCGGTATCATCCTGTAACACCCAACGGATAGCCTCGCCATCGCGGAAAAGTTTGTTTTCCGCCGGGTTGAAAATACCTTCGATCTCGGCGTCCAACGGGCAAACCCAGTTTTCGTCGTGTTTGTACAATTGTTTCGGGACATTGTAAAACGCTTCACGCCCGGCTTTATCTTTTACCTCAATGAGTTTCATAAGTCGACAAATTGGTGATGCAAAATACAATAAAAGAAAAAGGCAAAGAGCAACCGGAGAGAAAAATTCTTATGCGCTGCCGGTTACTTATAACAATATCTTTTAATCACCTTATAGGCATCCGTAATGCCCAGTTCGCCGGCGCGACTGAGATCTTCACGGGCTTTGACGGTTTCGTTCATCAGGATGTAGATCAACCCCCTGTTATACAACGCTTCGGCAAAGTTCGCGTTGCATTGCAGCGCCGAGGTGAAATCCTCGATGGCTTTCCCATATTCCCCCATGGAGCAATACACATATCCCCGGTTGTAGTAAGCAAAATAGAAGCCGGGATCAAGGGAAACGGCTTTGGTCAAATCGTCAGCTACCATGGCATAGGTTTGGCCGGCATTCTCATTCACCACCTGGTCGCGTAATCCGGAATTACTTCTGCCAATGGTGATCTGATCCTGGTAATCATTCAGCGAACAGAGCAACCGGATAAGCTGGTACCGGTTGACAGCCCTGGAAAACCATGCCAGGACATACAGGGAGTCGATTTTCAGAATGGAATCGTAATCGGTCAGCGCCTGGTTGTATCTCTGCAGGTTTGAATAGGCGATGGCTCTTTTGAACAGGGCATCGAGGGTATCTCTCCCGGATTCAAGCCGGCAGCTCTCTGTTTCAATCTGCCAGAGATACAACGAATCACTTGCCAGACCTGTTTTATTGGTGAGACTGATGATATGAGAAGGATAGTACGGCTTGCCGTATGTGTCGTAAAACCTGATCTGGTCGAAAGAAGCCAACGCTGTGAAGATGGAGAACATCTCCTGCAACCGGATATCAACAACCTGGTTCTGAAACTTGCTGGCGGTGGTATTCATCTCCTCGAAATCACCCGACATCTTGGAGAGGTCTTTCAGATAAGCTTTCGTTTCGTCGGTCAGCTTTTCGGGGTAGACCGGATCTTTCGCAGCGACTTCCCTGGCGGTCTGATAGTCTTTCTGAGCTCCAGAGAGGTCTTTTAAATGGCTTTTGACCTCCGACCGGGCATACCAGGCATCCGGGTTGTCTGCGTACAAACTGATGGCTTTATCCAGATCTTCCAGCGCTTCCCGGTACTCTTTCATCTCAGAGAGGATCACCCCTCGGTAATAATAAGAAGTAACATGATGAGGATTCAGCTTTATCACTGCGCTCAGGTCGCGTACGGCCTCTTCTTTCTCATTCTTTTCATAATACAGCAACGCCCGGTTAAAATAGGCGTACGAATTGTACGGTGAAAGCCTGATCACTTTATCCAGGTCAACGATGGCGGCTGCCAGGTCCGGCTTCTTGATCAACGCCAGCGAACGGTTGAAAATCGCGTAAAGGTTATTCGAATCCAGTTCGATGGCCCGGGTAAGATAAAAGATCGCCGAATCGATCATCTCTTCCTCCATGAACATCGAACCAATCTGAATGTGCGGATACGAATTGGTTGGGTTGATGTCCATCGCCTTGCGGAAATCATTCGAGGCATCATCAAACCGTTTCAGGTTCCACTCGGCAGTGCCCCGCAACAGCCACGGGCTTTCTTCATCGCATCCGAGGCGGATCGCTGTATTGCAATCGCCGATACACGCGTAATATTTCTTCAGATACAGTTTGAGCTTGGCCAGGTTGATGTATACCCCGACGTTAGTACTGTCGATTTCCCGGGCATGCGACAGGTCATCGTAGGCTCCGTCGAAGTTCATCAGCAGGCTCCTCACAATGGACCGGTTTACCAGGACATCCGGCAGGGCAGGTGATAGCTCCAGCGCTCTTGAGTAATCCTGGTCTGCCCCGAGGTAATCATCAAGACTGAATTTGGCAAACCCGCGCAGGTAATAGAGTTCGGGGACAGAGGGATTTTTAAGGATCGACAGGTTGAGCATCTCCACCGCTTCCACAAACTTGCCTTCACGGATAAATTTCTGCCCCTCGCGGATCGGATAGACCGGATTCTGTGCCTGTAAAACATACCAAGAAAGGAAAAGAATGCCCGTTGTCAACAGCATCTTCCGGAAAACGGTCAATCTACACAGGGACATGAGTCTGATTTGGAAGTATAATCCATTACAAAGAAAACATTTTCCGGTTGACTTTATTATATAAGGGAGGAAAAGAAAGCTTTCTTTTTTATTTTTACTGCTCATTTTCCCGGTGCGTTCGTTCCATGCCATATTCCGTCGTTATGACAGTCATAAAAAGAATATTTCGATTCTATTCAGAGGGCTTCCGCAGCATGACGGTAGGAAAGACCCTGTGGATCATCATCATGCTGAAACTGATCGTTTTCTTTATTGTCTTGAAGCTGTTGTTTTTTCCCGATTTTCTGAATTCACGGTTTTCTTCGGATAAGGAAAAGAGCGAATATGTACTGGAAAACCTGACAACCATTAAAAACTGACCCATGAATTACATCGATTTTTCCCTTGTCGACTGGTCGCGTGCGCAGTTTGCCCTTACGGCCATGTATCATTGGATCTTTGTCCCGCTGACGCTCGGGCTCTCGTTCATCCTGGCTTTTATGGAAACAGTTTATGTTCGGACGGGGAATGAAGAGTGGAAGAAAATGACCCGGTTCTGGATGACCTTGTTTGGCGTCAACTTTGCGATAGGGGTGGCGACGGGACTGATCCTTGAGTTTGAATTCGGCACTAACTGGTCCAATTACTCGTGGTTTGTGGGTGACATTTTCGGAGCTCCGCTGGCGATCGAAGGGATC
Source organism: Bacteroidales bacterium (assembly GCA_035403225.1). GTDB lineage: Bacteria > Bacteroidota > Bacteroidia > Bacteroidales > FEN-979 > DAIRDK01. The sequence goes on along the minus strand of DAONET010000008.1, from coordinate 75,449 downwards.
ATGGCTTTCTTCCTGGAAACTACGTTTATTGCCGTGATGTTCTTCGGATGGAATAAAGTGGGGAAGAAGTTTCACCTTCTCTCCACCTGGCTGGTGGCGATCGGAAGCAACCTTTCTGCCCTGTGGATTCTGGTTGCCAATGGCTGGATGCAATATCCGGTGGGGATGAAGTTCAATCCCGATACCGCCCGTAACGAGATGGCCGATTTCTGGGAGGTGCTGTTCTCTCCGATGGCTCTCAACAAATTCTTCCATACCGTCGGTTCCGGCTATGTCCTTGCATCCATTTTTGTGGTCGGAATCAGCGCCTGGTTTATGCTGAAAAAGCGCCACCAGTTGCTGGCACGGAAGAGTATGATCGTGGCGGCTGTTTTCGGTTTGGCTTCCTCCATTTTCCTGATCGTGACCGGCGACAGTTCTGCCCGGACCATTGCTCATCACCAGCCCATGAAGTTTGCTGCCATGGAAAACCTGTATGTCGGCAAAGAAAATGCACCCCTGACGATATTCGGGATCCTGAAAAGCGATGAGTCGGTTCCGAATAACGCAAAGCTTGATTTTCATTTCAAGATAGAAGTGCCCTATGTGCTGTCGTACATGGCTTTTCTTGACCCGGGAGCTTATGTCCCCGGCGTTCGCGACCTTGTTGAAGGGAACCCGGAACGCGGGATCATTTCGTACCGTGACCGGATTGAAAAAGGAAGCCGCTCCATCAAGTCACTGGCTGAATACAAAATGGCCCAAAAGGCTGGCAACGACAGCCTGGCCGGTATTGCCCTGGCTCTCTTCGAACAGGATTATGCTCATTTTGGGTACGGGTATTATACCAACCGCGATCCGCATGAACTGGTCCCCGATATCCCCATGACGTTCTATTCCTTCCGGATCATGGTTGGTCTCGGCTTTCACTTTCTGGCTCTTCTGGCGGTCGTGTTGATTCTTTGCTTAAAGAAACGGATCGATAAGCAGAAGGTCATTCTTTACACGGCCATGTGGACCATCCCGCTGGCGTACGTGGCCTCTATGCTCGGATGGGTCGTGGCTGAAGTCGGACGCCAGCCCTGGGTCATTCAGGATATCATGCCCACCATCGCCGCGGTTTCGCAACTACGATCATCGTCGGTACAGGTCACGTTTTGGATCTTCGCCGCCATCTTCACCGGACTATTGACCGCGGAAATCGGGATCATGCTCCGTCAGATTAAAAAAGGATTTCAGGAATAACAGGATCATCTAAATGGAAACATTATGTTTGAGTCATTATCGCTTTTGAGCCTTCAGCAATACTGGTGGATCATCGTCTCACTGCTTGGCGCCCTGCTGGTTTTTCTGATGTTTGTCCAGGGAGGACAGACCCTCATCTATACGTTGGGAAAAACCGGGGAGGAACGAACCCTCCTGGTCAATCTTCTCGGCCGGAAATGGGAGCTGACTTTTACTACCCTGGTCACTTTTGGCGGCGCTTTCTTTGCATCCTTCCCCCTGTTTTACAGCACCAGTTTCGGGGGCGCTTACTGGGTTTGGATGCTGATCCTGCTCGCGTTTGTCATCCAGGCAGTCTCTTATGAATACCGGAAGAAGCCGGGAAACTTGTTCGGTTCCAGGCTCTTTGAGGTATTTCTGTTCCTGAACGGATTACTCGGAACATTGCTGATCGGAACCGCAGTGGCCACTTTCTTCACCGGGTCTGCATTCAGCGTTGATAAAATGAATCTTCTGGACCTGAACAACGGCATGCCGGTGATATCGGAATGGAAAGGACCCGCACATGGTTTGGAAGCAGTGCTGGATGTCAGAAACCTGCTGCTGGGTTTCTCTGTCTTTTTCCTTGCCAGGACTCTCGGCCTTCTTTATTTTCTGAACCGCATTGACCATCCTTCCATTACGGGCCGTATCCGGAAACACCTTTTCTTCAATGCCGTCTCGTTCCTGCTTCTTTTTATCGCTTTTCTTGCTTCTATCCTGCTTTCAAAAGGCTTTGCCGTCGATCCGGGATCGGGCCGCGTATATATGGAACCATATAAGTATTGGCATAATTTGATACAGATGCCCCTGGTTGCGGTTATGTTGATAGCCGGGATTGCCGGGGTGGGGTGGGGGCTGTTATGCCCACTGACAAACCGTGCCCGGACAAAAGGCATCTGGCCTGCCGGTGCAGGGACCATCCTTACAGTCTGGGCGTTGTTCCTGACATCCGGGTTGAACAATACCGCCTATTACCCTTCGACCTTTGATCTGCAAAGCTCGCTGACCATCGGGAACAGTTCATCCAGCCATTATACACTGACGGTGATGAGTTATGTCTCCCTCCTTATCCCACTGGTGGCGGGGTATATCGCATACGTCTGGTATGCCATGGATAAGAAAAAGATATCCACGGCAGAACTGGAATCGGAAAAGCATCTGTATTGAACAGGCGAAAAGATCAGATCAACTTTTTCACCTCCATTAACCCGATAATGGATTGGACGATCTCTTCTGTATTGAGATACATGCAGTTATAGATGACATCGAAGATGGTGGGCTCGGCTTTTTTCCCGAGCAGGTTTCCGATCAGGTTTGCCCGTTTGGTATCTATATCACCGGCAGCCCTCTTAGCCTGTTCAAGGGTGATACCATGGATTTCCGAGATCCCTTTCACCCGCCATTCAAGTGGAGCCTGAAGTTTGATATGAAGTGAATTCGGAAAGTTGCGTGTCACAGCCACTCCGCCTCTCCCGATGATGACCACATGCCCTGTATAAGCAATGGCCCGGATCACCCGCTGTAATGTTTTCCTGATCCGCTCCGAGCCGCCATAAGAAGTAGAAAAAGTGAGAATGTCCATCACCACACCTTTTTTTTCAGCATTCAGCATGGTTTTGATCTGCATTTCGGGAAGCTGAAGTTCATGGGCCGATTCTTCAAGAATCTCTTTATTGATGAACCGCCATCTTTCCGAAACACCGCTGCCTGCTCTCTTGTTGATGGTCTCAACCAATAACTGCCCGATCAGTTTCGACGGACAACCATATTCCCGAGAGATGGTGACAAATGGCGGGAAAGGCCCTCCCTTTGGAGGCTCTCCCTTATGGAAGGATTCTTCCATATATTTCAGGAGCAGGTTTTCCATTTTTTCCTCCTTCTTTTTAAGAACGGGTTAATACTCAAATATACGAAGAAATTAAAATTTTTTGTACTTTTGCACTCCTGTTGTTACTACAACGTTCTTAAAATTTTCGGGATGTAGCGCAGTTGGCTAGCGCACCACGTTCGGGACGTGGGGGTCGGAAGTTCGAGTCTTCTCATCCCGACTTTTTGTCTATGGAGACATCCTGTGACAAAGAAATGCCTCTTTAGCTCAGTTGGTAGAGCAGCTGATTCGTAATTAGCAGGTCGGGGGTTCAAGTCCCCTGAGAGGCTCTTCCTTCACAAAATTTAAACCCCGGAGCAACCCGGGGTTTTTTTGTTTCTTCTTTTTAGCAATGTAATCAGGGAGGAGAAACAATTTCACTTATTCAGAATCAGGAAAATATTATCGGAAAGCCGGAACCAGTTTCCCGACATGGACCGGAAGAATATCATCATCGAAACGGACCGTTTTATGGGGGGAAGGAACGGTTGTTTTCATTAACGTCTTCGGAAATGGAATGAGGTAAGTGAAATTTACCTCTTTATTTGTCCGTGTCTCCGGTTGCAGGAGGATAACACTGATCGTGGTCTCATTGGAGCCGGCACCTGCCATTCCCATGGAAAAGCATTCCTGTTTATTATTGGCGAAAACACTGGTTGCCAGCAGAATCAGGGAAATTACCGGAAGAATTTTAAAGGGCTTCATGGTCAGGATTAATTTCAAGGACAGAGATAAGATGCACGCTAAACGGAAATGTTACAGTTTTCAGCACATTTTTGTCGGGAAAACTTCATTTTGACTTAAATTTATACTCCTTTTTAGAACCGTAAAAATTTGTATTAATCAAAAAAGCGCCATGAGAAAAAAAGTTTTACTTTTTGTCGTTTCCGTGTTGTTCTGTCCTTTGATGTTCGGGCAGACGTTTATCTGGGAAGCTTTTAATGCCGGCCAGATGCCACCGGAAGGATGGACCTTCGACGGTTATGCGTCACAATGGTCTGTCGGGAATTCAACCAATGCCGGATGCGATGCTCCGGAAGCCATTTTTACCTATGCGAATGCCACCGCGACCTCGCGATTCATTTCCCCGGAGATGAATACCACCGGACTGACTTCCATCAAGGTAAACTTCTGGCACATGTACGACGACTATACGGGAAGCGGACCGAAAGTCGGAGTGGCCACCCGCTCTAACGGTGGCGCCTGGACCAGTGTCTGGGAAATCAACCCGACTTCCAATGTGCCTGCCACACAAGTTGATATTACCGTCAACAACGCTGATGTCGGTAGTTCTACTTTCCAGATCTGTTTTTATGTGGATGGAAATATGTATAATCTGGACTACTGGTATCTGGATAATATTCTGATATTCAATCCACTTAATCTGGATGCAGGGATGAGTGCCATTACCACCTCAACCTATTTCGGGCAACCTGCTCCCGTGACCGGGAAAATCATGAATTTCGGGAATACCCAGATCACCAGCGCGGAGATTCAATGGCAACTTGACGGAGGAGACATCCATACTTCCTCCTTCACCGGGCTGGCCGTTGATATGTTAGAAACATACGATTTCACCTGCACCGATCCCATCAATACCACCATCGGAACTCATAACCTGGCTGTTTGGGTCAATAAAATAAATGATGTTATCGACGATTCACAAGCTAACGATACGCTGAACAAAGAAGTGGTCAAGGTGTCGAATGTGACGGCAAACAAACCCGTTTACGAAGAGTTTACCAGCTCAACCTGCAGCCCCTGTGCCAGCTTTAACGAAGACTTTGTCCCCTGGTGCCAATCGCACGATGATCAGATCACCCTGGTGAAATACCAGATGAACTGGCCCTCTCCCGGTGATCCCTATTATACCGCAGAAGGCGGCGTGCGTCGTGATTATTATGGAGTAGGATATGTCCCTGACCTCTATGCCGGAGGCATCCAACTGGCCACCGACATGACGGCTGTGAACAACAATTTCCAGCAACAACTCGATACTCCTGGTTTGCTTGAAATTGCTTCTGCCCACACGATATCGGGAACTACTATCAACGTCAATACCACGGTACTTCCCTTTGCCGCTTTTTCCAATGCCAGAATCCATATCATTGTATTCGAATACATCACCACCGGGAATATTATGTCAAACGGTGAAACGGAATTTCACCATGTCATGATGAAGATGATCCCTGATGCAGAAGGAACCAGCGTCAACCTCTCCGACCGCGTTCCTTTCAACATCACTCAGAGCGTCGATCTCGCGGGTACGAACGTTGAAGAATATACCGACCTGGGTGTTGCTATCCTGGTACAGGATTATGCGGGTAAAACGATCTTCCAATCGGCATATTCCATCGAAAACGGTGTATTCAATACCGAATCGCGGCTCCAGATGATTAACATCGAAGGAACACCGTTGCCCGGATTCGATCCTGAAATCATGGATTATGACGTTGTCCTTGCCAACGGCAGTACCACGGTACCGGAAGTAACCGGCATACCCATGGATACCACAGCCACCGTGATCGTAGTCCCGGCTGTTACCTTACCCGGCACCACTACTATTGATGTCTTTGGTGAAGATTTGGTGAACCATCATCTTTACACCGTTGACTTCTCTGTTGCCGGTGTAGGATTGAATGATCATCCTTATCAAAGCGTCAGCGTTTATCCTAACCCGGTGAAGGGAACGCTCCATATTCTGAATGCACAAGGTTCCAATGTGTCTCTTTATACCACAGAAGGGTCACTGGTGAAAACAGTTGAAAAACTGTCCGGATCCTCAATCGATATGTCCGGTCTTAACCAGGGAGTTTATATCCTCGTAGTGGAAAGACCCGATCATTCGGTAGTGCGTAAAAAAGTAGTGGTCATGTAATATGATTCCCCTGAAAAAAAAAGAGGCCGCCCATTCAGGACGGCCTCTTTTGCATAGGGTCATTCGACATCCTCGAATGTGGCTTCCTCGGGAAGCTGTGGGGCAAGGTCAATGGTTTCTGCCTTGTCTATATAAAGGTCTTCCGAGAAATCGGCTTCATCCGGTATTTCAGGATAAAGGTTTACCAACATTACATAGCAAACAGATTCCGGTCCGGGAAGACAGTCTTTAAAGGTAGCAACCGCGGGTACCGACGGCGCTAACTGATCGCCTGTGGTCACATTTGTTTTTGCAGCTTCACTGATATTAAACAGAGAAGCAAAAGTGAATGTAAAGACGAAGGCGATGATATATTTGAGCGTTTTCATGACTTTTTGTTTTTTATTGTTTCAAATTCGGTAATAAGACGATACTACTTTCATTAAGTTACAGGTGATCATTTTTTTTATTTTTTCTGATCACGGTACAAATATACAAAATAAAATGAGTCTAAATAAAAATAACAGATTAATTTTTTATTAAATTTTACCTTCATGCTGATTATCCCTTCGGGATTCTTTACCTAAAAGAAAATTTGCCAATAGATTCCCACCGAAGAGGAGGCAAAAAATCACAACTGTCGTGTTCTTTTTAGACAAGCAAAAAGCCTGTCTGGCGGCGGCCAGGAGAATGAACAAGAAAATAAGAAGGTTTGAAAAGGATATAGAAAGATGTAAAAAGGTGTATGGCAATTCAATACACTTTAATTCAGAAATGTTATCAGGTACATTGAAAACAGATATTCCGAACAAAAAAAACGCCGGAGAAGGATGTCCGGCGTTTTTACAAATTGTTGAAGAAAGAAGGATCCCGATCAGAGGTTTTCCAGAAAATAATCGGTGATCTTTGTATTCAGATGCACCCGGTCTTTTCCTCTGACATTATGTTCATGTCCCGGGTAAATAAAATAGTCGACCTGAATCCCTTCATCCACGCATTTTTTCAGGAACGACAGGCTGTTTTGGGGTACCACGGTGCCATCCTGGTCGCCGTTGATAATCAGTACCTTCCCTGTAAGATTTTTCACATAATTCAGCACACAGGCGGTGTCGTAACCTCCCGGATTTGATTCCGGTGTATCCATGTATCGTTCACCGTACATCACCTCATAATATTTCCAGTCAATCACGGGGCCACCGGCCACCGCTACCTTGAAGACGCCGGGATTTCGCAAGGTCATGGAGAGAGTCATGAAACCGCCATAGCTCCATCCGTTAATCCCGATACGGGTGGAATCAACCCACGGCAACGATTTCAGGTAGGCAACCCCTTTCATCTGGTCGGACACCTCGATGGTCCCGACATGGCGGAAAATAGCTTGTTCGAAGTCCAGTCCCCGGTAAGAGGTGCCGTGATTGTCGAGGGTGAAAACAACAAATCCTTGCTGGGCGAGGTAATTCAGCCATAATCCTGCTCCTCCGAGCCATGAGTTGTTGATCATTTGGGAGTGCGGGCCGCCATATACATAAATAATAACGGGATATTTCTTCGAGGGATCGAACCCTGCCGGTTTGATCAGCCGGCAGTACAGATCACTCTGATCGGAGGCTTTCAACGTGAAGATGCTGGTTTCACCCATGTTAAATTCTTTGAGCGGATCGGGTGACTCGAGGAGTGATCTCACCACTTTGCCTTTGGCATCAAGGAGAACAGCCCGGTAGGGGATCGAAGTGCTGTTAAAGATATCCAGAAAATGCTTTGAATCAGGAGCGGGAAGAACCCGGTGTGTGCCGGCAGTTTGGGTGATCCGCCTGCAGACGCCCGTTTTCAGATCACAGGCGTAAAGATGACTCTCTAAGGGATCCGGCTCATTGGAAAGGTAAAAGACCGTTGTCCCCGCCTTATCAAACCCTGTCAGATCTTTGACGACCCAGTTGCCACGGGTCAGCTGCGATACCAGCGAGCCGTCCGGATTATGAAGATACAGGTGGTTGAAGCCATCCTTCTGGCTCATCCTGACAAAGCGACCAGAGGTCCCGGGCACAAAATACAATCCGGTCACCGGTTCTACATACTTGTCGGAAGTTTCTTCCAGTAAAGTTTTAATGAATGCTCCGGAAACGGCATCATATTGATTCAGCCACATATGATTCTGATCGCGGTTTAGCACGGCCACATAAATATATTTTTCGTCAGGGCTCCAGGTGATGTTGGTCAGATACTGATCGGCAGGCCCTTCTGTACGGAGCCAGACTGTGGTTCCTGTTGCCGGGTTAAATACCCCGATGGTGACACGATGGCTGGTCATCCCGGCCATGGGGTAGCGCGTTGGCACTACTTCGGCAATCCGCTTGCTGATATCCACCAAGGGATATTCGGTGACCATGGATTCGTCCATGCGGTAAAATGCCAGCAAGTTTCCTTTTGGAGACCAGAAAGTACCTTTCTCGATGCCGAATTCGTTCCGGTGAACCGTTTTCCCGTTCACGATGCCACGGTTTTCATCTTTGGTAACCGCGATCTCTTTACCGCCGGAAGCGATATACAGATTGTTGTCCCTGGTATAGGCGACTTTCCATCCTGTCTGTTCGATGTCGGTGTTCTCGGCATTCTCATCATAGGAATTCAGCAGGGAAACGGATTTTGAGAACAGGTCTGACCGGATAATCTTTCCTTTAACCGTAAAGAAAAAGGATTCCGGGGCGAGATAAGTGATGGAAGGAAAGAATTTCAGCGGTTCAATCCCGGCGTTTTTCAGTCGGTTGTTCAGTGTATCCAGGGAGAGGATGGTATCAGCCTGAGTTGTTTTTACAGATCCCCCGACAAGGGAATTGTTGGCGACCCAGGTGAAATGCTCTGCATCACCGGCCCATTTGAGTTGACTCAGGGAGGTCGGGTAAAGGGCACGGTTCATGCCGGTAGCTTCATCAACAGTCATTAACCGGTTTTGGGCCAGGGTGAAGAACGGCAGCAACAGCACCGTGATCAAGGTGAATATTTTTGTTTTCATAGTGTGGTAATAGTTAATGGTGAATGGCTTCGGAAATCTTTATCAACAGTTCGGGATCTTTCTCCAGAACATTTCCGACAACTACGATATTAGCGCCGGAAATGGCCGCTTCATGGGCCTTTTCAGGGGTGGTGATACCGCCTCCGATGACCAGGGGAACGGATATGTTTTTCTTTACTTTACGGATCATTTCTGCTGGTACCGGTTTTTTTGCTCCACTGCCGGCATCCATATAAATCAGGCGGAGTCCGAGCATCTCTCCCGCCATGGCAGTACAGGCTGCAATGCCGGGTTTCGAGGCAGGCACCGGGATCGTGTTACTCATATAGGCCACTGTAGTTGGGCAATCACCGTCAACCAGGATATAGCCGGTCGGGATTACTTCCATGCCGGCGGACTTGATATAGGGAGCCGCGATAACATGTTTCCCGATTAATAATTCGGGATTTCGTCCGGAGATAAGGGAAAGAAACAGGATCCCGTCGGCTTTGGTGTTGACCTGGAAGGTACTGCCCGGGAAAAGGATCACCGGCAAGGCCGGACTTTCTTTCAGTATCCCGATGTATTCATCCATCCGGTCGGTGGTAAGCAGACTCCCTCCCACGAAAAAGAAGTCAGCTTTCCCTTCAATGGCAAGGTTTTTGATCTTTCGCAGGCTGGAAGGAGTATGCTTGTCGGGATCAATCAGCACGGCAAACATCTTTTTACCCTGGTCAGCGTTTTCTACTATTTGTGAATAATGTCCCATGAAGTACGATTAACGGGGAGAAGAGGTTGTTTGACCCGGTGTTTGGTTTTTTATTTGTAATTCAGATTATGCATCAACAACTTTTCCGCGCGCTCAAAGCTAATATTTTTTCTCTTTGCATAGTCTGATAACTGGTCCCTTCCAATCTTCCCGACGTCGAAATTTTTTGAATCAGGGTGTGAGAAATAATAACCGGAGATGCTGGCTGCCGGGTACATCATAAAGTTTTCAGTCAGTGTGATGTTGATGTGTTTTTCCACCTCCAGCAGGTTGAACAGTGTTTCTTTCTCGGAATGATCAGGGCAGGAGGGATATCCCGGAGCGGGCCGGATCCCTGCTTGTTTCTCCGGTAATGATCCGGTCAATGCATCTGTCCCGGCGGCTTCGTATCCCCAATACCTGGTGCGCACAAGTTCATGAAGCCGTTCGGCAAAGGCTTCTGCCAGGCAATCGGCCAGCATCCTGACCAGGATGGCCCGGTAATCATCAAGCTGCTGCTGGTAGAAGTTGATCCATTCCTCCACCCCGAGTCCCGTGGTGATGGCAAAACCTCCGATATAATCGGGGACTCCGGAATCGACAGGCGCAATAAAGTCTGCGAGACAAAGATTGGGTTGATTTTCCTCTTTTTTTTGTTGATTGCGGAGAAAATGAAGGGTTGTCAGGACTTTTGTACGGGTATCATCCGCAAAGACAATTACGTCATCGCCGGAGGCATTGCAGGGGAAGATGCCTGCTGCTCCTTTTGCCAGGAGCATTCTTTTGTTTACGATTTCATGCAGCAGTCTTTTCGCATCATTGGTCAGCCTCCTCGCTTCCTGCCCCTTTACCGGGTCTTTCAGGATTCCCGGATACCGGCCTTCCAGTCTCCAGGCGTGGAAAAAGGAAGTCCAGCCGATATACGGGATCAACTCTTCCAGCGGATAATCAAAAATGAAAAACTTTCCGGGCTCATGCGGTTTGGGCGGGACATATCGATTCCAGGGTATCCTGAACCGATTTTTCCGCGCATCAGCCAGGGGGATCCAGACAGGCCGGGATACTTGTTCATGTTGGATCCGGATCTCTTCATATTTCTTTTTAATGGTTTTGACAAAGACCGGACCCGATTCCGGGAGAACCAACTGCTTCATGATTCCGGCAGCGCAGGAAGCATCTTTGATATGAATGACGGCATGGTTGTACAAAGGATCGATCATGATGGCAGTATGCGCCTCGGAAGTGGCGGCACCTCCGATCAGCAGGGGGATGGTGAATCCCCGACGCTGCATTTCCCGGGCCACATTTGCCATTTCGTCCAGTGATGGAGCAATCAGCCCGCTCAACCCGATGAAATCTGCTTTCGATTCTATAGCTGTTTGCATGATCTTCTCAACAGGTGCCATGACACCCAGGTCCACTACTTCGAACCCGTTACAGGCAAGCACAACTCCGGCAATGTTTTTACCGATATCATGAACATCTCCTTTGACAGTAGCCAGCACAATGGTGCCGTAACGACCTCCCGGGATGTTCCCTCCTTCCAGAGACGGAGCGAGCCGTGCGACTGCTTTTTTCATCACCCGGGCACTCTTAACTACCTGGGGAAGGAACATTTTCCCCTGGCTGAAAAGCTCACTTACTTTGTTCATGGCTTTCATCAGCGGCCCTTCAATAACCGCTTGACCCCGGCCATATTTTTCCAGGGCTTCGTCAATATCAGCATCGATATTTCCGGTGATTCCACTCATCAAGTCATGTTCCAACCGCATCTCCACAGGAAGGGAGTCCCATGTTTCGTCTTTTCTCTTCCTGGCCGGAATGGCAATCTGCGTTGGATCCCAGGCGAGCAGCCGTTCTGTTGCATCTTCCCGTTTATCGAAAATGACATCCTCGATCAGCGAACGCAACGGGGAAGGAATTTCTTCATAAGGAGGCAGGTTAGCGGTATCGACGATCCCCATGTCGAGTCCTGCCCGGATGGCATGGAAAAGAAAGACCGAATGCATGGCTTCCCGCATGGGTTCATTTCCGCGAAAGGAAAAGGAGAGGTTGGAAATACCGCCTGTGATCCTGGCATAAGGAAGATGTGCTTTGATCCATTTTACTGCCTCCAGGAAATCGACCGCATAATGGTTCTCTCCCTCCAGTCCGGTGGCAATAGTCAGGATGTTCGGATCAAAGATGATATCTTCGGGAGGGAACCCGGCTTGTTGAGTCAGCAGTCTCCATGATCTTTGCGCGATCATGGTTTTACGCTCAAAAGTAGTGGCCTGTCCCTCTTCATCAAAGGACATCACCACCACAGCAGCGCCAAATCTTTTCAATTGACGGGCATGTGCCAGGAAGGTCTCTTCTCCGTCTTTCAGGCTGATCGAATTGACAATGGGTTTTCCCTGGACACATTTCAGCCCCGCAATGATCACTTCCCACCTGGAGGAATCGATCATGACCGGGACCCGGGCTATATCGGGATCGGAAGCGGCCATCCTGAGAAACCTGACCATGGCTTTCCCGGCATCGATGAAAGCATCATCCATCGAGATGTCGATGATCCGGGCCCCGTTTTCCACCTGTCGTCGGGCAACGGCCAGCGCTTCTTCAAAACGGTCTTCCCTGATCAGCCGGGCAAATTTCTTGGAGCCGCTGACACTCGTTTTTTCTCCGATGTTGATGAAGGGGCTTCCCGGCGATATTGTCAACGGATCAAGGCCGCTCAGCAGGAGGTTATGTGAGGGCTCAGGGACCACGCGGGGCTTGGCATCCCGGATAACTTCGGCCAGGCACCGGATATGTTCCGGCGTCGTTCCGCAACACCCTCCGGTGAGGTTGATCAACCCGTCGCGGATGAAACCGCTGATCACAGTGGCCATGGATGCGGGAGTTTCGTCATATTCCCCCGATTCGTCCGGCATCCCCGCGTTGGGATAGACAGCTACCGGGAACGGCGCTTTCGCGGAGAGGATCTCTAGAAATGGCCTCAATTCTTTGGGAGCAGGGGAGCAATTCAGTCCGGCTGCCAGGATCGGATAGCGTGAAATGGAGTGAAGAAAGGCTTCCGGCGTCTGCCCGCTGAGCGTTCTTCCACTTTGGTCCGTGAGTGTGAGGGAAACGATAACCGGTATTTCCGGCCGGTTTTTTTCCAGCAGATCGAAGAGAGCGACCAGCGCTGCCTTGGCATTCAGGGTGTCAAAAATGGTCTCCACGACGAAGAGATCGACTCCCCCTTTCAGCAAACCGGAGATCTGTTGATGGTACGAGTCATACAGATCATCGAATGTGACCGGCCGGAAGGAAGAACCCCGGATCAGGGGAGAAAGGGAAGCGGAATGGTTGGTGGGCCCGATCGTACCCGCGACGAACCTGGGCTTTTCCGGGGTAGAGTAACGGGCAGCCACCTCCTTTGCCAGGCGGGCTGCCTGCAGGTTGATCCGGTACACCTCGCCTTCCAGCGAATAATCCGACATCGGGATGACACTGGCGTTAAACGTGTTTGTTTTGATGATATCAGCCCCGGCTTCCAGGTATTGCTGGTGAATCTCGCGTATGATACGGGGTTGTGTCAGGGTGAGCACATCATGACAACCTTTAAGCGGATGCCGGAAAGAATGGAATTCATCGCCGCGAAAATCTTCCTCTTCCAACCGGTACCGTTGGATCATGGTCCCCATGGCTCCGTCGAGGAGGAGGATCCGGTCTTTCAGAATATTGCTCAGGTCTTCTTTCATCCGGTTATTTCCGGATCCAGGGTAAACACCAGGATCCAGTCCCCGGTTGTCAGATAACGAAGGGAATGGGTTCTGCGGGTCCGGCCCCGGATCACGGTCGCTTTTATTGTTCCCGATCCATTACAAAGATAATCAAAGGGCTCGAGGATCATGTTGTTTTGGAGGTCCGGTTCTTCCCCTTCATACAATTTATATAATGCTTCTTTTGAAGACCAGTGGATGTATAGCTTTTCCAGGAGGTGAGGGGCGGAGGTGTTCAGGAGTTCACCGGGTGACATAAAACGTTCGGCCACTCGCAGGATCCGGTCGCGCAGGAGTTCGATATCGATCCCGGTCTGATGTCGTGCAGAGATCAGTACGGCGGCATACAGCCCGCTGTGGGAAAAGGAAATGTGGTAAGAGTCGTCGGACAGGAAAGGCTTCCCTTTATCGGTGTAGTTGATCTGTAACCCGGATTTTCCCGTCAGGTTCTGAAGCAGGGCCCGGCAGGCCAACCATTGAAGTCTTCTTCCCTGGTGCCGGATCTCTGCCAGTTTGGTACGATCATCTTCCCCGGGACGAAGGAAAGAAGATAATGTTTCCTCGGTTTCGGTAATGTGCCACACGCCAAGGAAAGTATCGGGAGATAATTTCGTCTTCAGAATGACCGGCATGTGCTTTCAGATTGATCCACGGGATGGCAAAAGTACGAATTTGATTTGGGCGTTTGTGCTGTTTTCCTTAATTTTGCACTTTCAAACAAAGGAATGGAAATGGAAAAAGTCGAAACACGGGAAGCGGTACAATATAAAGTAGCAGATCTTTCTCTGGCAGAGTGGGGAAGAAAAGAAATTAAGATGGCGGAAAAGGAAATGCCGGGCTTAATGGCATTACGCCGGAAATATGGAACGGAAAAACCTCTGAAAGGCGCCCGCATCACCGGTTCACTTCACATGACCATCCAGACAGCCGTACTGATAGAAACACTGACCTGCCTGGGCGCAGAAGTCCGTTGGGCCAGCTGTAATATTTTTTCCACCCAGGACCATGCCGCCGCCGCCATTGCGGAAACCGGAGTGCCGGTCTTTGCCTGGAAAGGTGAATCCCTGGAAGATTACTGGTGGTGCACCAACATGGCCCTCAGTTTCCCGGGAGGGAAAGGACCCACCCTGATCGTTGACGACGGCGGAGATGCTACCCTCATGATTCACAAAGGCTATGATATCGAAAATAACCCCGCTATATTAAAAGAGGTACCGGAATCGGCTGATGAAAAAGCACTCATGAGCCAGTTGAAGGAGAGTTTTCTGGAAGACAACACCCGTTGGCATCGTATTGTTTCGGAATGGAAAGGGGTGTCGGAAGAAACTACTACCGGCGTTCACCGTCTTTACCAGATGCAAGAGAACGGAACTTTGTTGGTTCCTGCCATTAATGTAAATGATTCTGTCACTAAATCGAAGTTCGATAACCTGTATGGTTGCCGCGAATCGCTGGCCGATGGGATCAAACGGGCCACTGATGTGATGATTGCCGGGAAAGTTGTGGTGGTTCTGGGATTCGGCGATGTCGGAAAAGGATGTGCCAAATCCATGAGATCTTATGGAGCACGTGTACTCGTCACCGAGGTCGATCCTATCTGCGCTCTTCAGGCCGTGATGGAAGGTTTTGAAGTCACGACTGTCGAGGATGCTTTATCCGAAGGAAATATCTGGGTCACTTGTACAGGGAACAGGGACGTGCTGACGGTTGATCATATGTCACGCATGAAAGATGAATCGATCGTTTGTAACATCGGTCATTTTGATCATGAAATCCAGGTTGAGCAATTAAACCATTTCCCGGGAATCCGTACCGTCAATATAAAACCGCAGGTTGACAGGTTCATTTTCCCCGACGGGAGGGCGATTTATCTGCTGGCCGAAGGACGGCTGGTCAATCTGGGCTGCGCTACCGGTCATCCTTCTTTCGTGATGAGCAACTCATTCACCAACCAGACCCTGGCACAGATCGAACTCTGGAAAAATAAATTTGAGGTAGGTGTTTACCGTCTTCCCAAACAGCTGGATGAAGAAGTTGCCCGTCTCCATCTTGATCAACTCGGGGTAAAACTGACATCCCTCTCAAAGGAACAGGCTGCCTACATCGGCGTTCCGGTTGAAGGGCCTTACAAACCCGATCACTACCGTTATTAATCATTAATTGTAAACGTACAACAGACTGCCGTCATAGGTGGTCTGGTACTGTTTGAGGAGCGCCCTTGAAGGTCCTTCGTATGGGGTGCCGTCCATGAGAATATACTTGGATCCGCAAACCGGACAGAAGCAGGTAATCCCTGATTCATCCACCTCCACTCTCGCCGTATCATTTTCAAAATCGTACGGGCAAGCTCTTTCATAGGCCATGAATTCCGTCAAAGAGGAACGGTAGATCAGCAACCCGTTATATCCGCCGGAGAGATACACCCAACCACCAATATGATTCAGCTCCAGATACTGCGTGGAGTTCGGATTGATGACAAAACTGAAAGGCACATCAGGAATCTCGGGATATGCGTTGTCATCATGACAGGAAGAGAATGGAATTATTATTAATCCGAAGAATATCAATAGATTACAATATTTGTTCATAATAAAAGCAGCTATTTCTCCACAGGAAAGACAAAGGTATTATTAAAATTCATACTTTTATTGACTGAATGAAGATGGGTGATAGAAGACAGTCTTTCATGAAGTTTTCTTTGCGAACTTTCAGTATCGCATTATTAGTTATTTGTTTGGCAGTTCCTTACACTTCCATTGGTCAGCAAGCCAAAGTGAGCCAGCGGAAAATCGAGAGGGAAAAAAAGAAGAAAGACAAAGCCGCGGTTCGGGAATATCAGGACGCACTTAAAAGGCATCACCAACTTCAATCAAAAGAAACCAGAGCTATGATGCGAGAAAGTCAACGAAAAGCAAAAAAGAATACGCCGGTGAAAAGAAAATAGTATGATGGTTGGTCGGGTAAGATCCGGTGTTTGTCTGCCTGCTTTTAGCGGTGGTAGAATAGTCGGGTTATTTAGATTGGATTTATCTTCCAGTTCATCTGAGAAATAAATTTGTTCCCAATTTCAAAATATTATTACCTTTACCACCTTTTAATAAGCAATGTAATCTAACATAAAATTGTATGGTATGTTAAGAAATTTACTCCTAACTATTGGAATCGTACTAACCGCGAATGTGTTAGTGTTTTCACAGTCCGGAAGCCTCAAAGGAAAGATTGTGGACAAACAGACGAAAGAACCCATCCCATTCGCCAATGTCGTTGTCGAAATCGGTGGGATTCAGATGGGAGGCGCCACTTCTGATTTTGACGGCAACTATCTGATCAAGCCGGTTCCTCCCGGAAAAGTCGATCTGAAGGCAACCTTTGTAGGTTATAACGATTTTATCATGAAAGGTGTGGTCATCTTTGTTGATAAAATCACCTTCCAGGATGTCGAGCTTCAGGTGAAAACAACAACATTAAATGAAGTTGAAGTTGTAGATTATAAAGTTCCTCTGATCTCGAAAGACCAGACGGTTTCCGGTGGTACGGTCACCCAGGATGAAATCGCTAAGATGGCTAATAAATCGGCAGATGCCGTTGCCAGTACCGTAGGTGGTGTCACCACCAACGCGAGCGGTGGTATCTCCAGTATTCGTGGCGCCCGTAGCGACGGTACCGTTTATTATATCGACGGGATGAGGGTATACGGAAGCAACTCCCTGCCGCAGTCCGCTATCGAACAGGTTGAAGTTATCCTCGGTGGTACTCCGGCCAGTTACGGTGACGCAACCGGTGGTATTATCAGTGTTACCACCCGCGGACCATCCAGAGATTTTTCTGGTGGTTTGGATATGCAGACCTCTACTTTCCTGGATCCTTTCGGTTATAACCGTGTTGGTTTGAACGCGACTGGTCCTTTGTTCTCCAAAAAAGACACGATCACCCATACCAAAACCCCGATCATGGGATATTTTATTGGTGGTGACTTCTCCTATAATAAAGATGGTAGCCCGAACGCAACTGGTATTTATAAAGGGAAAGACGATTATGTAAAATTTATCTCCGAAACTCCCCTGCGTCTTACCCCCAATGGAGATGGTATCTATATGAATGCTGAGTTCATGACCAAAGATGACATGAAAAAGGTTTATACCACCATGAACTCCTCTAATTATAATGTAGCCCTTTCAGGAAAACTTGACTTCCGTCTCTCCAAAACGATCAACCTTTCGTTTGGTGGCCAGTTGTCATTCTATGATAATAATGACTTCTCCTATGGGAACTCCCTCCTGAACTGGGACAACAACAGCCATTCCTCCGGGTATAACTGGCGTGTTAACGGCCGTTTCACCCAACGGTTCCCGAGCACGGATGATAAATCATTCGTAAAGAATGTTAACTACTCGATCGGAGCAGATTTTACCCGGAACTATGCAAAATCTGAAGATTCCGATCATAAAGATAACCTGTTCAAATACGGGTATGTAGGTAAGTTTGAAACAACGACTATCAGAGCGTATGATTCTCAAATGGAACTGGATACGGTTTCCGGTAAATATGCTTACAAACAGAACGGTTTCAGGGACCTGGTTGTCAACTTTACTCCTTCTACCGTTAATCCGGAATCTTCCAACTGGACTCAACAATATTTTGATTTATTCCCCGATGCAACCGGGCACTACGAAAACCTGGATGACATTCTCGCCGGCAGAGGCCTGCTGAACGGGATGGAACCCCTGAACGTTTATTCACTCTGGACAAGCCCCGGAGACGGTTACAATTATTATGCTGTATCAACCAGCGATCAGATAGCTGTCAACGCATCTTTCGCAGCCGACTTCGGAAATCATGAAATTCAACTCGGTTTGCAATACCAGCAAAGAAGCAGCGGCGCTTATAATTATGCTCCCGTTACCTTGTGGTCGGTTATGAGAGGCCTTACCAATGCTCACCTATCAGAACTTGATATCGCCAACCCGTATCTGATATACCGTGATGGCGAATTCATGGATACGATCAATTACCACAGAAAATATGTTGAGATCTCACAAAGAAACTTCGATATCAACCTCCGGGAAAAACTGGGATTAGCAGTTGACGGAGTTGATTATATCGACATCGATTCTTATGATTTTGACAATAACTCCATAAATTATTATGATGCAGACCAAAACCTGCATACCATCCACATTGATGAAGACATGCTGACCATCGACATGTTCAATGCTGATGAACTTCTCAACGGAGGAAGCCCGTTGGTTTATTATCGTGGTTATGACTTCCTCGGTAATAAACTTACCAGCAAACCCAGTTTCGAAGATTTCTTCTATGCTGTCGATGATAATGGTAACTATACCCGCCCGGTTGGTAATTACGAACCCATTTACGTAGCCGGTTACATTCAGGATAAATTTGCTTTTAAAGATCTGATCTTCAATGTTGGTTTACGTATCGACCGTTTTGATGCCAACCAAATGGTGTTAAAAGATCCTTACCTCTTCTATGAAGCTAAAACAGCTGGTGAAGTGACCTCCATGGAAGGTACGATTGTTACCCACCCGAGTAATATCGGAAGCAATTATGTTGTGTATGTGGATGATGCCAACAATCCTTCGGCTATCACCGGTTATCGTTATGAAGATAAATGGTATAATGCAGAAGGTAGTGTGGTCACTGACCCGACCGTACTTGACCGTGGAAACGGAGTAAGCCCTTACCTGGTTGATCCCGAAAACAAAACGGTTAACCCGTCCGTCTTTAAGGATTATGAACCGCAGTTGAATTTCATGCCGCGTATTTCCTTCTCCTTCCCCATTTCTGATGAGGCACTGTTCTATGCACACTATGACATTCTTACCCAACGCCCGACCACGGGTATTGTGATTGACCCGGTTTCCTATTATTATATTAATGTCATCGGTTCTTCAGGAACTATTAACAACCCTGCACTTCAACCTGAAAAGACGATCGACTATGAATTAGGTTTCCAGCAAAAGATCAATAACGCATCTTCTATCAAACTGGCCATGTTCTATCGTGAACAACGCGACCAGATCCAACAGTACCGTCTTACCGGCGCTTATCCGAAAACCTATTATTCCTATACCAATATTGACTTCGGAACTGTTAAAGGTCTTACCTTCACTTATGACCTTCGCCGTACCGGCAATGCAAGGGTAAGGTTTAATTACACCCTCCAGTTTGCTGATGGTACCGGTTCTGACCCGGATGCTGCTTCTGCTATTATCCGTTCAGACCAACCCAACCTTCGTACCCTTAACCCGTTGGCTTTTGACCGCCGTCACCAGTTCAATATCAGCGTTGACTACCGGTTCGGAAGTGGAAAAGAGTATAACGGACCTGTCATCAACCGGAAAAACGGTAAAGCACCGGTTCAGTTATTATCTAACCTGGGAGCCAACTTCACGGTTACCGGTGGTTCGGGTACCCCGTATACCAAATCATCTGAAATTAAACAATATGGTCAGATGGGAGCCATCCAGGGATCTATCAACGGAGCTCGTCTGCCATGGCAGTTCAATATCAACATGAGGATTGACAAAGACTTTAACTTCTCGTTCACTTCCAATAAAAAGAAAACAAACACGATTAATGTTTACCTGGAAATCCTGAACCTGTTCAATACACAGAATGTTACCAGCGTTTATGCGGCAACAGGATCAGCTTATGACGATGGTTATCTCTCTGCTCCTGAATGGCAGACCCAGATCGAAAGCCAGATTAATCCTTCTGCTTACAGGGATCTCTACACTGCCTATATTGAAAATCCTTACAATTACAGCACTCCGCGCCAGATTCGTCTCGGTTTACAATTCAGCTTCTAACGTAGGGAGGATTAATGATGATAACCAGTAAAAACAAAGGATGTATTAAAATCACTGATATTATGAAAAATATTTTTCGATCCTTATTTGTCATTCTCTTGTGCCTGGCTGTTACTGATACGGTATTTGCCCGTGAAGTTCAGAAAACAGGTACGAAAAGTTCAAATGAAATAAAGGAGGCCGCCGCCGGATGCGAACCGGGTTCTACCTATAAATATTTGGATATTAATAACGTAAGAACGTTGATCTATTCTTACGGAAATGGATGGTTCCTGGAAAATGCCGAATACGAGATTCCCAAAGGATCCGGCAAAACATCCATGTTCTCCATGTCTTTGTGGATTGGCGGTATCGACGTTAATAATAACCTGAAACTTGCCGCTTATCGTTTCGGGCAAGGTGCGACAGGTGGTGCATCTCACGTGAAGAACGACTTCTGGCCGGGACCGTTAACGATCGACGGGACAGCAGCCATTGAACCGGCGACTTGCGCTGAATATGATAAACTGTTCCCCATTACCCGTGCCGAAGTTCAGGAATTTATTGCCTGGTGGGAAAATAAAGATGAGTACCCCGATTATCAGATTCCACAGTCAATCCTGAACTGGCCCGCTCATGGCGATCCTTCCAAAGGACAGGCTTATTACCTGGCGCCTTTCTTTGATGTTGATGGTGGTGGAGTATATAATCCGAGAGAAGAAGGTGACTATCCTTATTATGACCTTGCCAATGAACTTTGCAAAACAAACCTTGAGCCTGGTGAAAGGATGAGAAGAGCAAAACTTCGCAATGGAGAAGCCAGCGATACCATGGGTCTTCTGGTAGACCAGGTACTGAAAGGTGACCAGACATTGTGGAGCATTTTTAACGATAAAGGAAATATCCATACAGAAACACAGGGCGATCCTATCGGGATGGAAATCCGTGCGCAGGCTTTCGCATTTTCCACCAACGATGAGATCAATAACATGACCTTCTATTCTTATGAGATCATCAACCGTTCGACGTACACTTTAACCGGAACCTTTTTCAGCCAGTGGGTTGATACAGACCTTGGGTATGCCAATGATGACTTTGTAGGATGCGATGTAAACAGAGGACTTGGTTACTGCTATAACGGGAAACCCATTGACGGTAGTGGTCAAAGCTGGGCCTATGGCGCTCACCCGCCTGCGGTAGGTGTTGACTTCTTTCAGGGACCCTATATGGATCCTGACGGACGTGATAACCCCGGAGTTTCGATTCCCATTACCATTGCCGATTGCCAGCGAATTGCCGCTAGCGAATATGTTGCGTCTGACCAAATGGCTATTAACGGTGTGAATTTCGGTGATGGCATTGTTGACAACGAACGTTACGGAATGAGAAGGTTCGTATATCATAATAATGGTGGAGCCGATTACATGAGCGATCCGGAATATGCTCCTGATTATTACCTGTTACTTCGCGGTATCTGGAAAGATGGTACCAAGATGTTGTATGGTGGAAATGCCCATTATTCAAGTGGTGCAACCGGCCCGGAATGCGATTTTATGTTCCCGGGTAACACAGACCTTTGCGATTGGGGCACCGGATTCCAACCTCCTGTTGGAGATAAATACTGGACTGAAGAAACAGCCAATAACAACCCGGCCGACCGTCGTTTCATGCAGTCTGCCGGACCCTTTACCCTGAAACCCGGAGCTTGTAATTATATCACCGTTGGTATTCCCTGGGCACGTTCCATTTCCGGGACTCCTTTTGAATCCGTTGAATTGCTGAAGGAAGCTGACGATAAATGCCAGTCTTTGTTTGATAACTGTTTCGCGGTATTGAACGGACCTAATGCCCCCGATCTTACTATTCAAGAAATGGCTAACAGCCTTGTTATTTATGTGAGCAACCGCAAGATCAACGATGCCGGTAACAACTACCAGGAAAAATACAAAGAACGGGATCCCAATATTAAAAATCCTGAAACTAATGATCCCTATTATCATTTTGAAGGATATCAGATCTATCAGTTAAAAGATGCAACGGTTAGTTCTGCTGATATTAAAGATAATACCAAAGCGAGACTTGTTGCCCAGGTTGATGTCAAGAATGATGTAACCACCCTTATCAACTGGGAATATGATCAGACATTAGGAGGAAATGTTGGAAAAATAATGGTTGAAGGTGAAAATAACGGAATTCAACATTCCTTTGTACTCACCGAAGATAAATTCGCTACAGAAAACACTACCCTGATTAATAATAAACAATATTATTATCTGGCTGTTGCGTATGCCTATAACCAGTTTTCGAAGTATATTCCGGACAATCCTGCTTACATGGACGGACAAAAAATACCGTATCTGCAGGGTCGTGGTAATATTAAAGTTTATACGGCTATCCCGCATATCCCGGTTGGTACGGTAACCAATTCCTCTTATGGTGACGGACCTACCATTACCCGTATTATGGGACAAGGTAACGGTGGACAAATCCTGCAACTGGATGCTTCCAGCGTGTCGGAAATTCTCTCGAAAAAACCCGTAAGTGAAACGAATACCTATGGTGGACCGGATTACCCGATTGCCTATAAATTGAAATATGAAACAGGTTACGGCCCGTTAAACGTGAAAGTAATCGATCCCCTGAATGTTACAAAAGGTGATTTTTATGTCGTATTCGATTCCATGGCTCCGGTTACCAATAATTATTTTACCAATGAAAATATCAATTTCGGATCCTGGAAACTGATTGATCAGTCATCCGGAGCGGTACATTATTCGGATACTACCACGGTTTATCCCTATGAACAACTGTTCCTTGATCTGGGTATTGCACTGGAAATTGCACAGATTCCCTATCCGGGTGATTCACTTTCTGATGGAAGTAAAACGGATAATAACGGATTGTTGCTTGCCGAAATGGTTTCAGCCGAAACAAATAATGTTTGGCTGAGTGGTATCGAAGACAGTGACGTCCCGGCTAGTTATTTTAACTGGATCCGCTCTGGAACCTATAAAGGATCAGAGAGCAGTTATTACGACTGGGATATGGGAAGTGATAATGCCTGGGACCCGAATAAAAACTACCAGAAAATGCTGAGTGGGACATGGGCTCCCTATTCTTTAACAGCGCACGGTGGACAACTTTCAGTCGGACCTGCCTTTAATCAGAATTCGAAGAAGTTTAATCAGCTTAGTAATCTGGCCAGTGTGGACATCGTTTTGACGCCTGATAAGACCAAATGGACACGTTGCCCGGTTATTGAAATGTGTTCTGACTCGATGCTTGCACAAGGAAGAGCCCGTCAGTATGATATGCGTAATGCAAAATCTGTGAACGTTGATGGACAAACTGACGTTGTCAGCAGTGACCCGATGTACAACTCAAGTTATATTAGTGAGTACGGTATGGGTTGGTTCCCCGGATATGCTATCAACCTTGAAACCGGCGAACGGTTAAATATGATGTTTGCTGAAAATTCATGGCTGGTTGCTGATAACGGTCGGGATATGATCTTTAATCCGACATCAAGAGAAGAAGATGTATTTGGCACGCCAATCTTTGGTGGACAGCATTATGTTTACGTAATGGCTCACAGGGATCTTACCCTGGATACATTCCAACTGTACTTCCCGGCATACGATGCTGCTGCAAAGCTTTACAATGTGCTGAAACTTAAAGTTAAAGACAATATCTATAAAACCAGAGCATGGGCATCTGCCATGTACGCTGGTATTCCTTTGAAAGTTGACGGTAAAGAATGGCTCAGCTGCGATATTAAGATTTCGTTCAGGGTAGCAAAACCCTATGAAAGGTACTATTCCTTGCCGTTACCTGCCGGAATGACCGATACGATTGTAAACAAAGGCTGGCCGGTATATGAATTCAATACCAATGATATTGCAACGGCGAAAGACGAAAAGGTTCAGGCTAAATCTGACCTGGATCTGATCAATGTTGTTCCAAATCCATATTATGCTTATGACGACTATGAAACCGGACAGCTTGATAACAGGATTAAAATCACCAATCTTCCTGAACATTGCACGGTTACCATTTTCGATATAAGCGGAACATTGATCCGTCAATTTAAAGTAGATAAATCGGGTGTTATTACACCGAGATCTTCTACAGATGGGATGAACACAGAAGCAAAAACATCGATTGACTGGGATCTGAAGAATTTTGCAGGGATCCCGATTGCCGGTGGTGTTTACCTTATCCACGTAAAAGCCGACGGGTTGGGAGAGAGAACCCTTAAATGGTTCGGAATATTGCGACCTGTTGACCTGAACTCACTGTAATAATAGATTTATCGAATGTATCAAAACAAAAAATACAGGATTATGAAAAAGATATATGGCATCTTACTAGCAATATTCTTAGTCGGGTTGGTTTCCTTTCCCTCACAATATGCGGCCGCCGGAAACAAAGACCGTTCCGGTCAGGCCGGAGCATCTGAACTGCTGATCAATCCATGGGCAAGAAGTTCAGGATGGGGTGGTGTAGGAACTTCCTGTACCCAGGGGCTTGAAGCACTGTTTTCAAATATCGCAGGAACAGCCTTCGTTTCGGGAACAGAAATCATCTTTTCTTATACCAATTACCTGACCGGAGCCGATGTTAATCTTTATACCTTCGGATTAAGCACCAGTCTTGGGAAAAACTCCGGTGTGCTGACCGCATCATTCATGTCTATGAACTTTGGTGAAATTGACATCACAACGGTGCAGTCGCCGGAAGGAGGCCTTGGAACTTTCAAACCCAGTTACCTTAATATCAACCTGGGATACTCCAAAGCTTTTTCCAATAGCATTTACGGAGGTTTGAACCTGAAAGTCATTTCCGAATCCATGTCAGATGCCAGCGCTATGGGTATCGCTCTTGATGCAGGGATTCAGTATGTGACCGGTGACAGGGAACAGATCAAATTCGGGGTTGCACTGAAGAACCTGGGACCCTCCATGAAATTTTCAGGAGACGGACTTTCTTTCAGAGGTGTTATTCCCGGTCATGGCGATGACAATGACCTGTTTACCGTTGCTCAACGTGGAGAAAAGTTTGAAATGCCGACTACCTTACGTATTGGTGCCTCTTATGATTTCCATATGGGAGATATGAACACGCTGACACTGGCCGGTAACTTTAACTCAAACTCTTTCACCAAAGACCAGGTTGTGTTAGGATTGGAATATAATCTGAAACATTATCTCGGACTCAGGGTTGGGTATACCTATCAGGACGGAATGTTCAACAACACCCTTGAAGAACGCGGAACCTGGTATACCGGGCCAAGCGCCGGTGTTTCGGTAAACGTACCTTTCAATAAAGAAAAAATGACCGGAATTGGTATCGATTATGCATACCGCGCTACAAATCCTTATGGCGGTATCCATACAATCGGGTTAAAACTTAATTTTTAACTTAGAAGTTTAAAACGTCATTTATTTCATTATCTTTGTTTTACTAGCATAAGGACCCTTGTCTAAGGGTCTTTTGCTTTATAATAATCCAAAAAAAACACAGGAATGTCAGACATTAAGTACTTCACCGCTGAAGGGTTAGAAAAACTGAAAGATGAGTTGAATCATTTGGTTATGGTTGAACGTCCCGGTATTTCACGACAGATTGCTGAAGCAAGAGACAAAGGCGATTTGTCGGAGAATGCAGAATATCATGCAGCTAAAGAAGCGCAATCCATGCTTGAAATGAAGATTTCAAAGCTTCAGGAAATGCTAAGTAATGCACGCCTGATCGATGAGAAGAAAATTGATAATTCCAAAGTGTTGATTTTTTCTACTGTACGCCTTAAAAACATAAAAAACGGGACCATGGTGAGCTATACCCTGGTCCCGGAAAATGAAGCTAATGTTAAGCTTGGTAAAATCTCGGTAAATTCGCCTATTTCTAAGGGAATTCTTGGAAAGAGTTGCGGAGAGATCGTCGAAATAACGGTGCCTGCAGGGGTGGTGTCTTTCGAAATCATTGAAATTACCCGAAATATTTAAAGCCATGCCAAGTATTTTTTCACGTATCGTTAAAGGAGAAATCCCCTGCTATAAAGTGGCAGAAACTGACCAATTCCTGGCCTTTCTGGATATTAATCCACTGGCGTCAGGTCATACCCTGGTAATCCCGAAAAAAGAGAAGGATTATATTTTTGATATCGATGATGACCAATATCAGCAATTATTTCTTTTTGCCAAAAAAGTGGCTCTTGCTGTGGAAAATGTAATCCCGTGCCAACGCATTGGAATAGCCGTGATAGGCTTGGAAGTGCATCATGCACACATTCACCTGGTACCTCTCCAGACCATTTACGATATCGACTTTAAAAAGCCTAAACTCGAACTGCCTGCTGAGGAAATGAAAATGATTGCCGGGAAGATCAGCGATTCCTACTTAAAGATCAATAAGCTCTGATATCGCGGCCTTCAATAAAGTTGATAAAAGCGCGATTCACTACTTTGTTGCCTCCCGGGGTAGGATAATCACCGGTAAAATACCAGTCGCCGGTATGCCCGGGACAAGCAGCATGTAAATTTTCAATGGATTGATAGACAATCTCCACGGTAGATTTATTGCCCGGAGGGGTTACTAATTCAGAAACTTTTTCGGAGATCCTGTCAGCGGTAAAGGGAGTGTATATCCCTTTCACATAATTGACCACCTCTTCTTTGGGAATGTTCTCCTGGGCTTTACATCTGTTGTAAACATCGTTAATGATGTGTTCCTGCCTGGTCTCTCTCAACAATGCAATAGCTGCTTTGAAGGCGATAAAATCATTCATTTTGGCCATGTCGATCCCATAGCAATCCGGATAACGGATCTGAGGCGCTGAAGAAGCCACCACAATCTTTTTAGGGCCGAGCCTGTCGAGTATCCGGATGATACTTTGCTTTAACGTAGTCCCTCTGACGATGGAATCGTCAATGACAACCAGGTTGTCCATTCCTTTCCGGATAGTGCCATAGGTAATATCATAAACATGAGTCACCAGATCGTCGCGGTGGCTTTCCTTCGTGATAAAAGTGCGGAGTTTCATGTCCTTGACAGCTACCTTTTCCATCCGGGGTTTCAATTGAAGGATTCGATCCAGATTTTCCGGTGACAGTTTATCCAGGCCCAGGATCTTTTCTTTCTTGATACGGGAGCAGAAATTATTCAGCTCTTCTATCATCCCGTAAAAAGCATCAACGGCAGTATTGGGGATGAAAGAGAAGACGGTATTCTCCATGTCATAGTTGACTGCTTTCAGAATGGAGGGAGTAAGAAACTTTCCGAGATTCTTTCGCTCAACGTAGATGTCTTTATCGGTACCCCGGGAAAAATAGATCCGTTCGAAAGAACAGGAACGCTTTTCGACAGGTTTGGAAAACTGCTTTTCCGCTACCGTTCCATCCAGTTTAATGATAAGCGCATGCCCCGGTTTGATTTCCCTGATCTGTTCTGCATTCAGATTAAGGGTTGTCTGGATAACCGGCCGTTCGGATGCGACGGCAACTATTTCATCATCAGCATAATAAAAAGCAGGTCTGATGCCGGCGGGGTCACGCATCACAAAACTGTCGCCATGACCGAAGAATCCGGCGATGACATATCCGCCATCCCAAGCATCAGTAGCACGGGTCAGGATCTTCTGAACATCCAAACTTTTGGCAATTTCCACAGGGATATGCCTGCTCGGTATACCCTGTTTCCTGAATTTCCGGAAAAGGATGTCGTTCTCTTCATCCAGATAATGGCATATCTTCTCGAGAATGGTAATGGAATCAGAAGTTTCGACAGGATATTGCCCCAGGTCTATCAGCCGATCGAAAAGTTCATCGACATTGGTAAGATTGAAATTGCCCGCCAGCACTAAGTTTCTGGTGATCCAGTTGTTTTCCCGGATGAACGGGTGAATGTTATCGAGGGTATTTTTCCCGAAGGTACCATAACGAAGATGGCCCAAAAACAGCTCGCCATAGATGTCGACATTGTTTTTCAGCCACCCGGTATCTGATAGATGTTGGGGAGATTCTGCTTCGATTTTCTTCAATTGAGAACCGATTTTTGAGAAAATCTCTTTAATCGGCGCGTCGGAATTGGACCGGATCCTTGAAATATATCTTTTTCCCGGATCAAGCCCCAGCTTTAATGCTGCAATACCACCGCCATCCTGACCACGATTATGCTGCTTCTCCATAAGCAGATGCATTTTGTTCAGGCCATAGAAAGGCGTGCCGTATTTCGACAGGTAATATTCAAGGGGTTTGAGCAGGCGAACCAGCGCAATCCCGCATTCGTGATGAATAAAGTCACTCATAATACGGGATAAAATGTGAAGGTGCAAAAGTACCGTTTTTCCAATTCCATTGTACAAGTGATTATGAATGAACGGTTATATTTTTCGGGACCACAGATTTCCATACTTTTGCAAACAAATTGAACGGATGATCCCAATCCTTGATCCAAATGAGTTTCTGCGAGATGCACAGGTGTCTCCCGTGATCGATGTACGGTCGCCGGGAGAATATTTCCAGGGGCATATTCCCGGTGCAGTGAACATCCCTTTATTTGATGACCGGGAACGCGCTATCATCGGGACGATTTATACCAAGGTGGGGAGTGAGGCGGCTATAGAAAAAGGGATGGAAATTGCCACTCCGAAGATTCCTTTCTATCTGAATTCCTTGAAGGAAGTGGCCAAAGATCACCGGATTCTCGTTCACTGTTGGAGAGGGGGTATGCGAAGCGCCGAAATGGCAGCGCTGTTTGCCCGGGAAGGGTTTGAACCTTCCCTGCTGAAAGGTGGATACAAAGAATACCGGCGCTTCGTCAGGGCCGAGTTGGGAAAACCGGCTCATGTGATGGTGATCGGAGGGTATACCGGGTCAGGGAAGACAGAAATACTGAAAATGCTGGAAAAGAACGGTTGCCAGGTCATCGATCTGGAAGGACTTGCCTGTCATAAAGGATCAGCATTCGGAGCATTAGGGCAACCTGCCCAGCCAACCAATGAACAATTCGAGAATGAGCTGTACCTGCAATGGTCGAAATTTGATCTTTCACAACCTGTATGGCTGGAAGACGAAAGCCGGATGGTTGGAAGGGTGACACTGCCGGAGCCTGTTTTTGACAAGATTTGTACCGGCTGGTTGTTACTGATCGATGTCCCTAAAGCGGACAGGATCCGGAGGTTGGTGGAGGAATATGCACAGTATGATAAAAAGCTGCTTTCGGAAGCGATTACAAAAATTTCGGAACGATTAGGACGACCACGTACCCTTGATGCTTTAAAAGCCATTGAAAACAGCGAATTTGAAAAAGTTGCCTCCAATGTACTTACCTATTACGATAAAGCTTACGATTTTTCCACTTTCAGACGTCCGGGGCAGAGGATTTCCCGGTTTGTAATATCTCAGCCCGGCGAGCAGACTGCACTTCGCCTGATGTCCTTTATTAAAGAAAATTTTTGAAATGAGCCCTGTTTATCTCGATTATAATGCTACAACGCCTCTGGATCCGGAAGTTGCTTCGGAGATGAGGATTTATATTGATGAATACTTTGGAAACCCTTCCAGCACCCATTCTTATGGAATAATGGCCCGGCAGGCTGTTGAACTTGCCCGAAAGCGACTGGCCGGTTTACTCGGATGCCATTCCGACGAGATCATCTTCACCAGCGGTGGAACAGAATCCAATAACTACGCGATTAAAGGAGTTGCTTTCGCCAATAGGGCGAAAGGGAACCACCTCATCACCAGCGCTATTGAACATCCTTCGGTACTGGAGGTATGCAGGTATCTGGAGAAACAGGGTTTCAGGGTGACTTATGTCGGGGTGGACCCTTACGGAATGATCGATCCTGAAGAGATTGAAGCTGCCATTACGCCGGAAACGATCCTTATCACGGTCATGCATGCGAACAATGAAGTGGGTACCATTCAGCCTATCCGGGAGATTGGCCGGATTGCAAAGGCTCATGGAGTATTGTTTCATTCGGATGGAGCGCAGAGCGTGGGGAAAATTCCGGTGAATGTAAAAGAAATGGGGGTGGATTTCTTTTCGGTGGCCGGGCATAAATTCTATGCTCCCAAAGGGATCGGGGCAATCTATATAAGGCGGGGAGCAGAGCTGGAAAAACTCATACATGGAGCCAATCATGAACACAACCATCGGGCCGGGACCGAGAATGTGATTGAGATAGCAGGGCTGGGGAAAGCCGCAGAGCTGGCTGAACAACGTCTTCCGGAAACCGCTGCGCATCTGAAAGCCATGCGGGACCGCCTTCATGATGCGATCCTTCGCGGAGTCCCGCAAGCCAGGCTGAACGGACATCCGGAACTGCGGTTACCCAATACCCTCAGTCTTTCTTTCCCTCATGCTAATGCACAAACCATGCTGAGCGGGATGCCGGAAGTTGCTGCTTCCGCAGGAGCGGCCTGCCATGCCGATAAGATCACCGTCTCAAACGTGCTGGAAGCCATGCAGGTCCCCATTTCCCTGGCGGCAGGAACCATCCGGTTATCGGTCGGTCGGTTGACTACGCCCGAGGAGATTGACCGGGCTGCCGCAGCTATCTGTTCTGTGTATCACCGGCAGGTGGCTGACGAATCGGCAGAACCAAGCAATACAGCCACGTATGACATCCGCCTTACAGAGTATTCGCATGCTCTTGGGTGCGCCTGTAAAATACGACCGCAGTCGCTGGAAAAGATCTTATCCTCTATGCCGGAAGTTACGGACGCAAACCTGCTCGTTGGCACTGAAACATCGGATGATGCAGCTGTGTATCGCATCGGTGATGATGCAGCAATTGTTCAGACGGTTGATTTTATTCCACCGATTGTAGATGATCCCTATGCTTATGGCGCCATCGCTTCAGCCAATGCGTTGAGCGATATATTTGCCATGGGAGGGAGACCGCTTTTTGCCTTGAGCATTGTGGCTTTCCCGGAAAAGACTCTTTCCCTCGATGTGCTCCGGGAGATCATCCGTGGTGCAACCGATAAAGTAACGGAAGCCGGGATTGCTATTGCCGGAGGTCACAGCATCGAGGATACGGAACCCAAATTCGGCCTGACAGTGACCGGTCTCGTTGATCCGGCACGCATCCTGCGAAACCGGGGCGCTCTGCCCGGCGATGCCCTGATCCTGACCAAACCGCTGGGAACAGGAATTCTGACGACAGCCATGAAACGGGGTTATGCTTCGGCAGCTGCAGCGGAAAGCGCCATCCGGTCGATGTCGGAACTCAATATGAAAGCCGCCAATGCACTGGCGGGAATGGAAGTCCATGCCTGCACGGATGTCACTGGTTTCGGATTGACGGGTCATCTGCGTGAGATGATTGCCGGGAGCGTGACAGATGCTGAAGTGTGGTTTCATCGGGTGCCTTTCTTTCCCGAAACTTCAGCCTATGCCGAGGCGGGCATGATTCCCGGCGGATCGCAGAATAACCTGACCTTCGCCTCCGATGTTCTGGAATGGCCGAAGGAGATCGGTGAAATCCAAAAAATAATGCTTAGTGATGCCCAAACATCGGGCGGGTTGCTCATTGCCCTGCCGCAGCATCAGGCCGAACAGTACAGGACAATACTTTCTCAGGCAGGGAATGTCCCTGCTGTCGTTATCGGCCAGGTAGTGAAAG
Organism: Bacteroidales bacterium; assembly: GCA_035403225.1. GTDB lineage: Bacteria > Bacteroidota > Bacteroidia > Bacteroidales > FEN-979 > DAIRDK01. The sequence goes on along the minus strand of DAONET010000008.1, from coordinate 43,550 downwards.
GAACAGGAAAGATCAGAATCCTTTTGTAATCATTGTTTTTTCAGCAAATTGAGCTGTTCGCGATCCATGATCCGGCCGACCGGGTAAATGTTCATTTGCTGATCGATATAAGGCGACCGCGCGTAGAACCAGTACAGAATTTGCTGCGGGTTGTTAGCAAAAGCGGTATCGGAGTCCTTTTTCTCTTCAAACTCTTTCTTCAGGGCAGGATCGTCAGCCAGCATCCGGGCAGCCATTTTCTCGAGCACATAATTCTCGGCATATTCTTTTTGTTCGAAAACAATATCGAAAAAGCCCCAGGAAACCAACGATCCATCTCCTTTGGGTTCAAGCAGGTGGGCGATGATACGGGCTGGTTGTTGGGAAACTTCGATAACGGCAGATCCGGCAGGGAACATCCGGGTGGTGGTGTATTCGTCATAATCAAACTGTGTCAGCAGATGCCTTCCCTCATAAGGTTTGACCTGCCATTTGGGATTTCTGAACCGGTAGGTGGAAACAGTGACTTGCTGGTCCTCTTTCAACCTGGACATCCGGACACCGTGCAGTTCCAGGATATTGATGATAGATTCCCATTCCGGCGGAATGATATAGGCTACCGGGAGGTTCACAGAGAAGACCGGTTGCGATTTCCTGAATAACGGCAGCTTCATCAACTCGGGCTTGGTGCCGTAATTATACCATGTCCCGCCGCTGATGTCGCTTTTCACAAGGGTGTATTCAATGCCCTTGAAGTCAACCATGACACTGTCATTTTCGAAAGTCTGGAATTGAAGCGGAAAAGGAGACTGCAGGAAACCCGGCCCCGACACATAGTCATCAGCTCTTTTTTCGAGCTCTTTCAGTTTTGTTGATTCCCCGGCAAGGATTTCCAGTGACGAGAGGAAGCAATGATAAGTAGCTTCCACCCGGGTGCGATATGGCTTGAGCATATGCGTTTCCACCAGGAGACCGGGGCGGTTTCGCTGGGCGGTATATCCCTGGGAGAGCATGGGCGGACCCGGTTCGATGATCAGTCCGCTACGGGGATCGTGCCAGTTGCGGAAACCCACATACGGAAAGGTGAGGAACCCCGATTTTTCCAAGTCTTTTTCCATGAACGGGATGAACCGGTCTTTTGACCATTGGGTTAATCCTTCATCCATATTTCCGTATATCTCGATCAGGTAAGTCAGCGCATACTGATAATCGGCGCCATCTGTTGTATGGCTGTCAATAAAGAATTCCGGGAGCCACTTGTTGAAGAGCTGAAGCCATTCCTTCATCTCCGGGGCTTCTGCTTTCAGAAAGTCGCGGTTCAGGTTGAGGTTGTTGGCGGTAACCCGCCAGCCCATTTCTTCAGGCCCGTTTTGGTTAATCCGGTTGTATGGACCGAACCGTTCGTGACCGTCGGCATTGAATATCGGGATAAAAAGGATGGAGATACGGTCAAGGATTTTTTCGGCTACAGCAGGGGAGATGGCTCCGTTTGGGAAAACCAGATCACGAAAAAGCATCATGCCGGCATCTTTTCCTTCAGATTCTCCCGGGTGGATGCATGCCTGGATCAACACCACGATACGACCCTTCTCCCGGATCTTTTCCGGGTCACTCAAACCATCACGATCGACAATCATGAGCGTAAGGTCACGCCCCCGGGCGCTTTTGCCGAATGATTGCATCGTGATCAGGGGAGAACTGTCAGCCAGTTTCCGGCAGTAATCCATGGTCTCGGCATACCGGGGCGTCCGCATGAAACCTGAATGCTCATACTCCGTCTCTAACGTGCCCTGGGCCGATAGAAATACCGGGATGAACAATAACAGCAGGAGTGGTATTCTTCTTCTCATATACGGTGAAATAAGGCTCAAACATAAGAAAATTCCGGGTTGAAAACGGGATTTTCCGGCGACTCCCCCTTTCATCCGGGAGTACAGACGGCAATGAGACGCTGATCCGATGGATGCAGAGAAACTTTGAACATCCTGTTTGTTTCTCTCTCGGATTTTTTAATTTTGTTATCAGAAAAAATTCATTGTCAGCAAAATTGAATGGAAAAAGATTTCATTGAAATCCTTGAGAAGGTCAGGGAACTTTTTTATAAATACGGCGTCAGAAGTGTTTCTGTTGAGGATATTTGCAAGGAGACAGGGATATCTAAAAAAAAGCTTTACCAGTATGTGGCGAGCAAGAATGAACTGGTGGAAAAACTTCTTGAGTTAGAACGACGCAATTTCGAGATCATTTTTGAAACACATAATTTCGACGGAGTCAATTCCATCGATATCCTGATCACTGTCAGTAAGGACGTAAGCGAACGGTTCTGGGATGTCAGTCCTTCCATGACTTTTGACCTGAAAAAGTACTATCCGGACATTTACAAGAAGCACATCGATGATCGGATCGAATTCATTTACGATCAGATGTGGAGAAACATCCGGAAGGGGATCACCCAGGGGATGTACCGGAGTGACCTGAGTGTGGAACTGGTAACCCGGCTCTATATCCGCCGGCTCATCGATATTCATAATCCTGATTTTTTCCCTCCCGAGACATTTTCCTTCCAAACCCTTTTTGACGTGATGTTCGACAATTTCATCCGGGGAATTGCCACACCGGAAGGAATCGTTCACTATGAATCGCAGAAAGATCAGGCGAATTTGAAAGGGCTCAAATAGTACACGGGAAAAACTTATTTTGTGGCCGTAGTTTCCGGATTCATTTTATTATCTTTGGATAATGAGTCTCAGACCGGAACAAATAACCGAAGAGGTTTTTAAGATCTACCAGCGTTACGGGATCAAGAGCGTAACCATGGATGATGTGTCGCGTCATCTTGGTATTTCCAAGAAAACCCTCTACCAGTATTTTGCCGATAAGGAAGATTTGGTCCGGCAGGCGTTGCAGTTGGAATATTCACGTTGGTTTGTCCGATTAAAGGAACCGGAAAGACTGGGATTGAATGCTATCGAAGAAATCTTTGAGGCGTATAAAGTGCTGAAGCGGATGTACCGTCATGCCAATCCTTCGATGGAGTATGATCTTCGCAAGTATTATCCGGCGTTATCCAAAGAGTTTATCGAAAAACGGCGGAAAGAGATTTACGGATCGGGTTATCGCAATCTGGTGAAAGGGAAGAGCCAGGGTTTTTACCGGAAGGATCTGAATCCGAAGATCATTGCCGGGCTGCATGTATTAAAGGTCGAAAACATGGCGGCTGAGGATCTCTTCAGAATAAGTCATGATCTTTCTTCCAGGATCATCCACGAGATATTCATTTACCATCTGCAAGGAATCATGAGTCCCGAAGGGCGGCAGTTCTTCAACGAAAACAAACTGAATTTCAGGGAGCCTCGCGAAAGTTAACCGACAGGGTCTGCCTCCCATTCGGCGAAGGAGGTTGACGTTTCCTGGAGGCGGATTTTCACCAGGCGGATGCCCTGAGGCAGCAGGCGGCCTATCTGTTCGGCGAAGTCAAGCAAAAGGTTTTCGCTGGTGGGTTGGTAATCGACGAACTTCAGTTTCGGGAGACCGTTTTCAGTATTGACCGTGATGTGCAGGGAAGTGTCGTGCGGGAGGATCAGCGAGTGATCGAACGGTTTAATGATAGTGGTATTCACGATCGATTTCAAGTCTCTGAAATCAATGATCATCCCCTTTTTAGGAGAGGAGGGATCGGTGAGTTGGGAACCGGTAACGGTGACGGCCAGTTTGTATGAGTGGCCGTGGATATTGCGGCAAGGGCCGTCGTATCCTTCGAGGGCGTGTGCTGCCTCAAAGGAAAACTCTTTGGTGATGGTGATTCGGGGCATATCAAAACGATCAATGGTGAAGACAAAGATAAGAATGTTGCCAGAGAAAACAGTGTCAGATCCAGCCCATGTGTTCCATGACGATCTTCAGGCCTATCAGGATTAGCACCAGCCCGCCGGCGCGTTCGGCCCATTTGGCAGGCAGGAAGGTGGTGTGCCGCCCGATCCAGGCTCCTGCAACGGTAGTGATAAAGGTGATGATGGTGATCAGGATGGCGGCCAGGATGATATTGACTTCGATGAACCCGAAAGAGACCCCGGTGATCAGGGCATCAATACTGGTGGCGATGGAGAGGGAGAAGAGAACGGCCGGTTTGCGGATATCGACAGAGTCATTTTTTTTCTGAGCAGAAAATGATTCGGCGATCATCTTGATCCCGATAAAGGCAAGGATGCCGAAAGCGATCCAGTGATCGATCTGCTCGATATATATTTTCAGCGAATCTCCGATCAGCCATCCGATCAAGGGCATCACTCCCTGAAAAAGCCCGAAGCTCAGTGCTGTAATGAAAACATACTTTCCATACAACATGCGGTTGGCGCCGAAGCTGACAGCGACGGCCAGGCAATCCATAGCAAGCCCGATGGCAATAAGAATAATTTCCAGGGAACTCATGATCGGATATGATTAATGGAGGAAGGGGAGGCGAGGATATCCATCCCCGGGTCATCCACCGTAATTACCACCTCCGGAAGGGAGGATGAATGGTACGGAAGATGACCCGGGAATGAATGGATATCATCATTATTTTTCATCCCGACAGGGGATTAAACCAGTTCCAGTTGGACGGTGAAGTGACGCATGATGGGAACTTCGCTGACGATCTTGACGCCACTGCGGATTTCTTCGCGGCGATCGAACACGTTCTTCAGGGCTGCTGCCACCACGTTCATGTGGTTGTCGGTGTATACTCTGCGAGGGATAGCCAGACGGAGCAATTCCATTTTCGGGAAACGGTTTTCACGGGTTTTGGGATCACGGTCGGCCATCAGGGCGCCGATTTCAACACCTCTTACGCCTGATTCCAGGTAAAGCTGGATGGCAAGGGTCTGCGCGAGAAATTCTTCTTTCGGCACATTCGGGAGGAACCGTTTGGCATCAACAAACACGGCATGTCCGCCGATAGGGCTCTGAACAGGAATTCCGTAATCGGTGAGAAGTTTTCCGAGATATTCCACCTGACGAATACGTGTTTCCAGGTATTCGAATTCGGTACCATCGTAAAGGCCCTGAGCGAGTGCAGCCATATCGCGGCCCGACATCCCGCCATAGGTAAGATAACCTTCGAACATGATATTGAACATGCTGCATTTCCTGAAGATCTCGGGATCGCGCATTCCAATAAAACCACCCATGTTGACGATAGCGTCTTTTTTCGAGCTCATGGTCATGAGGTCGGCATAGGAGAACATTTCTCTGACAATCTCCCGAATGGATTTATCTTTAAATTCTTCTTCACGCATTTTGATGAAATACGCATTTTCAGCAAAACGGGCCGAGTCAAAGACAACCAGTTTGTTGTACCGGTCGGCCAACTGACGAACCTGCCTCAGGTTTTCCATGGAAACAGGTTGACCTCCTGCGGAGTTGTTCGTGATGGTGATAATGATAAAGGGAATGTTGGCAGTGGAAGTGGAAAGGACCTTTTCGAGTTTCTTGATATCGACACTGCCTTTAAACGGATGGATGCAAGTGGTGTCGAATGCTTCATCGATGGTGCAATCGATGGCAGTGGCTTTGCGGTATTCAATATGACCTTTGGTAGTATCGAAATGCGAATTACCGGGAATGACATCTCCTTCTTTGATCAAGGCAGAAAAGAGAACGTTTTCGGCTGCCCTGCCCTGGTGAGTAGGAAGAAATAATTCGAACCCGGTGATATCGTTGATGGCATCTTTCAGTTTGAAGTAAGAAGATGCGCCGGCATAACTTTCGTCACCTGTCATCATGGCTGACCATTGCCTGTCGCTCATGGCTCCAGTACCTGAATCGGTCAGCAGGTCGATGAATACTTGTTCGCTCTTAAGTTGGAAAAGATTATAATGGGCTTCTTTCAGCCATTTTTCACGTTCGGGTCGGGTACTTTTCCGGATCACCTCGACCATCTTCATTTTGTAAGATTCTGAAAAAGGTAAGTTCATGTCTGAATAGTTGTTTTGATGAGCAAAGTTAGGGAATTTTTTGGAAATGACTTTTTTCGCCCGGGGTTTGCAGAATTTGCAAAATTGAAGTACGTTTGTTGTTTGAAATCAATTTAATAAAACAATTAATATTATGAATGCAACGAATAAAAATGAGGGGAAGATTCGCCCGACTAAACTATCTGATTTATACGAGATTGCAAGAAATAACCGGAAGAAGCGCGTGGTTGTTGCCGTTGCTCAGGATGAACATTGTCTTGAAGCGGTTTGCGCAGTAGTGAAACTTGGTCTGATTGATGCGACGCTGGTTGGCGCATCAGTGAAGATTAAAGCGATTGCCGATCAATTTAAACTCGATCTTTCCGGCTTTACCATTGTGAACGAAGAAAATGACCTGGCAGCCGTTAAACGTGCTGTGAAAATGGTTCATGATAAAGAAGGTGACATACTGATGAAAGGAAATATCACCTCTGCACATTTTCTCCGTGGTGTTCTGGATAAGGAATGCGGCCTCCGTAAATCGGATGTTCTTTCGCATTTTGCCCTGTTTGAAGTACCGACTTACCACAAATTGCTGGGTGTAACAGATGCTGCCATGGTAATTGCTCCTGATCTGAAAACGAAGGTGGCCATTATCAACAATTCGGTGGAATTCATGAACAAGATCGGAATTACCCGTCCGAAGGTTGCAGTCCTTGGCGCTGTGGAAATGGTGAATGAGGCTATGCCTGCCACCCTGGATGCAGCATTGCTTGCCAAAATGGGACAACGCGGTCAGATCAAGAATTGCATTATCGACGGACCATTGGCTTATGATAATGCCATCAGCATGGAAAGCGCCAAGCATAAAGGCATCGTCAGCGACGTGGCCGGTGACGCCGATTTACTTGTTGTACCGGATATTGAAGCAGGGAACATCCTGTACAAAGCGTACGGATTCTCAGCCAATGCCAAACTGGCTGCCACCATCCTGGGCGCTGCCGCCCCGATTATTCTTACTTCAAGGTCTGAAACTGAAGAATCCAAGCAGGCAAGCATCGTAATGGCCGCTGCCATTAATTAACACTCTCCCGAAACCGGGTATCAAGCTGGTACGCATGGCAAAAAAATTGTTCGTTACCAAGCCGCTGCAGTCATTACTTGACGAGGCGTCAGAGAATAAACAAGGTTTTAAGAAGTCGTTGTCATCGACCAACCTGGTTACCCTGGGAGTAGGCGCCATTATTGGCGCAGGGATTTTTGTACTAACCGGGCAGGCTGCTGCACAATATGCCGGTCCGGCGATTGTGATCAGTTTCATAATCAGCGGGATGGCTTGCGCCTTTGCCGGTTTGTGTTATGCGGAGTTTGCTTCCATGATTCCTATTGCGGGGAGCGCCTACACCTATTCCTACACCACCCTCGGCGAATTTATGGCCTGGATCATCGGCTGGGACCTGATTCTGGAATATCTCTTCGCCGCCTCCACCGTTGCCGTCGGATGGTCGGGATATGTGGTCAGCTTTCTGAAAGATTTCGGAATAAACATCCCGGTTCAATTTACAGCAGCAACCGGAACAACCATGATAAACGTGCCCCAGGTCGGATGGCAGGAACTGACATCCAACCTGGCGGCAACGCTTACCTCTCAGGGGATCAGTATCGCCTCTCTGCCACAGGTTCCGGCCATCCTGAACCTCCCGGCCATGTTCGTGATTGCGGTCATCTCCTGCCTTCTGATCATCGGTATCCGTGAATCGGCCAATTTTAACAATGTGATGGTCATCATCAAGGTGAGCGTGATCCTGTTATTTATTGCCATCGGGATTTATTTCATTGATACGGCCAACTGGCACCCCTTCATCCCGAAAAACACCGGCACCTGGGGTCATTACGGTGTGTCAGGGATATTGCGGGCGGCCGGTGTAATATTCTTCGCCTATATAGGTTTCGACGCCGTTTCAACAGCAGCGCAGGAGGCCAAGAATCCGCAACGCGATATGCCACGGGGAATCCTTGGCTCGTTGTCCATTTCTACCGTGTTGTACATTTTGGTAGCTATTGTCCTTACAGGGATTGTGAGCTATACCTTATTGAACGTAGCCGACCCGGTAGCCGTGGGTGTTAATTCCATGGGACAAAAGATGTTCTGGCTGCGTCCCATTATTAAGATCGCTGCCATCGCGGGGTTAAGTTCTGTCATCCTGGTGATGCTGCTGGGGCAACCGCGCATTTTTTATACCATGGCGAAAGACGGATTGCTACCTCCGGTATTTGCCCATCTTCATTCAAAGTTCAAAACTCCTTATGTCAGCACCCTGATGACCGGCGGTGTCGCCATTATCCTGGCCGGCATTCTCCCGATCAGCATCCTGGGTGAACTCGTCTCCATCGGAACACTACTGGCCTTTTCCATCGTATGTATCAGCATTATCGTGTTGCGGAAAACACGGCCCGAAATTCCCCGTCCGTTTAAAACACCATGGGTCCCGGTCATCCCTGCACTCGGGGCGTTCATCTGTATCGTTCAGATGCTGGCATTACCGCTGGAAACGTGGTTACGGCTTGTCATCTGGATGGCAGTGGGACTTCTGATCTATTTCTTCTATGGGATCAACCACAGCAAAGTGAGGAAGGATCGGTCGTAATTACATCCTTTTCAACATTTCCCTGACCATGTTATCGGCTCCATCGGCAATCTGGGATATGGATGCATCCAGCATATAACAGGGTGAAGAGAACAGCTTGTTTGTTTCATCGATCACTACTTCTCCATGGTCTGCAGGGATGTATTCCGAGCCTTTCTTTTCAATGAATTCACGGGAATCCCGGTCGTGGCCTGTAGTCAGATGGCTCCCTGGTATGAAAGTCCCCAGGATGACAGGTGCAATGCACAAGGCACCAACGGGTTTTTTCATATTCATCATGGACCGGATCGCTTTCTCGACTTCGGGGTTCACTTTGCAGTCATCGTGTTCCCAAGCCCACGAGCAAAGGTTTTTGGCTGCGCCGAATCCTCCGGGCAGGATCAGTCCGTCAAAACCGGCCGGATTGAAATCGCTGAGAGGGAGGATTTTTCCTCTGGCAATGCGGGCAGCTTCTACGAGGACATTTCGCTTTTCGTTCATCACCTCACCTGTCAGATGATTGATCACATGGTATTGTGTCATGTCAGGGGCAAAAACCTGATAGGAAGAACCCTGACGGTCGATGGCCAGGAGAGTCAGCACTGATTCATGAATCTCAGCTCCGTCGAAAACGCCGCATCCTGACAGAATTACTGCGAATTTTTTCATGGTTTCCGTCTTTTTACAATATGGAATTCATTTACAAAAGTATGTGATTTCCGTACCAAATCCATTCAATAATTTTACCTTTGCCTCGTTCATACTATCAACAAGTTCAGTTCAAATCTCACCAACATCCACTCAACATGAACAAGATTCAGATGGTCGATTTGCGGAGTCAATATCTTCGCATTAAAAACGAGATTGATGCAGCTGTTCAGCAGGTCATCGATTCCTGTGCCTTTATCAACGGACCTGCTGTGAAAAGTTTCCAGGAAGAGCTGGAAAAATACCTTGGAGTGAAACATGTCATTCCCTGCGGAAACGGAACGGATGCTTTGCAGGTATCCATGATGGCATTGGGATTAAAACCGGGTGATGAAGTCATTACTTCTTCTTTCACTTTTATTGCTACCGCAGAAGTGATCGCATTACTTCATCTTACGCCCGTGCTGGTGGATGTGAATCCCGACACCTTTAATATTGATCCGGAAGCAATCAAAAAAGCCATCACCCCCAAAACAAAAGCCATCGTACCGGTACATCTGTTCGGTCAATGTGCGCCCATGGAAGAAGTGCTGGAAATTGCCAGAGAACATCATCTCTTTGTTATCGAGGATAACTGTCAAGCCATAGGCTCTGATTATATCTTCCGCGACGGGACTCGCAAGAAAGCAGGAACCATGGGAGAAATCGGATGCACTTCGTTCTTTCCTTCCAAAAACCTTGGTTGTTATGGTGACGGTGGCGCCATCTTCACGCAGAACGACGAGCTGGCAAAGCAGTTACGTGTTGTAGTGAACCACGGGATGACAGTGAGATATTATCATGACTACATCGGGGTGAATTCGCGCCTCGACAGCATACAGGCAGCCATCCTGAAAGTGAAACTGGCACACCTGGACGAGTATGCTTCGCGTCGCCGCGCTGCTGCCGACTTTTACGACAAAGCCTTTGGCGGCCACCCGAAACTGAAGATCCCTGTACGGGGTGAACATTCTACCCATGTCTTCCATCAGTACACGCTGGTGACGAAGGATGTTGACCGCAAGGCCTTGCTGGAATACATGGCTTCCAAAGAAATCCCGGTCATGGTCTATTACCCGGTGCCACTGCACCTGCAGAAAGCATATATCGATCCAAGATATAAACCGGGCGATTTCCCGATCACCGAAGCCTTGGCCAACAGCGTGATCTCTTTGCCGATGCATACGGAGCTTGATGATGAACAGCTGAACCACATTACGAGTTCCCTGCTGGAATTCTTAAACAAATAGTACATGGAGAAAGCGTATTTCGCACATGAGACAGCCGTCATCGATGAAGGTTGTAAAATCGGAAAGGGAACCAAAATATGGCACTTCAGCCATATTATGACCGGGAGTGAAATAGGCGACCAGTGCAACATCGGGCAGAATGTGGTAATTTCTCCCGGAGTGGTACTTGGAAGAAATGTTAAGGTACAGAATAATGTTTCCATCTATACCGGGGTGATTTGTGAAGACGATGTCTTTCTGGGTCCCTCGATGGTGTTTACCAATATTGTCAATCCACGCAGTGCGATCATCCGCCGTGACCAGTATGTCAGGACCCTGGTAAAAAAAGGGGTTTCCATCGGGGCGAATGCCACCATCGTTTGCGGTCATGATATCGGGGAATATGCCTTTATCGGCGCCGGAGCTGTCGTGACGAAAGCGGTGAAACCCTATGCGCTGGTGATCGGCAATCCCGGGAAACAGGTCGGATGGATGAGCGAATATGGTCACCGGCTGGAGTTCAATGCAGAAGGTATCGCCGTTTGCCCTGAAAGCGGTGAGCGATACAGGCTGAAGGATGATGCGGTGACAAAAATGGAAGAATAACGATGTCTGAAGAAAAGAAATCCTTGAATTTTGCCCTGGTTGGAGCAGCGGGCTTTGTGGCTCCGCGTCACATGAAAGCCATCAGTGAGACGGGAAACCGGTTAGTGGCAGCACTGGATCCCTACGACGGAGTGGGGATCATGGACAGTTTTTTCCCTGAAGCCGATTTCTTTACCGAGCCGGAACGGTTTGACCGGCATCTCGATAAGTTGCGGAGGCAGGGAGAAAAAGGAGAGCCCGGCCGGAAGGTGGATTACGTCTCGATCTGTTCACCGAATTACCTGCATGATGCACATATCCGGATGGCGCTGAGAAACGATGCCAACGCCATCTGTGAAAAGCCCATCGTTCTAAATCCATGGAACATCGATGCCCTGAGCGAGATCGAAAAAGAAAGCGGCCGGAGAGTCAATACGATCCTTCAGCTGCGGCTGCACCCCGCTATCATTGCTTTACGGGAACAGGTGATGAAACAACCAGCCACCAAACCCTATGAGTTCGACCTGACCTATATCACCTCACGCGGACATTGGTATCATCGTTCCTGGAAGGGTGATGTCGAGAAGTCAGGCGGGGTGGCCACCAACATCGGAATTCATTTCTTTGATATGCTGATCTGGATTTTCGGAGAGGTAAAAGAAAGCATCGTTCATGTGCTTACCGAAGAAAAAGCAGCCGGGTATCTGCAACTGAAAAACGCTTCCGTCAGATGGTTCCTGAGCATCGATTATCAGGATATCCCCGACGAGGTGAAGAAAACGGGAAAAAGAACATACCGTACCCTGACCCTGGATAACAAGGAAATTGAGTTCAGCGAAGGGTTTACGAACCTGCATACGTTATCGTACCAGGAGATTCTGAAAGGAAATGGCTTCGGGCTGAACGATGCCCGTGCCAGCGTCGTCCTGGCTCATCAGATCAGAACAGCTCAACCTAAAGGTCTTACCGGGGACATTCATCCGTTTTTAAAGAAAATCTGAATCTTATAACCGAGATTATGGATCTGTATCAGCGATTACTGAAAAAAGAAACAAAACTGTCATTGATCGGTCTGGGATATGTTGGACTTCCCATCGCTCTGGAGTTTGCCAAAAAGATATCTGTTGTCGGGTTTGATATCAAGGCCGACCGGATTGAGATGATGCGTAACCGGATCGACCCGAGCGAAGAATTGCCGCCGGAAGCCTTTGACAACTGCGATATTACTTTTACAGCCGACTATGAAGATCTTCGCGATTGTTCTTTTCATATTATCGCGGTCCCGACTCCCATTGACCATCATAACCTTCCCGACCTGACCCCGCTTCTCAAAGCCAGTGAAACTGTCGGAAAGATACTGAAACCGGGAGATTATGTCGTATATGAGTCCACGGTTTATCCCGGAGCCACCGAAGAGGATTGTGTGCCGCTTCTGGAGAAGTTCTCGGGACTGAAAATGGGAAAGGATTTCAAGGTGGGCTATTCTCCCGAACGTATCAACCCGGGCGATAAGGAACATACATTGACCACCGTTACCAAGGTGGTATCCGGATGCGATGCCGAATCCCTCGAAATCATTGCGAAGACCTATGAACTGGTTGTGAAAGCGGGCGTATTCCGCGCTCCTGCCATTAAAGTGGCCGAAGCCGCCAAGATCATTGAAAACTCCCAGCGTGATATCAACATTGCTTTCATGAACGAACTTTCCATCATCTTCCACCGGATGGGAGTGAATATCTATGATGTTTTGGAAGCAGCCGGAACCAAATGGAATTTTCTGAAATTCTATCCGGGTCTAGTAGGAGGACATTGCATCGGCGTCGATCCGTATTATCTTACGTTTAAGGCTGAAGAATACCGTTATCATGCCCGCGTGATCAACGCCGGGAGATATGTGAATGATTCGATGGGCTTTTATGTTGCTAAACAAACGGTGAAGCAACTAATCAATGCCGGCAAGAACATCCTGAATTCGAAGGTGCTTGTCATGGGCATCACGTTTAAAGAAAATGTAAGCGATCTCAGGAATTCCCGGGTGGCCGATGTGGTCAGTGAACTGCAACAATACCGGGTCGGGGTGGAAGTGGTCGATCCTTTTGCCAACAAAAAGGAAGTCTTTGAAGAATACGGGATTGCGTTGCAGGATAACATTGGCAGTGATTACGATGCGGTCATCGTGGCCGTGGGTCACAAACCGTATGCGGAACTCGATGAATCATATTTCAAATCCATCACCACACCCGGCGCGGTACTGGTGGACGTGAAAGGCATGTATCGAAATAAAATTAAAGAATTGAACTACTGGAGTTTATAATACATTTTCTATGCAGGTACTGGTCACGGGAGGCACCGGATATATCGGATCACACACCGTTGTCGAACTTCAGCAATCGGGGTTCGAAGTAGTGATTGTCGATGACTTGTCGAATTCTTCCGCCGACGTAGTGGATTCCATTGCTTCTATCACCGGGATCCGGCCGCAATTTGAGAAGTTTGATCTGGCAGATGGTTCGCGGACACATCAGTTTTTTTCCGATTATCCCGATCTTGGTGCCGTGATCCATTTCGCGGCATGCAAAGCCGTGGGAGAATCGGTGACCAATCCCCTGAAATATTACCGGAACAACCTGTTTTCCCTGATAAACCTGGTCAGGGGGATGACCGATCATCAGGTATCCAACCTGGTGTTTTCCTCATCGTGCACGGTATATGGAAATCCTGACCAGTTGCCGGTAGGAGAGAACGCTCCGGTTAAACAGGCCCTTTCTCCTTATGGGAATACGAAACAAATCGCCGAAGAGATCATTGATGATCAATGCAAGGTATCCTCTTTCCGGGCTATCCTGTTGAGGTATTTCAACCCGATCGGGGCCCACGAATCAGCGCTGATCGGAGAACAACCGTTAGGGGTGCCCAATAACCTCATGCCGTATATCACTCAAACCGCCATGGGGATTCGTGATCACCTGAATGTATTCGGAAGCGATTATCATACTCCCGACGGTACGGCTATCCGCGATTATATCCATGTAGTGGATCTGGCCAAGGCTCATGTGACAGCCCTGGAACGGATGCTGAAAGGGGAGATGAAGGAACAGCGGGAAATTTTTAACCTGGGGACCGGTACCGGGTATTCCGTGCTGGATGTGATCCGGTCGTTCGAACGTGTCACGGGGATGAAAATACCTTACCGGATAATGGATCGTCGCCCGGGTGATGTCGAACAGGTATGGGCCGATCCGAAAAAAGCAAATGAAGTACTGGGATGGAAAGCCATGAGGACCCTCGATGAGATGACATTGTCGGCATGGAAGTGGGAACAGGTTGTATCCCGGAAAAATAAAGCATGACATTTATGGAAAAAACGATTCTGATCACCGGAGGAGCCGGCTTTATCGGCTCGCATGTAGTAAGGCGTTTTGTTACCCGATACCCGGATTACCGAATCATTAATCTGGATAAATTGACCTATGCCGGGAACCTTGAAAACCTGCGGGATATCGAATCCGCTCCCAATTATCTCTTTATCCGGGCCGACATTGTGGATGCCGGGGCCATCGGGGAGGTGTTCGAGCAATACCCCATCGACGGGGTTATTCACCTTGCTGCTGAATCCCATGTTGACCGTTCGATCTCCAATCCGAATGAATTTATTTTTACCAATATCGTTGGAACGGTTAACCTGCTGAATGCCGCCCGGAAAAAATGGGAGGGGAGGACCGAAGGAAAGAGGTTTTACCAGATTTCTACCGATGAGGTTTACGGTTCTCTCGGCGAGACGGGGTACTTTACCGAAACATCAAGATACGATCCCAGAAGTCCTTATTCGGCCTCTAAAGCCAGCGCTGATCACCTGGTACGTGCCTATTCCCATACTTTCGGGCTCCCCGTTGTCATTTCCAACTGTTCCAACAATTACGGATCGTACCAATTCCCGGAAAAACTGATTCCTCTTTCGATCAACAATATCCGAAAGAACCTCAACATACCGATATACGGGAAAGGGGAGAACATCCGTGATTGGTTATTCGTGGAAGACCATGCGCTGGCCATTGACCTGATTTTTCACCGCGGCGTTAACGGCGAAACTTACAATATCGGCGGTAATAACGAGTGGAAGAACATCGATCTCATCCGGTTGTTATGCCGGATCATGGACCGCAAACTGGGCCGTCAGGCCGGGGCTTCGGAACAGCTGATAACGTTCGTTAAAGACCGTGCAGGTCATGATTTACGGTATGCCATCGATTCCACCAAACTGCAACGGGAACTTGGATGGGCTCCTTCCGTCAGCTTCGAACAGGGAATGGAACAAACCGTCGACTGGTACCTGAACAATGAACCATGGCTTGAGCATGTTACTTCCGGCGCGTACCAGAAGTATTATGACGAGCAATATTCCGGGAGGAAATAAAAACAGGGAAACCGGTTCAGGCGTGTGAAGTCTGAACCGAGTTGTTAATCTTGCCAATCAGTCCCTGGAGAACATTTCCGGGGCCTACTTCGATAAATTCCGTTCCACCGTCGGCAATCATATTTTGTGTCAGCTGGGTCCAGAGCACCGGAGAGGTGAGTTGGGCGATGAGGTTCTTTTTAATGGTTGCCGGATCGGTGACCCGCTGAGCGGTTGCATTCTGGTAGATAGGGCATACGGGTTCACTGAAGGTAGTGGCGGTGATGGCTTCAGCCAGTTCCACGCGGGCAGGTTCCATCAGGGGGGAGTGGAAAGCTCCGCCGACTTTCAACGGCAACGCTCTCCTGGCACCGGCAGCTTTCAGCTTTTCGCATGCGATCTCTATTCCCTTGATGCTTCCCGAGATCACCAATTGGCCGGGGCTGTTGTAGTTGGCAGGTACCACTACTTCATCAATCTCTTTACAGATCTCTTCCACCTTTTGGTCATCGAGGCCCAGGATGGCAGCCATCGTGGAGGGTTCCTTCTCACAGGCTTTCTGCATGGCCATGGCACGAGCGAAGACAAGCCGGAGGCCGTCGTCAAACGAAAGGGCTTTCGCGGATACCAGCGCGGAGAATTCTCCCAGCGAATGTCCGGCTACCATTTCAGGTTGAAAAGCATCGCCAAGTGAGGCCGCAAGGATAACAGAATGAAGGAAAATGGCCGGTTGCGTGACCTTTGTCTGCCGGAGATCTTCATCAGTCCCGCTAAACATCAGGTCCGTGATCCGGAATCCCAGAATTTCATTCGCTCTTTCAAACAGATCATGCGCGAGGGAGGAATTTTCATATAGATCTTTTCCCATCCCTACAAACTGTGCCCCTTGTCCGGGGAAGACGTATGCTTTCATAATAATCCTTGTTGAATGGTTGATTTGGGTGGATTGTTACTTACGGTCTCCAAGAAACCTGAGCAGGAACAGGAACAGGTTGATGAAATCAAGGTAAAGCGTGAGAGCTCCCATGATGCTCATCTTTTTGGTGTTGACCTGATCCATATCGGCGGTGCCGATACGTTTCAGTTTCTGGACGTCCCAGGCCGTCAGACCCGTGAATACGAGGACTCCGACGATGCTGATGATAAACTCGAGGGCGCTGCTTTTCAAAAAGATGTTGACGACCATGGCCAGGATGATGCCGATGAGTCCCATCATCATGATCGATCCGAATTTGGTCAGGTCTGTCTTGGTGGTATACCCGGTCACTGCCATGATGCCGAACATGCCGGCCGTGATAGCAAAGGTCTTATATACAGAAGCAGCGGTATAAATCAGAAGGACAAAACTAAGGCTCATTCCCATCAGGATAGAGAATCCCAGGAAAAGGAGTGTCAAAATGGCAGGTGACAATTTCTGGTAACCCAATGACATCAGCAGAACAAATCCGAGAGGAGCAAGGGTAACGATCCAGCCGAGCCCGGTCATTCCGCCGGTTTCAACATTCACCAGGCTGGTAATCAGGGAGATGTCAGAGGCAAACCAGAAGGCCGTTGCGGCGGTGACGAACATGGCCACGGTCATCCACAGGAAGACATTGGCCATAAAGCTTTTAGCAAGTGTTCCGGTGGTTGCAGGTTGTTGGGCAGTGAAGTACCCGTTATTATTTTCGAACATAATATCTTGTTTTTAAATCGATTAATGTAATTTGTTACTGATCAGATGCAGGAATTCAGCCCTGGTTTTTTCACGTTCAAAGGCCCCGACAAAGTCGGAGGTGGTGGTGACAGAGTTTTGTTTCTGAATCCCTCTCATCGACATACACAAATGTCGTGCCTCGATTACCACGGCCACACCGAGAGGCTGGAGCGCTTCATTAATGGCATCTTTGATCTGAGTGGTCAGGCGTTCCTGTACCTGGAGCCGGCGGGCGTAAATTTCCACCACCCGGGCTATTTTACTGAGTCCGGTGATGTACTTGTCGGGGATATACGCCACATGTGCTTTTCCGACAAAGGGGATCATATGGTGTTCGCATAAAGAATAGATCTCGATGTCTTTCACGATCACCATCTGACGGTAGTCTTCCCGGAATTTGGCTGAACTGAGCACCTCAATCGGGTCAATATCATAGCCCTGAGTAAGAAACTGAATGGACTTGGCAACGCGGAGCGGTGTTTTAAGCAATCCTTCCCGTTCCGGATTTTCACCGATCAGGCGCAGGATTTCGTGGTAATGCATACTCAGCTCTTTCAGCTTGTCCGGGTCCCATGTTTCGAACTTTTCGTAGCTCAGTTCACCTTTCCTTTTCATATGATCTGGTTGCCGGTATTTATGCGGCCGGTTTTATTTCTGTAATGTTTATTATTCTTGAATTTCCGGAGGCAAAGGTACTACATTTTTTTTGTTTTTCTTTTTGAAGATGTCGAAGCGAGTCCCTACCCAGATCCTCAATTGGGGAGGGTCGATGTAGAAGTTATATTTCTCGGAGGCGAAAGGTTGCAGTCCGCCAAAGATGGCGCTGATCCCGGTATGGAACTTTTTTCCGTTGTACCCCAATGCTCCGCGGAAAGAAAGCAACAAAGAGAACACGTCCAGTTTTTCTCCCATGCTGATAGACCGGTCGGACATCACATTATAAGCAGGTCCCGCAAAACCGGTCACATGAAAAAAACACTTTTTCAGAAAGACCAGATTATAAGCATAACCAGGTGAGAGTGAAACGGATACCAGCGTAGCTTTCGAAAAATTCTTCAGCGAATCGAAATCATACAGGTGCATGAAATCATCGGGGATCATATTTCCACTTCCGTCCAATGCTGAAACATTCACACTGAGGCACGAAATAAAACTTCCGGCGTTCCTGCGTTGCCATTCGTTTTCAAAATAGGCCGATCGGAAAGAGAAACGCCGGTAATTCTGAATGTAATATCCATTGATCCCGATGGAGTGAACCGTAAATCCCGGGTTGGTGAAATGATTGTCGTCAGGTCCCGGGAAATTGGAGATATAGAGCCCGCGTATACGCTGAAGGTGCCCTTCAAGGGCAAATACATTGCTGTAAATGTTCAGTCGCAGATCGATGGCGCTGGTCTTTCCTTCCTTTGCTTTATCAATGGTGGAAACGGGGGAATACATCGACAACCCCAGACCGAACCATTTATAAAAGCCCGCAATACCCACTTTGAACGGAAGATTGGGTTTGAAGACGATGTTCCCCGATTCTTTCTGGTAGATGACCAGCCGGGTATCCTGAAATAAACCGTAAAACCTGGCCGACAGCACATTTTTGTAATCAAAGATATAACTCGTGTCGTAATGAACCGGAGTGATCAGCGAATCGGGTACTGCAGACTGGCTGCAAACCGGCAGCAGGGAATAAAACAGAAGGGGAAGGGTAAAAGGAAAAAATCTCATCATTCTTTTTTCTGATGCCGGGAGAGGTACAGGACGGAGTACACTTCAAACCCGGAGTACAAAAGATATAAGATAAAAAAGATGATTACGAAGGCAACTTTGTCATCGGGATTGATAAAGATGTAACCAACGACAACCAGTATGAGCAGCAGCAGTTTCAGGCCTGTTGTCAGCATGAATGCATTGACAAATTTAATGAAGCTTTTTTGGCTTGCCCGACTGAGATACCATATCAGACAAATGGTCACGAGGAGAAAGAACAGAACCAAGGCCGGAAATGCCTTGGAAATATAACCGGGAGGTAACAGGAAAAACAGAATGCTTCCGATACAGGCAAGGAAGGCCGAAAAGATCAGAAGACGTTTTGTAAAGAACCGCATGGTTTCATTCATTTCAGCGCTATTTTAACGGGATCCTTTGTCCCCGGATTTGTTTTTATTGAATCTGATAAAATCTTTAATGGCATGATAGATAGCCAGAGAAACCCCGGCAAAAGAAAGAAAGATAGTGAACAAGGGTGCGGTATGGAGGAAGTGATCCAGTTTATATCCTCCGAATACACCCAAAAAGATAATCACCAGCATTTGAAGCCCGATACTGGTGTAACGGGCATAATTCTGAAGGGGGTTATTTTGCTGCGGTGGCATTAGACGGGGGTGGAATTTCAGGTGAAGCCGACTTGACATCCCGGTTCCCCGAACCATCCATTTTACAGGTTCCGGAAAATTTTGCCCCGGGTTCAATCGCTAGTTTGTTCGTAAAAATTTCTCCCGAAAACTGTGCGGTTTGTTTCAATGTCAGCAATTCGGTCACTTTCACCGTGGCTTTCACATCGCCTGAAAAATCGGCATTCTGACACTGGATGTCTCCCTCAATGGCTCCGGACGGGCCAACCACGATCTTTCCGTTACATTCAATGGATCCGATCAGCGTACCGTCGATGCGAAAATCGCCGTTAACTTTAATATCTCCTTTAATCTCAGCTCCAGGTCCGAGCAGATTAATGGAGGGCAATTCATTCTCTTTATTCTTCACCATGATGATTCTGTTTGGTAATGCTCAACATTCGCTGAACCAAAGTTAAGGGATTATCGCATATCATTGACCCAGCGGGTAATTTCTCTCGAAAAATTTCTTATAGAGTTCCTTGTTCTTACTACGGTAAAAAATGGGATAGTTTTCAACCGAGATGACAAAATCCGTGAAATCGCCCGTGTTCTCCAATTTGGTGAAGACATACCTGCTTTCCCTGATTATCTTATAGTAGTTAATGGCCTTTTCAGCATCGTCGAAATTGTTTACCGTGATCATTTCGGTGGTATTATCCAGCATCAGACTATTTACTTTCAGGTCTTCCAGGCTGAAGGTCTTGGTGTTGAAATCGGAAATTTTGATTTTCAATGCGTTTACGTCCACTTTTTTATTGTTCACCAGCAGGACATAGAAATGGACCGAACCCGGATGTGGTGCGTATAGTTTGTTTTCAGGTTGTTCTTCAGCGGTAGTATCTCCCGGGATGGTGTAGCCTACTTTCAACCCTTTCCGGGCCGAAAGGTAATTCAGGAGGTTCACCGCCAGTGGTTTGACACTGCTCTTCGGGTACTTCTTGATGATTCCCTGAAGCGCTACCACCAACGAATCTTCCACTTCGATCTTCCCCAGCGAGAGAGCCCTGAGGTACTCGAATTTAGGGATCAGTGAGGTATCGCCCTGGTATTTGGTCAACGCAATGGTTGAATTGTTCAGTACCATGTAATACTGCTCTTTCGTTAAGGCCTTGAAGGTCTCGGCGTAAAAATCCAATCCTTCTGTTTCCCGGGCATGAATTTCTTTATAATAATTCGGATTGATCAGTAGTTTTGCATAATCTGTTTCCGGGTATCCGTTGAGCAGAAGGTCCCGGTAATAATCCGATTTGGGTTGATTATGCAGATCGGAATACAACGATTGAAGTTTGAAGATGGTTTGAGCTTTGTACTGATTGGCGGGGTACCGCTCAAGCAGCGTCTCAAACGATTCAATGGATTTCCCGTAATCACCCAATCCGTCCAGATAGATGAACCCGAGGTTATAATAAGCCTGGATGATCATCGTGTCAGATTTGGCCACCATCTCGGGCGTGGAAGGGATATCTTTTAGATAGAAGTCGCGTTTTTTCGGATCGGAAGCCGATTTGGAGTCGAGTTTACGGCCGCCTCCGGTGGTATCAGATCCCGCAATCGCCTGCGTTGTATCCTGTTCTTCGGAAGTGCCAAAGCCCACCATCATCTTCTGACTGAGGAACCAGTTGTCTTCCAACTTCCGTTTTCCCCATTTCCTTACAAAGGTGGAAAAACCGGTCGACAAGGCATTGGTGTTGTAGAAGTACCATTTCCCGGTTTTAAGGGTGGCATCGCTGCTGAAGCCTGTTCCGGAAGGTTGTTGTCCGAACAGCATCTCGTTTTCCCTTCGCTGCATCTCTGCCATTTGCTTCTTCATCTCTTCGGCAATCAGGTTGGAGATAATGCCGTCGATGACCTTATTCCGGTCGTTTTCACTCATCTTGCTGAGATGTTGCAGGCTGTCCTGAAGCTGGATCACCTGCAGGTTTTCAACCAGGCTGGTCAGGGTAGCCGTTTTGTCGCTGATCTCTTTATAACTGGGGAAATCTTTTGGCAGAAACTGCATCGTGCTGTCGTAATAGCACTGAGCGTTGGGGTAGTTTTTGTTTTTGAAATAGATGTCGGCAAGTTCCAGCGACGAGATGGCCTTCTGGTAGTTATTGGTCTTGCTGGAAGCGACGGATTTAATGTAATAGTTGATCCCCGAAACCGTGTCGGCATCGCGGAGAGCCACTTTGGCAAGAGCGTAATAGATCTGGTCCAGGTTTTCTTTGTTTTTATCATCTTTCAGCATCCGGTTGAGTTTCTTGATGATAAATTCCCGGTCGTTACTCTGGGCATCGTAACATTGGGCCATGTTGATCTGGGCGTTGAATGACATATCGAACGACGGGTTTCTTTTCAACACCATTTTGAAATACTGGGAAGCAGTAGCTACATCGCCGTTCTTTTGGGCTATCTGGGCAAGGATGTACAAACAACGGGTGCGGGTGGCATGATCGGGATTCAACTCCAGAGCCCGCTGGATATAAGGAACGGCAGCCTCTTCATTTTTCTGCAGAAGGAAGAATTGGGCATACTCCAGGGTGACATCCGTTTCCAGACGCAGAGGCGCTTCTCCCTTGTTGATCTTGGCAACCAGCATATCGAGCATGGGCTCGGCCTTGGCAAATTCTTTCGACTGATTGTTGGTCTTGGCCAGCCACAACATGGCATCGTACTTGATCTCGTTTTCGTTGTAGTTCTTGACCACGAACTCGAAAGTACGGCGTGCCATCCCGTAATCCTGCTTGAAAAAATACCCTTTCCCCATGAGCAGATAGGCATCGTCGATCCATTTTACATTCTCTTTCCGGTTAAAGACCATGGAATGCTTTTGAATGGTCTTCGAGGATTTTTTAATGGCGATATCCGAATACTGCCCGAGTTTTCCTGCCGCAGATTTGTCTCCGTAATTGTAAATCAGGAGGGTAACCGAATAATTATCTTTGACCGTGGATTTGAAATCTTTTACCCCGGAACGCAGATTGTCCATCCCATTCCAATAAACATTGTAGTGGGAAGTGAGGTTATGATAGGTTCTGCGGGTAAAAGTATTTTTTTTTGTTGAGCAGGAGGATACCACCGAGAGCATCCCGGCCGTTATGATTAAAATCACATATAACGGGTATCTTGTGTTCAGCTTCAATGAGGAAAATGTTTGTCTGCTTATTAACTTAATTTCTACAAAATTATTTTAATTTTTCAAATGATGCCGCAAAAAGTCACTATCCGGCTCTTAAATTCACCTACCAGCGCCCTTCCATCTGCGCAAGGGTCAACCCGATTCGATTTATTTACGATATTTGCAATCCCGCAGCCCGGGAAATGAAATGAATGATGGAGCAGAAACAACCAGGACAAAAAGGTAAGTGGTACCGGAAACTGAAAAATAAGTACCGGCTCGTCTTCATGAACGATGAAACGTTGGAAGAACGGCTGACCTTTCGCCTCTCACGTCTCAATGTGTTTGTGGCGCTCGGTACGCTGACCATTATCCTCATCTTCCTGACCACCATCCTCATCGCCTTCACTCCTTTACGTGAGTATATCCCGGGTTATTCCAGTGTCAGGTTACAGCGCGGTCTCTATGAACTTCAGATGAAAACCGATTCCATCGAAAAGGAGTTACAACGGAAAGACAAGTACCTTGAAAATTTAAAGAATGTGATCAATGGGACCAACCTGACCAGTCAGGTCCCGGGAGCCAAAGATACCATGCGCCATTACGGAGATGTGCAACTTACCCATTCCGTGGAAGATTCATTGTTGCGAGTAGAAGTGGAGAATCAGGCAAAATACAGCCTTTATCGTATGGAAAGCCCCGGTTCTTCCACCCGGGCGAAATCTTCCCTGGGAAATGTGTTGCTGTTTGTACCGATTAAGGGGACCATCACCGATCAGTTTAACCCGGTCAGGCAACATTTTGGCGTAGATGTTGTGGCCAAAGAAAACGAAGCCATCAAAGCTATCCTTGATGGCACGGTAATTTTCACTGGCTGGACAGTGGAGACGGGTTATGTCATTGCCATCCAGCATGTTCAGAATGTCATTTCGGTTTATAAACATAATTCCGCTCTCCTGAAAAGGGAGGGCGAACGGGTGAAAGCAGGAGAACCCATTGCCATCATCGGCCAAACGGGGGAACTGACCACCGGGCCCCATCTTCACTTTGAACTATGGTACGATGGAACCCCGATCAACCCGGTCGATTATATTTCATTTTAATCTGGTTACAAAACATTGAAGAAGCAGATCGCCATACTTGGATCGACCGGATCTATTGGGACACAGGCACTGGATGTGATCCGGAAACATCCTGACTTATTCGGAGTGGAGGTATTGACCGCCCAAAATAATACCGAGAAGTTGATCAGGCAGGCCATTGAGTTTTTACCGAATGCCGTGGTCATTGGCAACGAAGCCTGTTACCTGAAAGTAAGCGAGGGGTTAAAAGATTATCCCATAAAAGTTTTTGCCGGTGAAGATGCGATATCACAAATCGTGGAGGTTGAAAGCATTGATCTGGTGCTGAATTCCCTTGTCGGTTATTCCGGGATGCTGCCGGCTATCCGCGCATTATCGGCCGGCAAGGACCTTGCGCTGGCCAACAAGGAATCACTGGTTATCGCCGGTGATATGATCATGAGCCTGGCCAGGGAGCACCGCCGTATGGTTATCCCGGTCGATTCAGAGCATTCGGCCATTTTCCAGTGCCTGACCGGCGAACGTCATGAAGCCGTCGACAGGCTTTACCTGACCGCCTCGGGAGGCCCCTTCCGGGGGCATACCCGCGAGCACCTGGCCGGTGTGAAAAAAGAATCGGCGTTGAAGCATCCGAACTGGCAGATGGGACACAAGATCACGATCGACTCTGCCACCCTGATGAATAAAGGGCTGGAAGTGATTGAGGCCCGCTGGCTTTTTGACATACCTCCCGATCGGATCGATGTCGTTGTGCATCCACAGTCGATCATTCACTCCATGGTTCGGTTTGTCGACGGATCCATCAAAGCCCAGATGGGATTGCCTGATATGCGATTGCCCATCCTTTATGCCCTTGGTTATCCCTCCAGAATTCCTTCCGGACTCCCGAGGCTTGATTTTACCAAATACCCTGAACTGACTTTCGAACAACCCGACCGGGAGGTGTTCCGGAACCTCGGGC
Organism: Bacteroidales bacterium; assembly: GCA_035403225.1. Taxonomy (GTDB): domain Bacteria; phylum Bacteroidota; class Bacteroidia; order Bacteroidales; family FEN-979; genus DAIRDK01. The sequence goes on along the minus strand of DAONET010000008.1, from coordinate 18,894 downwards.
TTGCATACCGCGCCATCGAAAAGGGCGGCAACTTACCTTGCATCCTGAATGCTGCCAATGAAGCAGCTGTTCAGGCATTCCTCAATGACCGGATCGGCTTCCTCGATATCTCGCATGTTATCGAAGACTGTATGGAGCACGTCGCATTTATAAACAACCCGGGATTATCAGATTATATAATGACTCATCAGGAAACCCTGATCATTGCAGAAGAATTCCTTCGAAAAAAAGAGAAATAAAACCCTTCACTAAATGGAAATTGCTATCAAAATTGCGCAGCTGCTGCTGAGTTTGTCCATCCTCGTCGTTTTTCATGAACTCGGCCATTTTGTAGCCGCCAGGATCTTCGGGATCAGGGTGGAGAAATTCTATATTTTCTTTGATCCGTGGTTCTCGTTGTTCAAATTTAAAAGAGGACATACTGAATACGGAGTAGGATGGTTGCCGCTGGGAGGATACGTTAAGATCGCCGGTATGATTGATGAATCAATGGATACCGAAACCATGAAGCAACCTCCCCAGCCCTATGAGTTCCGGACAAAACCGGCCTGGCAGCGCCTCATCGTCATGTTGGCCGGTGTGACGGTCAACCTGATCCTCGCCGGATTGATCTACGTGGGCATCCTGTCCTTCTGGGGCGAACAATATCTACTCAATTCCGAAGTGAAGTACGGGATCACCGTTGATTCACTGGGCTATCGCATGGGCTTGCGCAATGGCGATAAGATCATCTCGCTGGACGGAAAAACGGTGAATGAGTTTGCCGATATTCCCCGAAAGATGATCCTCGACGAGGTGAAAGTGATTACGGTAGAACGCGATAACGAGCGGGTTGATGTGGTTCTCCCTCCCTGGGCGATCAACCAACTTATCAAACAGAAGACTCCCGGCTTCCTTTCGGTCCGCATCCCGTTTGTGGCAGCTTCCTTTACCACCTCGTCTCCTGCAAAGGCGGCAGGTATTGCGGCCAATGATCATATCATCGGGATCAATGACACCCTGTATGCTTACTTTGACCAGTTCCGGGGCGCCATTCAACATTATAAGAACAAGTCTGTCGGCATTATGGTAGAACGTGGCGGTGATACGCTCCGGATGATGGTTAATGTTCCGGCCGAAGGACTGATCGGCATCTATCCCAAAAGTCCGATTGATTTCCTGACCTTCAGCGAACGGGATTACTCCCTGTTTTCCGCCATTCCCGCCGGATTCGTACGGGCCTACGAAGGAGCAGGTAACTATCTGAAGTCCATCAAGTTATTGTTTTCCCAGGAGAAAGCCTACGAATCCGTTGGAGGCTTTATTAGTATAGGTAATATATTCCCGGGATTGTGGGACTGGGAATCATTCTGGTCGTTGACGGCTTTCCTGTCCATCATGCTGGCGATCCTGAACGTGCTGCCGATCCCGGCTCTTGATGGAGGGCATGTGATGTTCCTGTTGTATGAGATCATTGCCCGAAAGAAGCCAAGCGACAAGTTCATGGAATATGCTCAGATTGTCGGCATGGTTCTTCTCTTCGGGTTGTTGATCTTCGCCAATGCGAACGATATCATCAAACTTTTCAGGTAGATCTTTATTTATCCACCTTTTCTGTGAGTGATTTGAAGCCTTCGCCGAGGATTTCGGTGGCATCGATCACGGTCATGAACGCTTTCGGGTCAATCGAGTGAATGTATTCCTGGAGGATGGAAAGTTCGCGCCGGCTTACGACGGTGAAAATGATCTTCCGTTCCGACATGTTGTACATTCCTTTCCCTTCGATGAGCGTTCCGCCCCTGTTCAGGTTATGGATGATCTTGTCACGGATCTCTTCATGTTTTTCTGAAATAATAAACAGGCTCTTGTCGTAGCTGATCCCTGCCATCACGATGTCGATCACTTTTCCCGTGATGAAGATGACGACCCAGGAGCACAGGAGAATTTTCCAATCCCGAAAAACGATCAAACCGACCAGCACAATCGTGGAATCCACGAAAATCAGGAGTTGCCCGATAGGGATATTTGTATATTTGTTAAGGATTGCTGCTACGATGTCCGAGCCTCCGGAGGTAGCTTTGGATTTAAATATGAGTCCAAGTCCAACACCTATAAGCACTCCGCCAAATATGGAAGATAGCAGTATGTCACCTTCGACCAGAGGTTTATAACCCCAAAATATTGTTAGGGTATCATTGAAAACCGCTGTCAATGAGAAGCCCAGCACGGTTTTGAAGCCGAAGCGGGGACCCAGGATTTTGATCCCGAGGATTGTCAGTGGGATATCAAAACAGAGAGCGATGGCTCCGACCGGGGTGCCGAAGAGGTAGTGCAGCACGATGGAGATCCCGTAAACACCGCCCGGAACGATTTTATAAGGGGTAATGAAAAACACGAAGCCCGAAGAAAGGATGAGCGCTCCGATAATGATAAGACTGTAAGAAATGAACCATTTACGCGTAAACGGTTTCTCTTTTAACAATGTGAATGCCATATTTATTTGTTTTTGTGAATAATAATAGTGAATGATTTCCAGTTAAATTTATGGTGCAAAAGTCGGATATGTTACCGAGATTTTAAAAAAGTTTGTACTTTTACCTGCTTTTAGGTAGCTTAAACATTATAGCCTTTTTATTTTGAATCTGTTGTCCGAAACATACCACTGGCGTCACATGAAGAAACAAGCCGTACGATTCAACCTGACCGTCGCGCTTTTTCTGGCATTGGTTTCCGGAACAACCGCACAGGAACTTCCCAGGTTTTCGCAGTACATGTTCAGCAACATGTATTATAATCCCGGGTTTGCCGGGAACAGCGGAGGAGTCAACATCAACGGCCTTTTCCTCGGGCAATACATCGGATTTAAAGACGACAAGGGCAATGCGGCAGGACCGGTTACTTTTTACCTCACGGCTGATGCCCCGATCCGTTTTCTTCACGGCGGAATCAGCGGAACGGTGATGAAAGACCAGACCGGATTCTTTGATAATACCTGTGTGAATCTGGGTTACGCATACCGTACTGATCTTGGCGCCGGCACATTGGGTGTAGGTTTCCAGGTGCAGCTTGATAACATAAAACTGGATTTTAAAAAATTCAGTGAGCAGTTTGTGGATCCTGATGACCCTTTACTTAAAGAGGGCTCGGAGCGGACTGATTTGATCTTTGATGGTTCTTTGGGCGTCTATTATGAGGTTCCGGATAAATATTATATCGGACTTTCGGGCGCTCAGCTTCTCCAGTCGCAAGGGAATAATACTTATTACCGACATCGCAGAACATTCACGTTAACAGGTGGTTACAACTTTATTCTCCCCAATTATCCCATGTGGGAGATCAAGCCGTCGGCCATCTTTTATTATGATGCAGGATCGTTTCAGGGAAACCTTAGTGCACTTGTTACGTATAAAAAGAAATTCTGGGGAGGTATCGGGTACCGGTATCAGGATGCCGCAATACTTCTGGCAGGAATGAACATTAAAAACTTACGAATCGGCTTGGCATACGATATCTGTACCTCTGCCCTGGCAAGGTATAACAGTGGAAGTATGGAAGTGACGGTGGGATATTGTTTTAAAATGGAGCTCGAAAAATATCGTAAAAGATATAAAAACACAAGGTTTCTGTAAACTAAAATTTTATAATTTTGCAATTTTCTGTATCAATTTTGAGACTCGACATAATAAAACCTAACAAGAAGCGTTTGTTTTCATCATCTAATTTGCCCCAAAAATGAAAAGACTGCTCATTTATTTTGCTCTTCTCGTCATCCTGGGAAGTTGTGGTAACTCAGGAAACGGTGAGCTGACGGGAGTGAATGACCGGCAGCGATATTACCAGCCTGACCCGTTTGGCATGGTTTACATTCCTATGGGAAGTTTTACCATGGGCCTTGGAGATGAAAATATCACCTACGCCCAGCTCAACAATCCCAAGACGGTGTCTGTTCAATCCTATTACATGGATCAGACAGAGATCACGAACAACGAGTATCGTCAGTTCGTTTATTGGGTGAGAGATTCCATTGCCCGGAGAATTCTTGGCGAAATTCGTCCCGAACTGTTCTTTGTCACCGAGAATCCGAAGACCGGAGAAACATTCGATCCTCCTTTCCTGAACTGGCAAACCAGGATTGAATGGAATTCGGAAGAACAGGATATCCGCGATGCGCTGGCTCAGATGTACCTTCCGGAAGGCGAACGCTTTTTCAGAAGAAAAGAGATCGATACCCGGAAACTGTATTACGAATACTATTTTGTTGATCTGAAAGCTGCTGCCCGGAAAGATTATTCCCAGGGTGGTGATATCAAAGAAGGAGGACTTGCCAACCGTCCGCAGGGTTTGAAAGACCGCTCTGTTTATGTACGGAAAGAGGTTATCAATGTTTACCCCGACACTCTTTGTTGGCTTCACGACTATGCATATTCCTTCAATGACCCCATGACCGAAAAATATTTTTGGCATCCTGCCTATGATCATTACCCGGTGGTCGGAGTAACCTGGAAACAAGCCAATGCATTCTGCATCTGGAGAACCCAGTTAAAGAACAGTTTCTTATTTGGTAAAAAAGGCGAAGCCGCTGTCAGTGAGTTCCGTCTTCCTACCGAAGCAGAATGGGAATGGGCGGCACGCGGTGGCAATGATGGCAACCCGTACCCCTGGGGCGGTCCGTACACCCGTAATGACAAAGGATGCTTCCTGGCCAACTTCAAACCCATGCGCGGTGACTATATCGATGATGGAGGTTTGCATACCGTTATTGTCGCCCACTATCCGGCCAACGATTTCGGCCTGTATGATATGGCCGGCAATGTTGCAGAATGGACCAGTTCGACGTACAACCCCTCTTCCTATAATTTTGCGTGGGACCTGAATCCGGATTATTCTTACAATGCTGCTGAATCAGATCCTCCTATTATGAAAAGAAAAGTGATCCGCGGTGGTTCCTGGAAAGACGTTGCTTATTATATCCGTCTTTCGACCCGTGCTTATGAATATCAGGATACTTCAAAATGTTATGTCGGTTTCCGTTGCGTCCAGAGTTATATGGGACGTCAGAAAGACGACAATCCTGCCCGCGCATCACACGTATATAATTAATTCTATCACTGGAAAATAACTAAAAATCAACCATTTTAACCAAAATTCTATTATGAGTTTAGCGAGTTTAGTCAGGTCAAAAGGTTACAAAAACTTCATGGCCAAGCTGTATGGCTGGGGAGCTTCGGTTGTAATCTTCGGTGCACTCTTTAAAATCAATCACTATCAAGGTGCAGATATCATGCTGATCATCGGGTTAGGGACAGAATCCATCATCTTTTTCTTTTCAGCTTTTGAGCCGCCACATGTCGAACCTGACTGGAGCCTGGTATATCCCCAGTTAGCCGGGATATATCATGGTGACGAAGCTGGCGCCAGCAGAGCAATTGCCGGAGGCGACTCTGTAACGCAGGAATTGGATGATATGCTTTCGAAGGCGAAAGTCGGACCAGAGCTGATCGAAAGTCTTGGGAATGGATTACGGAATCTTTCCGAGACGACCTCAAAACTTTCCAATATCAGCGATGCTTCCCTCGCTAACGATCAATATGTAAATACGATCAAAAAGGCAACGGAATCGGCTACCACTCTGACGGAATCTTACAGTAAAACGGCACAGACACTCGATAACAGTGCACAGATCTCGAAAGAGCAGTATGCCAACATGAAAGCCGTAGCTGACAATGCAGCCAATCTTTCGGGAGTTTATTCCCAGGTTTCTGATACCCTGAAAAACGAAATTTCCGTTAACCAGGAACTTACAGAAAGTATTTCCGGTGTCGCTATCTCTGCCAAGAAATTTGTTCAGCGGTATACCGAATCAACGGAAATCCTTTCCAAAACGACAGAAACGCTTGTTTCATCCGCTTCCCAAGGTCACAATTATAACCAGCAACTTGAAAAAGTATCCAGTAACCTGGCAGCGCTGAATGCCATGTATGAACTCCATCTCCAAAATTCCAATGCTCAGATGGAAAACACCATGAAATACAATGACATTGCTGAAAAACTGGTTAACTCTTTGGGTGAAACCACCACAAATACCGGAAAATTCAAAGAAAACCTCGCGGCTTTGAATAAGATCCTCGAACAGCAAGTAAAATCAACTACTGCCCAGGTTGGCGATTCCGACAAAATGCATGATTCTATGCAGCAGTTCCTCACGAATCTGCAGGAATCCGTCGAGAGAACATCCCACTTTAAAACGGAAGTGGATTCCCTCGCCAAGAATATTTCCGCACTCAATAAAGTGTATGGAAATATGCTTTCCGCCATGAATGTTACCATTAAGTAACACCTGAGAGGACTAATTTGTGAATTTTATCGATAAATTTTAAAGTAAAAAACTAAATGGCAGGATATAAGGAGACACCGAGACAGAAAATGATCGGGATGATGTATCTGATACTTACTGCAATGCTGGCATTGAATGTCTCAAAACAAATCCTGGATGCTTTTGTTGTGGTGAATGAATCAATGGAAGTCACCAACAAAAATTTCGGAACAAAACTGGAAAGCACCTATTCTAAATTTAAAGTACAATATCAGTTAAATCCGAATAAGGTAGGACCCTATTTCGAAAAAGCCCAGAAAGCACACGAGATGACTGCTGATATAGCCCATTATATTGATAGCCTTAAATGGGAAGTAATCAAAGTAACCGAAAAGCTTGAAACGCTGGATGAAGCGAAGAAACTCCCCCTCGCTCAGGCTCAGAGGAAAGATAACTTTGACATGCCTACCAACTACTTTATCGGAGGCTCGCATGATGGTTCAAAGGGTAGAGCAAGGGACCTGAAAGACCGGATAGATAAATACCGGAAAGATATGATCGACTTGCTTGATCCCAAATACAGAACAACCATGAACATCGGATTAACCACCGATGGAGAATATTACGATCAAAGTGGCCAAAAGCAAAACTGGCAGATGCATAATTTCTATCATACCATTCTTGCTGCTACGGTCACCATCCTCAATGAACTCAAATCAGAAGTACTGAATGCCGAGTTCGACATCGTGAATAACCTGTATGCTTCGGTAACGGCAGAAGACTGGAAGTTTGACGAGATCAAGGCTAAGGTTATTCCCAAAAGCAGTTACGTTTTCCTGGGTGAAGAGTATGAAGCGGAAATCCTGGTAGCAGCTTACGATACCAAACAGACACCGAATGTACGGTACCTCTTTGGCGCTGATACCATGGTGCCCGGCGCTTATCGCCAGGGTGTTGCTTTGGAAGGCAGCAATGGCGTGGTTACTATCAAATTGCCTGCAAGCGGCGAAGGACTGAAGAAATTTGCCGGGATCATCAAGATTTGCAGCCCTCTGGGTGATACTATGTCATTCCATTTTAAGGATGAATTTATCGTAGCCCGCCCGGCATTGACGATTTCTCCCACCAAGATGAATGTATTTTATATTGGTGTGGAAAATCCGCTTGCTATTTCCGTCCCGGGAGGTCCTGAAAAGGTTATCCCTTCGGTTTCTTGCGGTAAAATTCGTCCCGACGGGGCTAACTGGGTAGTCTATGACCTGCCCAAAAGCAATAAAGAAGCCGTGGTGAGTGTAAGCGCTGTTTTCTCCGGAAAAGCAAAAGCCATGGGTTCAATGACCTTCAGGTTGAAACGTGTTCCCGATCCTGTTGCAACTATTGGCGGTAAGAGTGAAGGTGTAATTTCCAAAAGCCTGATCCTTGCCAGTCCATACCTGGTTGCGGAAATGCCGGCTGGTTTCGACTTCGACCTGAGATTCTCCGTTACAGCATACAGTTACACTACTGATGTGTCGGGTGATATTATTACCACCAGGGTACAGGGTAACCGTCTGACTCCCGAGATCACCAAATCTATCCAGAATGCCAAAAAGAATAAAAGGGTATGGTTTGAAGATATCAGTGTCAAAGGACCTGACGGTGAACGTTCGATTAAACCGATTAACTTGAAAATCAACTAAGCAGAATAACCAGGAGGTGTCATGAAAAAGCTATTTTTCTTGGTTCTGATCATTATCCTGACCGCCGGTATTGAAATTACCAGCTATGGTCAGGTACTGGAAGGGCCTCCCAGAGATGGTGTTATCGACAGGCAATCCATTCGCCAGCTTAAACCAATTCCTTATGTTCCGCTGCGTGAAGCAGATGTGGTGTGGACTAAAAGGATCTGGCGAGTGATCGATATGCGGGAAAAAATGAACCAACCGTTCTATTATCCCGAACAACCACAGGATAACTGGCGGAGCTTCATCCAACTCCTCATGGATGAGATCAAGGAAGGGACTATTACCGCCTATTCCGTGAGCTCTGATCAGTTCCTTGTTCCGATCACTTATAAAGAGCTGATGGATAAACTGGAAACCCCGCAACGGGTAACCCTGAGAAGACCTGATAATCCCGATATCGAATACGATACGGTCATCACCAAACCGTTCTACAGCACTGATGTGAAAAAGATCAGGCTGAAAGAGGACTGGTACTTTGATAAACAACGTTCTGTGTTCGAAGTGCGTATCCTCGGTATCTGTCCGGTGATGGATAACTATGACGAAAATAACGAATACCGTGGTGATGAACCCCTCTTTTGGGTGTACTTCCCGGAATGCAGGAATACATTTGTTCAGAATGAGATGTATAACCTGAAAAACGGGTATGCCGGCCGTCTCAATTACGATGACGTCTTTACCAAAAGAATCTTCAACAGTTATATTTATAAAGAAGAAAACGTTTTTGACCGCACCATCGCTGAATATGCCACGGGAGTGGATGCATTGCTGGAATCTGAAAAAGCCAAAACCGCACTCTTCGATTTTGAAGAAGGACTCTGGGAGTTCTAGCCTCCGGCTGATTTCTTAACCATAAACAAAAGAGGTTGTCCGGTGGGCAACCTCTTTTGTTTATGCCCCCGAACGGATGAAACCAGCATTATGTTTCCCCGGAAATTCGTATTTTTATCCTGTTTCTGATATGGTCAGTACTTTCCTTGATACCGAGATAGAATACCTGAAGGGTGTCGGCCCTGCACGGGCAGAGATTCTGAAGAAGGAACTCCGGGTTTTTACCTTCGGGGAGCTGATCGCATGTTTTCCTTTCCGGTATGTCGATCGAAGTAAATATTACCAAATCAGCCAAATCCATGATGAATCGGCCTATGTGCAGGTCAGAGCGAGGATAATCCGCATTGCGGAAGCCGGAGCGATGAGGGCCAAACGGCTGATCGCAACGGTGACAGACGGGACGGGTGAGATGGACCTGGTATGGTTTCAGGGTCAGAAATGGGTGATGGAGAAACTGAACAAAGGGCAAGAGTATGTGATCTTCGGAAAACCTTCTCTTTTCAATGGCCGATGGGATATGGTGCATCCGGAATTGGAGACCCCTGCGGAGGCCGTTAGCGGCATTGGTAATACCTTGCGCCCGTTGTATAATTCTTCCGAAAAGTTGAAGGCCAAAGGTCTTGACAGTCGAGGGTTATCCAAGCTGATGAAGACCTTGATCCTGTCGGAGAAGTTTCACATTCCGGAAAACCTTCCGTTCACGATCCTGAATGCCTTGTCGTTAATGCCCCGTCAGGAGGCATTTGTCAACGTCCATTTCCCCACGGACCCTGCCAGCCTGGAGAAAGCGCGGGAGCGGTTGAAATTCGAAGAGCTGTTCTTTATTCAACTCAGGCTTCTGAAGCAGAAATTCCTGAGGATACACAAATCCGACGGGCACCGTTTCACCATGGTAGGAGATAACCTGAACAGGTTTTACAAGGAGCATCTGCCGTTTCCGCTTACCAATGCGCAGAAAAGAGTGATCAAAGAAATCAGGGCTGATCTTGGATCAGGGAAACAGATGAACCGGTTGCTTCAGGGAGACGTAGGCAGCGGGAAGACGCTGGTCGCCCTGATGACCATGCTGATCGCTCTTGACAACGGATTCCAGGCCTGTTTGATGGCTCCGACGGAAATACTGGCTTCCCAGCATTTTGAGACCTTATCAAAGATGTTGGCGGGGATGGATATCCACCTCGGACTGTTGATGGGCTCCACCAGGGCCCCTCAGCGGAAAAAGATACATGAAAGTCTGAAAGACGGGTCACTACAGATACTGATCGGCACGCATGCCCTGCTGGAAGATGAGGTACAGTTTCAGAACCTGGGTTTTGTCGTGATCGATGAACAGCATCGTTTCGGCGTTGCCCAACGGGCGAAACTGTGGGAGAAAAATGTGAAGACCCCGCATGTGCTTGTTATGACGGCCACGCCCATTCCCCGGACACTGGCTATGACCCTGTATGGCGATCTCGACAATTCGGTAATCGATGAGATGCCTCCGGGCCGGAAACCTGTTGTCACTACCCATGCCTTTGAATCGCAACGGCTGACTCTCTTCGGGTTTCTGAAGAAAAAAATCTCGGAAGGAAGGCAGGTTTATATTGTTTATCCGCTCATCCAGGAATCGGCAACCCTGGATCTGAAAAACCTCATGGAGGGTTATGATGCCGTGGTGCGCGAATTTCCTCTTCCTCAGTTTGCGATCAGCATTGTTCATGGACAGATGAAATCGCGCGACAAGGAGTACGAGATGCAGCGTTTTATCAAGAAAGAAACCCAGATTCTGGTAGCTACCACGGTCATTGAAGTGGGAGTGGATGTCGCGAATGCCTCCGTGATGGTTATTGAGAATGCCGAACGCTTCGGGCTTTCGCAGTTGCATCAGCTGCGGGGCAGGGTAGGGCGCGGGGCCGAACAATCATATTGCATACTGATGACATCTGACAAATTGTCGGCGGATGCCAGAAAACGAATAAAGACCATGGTGTCGACGACGGATGGTTTTAAAATCGCTGATGCCGACCTTCAGCTCCGGGGTCCCGGCGACCTGGAGGGAACGCAGCAGAGCGGGATTTTAGACCTCAGGATCGCCGATGTCGTCCAGGATGAAAGGACGCTTCGGAAGGCGAGGGAGCTGGCCATGGAAATCATCAGTGAAGACCCGGATCTGGCGTCTTTGAAGTATGAGCGATTGAGCCGTCATCTGAAACATATCGGGAAGAATGAGCAAAACTGGGGCCTGATAAGCTGACCTGAAGCATTTAATGAGTAATTTTGCACCCTTAAATTTAAGATCATGAAGATCTCATATAACTGGCTGAAAGAATATATAACCCTGGATATGACCCCCGAACGGGTCGCTGAATACCTCACAGGGTGCGGACTCGAAGTAGAAGGGCTTGAGAAATGGCAATCGGTCAAGGGAGGCCTTGACGGAGTTGTGATCGGCGAAGTGCTGACCTGCGTTAAACATCCCAACAGCGACCACCTGAGCCTTACGACGGTGAACATTGGCGCCGGAGAACCGCTGAAAGTGGTTTGTGGCGCTGCTAACGTTGCGGCGGGACAGAAAGTGGCCCTGGCGACCATCGGGACAACCCTGACACTGGGTGATAAAGAAGTCACCATACAACGTTCCAAGATCCGCGGAGAAGTGTCCGAAGGAATGATTTGTGCGGAAGACGAACTTGGATTGGGCGCTTCGCATGACGGAATCATGGTCCTGGATCCATCGGCTGTTCCGGGTACCCAGGGATCGAAGTATTTCCACGTTGCCACCGATTACATTTTCGAAATCGGACTTACTCCTAACCGGAGCGATGCGACCAGCCATTCGGGTGTGGCCCGTGACCTGGCAGCCGTACTGAATAATTTCGGAAAAGAAAAAGTGGAAGGCGGATCCCGTTATGAAATGAAATTACCCGATGTCTCGGCTTTCGGCCGGGATACGGAAGGCCATTCCATTGCTGTTTCCGTTGAAGATCCGGAAGCCTGTCCCAGGTATTCCGGAATTACCATCACCGGCGTAACTGTCAGGGAATCACCCGAATGGCTGAAACAACGGTTACAGGCTATCGGTATGCGCCCAATCAACAACATCGTGGATGTAACCAATTACATCATGATGGAGCTGGGACAACCATTACATGCTTTTGATGCCGATAAAATTACCGGGGATCAGATTATTGTCAGAAAATATCCGGAAGGAACCAGGTTCGTTACGCTGGATGATGTGGAACGTAAACTGACAGCCAATGATCTGATGATATGCAGCACATCGGAACCACTTTGTATTGCCGGTGTTTTTGGCGGGATCGGATCGGGAGTGACCATGCAGACCCGCGATCTCTTTATAGAAAGCGCTTATTTCAATCCACGGACGGTACGAAAGACCGCCAAGCATCATGGTCTTCAAACAGACTCGTCGTTCCGGTTCGAGCGGGGCGCAAATTATGAGATCACGCTGTATGCCCTGAAAAGAGCAGCCCTGATGATTCAAGAACTGGCAGACGGAAAGATCTCATCGGATATCGTGGATGTTTACCCAACTCCCATTCAACGGCCGTTGGTCAAACTGAACTTTGAACATCTCAACCGGATGGCAGGGAAGTCGATCTGCCCGGAAGTAGCCATGTCGATATTGTCCGATCTTGGCCTCGAAATCAAGGAAAAAGATGCTTCCGGTGTCACCTTGTCGGTTCCGGGATTCAAGGCTGATGTCACGCGCGAAGCAGACGTCATCGAAGAAGTACTTCGCGTTTACGGCTATAACAACATCGAGATCCCGTTGCAGGTGCGGACTTCGGTGAATGTTTCCCCCAAACCCGATAAAGAAAAAATACGGAACACCGTCTCGGAATATCTTAGTTCTGCCGGTTTTTATGAAACCATGAACAATTCTCTCACTCCCTCGGCCTGGTACGAAGGTGATGAAGAATACAAAACGGAAAAACTGGTCAGGATGCTCAATCCTCTCAGCCGTGAACTGGATTCACTACGCCAGACACTATTGTTTGGCGCGCTGGAGACAATGGTATATAATCAGAACCGGAAGACGGTTGATCTGAAGTCCTATGAATTCGGAACCGTTTACTCATTATCGGACGAAAAGAACGGGAAAGATCCTGTTACCGGATATCATGAAGAATTCAGGCTGGCATTAGCCATGACGGGGAAAAAGAGTGAGGAGAACTGGAATTCACCATCCAGGGAAACCGATTTCTTCGAGATGAAGGGGCACTTTTATGCTTTACTGACAAGGCTGAATATTTCCCCTGCTCAACTTCAGATCAGTCCCTATTCTTCGATGCATCTTACCGGTCTTTCCTTCAAGTCGGGCAACGATCTGTTAGCATTAGTGGGATTGGTTGACCGGCGTTTATTGAAACGATTCGATTGCCGTCAGGATGTCATGTATGCCGATATAAACTGGGATTTATTAACCGAGTTGGCCGGAAAGAGCGCTATTCATTTCTCCGAATTACCCAGGTTCCCGGAAGTACGCCGTGATCTGGCATTGTTGGTGGATTCTTCTGTCGGCTTTGCAGAGATTGAATCGCTGGCTTTTTCGACGGAAAAGAGGTTGCTGAAAAAGGTCGGCCTTTTCGACGTTTATGAAGGGGAGAAAATCGCCGCCGGCAAGAAATCATATGCCGTTAACTTTATCTTGCTGGATGAAGAGAAAACGCTCACCGATGGAGAGATCGACCGGGTGATGCAGAAACTGATCAAGGCATACGAACAAAAGTTGCAGGCAACGATCAGATAAGAGTAGCATGTTCAATATCTGATTACTTTTGTAGCAGGATGGATATTCTATCAATAAAACAGCGTTTTGGGATCATCGGGAATTCCCCGTTGCTTGACCGTGCTTTGGACATCGCGCGTCAGGTGGCGGCTACCGATATCACCGTACTGGTTACGGGGGAGTCGGGGACCGGAAAGGAGTTTTTTCCGAAGATCATTCACCAGCTCAGTGCCCGGAAACATGGGCCTTATATTGCCGTGAACTGCGGCGCCATTCCTGAAGGGACCATTGATTCGGAATTATTCGGCCACGAAAAAGGATCGTTCACCGGCGCTCATGAAGCGCGGAAAGGATATTTCGAAGTCGTTGACGGAGGCACCATTTTCCTCGACGAGGTAGCTGAATTGCCCATTGCCACCCAGGTCAGGTTGTTACGGGTGCTGGAATCGGGAGAGTTCATGCGCGTCGGTTCATCCAAGGTGCTGAAGACCAATGTCAGGGTGGTGGCTGCCACCAATATCGAGCTTCTTCAGTCTGTCAACAACGGAAAATTCAGGCAGGACCTCTATTACCGGCTCTCCACTGTCCCCATTAACGTTCCGGCATTGCGTGATCGAAAGGAAGATATTTTTCTTCTTTTCAGAAAATTTGCTTCAGATTCGGCTGAAAAATATCATATGCCGCCCATTCACCTGGATGAACAGGCGCAGAACCTGTTGACAAGCTATCGTTGGCCGGGCAACATCCGCCAGTTGAAAAACCTCACCGAGCAGATATCCATCATTGAACAGGACCGGGAAGTTACCTATGCCACCATGATGAAATACCTGCCACAAGGCATGGTAAGCGATCTCCCGGTGTTGTATAAAGGGGATGAGGCCTCCAGAATCAGCGAAAGAGAGTTGCTGTACAAGGTGCTGTTCGATATGAAGCGCGACATGAACGACCTGAAGAAGATCGTGATGGACCTGATGGAGAATGGTCATGTGGATTCATCGCAGATAGAAAACAACCAGGTAGTCCAACGGCTATACAAAGATCAGAATATCCAGCCGGGAGCTTCGTCACAGATCATCCTTCAGCCTGCAGACAAAAATATTTCCGAGCCGGTTCAGGAGCCCGAAGAGGTGCATGAAACCTTTTCGCTGGAGAAGAAAGAGATCGAATTCATCAAAATGGCGCTGAAGAAACATGACGGAAAACGAAAGGATGCGGCGAAAGAACTGGGCATCTCGGAACGGACGCTGTACCGGAAGATCAAGGAATATAACCTGGAATAGGACGATATGAAAACCAACGTTGCATTGATTTTAGTTTTTCTCCTGACCCTTTCTTCCTGCAGGGTCAACTACTCCTTTACCGGTGTTTCCATTTCTCCCGATGTGAAAACCATTACCATCGATTATTTTCAGAATAAAGCTCCTTTGGTCGTACCCACGTTGAGCAGAGACCTGACAGAAGCGTTACGCGATTATTTTACCTCACAAACCAGTCTGGCGTTGACCGAACACAGCGGGGACCTGGTTCTGGAGGGTACGATCACCGGGTATGAAGCCGGGAAGCCCATTGCCATTCAGGGGAACGAAACAGCCGCCATGAACAGGATGACCATCACCGTTGCGGTAAAATTTACCAACCGGAAGGATGAAAAACAGAACTACGAAACCACCTTCACCCGTTACCAGGATTATCCCAGTTCACAATCGCTGAATGCGGTCCAGGCAACGTTGATAGAAGAGATCAACAAGCAGTTGGTGGAAGATATATTTAACAAATCGGTAGTCAACTGGTAGGAGTGACCCCGTAATAATATCGCAGAATATGGATGCTGCGCAATATCTCAGTCTTCAGAAGAACCCGGCTTCTCTCTCGGAAGAGAGCCTGAAAGGGCTGGAAGAGGTGTTGAAACAGGCTCCCTGGTTCACGGGAGCTGAGATTCTTTATGCCCTGAACCTGTTCAGGGAGAACCATCCTCAATACCCGTCCCAACTGAAGAAGGCAGCCATCTATGCGTCGGATCGACGGATTCTGAAGCGTCTGATGGATCAGGCACGTCAAAGCGAGGTGCGGGTGGCCGAAGAGATAACCGCTCCGTCGCCATCCCCTGAGCCGGTAAAAGAAGAAATCCCGGTGATACAGCCGGAGCCTGTTATCAGCGAGGTTGCAGAATCGACGGATTCCGTTGCCGATGAAATTACAGCCGCCCCGATCGCAGAGATCACTTCGGAAGAACAGGCCCCGGCAACGACCCAGGAAGTCCCCGAACCCATTCCGGCGCCGGTGGCTGAAGTAATTCCTGCCTCAAAATCCGAACTCCGGGAACAACTGCTGGCTATCGTGCATAAACGGTTGGCCGAGATAGAACAGGAAAAGAAAGGAAAACCGGTTGCGCCGGCTACTTCCACGACAGAGGTCCCCGAAAAAGAGCCTCCCCTCACCAAAACAATCCTTTCAAAACAGGAACTCATCGAGAAATTCATCGCCGAAGAACCCCGGATCTCACCGCCGAAAACGACCTTCTTCAATCCATCGGAATCGGCTATCCGCAGTAGCATTGATGAGGAAGAGATCGTGACCGAAACGCTGGCCCGTTTGTATGCCCGTCAGGGTAATATCACCAAGGCCATCAAGATATATGAGAAATTGAGTTTGCTATTTCCGGAAAAAAGTCGTTACTTTGCATCCCAAATTGAAAAAATCAAGTTATAATAAAAATAAGCCATGGGATTATATATTTTTATATCTGTTTTGATCCTGATCGCCTGCATTTTGCTGGTCCTTGTCGTATTAGTACAGAACTCCAAAGGTGGCGGACTCGCATCCAATTTTTCCTCCCAAAACCAATACATGGGCGTTAGGAAAACGGCTGATTTTCTTGAAAAAACAACCTGGACGCTGGCAGTGATCCTGCTGGTGCTCAGTCTTTTTTCCATCTTTGTTATTCCGAAGAACCGGGGAGAAGTCCAGACACAACAGAGTGAGATCCAGAAACAGATCGATGAGTCAAAGACCCAGCCGATCAATGATTTCCAGGCTCCTCCCACACAAAAGAAATAAGCGGTATCACTTATCAGAAAAAATGTCAGAATGTCAGTACGTTCTGACATTTTTTTTTATTCCGGGTGAAAGACGGAAAAATTGTCTTGAAAAAGGACGATTTGCCACAATGGCACGGAATATGACAGGTAGACAGAAAGAATTCATGAAAATCATTCTTAATGTTTAACTCAAAATAGTATAAAAATGACAAAAGTAAAGATTAGGCCTCTGGCTGACAGAGTTTTAATTGAACCGGCCCAGGCGGAAGAAAAGACTCCCAGCGGAATCATTATCCCCGATACCGCAAAAGAAAAACCACAAAAAGGAACTGTTGTAGCTGTTGGTCCCGGCAAGAAAGATGAACCGATGACCGTGAAAGTAGGCGAAGAAGTTCTTTACGGGAAATATGCAGGAACAGAGATCAATATCGACGGCAATACCTACCTTATCATGCGTGAATCTGATATCGTCGCAGTGATATAATGCGGTAACCAAAAATAAGTAACAGGAATAAACCTAAAACATCAAAGCAATGGCAAAAGATATTTTGTTTAACATAAAAGCAAGAGAAGCTCTGAAAACCGGAGTGGATGAACTCTCCAATGCAGTAAAAGTGACGCTGGGTCCTGCCGGACGCAATGTGATCATTGAAAAATCATATGGCGCTCCCACGATTACCAAGGACGGTGTGACCGTTGCCAAGGAAGTGGATCTGAAAGATCCCATTGAAAACATGGGCGCCCAGATGGTCAAGGAAGTGGCTTCCAAAACCAACGAACTGGCCGGTGACGGAACCACCACTGCTACGGTATTGGCTCAGGCTATCTTCACCACCGGACTGAAAAACGTTACGGCAGGCGCCAACCCGATGGACCTGAAACGCGGTATCGAAAAAGCCGTTCAGGAAATCATCAACTCACTGAGATCTCAGACTGAACAGGTCGGCGACAGCATGGAAAAGATCGAACAGGTTGCTTCCATTTCTGCCAATAATGATAACACCATTGGGAAGATGATCGCCGAAGCGATGGGAAAAGTGAAGAAAGAAGGTGTCATCACGATCGAAGAAGCCAAGGGTATTGAAACTACCGTTAAGGTTGTTGAAGGGATGCAGTTTGACCGTGGATATATCTCCCCGTATTTCGTAACCGATACCGATAAAATGGAAGTGGTTTACGAATCGCCGTATATCCTGATTTATGATAAGAAGGTCTCCGTGATGAAAGACCTGCTGCCCGTGCTGGAAAAGGTTGTGCAGACCGGTCGTCCGCTGATCATCATCAGTGAAGACGTGGAAGGTGAAGCGTTGGCCACCCTCGTGGTGAACAAGATCAGGGGCACGCTGAAAGTGGCAGCCGTTAAGGCTCCCGGATTTGGCGACCGCAGAAAAGAAATGCTGGAAGATATCGCCATCCTTACCGGTGGTACCGTGATCTCTGAAGAAAAAGGCTACAAACTGGAAGATGCCACCCTCGAATACCTCGGACAGGCTGAAAAAATCACCATCGATAAAGACAATACCACCATCATCAATGGTCGTGGCGAAAAAGGAAACATCGAGGCACGCGTCAATCAGATCAAAGCACAGATCGGTTCCACCACTTCCGATTATGACAGAGAAAAACTGCAGGAACGTTTGGCTAAACTGGCCGGCGGAGTGGCCGTTATTTATGTAGGCGCTGCCAGCGAAGTCGAAATGAAAGAAAAGAAAGACCGTTTTGACGATGCACTGCATGCTACCCGTGCTGCCATCGAAGAAGGTATTATCCCTGGCGGCGGTGTCGGATACATCCGTGCCATCAAAGCCATTGAAAAGATGAAAGGTGATAATGATGACGAAACCACCGGTATCGCTATTGTAAAACGCGCTCTGGAAGAACCTCTCCGTCAGATTGTCGAAAACGCAGGACTGGATGGTTCGGTTGTGGTGCAGAAAGTGAAAGAAGGGAAAGATGATTACGGATACAATGCCCGTACCGAAAAATACGAAAACCTGTTCAAATCAGGCGTTATCGATCCTACCAAGGTAGCCAGAGTCGCTCTCGAAAATGCAGCTTCCATTGCCGGTATGCTGTTAACCACCGAGTGCGTGCTCGCCAACCATAAGGAAGAAAAATCAGCTCCTGCTTATCCCCCTATGAACCCCGGAATGGGCGGAATGGGTGATATGTACTAACATTGATTTGTCATCATATGCAAGAGGGTGTCTCAAATGTGGGACACCCTCTTTTTATTTTTTATCTTTGCATAACAATATGCAGTTTTATGAAAAGAAT
>DAONET010000007.1:100980-102387 GCA_035403225.1 Bacteroidales bacterium | reverse complement strand
CAATAAGCCCGGGAGGAAATAGTACAATAACAAAAACAGTAGTTATTTTGAATCCTGCAACAAGTACAAATGTCACTTTTAATAATAAGGTATATACAAATATATATATAACGATAAACGGTAACACACAGACTATCACTCCTGGTAACAGTGTGACATTTTATTCTTTACCTGGTAGTTCCGCTTCATATTCAGCTTATACCTATGGAGCAACCACTACCGGCACTCAAATTGGGTTAGAATTAAATTGGAATAATACCATAAGCCTTCCAGGTGGATCAATTTCTTTTAATCTGATTTTTCCTGATACGTATTTTTTCTTGTATATGACAAACGAAGGCGCACATGATCTGACTCCTCTTTATGTTAATTACGGATTATCACAACAATCACAAGATAATATTCTCATACCTAATGATAACATTAAGTATAGGATCGGCTATTATTATGCATATACAAGTACTATAGTTCGCGCTTATTATCAAGATTCGCCCAATAGTTATACTTATTGGTGTAATCTTAACTTTCCGTGGACAAATAATCAATCTGTTTCATTAGTTAATACATATAAAAAATCTCCGGGTACTGATGAAGGACGATCATTTGTCTCAAATCCACAATTACCTATGCCTGCCGGGAATCAGATTTTACATTCAAAAAAACATGAGAATGCCATTGATGTTCCCTGTAAATAATATCTGATTTGATTCTTTTTGAGCTGGTTTAATTGTCTGCTCCTTGGTATTTCCTTACCCTTACGGTTTTGCGCGATATGTTGATGCAGAAGGTAATGAGTGGGGAGGTAAGGGTAGAGAATTAATGGAAAGGTTTCGAAATAAATATCGTACACAATCACACCGAATGCCCCAATGGGATTATTCGGGCAACGGTATTTATTTTATCACCCTGGTTACCCAAAACAGGGAATGTAATTTGGGGCGTATCCATAATGGAGAAATAATTTTGTCGGATTTTGGAAAAATCATCAACGATGAATGGTTAAAAACATTTGAAATCCGTGATGAATTGTATTTGGCCGAATATATCATTATGCCCAACCATATCCACGCCATTGTCGTATTGGATAATCCCCGAATAAACGGTTCCCACGATTCCCACGATTCGGGCGGACCGGATGGAACGCACGGTTTTGACGATTTCCACGATTTCCACGGATTGGATGGAACGCACGATTTGAACGATTCCCACAATTTGGGCGGACCGGATGGCCCGCACGGTTTTGACGATTTCAACGATTTCCATGGATTGGATGGAACGCACGGAACGCACGAAACGCACGAAACGCACGTAGAGACGCACGGCCGTGCGTCTCTACAAATGGATCAATCCCCGGATCAATCCCCGGATCAATCCCCGGATCAATCCCCGGATCAATCCCCGGATCAA
>DAONET010000007.1:92293-100880 GCA_035403225.1 Bacteroidales bacterium | reverse complement strand
GGATCAATCCCCGGATCAATCCCCGGATCAATCCCCGGATCAATCCCCGGATCAATCCCCGGAACAATCCGTTTTTGTTCGCAAACCAAAATCCATTTCGTCGTTTATTGCAGGGTTTAAATCTGCCATTAATTCCAAAATTGATGATTACATTGATGAATTTGGTTTGGATATTCCAAAATACAACCGGAACAACCATTTTTTTCAACAGAATTACCACGACCATATCATCCGGGATAATGCAGAATATGAACGAATAAAAAAATACATTATCAACAACCCCATGAAATGGTGAGATGATACCTTCATCACATCGAAAAAAATATGTCAGGAGGACCCACATCACCTGACAGCCATTTCGATAATGTTGACCCCCTTTGTTATATGATAATCCGGAACACAGACCCCTTCATAAAAAAACACGTATATTTGAAAAATAACTGTCCAAAAAGATTGGATCCCCTCACAGAAATGATAGCAAACGAATTGATAAACTAAATACAATTGTAATGTTTTCAGAATTAAACAAATACAAGAATCAAGGTCATTTCTTTTTTCAAAAAGGCAAAAACCTGAAAGACCTTTCAAAAGATGTGCCTGATTTGCCGGGTGTTTACTACATTCTGAGACTATCTCGGGGAAAAATTGACCTGGTGTATATTGGAAAATCCGGGACTATTCAACAAAACGGGGAATTTAAGGAGCAAGGCTTAAACGGCAGATTGAACAACAAACAAGAAGGAATAAAACGAGAAGATTTCTTCAATGAAAAATGTACGAGAGAAAACATAGATGCCCTTGATATTTATTGGTTTGTGACGTTTGATAAGAAGAATCAGGATTTGCCCGGATTTGTGGAAGGGACATTGCTACAACGGTACTTTGAAGTTCAGGGGGAATTGCCATCCTGGAATAAAGAGTATTAAATCAGCCAACCTCATATTGCCTTCCCGGATACTCACCGTCACGAAGGTTCGACAACGGACTGGAGGTAAGTGAAGGGAACAGGCAGGGAAATAAAAAAACGGCCGGAAAGCCGTTCATTTGTTGGAAATGCTTGATGCTGTAGCGGGATCGAGAATTGAACTCGAGACCTCCGGGTTATGAATCCGACGCTCTAACCAACTGAGCTACCCCGCCAAATTTTGTGCAAAAGTAACGGGATTGAAGATTCTTTCCAAATAAATTTTGAAAATCATCACCGAAAGTCCGGTAAACTCAACAAATCCTGAAAAATTCCTTTTGCCGGAATAAAAAATCTCTTAAGTTTGATCCTTTCATTGATCATGTGTTACTGCTATGAAAAGCTGTGTCATGAAAACGTTGTTTTTTCTTACTCCCGGCGCTCTCGCGACGCAACTGACTTTTTTCTCTGACACCTTTTATTCCTGATCGATATGCCCTGGATCACGATAGCGGAAATCGTCTATATCCTCATAGTGGCGCTGGTTTGCCTGCGCATCATCTACGATACCCGGAGCTCTTCCAAGACCCTGGCTTACCTGCTGCTGGCCATATTCGTCCCGGTGGCGGGCATGCTGTTTTACTTCATCTTCGGCGTGAACTACCGGAAACGGATGATTTACAGTAAAAAGCTCATTGAGGACGAGGGCCGTTTGAAAGAGCTGTCGATTGATCCATTCACCATGTCGGAGAACTCCCTCCGAAAGAATGCCAGCGACATCGGGAACGCCAGAAGCCTTGTCAGCCTGTTGATGAACGACACACAGAGCCCGCTCACCGACGGCAATGCCGTGAAGCTGCTGATCAACGGCGAAGAGAAGTTCCCGGAAGTGATCAGTGCGCTGGAGCAGGCGCAACGATATATTCACCTGGAGTATTACATCTACGATGATGATGAGATAGGCAACCGTATCAAGGACATCCTGATCCGGAAAGCGAAAGAGGGCGTGGAAGTCAGGATGATCTACGATGACTTTGGGAGCCGGTCGATCCGGAAGACCCTGGCGAAGGAGTTAAGGACCAGAGGTGTGGAAGCCTATCCCTTTAACCGGGTACGGTTGCTGCTCTTCGCCAATCGCCTGAATTACCGCAATCACCGGAAGCTGATCATCATCGACGGGCAGTGTGGTTTTGTCGGGGGAATCAACATCGCCGACAGGTACATCAACAGCAGTCAGGACAAGGATCACAAGTACTGGCGCGACACGCACCTTCGCATTGACGGACCCGGGATCCTGTTTCTTCAGCATATGTTTCTCTGCGACTGGAACTTCTGTTCCGGGCACAAGATACAACCCGTCCACAAGTATTTCTGTGCCGAGCCGGTTCCCGGTTCCAATACCAGCGTACAGATTGCTGCCAGCGGGCCCGATTCTCCTGCCTCCACCATCAAACTTTCTTTTCTGAAAGCCATCAACCTGGCCCAGCATGAGATCCTTCTTACCACCCCGTACCTCATCCCCGGAGGCAGCATCATGGATGCGTTGAAGATTGCCACCATGGGTGGCGTGAAAGTGAAACTGATCGTGCCCGGCGTCTCCGATTCCATCCTGGTCAATGCCGCAGCCTGGTCTAACTACGGAGAGCTGCTGAAAGCCGGTGTTGAACTTTACACCTATAACCGCGGTTTTATCCATGCGAAGACCATGGTGATTGACGGCCGCGTCTCGATAGTGGGGACTGCAAACATGGATCATCGCAGCTTCGACCTGAACTTCGAGGTGAATGCGGTCATCTATTCGGCGGCTTTTGCAGAGCAACTACGCCGGTCTTTCGTTGCCGACCTGGCGGAATCCTCTCTCATCACTTACGATCAATGGCATTCCCGGCCGTTCGTTTACCGATTGGCGGAGAGAGTCGCCAGACTGATGTCGCCGCTGCTGTGAAGCGGTGAGCCGGGAGTCTTGATCAGGGAGGATGGTGCACAAATAAACAGTATTTTTGTGATTCATTTACCCGATAACCGAGTGACCGATGCTGCATCTCCCTGCTCTGATTACTGACTTGGCGCTGATCCTTACATCAGCGGCGCTGGTTACTTTGTTGTTCAAGAAGCTGAAACAGCCCGTGGTGTTGGGATATATCATCGCGGGTTTGCTGGTCGGGCCGAAGATACATCTGTTCCCGACCGTCATCGAGGTACAGAGCATCCAGACATGGGCCGATATAGGGGTCATCTTCCTGCTTTTCGGACTGGGGTTGGAGTTCAGCTTCAAGAAGCTGTTGAAAGTAGGAGGGGTGGCTGCTCTTACGGCTATCACCGAGGTGGGATTGACGTTGCTACTGGGTTATGGAGTAGGCAGGTTGTTGGGATGGAGTTCCATGGACAGTCTCTTCCTGGGAGGTATTCTCTCCATCGCTTCCACGACCATCATCATCCGCGCCTTTGATGAGTTGGGGGTGAAAAACCAGAAGTTTGCCGGTATCGTAACCGGGGTGCTGGTCATTGAAGATCTGGTCGCCGTCCTGCTGATGGTGCTGCTTTCCACGGTATCGGTAAGCCGCACCTTCGAAGGAACGGAAATGCTGAAGGTGGTGGTGGAACTGGCTTTTTTCATAGTGTTGTGGTTCGTATCCGGCATCTTTTTCATCCCGACTTTCTTCCGAAAATTTCGTCTGCTGATCAACGGGGAGACCCTGCTGATCATCTCGCTGGCATTCTGTTTCCTGATGGTGGTGCTTGCCACCTACGTCGGCTTTTCGTCGGCTCTCGGCGCATTCATCATGGGTTCCATACTGGCGGAGACCACCAAGGCGGAGAAGATTGAACAACTCACCAGGTCGGTGAAAAGCCTTTTCGGCGCTATCTTTTTTGTTTCGGTCGGCATGCTGATCGACCCGCAGATGTTGGGGAAACATCTGATCCCTATTATCGCCGGCATCCTGGTCCTGCTCTTCGGAAAACCCTTGTTTGTCACCCTTGGCGTACTGATCTCCGGTCAACCGCTGAAGATAGCCGTTCAATCGGGGATGAGCCTCTCGCAGATCGGTGAATTTTCGTTCATCATCGCCACCCTGGGACTCTCGCTGCATGTCACCAGCGATTTCCTCTACCCCGTCGCTGTAGCCGTTTCCGTGATCACTACGTTTACTTCGCCTTACATGATCCGGTTCTCGGAGCCGTTTTACACCTTTATCGAAAAGGTCTTACCACAGAAATGGAAAAACGGGCTGGCATCGTACAGCGCTTCTGCTCAGCATATGACAGAGACGACAGACTGGAAAAAGGTGATCAGGTCGTATGTGGTGAATGTCGTGATTTTTTCGGTCATCATCATGACGCTGATCGTGTTCAGTACCCGGTTTATCGAACCGATCCTGTCGAATCTCGGCCTGCATAAAGTCATTACGGCGATCATCACCCTGACCGTCTTGTCCCCGTTTTTATGGGCATTGGCTTTTCGCCGGACACAGCGGCAGGCTTTTACCAATATCTGGTTAAAAACATCTCATCGCGGGCCCTTGCTGCTACTTCAGTTTTCGAGGGTCATCTTCGCGGTCATCTTTATCGGTGTCTTTTTCCTGCAACTGTTTTCTCCGTTGATCGCGGTTGCCGGCATTATCTTCTCCTGTCTCATCATCGCCTTGTTTCATAAAAGGATCCAGCATTTTTACAGTAAGATCGAGACTCGTTTCATGATCAACTACAATGAACGACAGGCAGGAGATGTCCATGTGCATGAGATGCTGACCCCCTGGGACACTCATATCACCAAATTCGAGCTGGAATCGAGTTTCCCTTATATCGGGCAGACGCTCATGGAATCGCGTTTACGCGAAAGCTTCGGGGTGAATATCGTCATGATCGAACGGGGTGATCAGGCTATTCATGTGCCGTCGCGGAAAGAGCACCTGTACCCGTTTGACCGGATCTCGGTGATCGGAACCGATGAGCAGCTCGAGCGGTTTGAGAAGTTCATGGAGAAATCGGCTGCCCCGTCCAATGACAACAGAGCCCATAAAGAGGTGTCGCTGCACCATTTTACCATCAGTGAACATTCCTCGCTCATCGGGAAAAGTATCCGGCAATCAGGAATCCGCGAACTTTCGCAGGGGCTGGTGGTCGGGATCGAACGCAATGGCGAACGTATTGTGAATCCGGAATCCAATGTGGTATTTCACGCCAACGATACCGTCTGGATCGTGGGAGACGAACGCAGGATACGGATCATTATCAAAGAATCGACTTCCAACGGGAATTATTTATTGACTACATGATGACAAAACCCGGATCTGTAAAAGAGAAACGAATACTTGGCTTTAACCGGAATATCTTGTTAACGGGTGTAACCAGTTTCCTGACGGATACCTCCGTGAAGATGATCTATTCGGTGATGCCGATGTTTTTACTTTCCATCGGGGCATCCAAGACCAGCTTGTCGCTTATCGAAGGCATCGCGGAGAGCACAGCCTCTCTCATCAAAGCGCTATCGGGATTCTGGAGCGACAAGATCGGAAAGAACAAACCCTTTATGCTGATCGGATACGGTCTCTCGGCGATCATGATCCCGCTGTACTCGTTCGTGATATCGCCGTTGCAGGTATTATTCCTCCGTTTTGTGGAACGGGTGGGGAAAGGGATTCGGACGGCTCCCCGCGACAGCCTGATCGCCGGATCGGTCGAGAACGGGGAGACGGGGAGGAGCTTCGGGTTGCAGAAAGCCATGGACAACAGCGGCGCCATCCTGGGCCCCCTGGCGGCTTTCCTCCTGCTGATGTTTCTGCCCGGCAATTACCGCCTGATCTTCCTGCTGGCCGGCATCCCGGCGATCCTGGCCATTTTCGTGATCATCTTCGGAATCAAGGATGCAAAAAAATCAAAAGACAGCCTGTTCAGGAAGTTTCGTTTTAAAGATTTCCCCCGTAAGTACTACCTCTTCCTGGTCATCATTTTTGTCTTTACGCTGGGTAATTCCACGGATGCATTATTGATGGTGAAAGCCAATGAAGTAGGGGTGAAGGTGGCTTTTATCCCCCTCGTTTATCTCATCACCAATCTGGTTTCGGTATTTCTGGCCATCCCCATCGGTTCTCTCTCCGACAGGGTAGGTAAAGAAAAGATCATGATCGTCGGTTTTCTGATCTATGCTGTTGTTTACTTCGGATTCGGCCGCACTACCAGCATCGGAGCCATCGTCTCTCTCTTCGCCCTGTATGGAGTGTATTCAGCCGCAACGGATGGCATTCAGAAAGCTTTTGTGTCGGACATCGTCGATGCGAACAAACAGGGTACCGCCATGGGCATATACAACGCCTTGCTGGGGATCACGTTGCTGCCTGCCAGTCTCATCGCCGGTATGCTTTACGACAAGGTCAATTCCAGTATTCCTTTTTATTTCGGAGCCGGTACCGCACTACTTTCCGCCTTGATGATGCTGGGATTTATCCGGAGGACAAAAAAGGAAACCACTTCTTCCGCATCCTGATCTTCCGGCGCTTCCTGCCACTCATTTATTTAGTCGGAATATTAGTTCAGATAATATGCTTACTTTTACTTTGTCAGGAATTCTGACAACAAATGTCCATTTTTATTGGCGATGGATCATTCTACCGTGAAAAGAATGCTTGTCCTATTGCTGTTCCTGTTTCTTCTCCCCTGGAATGGAATGGCGGAAGGTACGAAGCAGATCAGACCGGATTCAACGCGGTTAGCAGATTTGTGGATACTGGATGGCAGTGGTAATTATTCATGCTTCGCCAACATCAATTGCAATGCCGACCAGAAGTTATATGTACATATCGCCCATCCGGGAGAGAAAGTATTGATGGGCTTCAGGTCAGGTGTCTCTCCCCTGATGTTCAGTATCCGTCTTAACGGAACACTGATATGCACGCGGACCATTCCCATGTTGTTTAATAACGATGGGTATATCCAATATCATTCACAAGCGGTTGCAGGACCAAAACCACTGAATCAGAACGGATATCAACCATCTGCTTTTATTCCTGCCGTGGCGGGAGATTATTCCATCGATTTTATGGGAACCGGATTCGGAATAGATCTCTTTGATATTACTGTTATTGATACTACGGTCACACCACTGACACCGATTGATGGACGGTTATGGTCTAAAGACTGGGGATTCAACACATATAACTGTGCAAATAATTCCGGTCAGTTTCTGGCAACCCAATATATTTATTCATCTACCGATTCTATTGTCACCTCGGTTGCTTATAATCGCATGCAAGGTTGGAATTTTGATGTGACGGCCACCCGGAACGGTTGTTATCCTCCTCCTTTTCCGTGGGATAGCAGCTGCCGTTCCCGTCAGGGAAATCACCATTTTCCGCAGTACAAAATATTTATCAATGATCCTGATTCCATCGAGTACCCAACCGGTACCGTCGGATTGATCCTGGGCGATTCCGTTTCTATCCAACGAAGTTGCGATGGTACCTTTTCCTTCACTTTCGTGGTGAATAAACCGGGAAATATCCAGCTGAATATTGAATCTGATCTGTCTCCCGGCATCCAACCGGTAGACCTGACCATCAATAGCACGGTGTCGAACGGCCTGAATACCATGGTCTGGAATGGGTTGAATGCATTGGGGGATCCGGTTACCTGCGGCGACAGCGTTGCCATATCCATCAATTATGTCAACGGTCTCACCAACATTGCATTGTATGATGTGGAACGACACTATCAGGGATTTATCGTCCATCAGATCCGTCCGCCGGGTCTTTCGATTGCTACCTATTGGAACGATACCTTGCTGGCTAATGATGGCGGTATGACCCAACTGGGTGGTTGCTATCCTGTCTTACCCGATACCGGCTGTCACACCTGGCATGGAGGTGTGGGGTACGGACTCGGATCAGGAAACACCGTTAACACCTGGTGGTATGCAGCCAGCAGCTCCCTTGACCTGGGACGGTACCGGGTGGAATGTATCCCACATACTCCCGCTGACATCACCGGGCCGTTATCCCTGTGTAAAAGCGGGTACGCTACTTATACCGTCTATCCCAATCCCCTCCCGGGAAGCGAACCGACAGGGTATGAGTGGGTGATGACGGATGTCGCGACCGGGACAGTGGTTTTTGATTCAGTGGATACCCGGCCTTCGCTCACCCTGCATTTCTCCGATTACCCGCCAGGGCAGAAGCGATTGAAAGTGCGGGGACGAAATAGTCAATGCGGAACAGGCTTGTTTGGCCCGGGACAGGATGGCATCCTGATCAATATAAGCCCGTCGCCGGTCATCACGAATACTTCCGATACGTATTCGCTTTGTTCGGGCGACACCACCAATATCCTGCTGCAATCGTCCATGGCCGGTTCTTCCTTCTCGTATACTGTGTCAGCATCTTCTCCGTTCATCACCGGACAGAGCGCCGGTAATGAAAATCCTATCCGTCAGGTGCTGTTCAACGAAGGGAATACCATCGATTCCGTGTTATATCACGTCGTGCCGTTCCTTAATCCATGTCCCGGTGACACCGTTACTTTTGTTGTCCGGGTGTTCCCGGAAGATTCACTGGTTTTTGACATCACTCCTTCGGAAAACCCGGCTTGTGAAGGTGAAATGGTGACATTTTCCGCTCCGGTGCTGCTGAGTGGTTCATCTGTCTCGTTTCAATGGAAGGTGAACGGTGTCGAAACCGGAGAAAACAAGCC
>DAONET010000007.1:0-92193 GCA_035403225.1 Bacteroidales bacterium | reverse complement strand
ATGAAATCCGGATACTTTTGTGTACTCGATTCTCTGGCCGATGATACCATTCGTATTCAGGTTGTGGGTCCGGTAAGCGTCATTGACACTACGCTGTGTTATAACCAACCTTATTATGCCGGAGGTGCCTGGCAACTTTCAGAAGGAACTTACTATGATACGTTGGAAACACCGGTTCCCTGTGTCCGGTTTATCAAGACCATCCTGCACTATAAACCGGAGATCCATGTAGATCTGGGAGCAGACACTACCATCTGCGACGG
This sequence comes from Bacteroidales bacterium, assembly GCA_035403225.1. Taxonomy (GTDB): domain Bacteria; phylum Bacteroidota; class Bacteroidia; order Bacteroidales; family FEN-979; genus DAIRDK01. Next base: position 91,930 of record DAONET010000007.1, on the reverse strand, counting down.
GGATATTAACCTGAATGCATTTGTACAGGGCGGAACGTATCTATGGCAGAACGGCGCTTCAGATCCGGATTTTCTCGTGACTGAGCCGGGGTTGTATTGGGTGGAAGTGCTGGAAGACGGATGCATGAAGTCCGATACTGTTAACATCGGAGAATGTCCGGCCAGACTATGGATCCCCAATGCTTTTTCACCGAATGGAGACGGGGTAAACGATATGTTTCATCCGGAAGGGACCGGAGTGGAAAAGTACGTGATAAGAGTTTTCAACCGCTGGGGGCAATTACTGGCTGAGTTCAATGAGCTCTCTGCAGGGTGGGATGGGAAGGTGAAGGGCCAGCCTGCACCCGAAGACACGTACATATATGTGGCTACCTTTGAAAATTTGGGAGGACAATCATTTCAGCAAAAAGGGACAGTGACCCTGACGCGGTAAAACGATTTCAGCAGATTATTTTTCACTGATCCAGATGGTCTTGGCATTCACAAACTCGCGGATACCTGTTTCTCCCAGTTCCCGGCCATATCCCGATTTCCGGATGCCGCCAAACGGAAGACGGGGATCGCTTTTGACCAGGCCGTTGACGAACATGGCGCCCGTCTCAATGTCGCGGGCTACCCGCTCTCCGCGGGCGATATCCCGGGTCCAGACGCTTCCTCCCAACCCGAATTCACCGTCGTTGGCGAGAGCGATGGCTTCTTCTTCACTCTTCACGGAGATAATGACGGCTACAGGGCCGAAGGTCTCTTCGCGGAATACCGGCATCGACGACGTCACATCTGTGAGGATGGTGGGAAGATAATAACATCCTTCCCGCGTTGGCCGTTTTCCGCCACAAAGAAGGGTGGCGCCTGCTTTGACGGAATCCTCTACCTGACGTTCTATCGCATTGACTAAATCGGGACGGGCTAATGGACCGACCTGTGTGACAGGATCCATGGGATCGCCCATGATCAGCCCTTCAAATACCTTTTGCAACCCGGATTCAAAGGCGGGTTTCACTTTCTCCGTCACGATGAACCGCTTGGCAGCAATGCAACTCTGTCCCTGGTTGATCATGCGGGCTGTGACAGCGACGGAAATCGCATGTTCCAGGTCGGCATCTTCGAGGACAATAAACGGGTCGGAGCCGCCCAACTCCAGCACTGTCTTTTTGATGTTTTTCCCGGCAGCTGCCGCCACCTGGCTGCCGGCTTGTTCGCTTCCGGTCAACGTCACCGCCCTGATCACGGGGTGTGCAATGACGGCTTCTACTTGCGACGAGGGGATCATCAGCGTCCGGAAGAGGTCTGCAGGGAATCCTGCTTCCCGGAAGATCTCTTCCACCGCCAGCGCACAGCCGGGCACGTTGGAGGCATGCTTGAGAACGGCTGCATTGCCGGCCATCAGCGCCGGAGCCGCAAAACGAAATACCTGCCAGAATGGGAAGTTCCAGGGCATCACCGCCAACACGACTCCCAAGGGCTGATAAGCAACAAAACTGCGGGAGGCATCCGACGCGATCACGGAATCTTTCAGGAATGCTTCGCCATTTTCAGCATAAAAGTCGCACACCGTGGCACATTTCTCTACCTCCGCTTCTGACTCCCGGATGATCTTGCCCATCTCAAGCGTGATCAGTGAAGCCCACTGGCGCTTTTTCTCCCTCAGTATCACCGCGGCATTCCTGAGCAAGGATCTGCGTTCAGCAAACGAGGTCAGCTTCCATTTCAACCATTCTGCCTGTACAGATTCCAGAACAGCGATCACTTCCGCGGCGGAATGCTCCGGATACTCCCGGATCACCTGATTGTTCACGGGATTGATACTTTTCATGGTTACCTCCTTTTTTCCGGGGTTAACGGGGTAATACTTTCTCTTTCAGGTACTGTCCGGTATATGATTCAGGGCAGACAGCCAGATCCTCTGGCGTCCCTGCAAATACGATGTTGCCGCCTTCTTCTCCGCCTTCCCGTCCCAGGTCGATCACCCAGTCGGCGGACTTGATCACCTCCGGGTTGTGTTCGATCACTACGATGGAATGACCCTGCTCGATGAGTGATTCAAACGAGCCCAACAACTTGTTGATGTCGTGGAAATGAAGACCGGTAGTGGGCTCATCGAAGATGAAAAAGGTCGGCTTTTCGGTGATCCCTTTGGAGAGGAAATAAGCCAGCTTGATGCGTTGTGCTTCCCCGCCGGAGAGGGTGCTGGAGGACTGTCCCAGTCTCAGGTAACCCAATCCGACCTGCTGAAGCGGTTCCAGCCGCGAAAGGATCTTCTTCTCCGCAGCCGTGGGCTTGCCGCCATCGTGAAAGAAATCCATCGCTTCATCCACGGTCATCTCCAGCACGTCAACGATATTTTTTTCACGGAACCTGATATCCAGCGCCTCTTCCTTGAAACGCTTCCCATGACAGGATTCGCAGGTAAGGTAGATGTCGGCCATGAACTGCATCTCGATCTTTACCATCCCTTCGCCTTCACACTCTTCGCAGCGTCCTCCGGGGACATTGAACGAGAAGAACCCTGGTTTATAGCCACGGACTTTGGCGTTTTTTTGTTCCGCGTAGAGGTTGCGGATCTCGTCAAAAGCTTTGATGTAAGTAGCCGGGTTCGACCTCGAGGATCGTCCGATGGGATTCTGATCCACCATCTCGATGGCCCCGATGCGATTGATGTCGCCTTCCAGCCGGTCGAATTTTCCGCTTTTCTCCCCGTATCCTCCGTAAATCTTTTTTAAGGCAGGAAACAGGATCTGCTTCACCAGCGAGGTCTTGCCTGATCCGCTCACTCCCGTGATCACGGTAAAGACATGGAGGGGAATATCGACCGTGATGTTCTTCAGGTTGTTCTCCATGGCCCCCAGGATGCGGATATGCTCTTTCCAGGTACGGCGATGCGCCGGAACCGGGATGCACAGGTCCTCGCTGAGATACCGCGCCGTCAGGCTCTTCTTGTCGTTCATCAACTCGGGAAGCGTTCCCTGGAACATTACTTCGCCACCTTCGCGGCCGGCCAGCGGACCGATGTCGATGACTTCGTCGGCAGCACGGATGATCTCTTCATCGTGTTCCACAACGATGACGGTATTTCCCAGCGCCTTGAGGCGCAACAACACCTTGATCAGCTGCTGCGTGTCGCGGGGATGCAACCCGATACTGGGTTCATCCAGGATGTACATGGACCCAACCAGGTTGCTGCCCAGCGCTGTGGCCAGCCGGATACGCTGCGACTCGCCGCCCGACAGGGTTGACGACAGCCGGTTCAGGGTAAGGTATCCCAGACCTACATCTACCAGCACTTCCAGCCGGTTGATGATCTCTTTCATCAGCCTCCTGGCGACAGCCTGGTCATGATCGGATAACTCGATGTGACGGAAATATTCCAGCAGGTCTTTCACCGGCATTAATACCATCTCCGTGATATTACGTCCGTTGACCCTTACATAACCGGCATCTTTGCGAAGACGGGTCCCCTTACATTCCGGACAAACAGTCTTGCCACGGTATCGCGACATCATGACCCGGTATTGTATCTTGTAATTCTGACTTTCGATATATTGGAAGAATTCGTTCAGCCCCTTGAAGTATTTGTTGCCGGTCCAGAGCAGATTCCGCTGTGCTTCCGTCAACTCATAAACGGGTTTGTGAACCGGGAAGTTGAACTTATAGGCATTCATCACCAGTTCGTTTTTCCATTCTCCCATTTTCTCACCCCGCCAGCAGGCGATGGCATCTTCGTATATCGAAAGATTTTTATTCGGGATGACGAGGTCCTCATCGATGCCGATGATGCTGCCGAATCCTTCACAGGCCTTACATGCCCCGAAAGGATTGTTAAAGCTGAAGAGGTTCTCGGAAGGTTGTTCGAACGACATTCCATCCGCTTCAAAGCGAATAGAGAAGAATATCCGTTCGGTTTTTTCCCCGGCCACCTCAACCATGCAGGTGCCGTTGCTTTCGAAATAGGCCGTCTGCACCGAGTCGGCAATCCGTCCGGGGAGGTCCTGATCGTTGGGATCCACCACCAACCGATCAACGAGCAGGTACAGCTCCTTGAAACTCTTTTTAGGGATTTGCTGAACCTCGTCCAGCCGGATGATCTCTCCATCGAGGAGGATCCGGGTAAATCCCTGTTGCATCAGCACATTGCACTTCGATACCAGGTCGCCGTTCTTCGATTTCAGGTCGAGCGGGGAAAACAACGTCACCTTGCTGCCTGCCGGAAGATCCATCACCCGGTCCACCACATCGGATACGGTATCTCTTTTAACCATGGACCCTGAAACAGGTGAGTACGTCTTACCGATACGGGCAAACAGCAACTTCAGGTATTCGTAGATCTCTGTCGAGGTTCCTACCGTCGAGCGGGGATTCGTGCTGTTTACTTTCTGATCGATGGCAATGGCCGGCGAGATGCCCCGGATATAATCCACATCGGGTTTCGACATCCGTCCCAGAAATTGCCGGGCATAGGCGCTCAGGCTCTCTACATACCTCCTTTGACCGTCGGCGAACAACGTATCGAAAGCTAGCGATGATTTTCCCGAACCGGAAAGACCGGTAATCACGATAAATTTGTTGCGGGGGATGGCAATGTCAATATTTTTTAAATTGTTGACCCGGGCTCCTTTGATGATGATATAATCCTTTGGGTCAAGCTTTTCAACGTTCCTCATATAAATCTCTGCGGCACTAAGAATGCAAAATTAGGAAGAAATTTGCATTTCGTTTTTTTTTCTGTATTTTTGTTGCAACCAAATACGAAAAAGATCGTATCAATTATCAAACCAATTGCGCACACCTCAACCTGCGCTCAACTAATAGGAGGGACTATATAGGCTAAACATATACTCTTTTTCACTAAAAAGGAGGTCATATGAAGAACCAGACAATCAGTGATCAGGAACTGATTGGCAGGTATTTAGCCGGACATCATCCCAGTCTTGAAGGCTTAATCCGTCGCCACAAAAACCGTGTTTACTCTTACATTCTCATGATCGTAAAGGATAAGGATATTGCTGACGATATCTTTCAGGATACCTTTATCAAAGTTATCAACACGATCCGTTCAGGTCAATACAAGGAGGAAGGAAAGTTCATTCAGTGGGTGATGCGTATCGCGCATAATCTCATTATTGATCATTTCAGAAAAGCAAAGCGGATTCCTGTGGTGGAAAACAACGATGAGTACAATATCTTCGACAGGGTTGCCATTCCCGTTGAATCGGTGGAAGAGGTGATGATCACCGAACAGATCCACCAGGATGTGAAAAAACTGATCGATTATCTCCCGAAAGAGCAACGTGAAGTGCTGGTCATGCGGCATTACGGCGACATGAGTTTCAAGGATATCGCCGAAGTTACCAACGTGAGTATCAACACGGCCCTGGGAAGGATGCGCTATGCACTGATCAACCTCCGGAAGCTGGTGAAAGAAAAAGACATGATCCTTTCTGTCTGACCCCGTACAAACGGTTTCACTGATTCTTTTCAGGGTCTTCAACCCGACATGAAGCCTTTTCCGGAAGGTGATTAATTATTTCAGGGGAAACAAAATAATAGGGTAACGACATCGTTTTTATAGCATGAAAACCATGTTAAATGAATGGAGCGTTGCCTATGAAGAGAAAAACTACTACCTGTCCTTCCTGCAATGTGGTTCTGGAAAATTCTGTACCGCATAAAAATCAGGGGAGAAAAAGAAAAACCAGCATGTCACCTTCCGAATCGATCATCAGAAACCTGCTGAGTTACTCGAAAGCGTTATCGGTGATAAAATCAAAAGAAATCGGAACCTTGAACCTGGTCATGAACTAACAAAAAACCCCGGCTGATAACCGGGGTTTTTCTTTACATCCTTTGTTCTTTTATCCTGGCTTTTTTGCCTTGCAGATTCCTGAGGTAGAAGATCCTTGCCCTTCTTACCACACCTCTCTTGTTCACTTCTATCTTTTCAATAAACGGGGAAGAAATGGGGAAAATCCTTTCAACGCCAACGTTACCGGAAATCTTGCGAACGGTAAAGGTTTCGGAAGTGCCTGCACCGGACCGCTGAAGTACAACACCCTGGTACGTTTGAATACGTTCCTTGTTGCCTTCTTTAATTTTATAATGAACAGTGATCGTATCGCCTGCTTTGAATTTGGGAAACTCTTTTACAGTAACGAGCTCTTCCGAGACGAATTTCATTATTTCAGTTGGGTTCATAACAATCGTATAATTAAAGTGCTTGCTAAAAAGGAGTGCAAATATACCAATTTTTTTTAAACCCCAATACGGAAGCAGAAAGTTTTCTTAAAACCAGAACCCTATGTTCAGATAAAGCATGGGATTCGGATTGATGTTCGATCCCATGAACGAGACTTCCACCGGACCGATGAAGCTGTCGTAACTTGCTGTAATTCCGTATCCAAACAAAAAACTCCTGGGTTTGAACAACTCTCCGAAATCGGTCACATTGGCTCCACCATCGGCTCGTAACGTGACATATAATTTTTGATACACATTATACTGGAGCTTTGCCCGTCCGACCAATGCATAGTATCCGTATTCCTGAAGAAAATGAGTGCCGGAGAAGGGAATGATCTGTTCCAGATAATTGTGCGCGGAAAGGCCTCCCAGCAGGAAAGTATGATGAGTCGCCGGTTTCATATCCGGATTCAGGATGGATCCGGCAAATATACCCGGTTGAAAGGTAAACCTGTGCCAAAGAGGAACATTCTGATCGTATTTGATGAAAACAATGGCCGCATTGTTATAGAGGTCTTCGGAGACTTTTTTTGAGAGGGGAACAACATATTCGCCCCGGAAAAGAAGATGAAAGCCACTGGTGGAAAAACAGGGACGATCGCGGGTGTCGGCCGTCAACGAAAGAAAAGCGGTGCCGTATCCCAAAAAGCTGCCGGAATATGTTATCAGACTGTCGACCGGATAATCTTCTTTATATCTGAAGTATTCATAATCGATACCGGCTTTCAGGTTCAATGAGTTGAGTGCATTATGGTTGAAATAAACGCTTCCTTTATAGTCGGAGTAATTGATCTGGCTGAGTTTTTTATCCTTGTCGTAATAATCGTAGTTAAAGGTGAACATGTCGGTGCTGATCCCGATAGCCGATACCCGGCCAATCCCCCGCAGATACACTGCCCGCAGCCTCGGGTTGGGACCGATGTTCATGTTGGCAAAAAGTTTAGAATTGTCTCCCAGGACATTGCGGAAGGCGGCATTCAGGGTCAGGCTTACGCTGTAATTGTCGTCGTAATGAGCGCCGGCTGATAATTCTCCGACGCCGGTCTCCCGGGCATCAATCACGAGGTCGGCGCCTTCCGGCGTGTTTTCCAGCCGGTAAGAGACATTCTCGAAGTAACCGGTACCTTTCAGGTAATGGATATCGCTCTCCAGTTCTTTCAACGAAATTTTCGAATGCTCTTTCCCATGAAGCAGATTTTCCAGGTATTTCGCATGTAAATGCTTGACGCCGGTGACACGGATGTTGTTGATGAATATTTTCTCCGGAGGAGTGGCCTTGTATTCCTTCAACGGTTTGTATTCGATGGCGTTCAGTGAGTCGGCCAACTCCTTCAACCGGGGATAGAACTGCCGGGCGGTTCGTTCACCGGCGGCAATAATTGAATCGAAGGCCTCGAAATCCATCATGCCGTAATTCAGGGAGAACTTGATCTTCAGATCGGTCAGGTTGTCTCCTGTCACATTGGCGGGGATTCGGTGGAACGACGTGATCTGATCGAGAATGGCCATGATGGAAGTCAGTTGTTCCCGCGAGGTGTAAAGACCCGATTGCACATCACCCCCGACAATGATCTCGGCTCCCATCTTCTTCACGGCTTTCACCGGGTAGTTGTTGACTACCCCGCCATCTACCAGGTAATGTCCCCCGTATTCGGTGGGTTGAAAATAGCCCGGGATAGACATGCTTGCCCGGATGGCCATCGGCAGGTAACCGCTGTCGAGGATCACCTCTTCACCCGACAACAAGTCGGTGCCGACGCAAAGGAATGGGGTAGGGAGCTTATGAAAATCAGAGATGTTATACGCCGGTGAGAAATAGTAGTTCAGGAGGAGGTTGATCTCTTCTCCCTTGAACATAGCCGAGCTCATGGTGATCTTCTTGTTTCTGACCGGCAACCGGATGATGGCGTTCTCTCCGAATTCTTTTTCCTCGAAGGCAATGTATTTCCGGTCGATGATGTCGCGCAGTAAATTGTGCCAGTTCTGTGAACGGATAAGCCGGGCGATGGTGTCGGGGGAATAACCAAGCGCATAGAGCCCCCCGATGATGCTGCCGATACTGGATCCGCCGATGTAGTCGATAGGGAGGCCCGCTTCCTGTATGACTTTCAGCAGTCCGATATAGGCAAATCCTTTGGCGCCACCTCCGCTGAGGACGAGCCCTACCGAAGGCCGTGCGGAGATTTCTTCTGCATTCTTCACCTGTGAAAAAGCCGGGAAGGTGATCAATGCCAGTAAACAAAAGAGAAAAGATCTTCTCATCATGTTCCCCCTTTTATCATTCTTCCAACAAGCCGGGTCTTTTCTTCCTGGTCCGCTCCACTGCTTGTTCATGCTGCCATTTTTTAATTTCTTTTTCATTCCCGGAAAGCAGAATATCGGGCACCTTGAATCCCCTGAATTCATACGGACGGGTGTACGCAGGAGGCGACATGAGGTTGTCCTGGAATGAATCCGAGAGGGCGGAGGTCTCGTCGTTCAGCACGCCCGGAATGATACGGACGATGGCATCGGTCAGCACTGCCGCGGCCATCTCGCCACCGGAAAGAACATAGTCGCCGATAGAGATCTCCCGGGTGATAAAATGTTCCCGGATACGTTCATCAATCCCTTTATAATGGCCGCACAGCATGATCATGTTCTGCACCATCGAAAGCCGGTTGGCCAGTGGCTGTTTGAGTAACTCGCCATCGGGACTCAGGTAGATGATCTCTTCGTAATCCGTCTTCGACTTCAGGTCTTCAATGCAGGCGACGATAGGCTGTGCCATCATCACCATTCCGGCTCCGCCACCATAGGCATAATCGTCGACCGCATGATGACGGTCGGTGGTGTACTCCCGGAAATTGTGAAGAAAGATCTCCACAATCCCTTTGTCTTTGGCCCGTTTGATGATTGAATGGTTGAACGGTCCGTCAAACATCTCCGGAAATATCGTCAGAATATCAATTCGCATCATTTAAAGTGTTAAAACCAATCCGTCGTAAGCCAGCCTGATATTACCGGGAAGTCTCCGGTTCACTTCTTCATGAAGCCCGACAAAATGACTCAGATGGGTGAGATATGCCGCTTCCGGGTTCCAGTGCTGAATGAGTTCTACTGCTTCTCCAACGGAAAAATGTGAAACATGTTTCGAATTTCTGAGGGCATTCAGCACGATGATCCGTGAACCGTTCACTTTTTCTTTTTCTTCTTCGGAAATGAAACTGGCATCGGTGATATAGGTGAAGTCACCGAAGCGATACCCGGTGACCGGTAGTTTATCGTGCATGGCCCTGATGGGGATGATATCAACGCCCCGGATGTTGAACGGCTCATCGGTGATGTGATGAATCGTTAGTTGGGGCGCTCCGAAATAGCGGCTTTCGGAAAAGATGTACGGGAACTCTGTCCGGATCATTTCCATGACCTGCCGGGTTCCGTAAATGTCTATTTTTTTATTCAGTACGTAATTGAAGGCACGTACATCGTCGAGCCCGGCGATATGATCGCGATGCTCATGGGTGAAGAGTACGGCATCCAGGTTACGGACCTTTTCGCGCAGCATCTGGATCCTGAAATCGGGTCCGCAATCCACCACCAGGGTCACTCCCTGCGTTTCGACGAGAATGGAAGTCCGGAATCGCTGGTCACGGGGATCGGGCGAGAGACAAACAGGGCATTCACAGGTGATCACGGGCACCCCGATGCTGGTTCCCGTTCCCAGGAAAGTAACCCGGATATTATCGTGATTGGCTGTGTCCATCAGAATATCAGTTCTTCAATCTGTTCTTTGTCTGACCGTAATTGTTCCAACAACTCTTCCCGGGAGGAAAAGACCTTCTCGCCGCGCATTTTCTTGTGAAAATGAAGGGGGATCAGTTTGCCCGTCAGATCTTCTACCGGATCGATGGAGTGGAATTCCACCACCGTGTCGAGCGGATGTTCCTGGTTTTTCCGGATAAAGCACATGGCCCTTGCCGAGACATCTCCGTAAATGATAGAGGTGGCATAGACACCGTTGGGCGGGACCAGTTTCTGCTCTTCTTCGATCTGCAACGAATAACTGGTGAATCCCATCCCGGCCAGCACCGGGCTGCTGCGGAACACCGTCCCCATGATCAGATAATGGTGGTCAAGATAGGCGTTTGCTTTCTGAATATTCCCTTCCAGCAATGCCTGCCGGATCTTGGTTGAGCTGACGGTCTCGTGATGAATATCCTGTTCGGGAATCTCTTCCACTTCAAACCCGTTCCGGGCCCCGATCTTCCGGAGTTCATCATAGTCTCCTTCCCGGTTATGCCCGAAATGATGGTTGAATCCGATAACGATCTTCCGGGCATGCAACTTGCCCAGGAGAAAGTCGCGCACAAACTCAACCGAGGTGATCTTCGAGAATTCAACGGTAAAGTTCACAATGATGAGGTTGTCGAGTCCTGTCCTTTGAAGAAGGTCGATTTTCTCCCGTTGAGAATAGATCAGCTGAAGATCTTTCCCGACAGTATCGGGATACAGCACTTTCCGCGGATGTGGATCAAAAGTGATCAGCACCGTTTCACCGCCGATCTCGTCAGCAATCTTCTTCAGACGGTCGAGAATGACTTTATGGCCGATGTGGACCCCGTCGAATAAACCGGTGGTGACAACGGCATTCCGGATCTGACCGACTTCATCAAAGTTGTGGAAGATTTTCAAGATATGGCTCCTTACTTAAACCGTTCGTCATTTTTCTTTGCAAAGAAAGCTACTTTTTCCAGTGAAGTGATCATGTCGTATTCCTCCAGGTACACGTAAGGAGGGACATTCAGGGATTTCGGAGTGTAATTCAGGATCCCTTTGATCCCGGCTAATACAATGCTCTCGGCGATCTCGGTAGCCTGCTCGGCAGGGACGGTGATAATGCCGATGGTGATGTTGTTCTTCTTGATGATCTCTGCCATGTTGCTGACGTGATAGCAGGGAACGCCATCGAATACCCGGTTGATCTTTTCGGGATTCACATCGAAAGCCGCGATGATGCTGAGCTTTGAACGTTTTCCCTTGAAATAACTGATCATCGCCTTTCCCAGGTTCCCCAATCCGACGACAGCCACCCGTTGGCCTTTGTCTGCATCAATGATCCGGCCGATCAATTCAATCAGTTCCTTAATGTCATACCCTCTCCGCAGGTTACCCGAATATCCGATCAGCATCAGGTCGCGGCGGACCTGTACCGGGGTGATATGCAACATCTGTGCAATCTCATGGGAAAACACATGCGTTTTTTCTTTCGAATAAATCAATAGTAAAGCCCTCCGGTATTGGCTCAATCGTTCAACAGTCTTGTGAGGCAAACTTTTTCCGTTCATTTTGCTACTTTTGGTAATGATACTTTAAACGTACTTCCCTGATCCGGCATGCTGCTGACTCCGATCTTCCCATTGTACGAATCAACAAGTTTCTTGACAATGGAAAGCCCAAGCCCGCTTCCGGTTATATTTCGGGTTTTTTCATTCTTGATGCGGACAAAATCCTGGAACAAACGTCCCATCTCCTGTTCGGTCATGCCAATCCCGGTGTCGGATACGGAGATCCCGATCTGATCGCCTTCGTCGGTCACGTCACAGGTAACGCTTCCGCCTTCTTTATTATATTTTATAGAGTTGGATATCAAGTTGTTCATGATGATCTCCATCTCGTTCGGATCAGCCTTGATCACCACATTATCCAATCCTTTTATGGTAACGGTGACTTCCTTCTGGATGGAATAGGGTTGCATGGTATCGATGGCATTCCGGATAATCTGATTGATGTTCGTGTCGACGATATTCCGTTTTACTTGACTGGTCTCTGCTTTGGTGAGGTCGAGGAGATCCAGGATCAGCGTCCTCATTCCCCGGATCCGGTCCTGCATTCTTTCAATCACGTCATTGTAATCCTCTATCTTACCGCCCAACTGCCGCTCCCGGATCATCTTCAGGTAGCCCTCGATGGCATTCAACGGCGCCTTCAGCTCATGCGACAATACCGAAAGGAATTGAAACCGTACCTGCTTGCCCGACTCCTGCAAACGAGTGGTCATCTTCTTCAGGAAGATCTTTTTCGTAATATTTTCGACCGATGACTTCAGCTCCTGTGGGGTGAACGGCTTGGGGATGAAGTCGTAAGCGCCGTCGGTCGTGGCTTTTACGGCCAATTCCAGGGAAGCGTAGGAGGTGATCATCGCCACGATAATGTTGTACTGCTTCTTCTTAATGTATTCCAGTACTTCGATACCCTGGATTCCCGGCAGTTTATTGTCGAGAAGAATGATATCCGGCTGATTGCTTTCAATGATCTCAATTCCCATTTCTCCTGTCGAAGCCTCAAAGACTTCAAAGTCATACGCTTCTTCCATGAAAGGATAATCAACCCTGAAGTTTCTCAGGATCCGGGCTACTCCGCTTCGGATACCGGGTTCATCATCAACAACGAGGATCTTTAGTGTCGGCATGCTTTTTTTGAATTTTCAAATGTAAATTGAAAAACATTTTTCACAATGCAATCACGGTTTTTTTGCCAGTAATTTTTCAATTTCTGATAAAAAGATATCCGTCCTTATTCCTTTTTCCAGGAAACAGTCTGCTTTGATCCATTTTCGATTGTTCTCATCATGGATGTCGAAAGAGATACCTGTCTCGGCAGCAACCGCCGTAGCGATGATGATCGGGAGATCGGGGTATTTCTTTTTGAACTTGTAACACAGGATGAACCCGCTGTCTTCATTTTCCATCATCAGGTCAAGGATAGCCAGGTCGGGCTTCATTTTATTGATGATCTCTTCTGCCTCTTTCTGGCTTTCCGCCGTGATCACTTCATATCCGGCTTTTTCCAGTTTCACTTTCGCCTGAAAAAGATAATCGATGTCGTCATCAACAAGGAAAATCAATGGTTTTGGTTTCATACTTCAGGTTTTTCAGCGTTTATCCCTCTTGGAATGGTAATTGTAAAGGTCGTTCCTGTCGGACCCTGGGTGGGGTCATCATTCGACGTAAGATGAATCTTTCCTTTGTGCATTTTAACAATTCCGTAAATCAGCGGCAGACCAAGACCGGTCCCCTTTCCGCTTCCTTTTGTTGTGAAGAACGGAGTGAATACTTTCTCCATGTTGTCTTTGGAAATGCCATGACCCGTGTCGGAAACAAGGAAATGGACCGATTCTTCATCTCCCTCGATGCCGATGGTCAGCGTTCCTCCTTCGGGCATGGCTTCCACGGCATTTTTCTCCAGGTTGGTGACCGCCTGCATCATCTGATCGATGTCGAAAGCCGCGATCGGGTCCGTGATCTTTGGTTCAAAGATCACGTTGATGGTATCCGGTTTGATGATGGTGTCGATGCTGTGCTGCATGAATTTTATCACATTGGTCTCCTGTAAATTCACCTGGCTCTTCCGGGCGAAATTGAGGAGGCCGCTGACAATCTTTTTGCACCGTTCAGCCTGGTCGACGATCAGCTTCAGGTCCTCCCGCATCGGGTCTTCCAGCGGTGTTTCATCCATCAGGATATTGCTGTACATGGTGATTACTCCAAGCGGGTTGTTGAGTTCGTGGGCAATGCCGGCCGACAGCTGTCCCATATGAGCCAGCTTTTCCGACTGCTTCAGCGCTGCTTTGGCAGAGGCCAGTTTCTCGTTCGAGATATTCAGGTTCTGGATCGAATCATGCAGTTTCTCGATGGTGTAGGGGAGACACATCTCATTTTCGGCGATTCCGGATACGATGGCAGAAGCATGTTCAATACAGGTGTCATAGCCGCATGCTCCGCAATTCAGGTGATCAAGCACCGTGAATTTCCCCATGGATTGCAGCACCTTTTCCACTTCTTCGTTCGGCGGCAACCCCAGGCGACGGTCTTCCGGCGAAAACGACTGGGTCAGATCCAGGGTGGAAAATTCTTCCACATCCTTTGCCCATGCTACCGTATCGAGCGTACTGAGTTTTTGTTTGACATACTCCCCGACATTGGCGCTGCGGCTGAATTTCATCCCTCCCGGCAGGGTGCCGGGACCCATGATGCAGCCGTCACAACAAAGCAGTTGCAGGTGCTTATCGCGGATCACTCCTTCTTCAAATTCTTTTATAGCTTCCTTGAAGTCGACCCGGCCCTCGGCAATGATCACCCGCTCTTCCGGGATCTCTTCAAAGTTGTTGCTCGTGTTGTACAAACCCCGGCTCACCGGGAAAATGGCGCCTTTGCCGGCCAGTGGCGGATCAAAATCCGATGGCTCGGTGCTTTCAGGCGTGATGCCTGCCTTCAGGAACATCGTCCGGAGTTCCCGGAACGTAATCACTTCATCTACCTCATCCGTCTCTGCTTTTTTGGCAAAACAGGGCCCGATGAAAACCACTCTCAGATCTTCTCCGTACTTCTTTCGCAGAACACGGGTCATGGCAACCATGGGCGAGGCGATGGGAGCCAGATAACTGACGAGTTCGGGATGATAATGACGAATGAAATAGACGATCGCCGGACAATCGGACGAGATATCTCCTTCGGTGGGATGAGCTTTGATCCGTTGCTCGTATTGTTTGGCTACAATGTCGGCGCCAAAGGCCACCTCCGTCACCAGGTCAAAACCAAGCTTGCGGATCATGCCGATTAAGAGGTGATAGTCCTGGTATTCGCTGAACTCGGCCGGAAAACTCGGGGCGATACAGGCCGCGACCCGTTGATCCGACTGAAGCAATTGCAGGACTTCATCGGTAGCCAGTAACGGGTATTTTGCACCCTGGCTGCACACTTTGACGCAGTTGCCGCAACCGATACACCGGTCGTTTACTACCTCCGCCTGCCCGTTGATGATCTTGATCGCTTTCACCGGGCACTCACGCAGGCAGGTGTAACACACCCGGCAACGGTCTTTGTGGGTAAAGACAAGCTGTTGTCTGTACGAGCTGCTCATAATGCTTTGTCAGATACGTGTGACGTATGTATTAACTCCCTGGCCCTGGCGCTTCCCGGATTGCCGAGCAGTTTCTCATAAACCAGCCCCACATTCGGATTTTTATGCGCCACCTTGATCATCTCTTCTTCATCGACGTCATAAATGGCTTTCACCCTTGCCTTCATTGCCTTTTCATCAGGATAAAACTTCTGCCCGCCGCCATTGACGCATCCGAAAGGACAAGCCATCACCTCGATGATATCATATCTGGGCGTTTTCCCGGCTTCCATCTCATCCAGCAGTTTGATCGCCCGTGCAAGTCCGCTCACGGCAATGCCGTTGATGAACTCCTTCCCGACCTTTATTCTGACCTCTTTCGTCTCCTTCAATCCTCTGAGATCGTTGATCTTGGCAGGTTGAAGCTCCTGACTGGTCATCATTTGGTACACCGTACGCAGTGTCCCTTCCAACTCTCCGCCTGTCACGCCGATAAGTTGTCCGGCAGAACTCCTGATCCCGTGTATCGTGTCGGTGGGATCGGGTTCCAGGTCAGTCAGGTTGATGCCCATCATCCTGATCAGTCTGACCAGTTCGCGGAAGGTCAGCACGGCATCTACAGAACGGTACTTTTCGTGGATCATCTCTTCCTGTTCCGCTTCGGCTTTCTTGGCCGTGCAAGGCATCACCGCAACCGAAAAGATTGTTTCGGGAGGACGGTTGTGCGCAGGAATGATGTAATCCCTGATCAGGGTTCCCATAATCTGCTGCGGGGATCTGACCGGCAACAGGTTTTTGAGGTAAGCGGGACGGGACTCCCGGATATAGTGAACCCACGAGGGACAAGAGGAGGTGAAGACAGGAAGGTTCTCTTTTTTCTTCAGCCGGTCGACGATTACGGCCGCAGATTCCATGATGGAGATATCGGCTCCGAACGAAGTATCCAGGATGTATTTAAATCCGGCCATCCGGAGGGCTGCACGCAGTAGGTTCAGGGAGTCTTTCCCGGGTTTCAGCCCGAACTCCTCGGCGATGGATCCGGGTGTGGTGGCGGAAAACTGGATTACCGCCATCATGTCGGGGTTATGAAGGACCTCCATGACTTTTTCGATGGAAGAATGTTCGCTCAACGCGCCGGTGGGACACACCATGATGCATTGACCGCATTTCACGCACCCCTGGTAATTCAGCCCTTTGTTGTAACTGGTGCCGATCATGCTGTTGCCGCCTCTGCCGATGATATCGATGGCCGAAACACCGATCAGGGTATCGCAGGTACGGATACACCGCCCGCAAAGAATGCATTTCGCCGGATCACGTTCAATGGAAGGACACATCTTGTCAATTTGAACAGGTCTCCGCTTTTGGTGATATTTACGCCCGCTGATGTTCAGCTCTTCTGCAAGATCCTGTAACTCGCAGTTCCCGTTTTTGGCACAGTAGAGACAGTCATCAGGATGATTGGCCAGCAGGAGCTCCAGCAAAGTACGCCGTGCCTGGATCACCCGGGCCGAATGTGTCTTGATCTTCATCCATTCTTCAACAGGCTGCGAGCAAGCCGGGACCAGCCCCTGCATCCCATCCACTTCAACCATGCACATCCGGCAGGATCCCGTGGGGGTCATCCCAGTCATGTTGCACAGCGTCGGGACCTTGATCCCATGCCTGTTCAGGACCGCCAGAATGGTTTCCCCGCGTCTGGCACTTACTTCCTGGTCGTTGATCTCAATATTGAACAGCATCTGGAAGATTATTTATAATAGATGGAACTGAACTTACACACATCAAAACAGATCCCGCAACCGGTGCATTTTTCGGCCACAATGAAATGTGGGTTCCTGGGAACACCAATGATGGCATTCGTCGGACATTTCTTCTGGCAGAGGTTGCATCCCGTACATTTATCCACATCGATCAGGTAGGTACGGAGTTCACGGCACACGCCGGCCCGGCAGTAACGGTCGAAGATATGCTCTTCATACTCTTCCCGGAAATAGCGGAGGGTGCTGAGCACCGGGTTCGAGGCATTCTGCCCGAGGCCGCACAGCGAGGTGTCACGGATCACTTCCGCCAGGTTCTCCAACTGAACGACACCTTTGAAACGTTCCAGGGTCTCATGATCCGATTCCTCCATGGGGCGTTTCGTGATCCCCTCGAGGATCTCAAGCATCCGTTTGGTCCCTTCCCGGCAGGGAATGCATTTACCGCATGATTCTTTCTGCAGATAGGCGGTAAAATACTTCGCGAGATCAACCATACAGACCGACTCGTCAAGGACGATCAGTCCTCCGGAGCCCATTGAGGCGCCGATTTCGTTCAGCGTCTTGTACCCGATCTCGGTGTCCAGTTTGTCCGTAGGAATGCAGTACCCCAAGGGACCGCCCAGGTGAACGGCTTTGACCGGGAGGTCGTCGACCAGGCCGCCGGCGATCTTGTAGATGACGTCAGAGAGACGAATACCCATCGGGACCTCAATGATCCCGCGCAATTTCGTCTTGCCGCCAACCGAGAAGATCTTCGTGCCGGGACACGACCGGCTACCGGTAGAACGGAACCAGGATGGCCCGTTAATAATGATGGCCGGGACATTGGCCAGTGTCTTTACGTTGTTGACTACCGTGGGTTTCCCAAACAATCCCCGCTCAGCCGGGAAGGGAGGCTTGGCCCAGGGTTGTCCCCGTTTTGCCTGGAGACTCTCGATCAGGGCCGTCTCTTCTCCACACACGAAGGCTCCGCCACTGATACACAATGAGATCGTAAGGTTGAAGCCGCTACCGAAGACATTCTCTCCCAAAAAGCCATAGTCCTTGGCCTGCTGCAAGGCATTTTCCAGTATCCGTATAGGCTGCCTGTATTCGTCGCGGAGATAGATATAGGCATTGCTGGCGCCGATAGCGTAGGCTGCAATGGAGATGCCTTCTATCAGCCTGAAGGGATCGCCTTCAATCACCATCCGGTCGGTGTAAGTCCCCGGGTCGCTCTCGTCAGCATTGCAGATCAGGTATTTCTGGTCGCTCCCGGTTGTCAGGGCTATCTGCCATTTTTTCCCCGCCAGGAACCCTCCGCCGCCGCGACCTCGTAATTCGCTCTGTGTCATGATCTCACAGACCTTGTCGGAGGTATAGTTGAGAACTGTCTTGTAGAAAGCTTTAAAGCCTCCGTCGACAATATAATCGGCAATGGAATGGGGCGAAGTGACTCCGCAGTGTGATAACACATGACGCGATTGGTACGAGAACCAGGGCAGGTCATCGAGATGGGGGAGGTTGGCCCATGGCTCTGAACCGGGGATACGGTATTGCCCGATCACGTCTTCGGGAGGAGGACTATTGTTGAAAGTGGCGTTCAGGATCCCATCCACCTTGTCGGAGGTCACCTTCTGAAAGGAAAGACGCGTCTTTCCCGGAAGCTGGATGTCGAGAATGGGCTCCATAGAACATAAACCGATGCACCCGACCTCAATGATCTCCGCATCTATCTTTTTCTCTTGTAAATATGCTTCGGCAGCCTTCAGGGTCTCCCGGGCTCCTGCTATGGAGCCGCAAGTCCCTGTCCCGATATAGATAACCGGTTTGCTGATACGATGTCGTCTCAGTACCGTTACTTTTTCACTGACCTCCTTGTCCGGCAACCCGGAGAAGTTTTTTAATACTTTGTCAATGAGAAAGGTCCTAGTTGTCTGTGAGGTTTCTGAAGCCATGAAATTAATCTTTGAACGATTCGATGATCTTCGAAAGTATTTCCGGTGTCATGCCCGGGTAAGGCTTATTATTGATCAGGACAATGGGGCCCTGTTCGCACGCACCAAGGCAGGGGACAGCTTCCAGACTATATTTTCCGTCACGCGTCACACCGCCGGCTTTCACATGAAACATCTTTTCCATCTCCATCAACAGGTTCGGATTCCCGAATACATGACAATGTGTGCCGCTGCAGACCTGGAAATGATAACGACCGTGAGGCTTGAAACGGAACTGATCATAGAAAGTGGCTACGCCAAAGACCTTATTCGATGGCAGATTCAGGTATTTCCCTACCTCTTCCAGGATCTCACCCGATAAATGACCGGTCTCTTCCTGGACGGCTTGCAAAACGGGAATCAGCATCTCTTTTTTTCCGGCTGGGAAACGTCCCATGATTTCTTTAATCTCTCGTCCCATTGTTATCGATCGATTAATTTGTAATAAAACAAAAATACAATTTTACTATTAATTATGAAAGATTTATTTGTGAAAAATTTATCACTGTTAAAAAATGAACAGATAAAAGTATTGAATAAAATTCAGGAAATATTCATAAAAATCCTGAACTTTTACCGAATTATCTCTATTTTTGGTATACTCAGATAATGTGATTCATTGAAAATGAGGTAAAATGGAATCTGAACCGCTTTTTTCCATCCAACAGGATCATTGTGTAAAATGTTATTCGTGTGTCAGAATATGTCCCGTGAAAGCGATCAGGGTGGATATAAACACCGAATTCCCTTCCATCGTGGATGAACGATGCATCGGGTGTGGAAGTTGCTATCGCTCATGTCCTCAACATGTTATATCATACAGAAGCGCATTGGAGGAAACCAGAGCCTTGCTGGCATCGGGTGCGACAGTAACAGCCATTTGCGACCCGGCTATTTCCGGGGAGTTCGATGACATTACGGATTACCGCAAATTTGTGGAGATGATCCGGGCGCTCGGGTTCACTCATGTCATGGAAGTTTCCTTCGGGGTTGACCTGGTAGCCGGAAAATACAAAGAGTTATTTGAGGATTTCAAAGGGAAGTATCATATCACAGCCAACTGCCCGGCCGTTGTCGCTTATGTCGAAAAGTACTACCCCCAGTTAATCACTAACCTGGCTCCCGTTGTTTCTCCGATGATCGCCACGGCCAAAGTGGCGCACGCATTGTACGGGGAAGAAAGCAAAGTGGTTTTTATCGGGCCCTGTATCGCGACTAAAAATGAGGCTCTCCGTTTCACCGGTGACGGGAAAGTGGATGCCGTCCTGACGTTCGTTGAACTCAGGCAGTTGTTCGCCGAATTCAATATCCGGGAAAGCCAGCTGGAGTTCGCTGAATTTGATCCCCCGCTGGGCTATAAAGGATCATTGTATCCCATTCCAAACGGGATCCTTCAGGCTGTCGGCATCAACGAAGACCTTCTTACCGGTTATGTCATCACCACCGAAGGCAGGAACAATATGCTGGATGCGGTCAGGGAATTCGATTACCGCACCGAGATGATCCATAAGCACTTCAATATCTTTTATAATAAAGGATGCCTGATGGGCCCCGGAACTTCTCCCGGAGGGGAAAAATTCCTACGCCGTACCCTGGTGACCGACTATGCCAATAAACGGTTGCAGAATTTTGACTTAGAATCCTGGAAAGAGGCTGTCTCCCGGTTTGAAGGAATGGATTTCTCCCGGACTTTCCGGGATGATGACCAACGATTGCCGGAACCGTCGCCGGAAAAGGTAGAAGAGATCCTTAAAATGATTGCCCGGGAACATCACCTGGCCAACGATATCGGATGCGAGGCTTGCGGCTACCGGAATTGCCGGGAGTTCGCCATCGCCATCTCACAGGGACTTGCCACCACAGCGATGTGCCATCTTTTCAGCGTGAAAAACAGCAAGGAGTATATCAAAAGCTTGAGAAGCACCAACGAAAAACTGGCCAAGACTCAGGCGGCCTTGAAAGAATCCGAAGAAACAGCCACCAAAGAAAAAGAATCGCAGAAAGAGTCGTCGGAGATCGTCAACCTCATGCTCGAAAAACTGGTTTCGGGAGTGGTGATCGTGGATGATAAACTCAGAATTATCCAATCAAACCAGGCCTTTATCCAGATCATCGGCGAAGAAGCAGCCATCATCCACGAAGTCATCCCCGGACTGGTTGGCGCTGACCTGAAAACATTGTTGCCCGTCAATTTTTATAAGATGTTCAGTTTCGTGCTGAACACCGATGAAAGCATTGAACACCGCGATGTGGTGTTGGGCGAGAAAACACTGAGTGTCTCCATATTCCCGATAAGAAGCAAAAAATTTGTCGGGGCTATCTTGCGCGACATGTACACTCCTGAAGTTCGTAAGCAGCAGATTTTAAGCAGATTGAATGAGGTGATCGACGAGAATTTCGAAATGGTTCAGAAAATTGCCTTTTTATTGGGCGAAGGAGCTGCTAAAACAGAACAGATGCTCAACTCCGTGATCGAATCGCACAAGAATACTCCGAAGCCAACTTGAACGAACAGTACTACATAGAAGTTAACTGCCAGCAGAAGTCTCACCACGAAGCAAGGGTCTGCGGCGATGTCTTCCTGTCCCGGAGGATTAAAGAGGAGGGCCGGATTATCGCCGTGCTCTCTGATGGCATGGGTCATGGTATCAAAGCGAACATGCTGGCGTCGCTTACTTCGACGATGGCGCTTGAACTGACCCGGGAGCACCGCAAAGTGGAGAAACTGGCCGAGATTCTGATGGACATCCTCCCGGTGGATAGTGTGAAGCATATGAACTATTCCACCTTTACCATCGTGGATATCAACGTGGAAGGGGAGGTGCAGATCCTGGAGTATGAAAATCCGAAGACATTCCTCATGCGCGGCAAACAGGTACTGGAAACCGTCTGGAATTGCGTGGTAATCGAAAGTGAAAAAAGCACCGGGAAAGAGGTGCTCACTACTACTTTTATTCCGAAGAAAGAAGACCGCATCATCTTTGGGTCGGATGGCATCACCCAGGCTGGATTGGGAAGCGATAAATACCCGGTAGGATGGGGGCAGGAGAATTTTGAGCATTTTATCCTTGAGAACGTACATGACGAGCACGACATCTCTGCCGCTAAGCTGGCGGGAAAGGTGATCGACCGGGCCAACCTGAACGACAGCTTCCATCCTCAGGACGACATGAGCTGCTGTGTCATTTATTTCCGGGAGCCGCGGAAACTGATGATATGTACGGGCCCCCCGCAGGAGGAGACGACGGATGTCGCGTTCGCAGGCATCTTAAACGATTTTAAGGGGAAGAAGATCATATGCGGCGCCACGACGGCCGATATCATATCCCGGGAATGGAACAAGACCATTACCGATTCCAATGAGTTCACTGACCCTGAACTTCCTCCGGTGTCGCACATGGAAGGGGTGGACCTCATCACGGAAGGAATCCTGACACTAAGTAAGGTGCATGATATTCTGAAGGTATATAATCCGAATTACAACCTGGGCAAAGGTCCTGCCGGTGAGATCGTCCGGATGATCCTGGAGAGCGACGAGATCCAGTTCATCGTGGGGACGAAAGTCAACGAAGCCCATCAGGATCCGAGTTTGCCCATCGATCTGGAGTTGCGACGGACCGTGATACACCGCATTGTTCGCGTGCTGGAAGAAAAATTCCTGAAGGAAACCACCATGAAGTTCTTCTGATCTCAGGGGATCTCAAAAAAAATGCCCGTGGATCAGATGATCCGCAGGCATTTTGAAGTATTAACCAAAAAAATGAGATAATGAGATCAGGAATTATATTCCGCGATGATGTCTTTCACGCTTTCCGGTGAAACCCGGCCATACACTTTTTCTCCGACCATAACAACGGGTGCAAGTCCGCAGGCTCCGACGCATCTCAAACAGCTGATCGAGAATTTTCCATCGGGAGTTGTTTCTCCGACCTGGATCTTCAGCTCTTTTTTGAATTCATCAAGCACTTTTTCCGAACCGCGTACATAACAAGCAGTACCGAGGCAGATGGAAATAGGGTGTTCTCCTTTGGGGATCATGGTAAAAAAGGAGTAAAAGGTCACTACACCGTAAACCTGGGCCACGGAGATGTTGAGTTCGTTTGCGACCACTTCCTGTACTTCGGCCGGAAGGTAACCGAAAATACCCTGTGCCTTATGAAGTACATTGATCAGTTCTCCTTTTTCATTGTTAAAGGATTTGCAAACGTCCTTCAACTCCTGGATTTTATTTTCCGGTAATTTGATCTTAGCCATAATTTTACTACCTTTTAAATAATCATTCTTCAACAAAAACTCCTGCACTCCTGTCAAAATACTTGGTATGCAGCAGATGGTGTGATTTTTCACTAAGTGGTTTCCCGAGAAATTCCTTATACAGTTCGATGATGAACGGATTTTCGTGAGATTTCCGGATTGCTTTGCCTTCATCTTCGCGATAGAGGGCTGCAGCGCGGCTCTTCAGGATTTCGGAATGACCATGGTGGAACGGTTGTCCGCCGCCGCCGATGCATCCACCCGGGCAAGCCATGATTTCGATAGCATGGAAGTTGGATTTTCCGGCGCGGATATCTTCGAGCAGTTTCCTGGCATTGCCTAAACCGTGAGCGATACCGATGTTGATGGGGAGTCCGTCGAAGTCGATGGTGGCATGACGTACATTTTCCAGTCCGCGGAGTTCTTTGAAATCGACTTTATCCAGTTTTTTACCGGTATAGATTTCATAAGCGGTACGGCAGGCTGCTTCGATAACACCGCCGGTGGTACCAAAGATCACGGCAGCTCCGGTAGATTCGCCGAGAGGATTATCGAAATCGCCATCCGGCAGGGAATTGAAATCGATATTAGCCAGTTTGATCAGTTTGGCCAGTTCGCGGGTAGAGAGCGAGTAGTTAACATCCGGGTCGCCATCAACCTTGAATTCTTCACGCTGGCATTCGTATTTCTTAGCCAGGCAGGGCATGATGGAAACCACTACCATGTTTTTCCGGTCGACGCCAAGTTTCTTGGCAAAATATTCTTTAGCCACCGGTCCGAACATTTGCTGCGGTGATTTCGCCGTTGAGGGGATCTCACGCATGTCGGGGAATTGTTGTTCGAAGAAGTTCACCCAACCCGGGCAGCAGGAGGTAAGGATAGGAAGTTTTACCTCTTTGTCACCCTTGAGGTAACGGGTAAGACGGTCAAGTAATTCACTGCCTTCTTCCATGATTGTTAAATCGGCAGCAAAGTCAGTATCAAAAACGTAGTCAAATCCCAGTTGTCTGAGTGCAGAAACCATCTTTCCCGTTACGAGGGTGCCTGGCTCGAGGCCAAATTCTTCACCTAATGCAGCCCGAACGGCAGGCGCTGTCTGAACCACAACGGTCTTTTTAGGATCAGCGAGTGCATTGATAACATTGCGCGAGTGGTCAACTTCTGTGAGGGCTCCGGTAGGGCAGACAGAAACACATTGTCCGCAATAAGTACAGGTAGATTTTTCGAGATTCATTTCGAATGCCGGTGCCACTACCGCAGTGAACCCACGGTTGACCGCAGACAAAGCGCCAACTGTTTGGACTTCATTACACATCATTTCGCAACGACGGCACATGATACATTTGTCGACATCGCGGATGATGGCTGGTGATGTGTCTTTACGATAGGTTGATATTTCTCCCTGGAAGGGTATTTCACGCACACCGAGTTGCTGTGCCATGGTCTGAAGCTCACAATCTCCGGATTTGGCACAGGTAAGACATTCGGCAGGATGGTCGGAGAGAATAAGCTCCAGAACAGTCCGGCGTGCGTTCAAGGCCCGTATAGAATGGGTATTGACTACCATTCCCTCTGTTACGTTAGTTGAACAAGCAGGAGCGAGATTACGCCGCCCGGCCACCTCTACCACACAGATGCGGCAGCCGCCCGGACGGTTTTCAATGTTCATATCATGTAGTTGAAAGTAACAGAGGGTTGGTATGTCAATGCCAACAGTTTTCGCTGCATTAAGAATTGTCGTATTTTTTTCTACTTCAACGGCCTTCCCGTCGATAGTAAGTTTTACCGTTTCCATTTTTCAGCCTTTTTTAATTAATACTGACTGCACCGAATTTGCATTTTTCCATGCAGGCGCCACACTTGATGCACTTATTCTGATCTATTACATGAGCGAGTTTCCGTTCTCCGGAAATGGCGTCAACAGGGCAATTGCGCGCGCAGAGTGTACACCCGATACACTTTTCGGCATCGATG
The DNA here is from genome assembly GCA_035403225.1 of Bacteroidales bacterium. Classification (GTDB taxonomy): domain Bacteria; phylum Bacteroidota; class Bacteroidia; order Bacteroidales; family FEN-979; genus DAIRDK01. Next base: position 66,852 of record DAONET010000007.1, on the reverse strand, counting down.
ATATAACGCATCATGGCTTTACACTTACCGGCGCGGCATTTTTTATCGATAACGTGCTCAACATATTCATCCCAGAAGTTATCCAAGGTAGATAACACAGGGTTGGGAGAGGTCTGTCCAAGACCGCATAAGGCTGAATCCTTAATAACGGTACTGAGGTTCTTCAGTTTTTCGAGATCTTCCATCGTCCCTTCACCCTTGGTGATCTTGTCGAGGATCTCATAAAGTCTTTTATTACCGATACGGCAGGGGGAACATTTTCCGCAGGATTCGCCCACGATGAAATCGAGGTAGAATTTGGCTACGGCCACCATACAGTCGTCTTCATCCATGACGATCATACCACCGGAGCCCATCATGGAGCCGGCAGCAATCAGGCTGTCGTAATCGATAGGAATATCGAGGTGACGTGCGGTGAGGCATCCGCCCGAAGGGCCGCCTGTCTGCACTGCTTTAAATTCACGGTCGTCTTTGATACCACCACCGATTTCGAAGATGACTTCGCGGAGGGTGGTACCCATCGGGACTTCAATAAGGCCTACGTTATTGATCTTGCCGGCGAGGGCAAAGACCTTGGTGCCTTTGGATTTCTCGGTTCCGATCGAAGAAAACCATTCCGGTCCCAGGTTGATGATGACGGGGATGTTTGCATACGTTTCCACGTTGTTCACGTTACTCGGCTTGCCAAGATAACCTGACTGGGAGGGGAAGGGAGGTTTCAGTGTCGGTTCTCCGCGTTTTCCTTCCATGGAGTGGATCAGGGCTGTTTCTTCACCGCAGACAAAGGCGCCGGCGCCGAAACGAAGATCGATATCGAAGTTGAATCCGGTTCCCATGATGTTGTTACCCAGGAGGCCGTATTCACGTGCCTGTTTGATGGCGACTTCCAACCGGTGGATGGCCAACGGGTATTCGGCACGTACGTAAATCAAACCCTTTGATGCACCTGTACAGTAACCGTTGATGGCCATGGCTTCGATCACCGAGTGGGGATCGCCTTCCAGTACCGAACGGTCCATGAATGCTCCGGGGTCGCCCTCGTCAGCATTACAGATGACATATTTCTGATCAGCTTTTTCTTTTGCTGTGATTTCCCATTTTAATCCGGTCGGGAACCCGCCACCACCGCGGCCACGAAGACCCGACTTCTTAATCATTTCAATGACCTGCTGAGGAGTCAATTCCGTCAGACATTTTCCCAATGCCTGATACCCGTCACGGGAAATGTATTCTTCCACATTTTCGGGATCGATGAATCCGCAGTTACGCAAAGCGATACGGATCTGCTTCTTATAGAAGCCCATGTGCTTTGAATCTCCGATCCTTTCTTTGCTCTCGGGATTCTGGTAAAGGAGCCGCTCTACTTTTCTTCCTTTGTAAATGTGCTCCTGAACGATCTCCATGGCATCTTCAGGTTTTACCTGGACATAAAACGTGTTATCAGGAACGACTTTCACAATCGGTCCTTTTTCGCAGAAACCAAAACACCCTGTAGTGACAACCTTGGCCTCATCCTGGAGTCCAAGATCACTCAGGGCTTTGTTCAGCGAAGCAACAATGGCATCACTGTGTGATGCCCGACAACCGGTTCCGCCACAAACCAGAAGATGTGACTTGAATTTTGCCATAAAATAATCTCCTGTGTTAGATATTATTTATTGTTTCGTAATTCATCGGAATAATTCCGTCAACCATCTCGCCGTTTTTGATGTATTTCTCGATGATCTCTTCAGCTTTCTGAACTTTTACATTACCAAAAACAACGGGCTCGTGTCCGGGAAGCGTTATCTCAACGGTCGGCTCTGCATAACAGTATCCCATATCGCCGGTTTGCGTCACAACGGCTTCTATATTTCTTTTTTCCAGTTCGTTGATAAAATAAGTCATGACTTCCTTGGCTCCGGAGGCAATCCCACTGGTCGCCATCCCGACTTTGATCTGAATGATACTCTCAGGATGATTACTCCTTTCTCTCAGGCTCATTTTGCTCTGCAAATCTTCCTGCATTTTCTTTAAATCCGAAAGCGATTTTATCTTATTCATGGCTAATTGATTTTATCATTTCCGATGCAAAGGTATAAAAAAATTTCGATCGACCAAATAAATGTTGTTAAAAATATAACATTGTGAATAAAATAACATAAAATTGATGTAGACTAAATCTTGAATATTATATAATCAGTTTTAAATCAATTTATTGAACTATGTTTTTAATCTGAAATTTCTATCTCTTTCAGGTTGTTTTCTACCATTTCCATGAGGGTTTTGATGACTTTTGCCTGGCCGATTTGAACGGGTCCGAGGACCTCTTTGACTTCCCTGGTGTCGAAAACATAAGTTCCTTTCGGGGTGGTGTGCGAATAGACAAAATCGCACGAAGAAGAACCGGCCGACAGGAGTACAACCGCCTCGGAAATATTTCCGATCGGCGGACGGTCGAGGTGGCTCAATCCGAACACGGCCTTCACGGTTGTTCCCGATCCGGGAACGGAATCCAGGTGGAATGTTCCTCCGGTACGCTCTGCATTTTGTTTGATCAGCGGGAGGCCCATCCCTACTTTCCGGGTTGTCCGGGAAGTGCACCAGGGATCATCCGCCTTCTTCGCTGTCTGCTCGTCCATTCCCTTCCCGTTATCCCGGATGGTGAGCGCCAACTGATCCTTAACAGGATCTTCTGTAATGGTGATCTCTACCAGGGTGGCTCCTGCCCGTATGGAATTCTGGGCGAGGTCGATAATGTGTAAGGACAGGTCTTTCATAATGGGTTCAGTCTGTCAGGATTTTTCTCCCGTTCTCATTTTTTAACGCCATCTTAATTTCCACAAAATTAGGTGATTCAAGTAGAAATTTGGTAAAAGCGGTCCCAATATAATTTAAAAAATGAGCATCGGAACTCTGAATGGAATTCCACCTTTTCAAACCGGGATTGGAAGTCATGAACGCCTGTCTGGTGGTGTTCCGGGAAATCTCAAAAGCATCGGCCCGGAGGTCAGGCGGGAAAAAGCCCAGCTGGCTGATGATACTGAAGCGGGGCCGGTCGACATGTGCGGGGATGAAAAGGCCGTTAAGGCGGTGAACCTCGGCCTCCACCTGCTCCAGGCTCTGGTCAATCCCTGAAATGAGCAGGTACTCGAACTCCCGGACGATATTCTCGGCTTCATCGACAACAACCTGGTAACCAAATTTATCCGGATCATTTGGTTGATGCGGGAGGTATTTTTCCAGGTACTGCTGAAACGAAAATAATTCTTCGTCGGTGGGGAAAAAGGCCAGGCAATGGATTTCCTCCCGGGTGGTGACTTCTGCTCCGCATAGGACAGTAAGCCCTTGTTTTTTAGCAAGATCACGAATCAGCGGGGCTTGCAGAACCGAGTTATGATCGGTAATGCCGATAATGTCCAGTTGTTTTTCCAACGCAACGCGGATGATGTTCGCTGGGCTCATATTCAGATCTCCGCAGGGAGACAGAATGGTGTGAATATGAAGGTCGGCCCTGTACTCTTTCACGATTTCACGAATGGAGCAATTGGTATAATTGTCCGGCTACGGTAAAGGTGGGGAGGTCAGTTCCGAGAATGGGGATTCCCTCTTCCTCACTTTTTTCGGCGGTTTCAGGCTCCGGTTTGTTTCCTTTCACCAGGATGATAGCGGCCAATTCGCGCAGCGAAGCGATCGCCATGACGTTTTTGTGTGTTTGCACGGTAATCCAGACCTGGCCCGATTCGCAATTGCCCATGACATCGCTGAGAAGGTCAGAGGCATATCCTCCGGTGACCTCGCGGGAGAGTCCGTTGTTACCTGAAAGCACAGTGAGTCCCAGTGCTGAAATAATGTCTTTTACCTGCATGGTTTAAATATTTTCGATTTGATCTTGATCCTTGATTTTCTTTCCCCAGATGCGTTCAATCTCTTTCCGGGTAGCGCCAGGTTCTATTTTGCCACTATCTTCCAGGGTATTGGAAATTAAGAAACACTGACGGATGTTGCCGGTCCCCATCACGATGTCTTCGGCAAGGGCTTGGCAGGTCGGTGATCCACATGCAGCGCAGTCCAGATCAGGAAGTTTTTTCCACAGTTTTTCGGTTTCCGAAATTTTATCCAGCGCTTTACTGATATCTTCGTCGTACGTCAGGATGGACCGGGGCATGATTTTTTCGATCTGCATGTTGTCCAGAACAGATTGCGGTACGTCCGTAAACTGGATTCCTGATTCATCGTGGTTGGGAGGAATGATATTCTCCGCGTTCCGGCTGCGTTTTTTCAATCTTTCGACGGTCAGAAAACGGTTGCTCACGGTCAGTACTCCTCCGGGACAGCTTTCATCGCAGGCCCGCAATTCGAGGAAATCGACTCCTTCTATTTCGTTATTTTCCAGTTTCTCAAGGAATTCGATCACGTTATGGATCTCATCGATGGCAAGGGCTCTTCCGGGATAATGGGGTATTTCTCCTTCGGTGAGGCTCCAGAGGATGCTTTCTTTCGCAAGCGGGTATGGATCTGGTACGGCGCAATGGTCTTTTTTTCCGCTTTTAATGGCAGAATATATCTTATTATAAAGGAAATTCATGTTGATCACTCCGGTGATGGGCGAGGGTTCTTCTTCAACCGGGCTTTTGATGGCAGCAATTTTTGCCGCGCAGGGAGTGATGTAGAAAATGCCGATTTCATCGGGTTTCAGACCATCCTTCACAAATTTTTCCCGGAGCGTGAAGGCCGTGGCTTCCAGGGGAGCTTTCACGTGGATGATATGATTGACGAGGGAGGGAAACCTGACCTGGATCAGGCGGATAATGGCCGGGCAGAAAGAAGAGATGAAGGGGGTGCAGTCGGGATGGTCTTTGATGTACTGCATCGAGGTCTTCTTGACAATATCGATGCCCTGTTCCACTTCGACGACCATGTTAAAGCCGATCTCGTGCAGGATGCTGAATATCTTCATCAGCGTGATATCCTCCGGAAACTGGCCTAAGAGGACAGAGGGGACCAGCGCCACGCGTTGCTTGTATTTGAAGATCTTGTTGAAGTCGTCGTGGTCGACATAGATGGCTTTAACCGGACAGGCCCTCATGCACATGCCGCAGTCGACGCAACGGTTACCGTTGATGACAGCTAACCCGTTGACTACCCGGATGGCTTGTGTCGGGCAACTGGTCATACAATGAGTGCATCCCATACACACTTTGTCGATGACTTTCAGTGCATGATGAAAACCGGACCGATCCGGCGTCGGATTATTCGGTTTTTTGATCATGATTCAGGTATATGGTTATTTCCACTTCCGTTCCTTTTCCTACGGTACTGCGTATATCAAGATGGTCCGCGTTTTTCTTTATGTTGGGCAATCCCATGCCCGCGCCAAATCCCATTTCACGTACTTCCTCGGTGGCGGTGGAAAAACCTTCCTGCATGGCCTGTTCGATATCGGGAATCCCGGGTCCTTCATCCTTCACCAATATGTGGATCGATGAAGAAGTCAGGTCAACAAAGATATCTCCGTTATAGGCATGCGCCACTACATTGACTTCCGCTTCATAAAGAGCCACCACAATCCGCTTAATGGTCTGCGCATTCAGGTTGAGTTGCTTCAGTCGCTTTTTGATCTCACTTGAAGCAACACCCGTATTTGCAAAATTACCGCCCTCTATGTGAAATGTATATTGCACCCCGCTTCTTCTTAATAAACAGGCTTTATCCCGGCAACACTCAGAATGCTTACTGCATGGAACATGGATCCCGGAAATTCCACCAGGGCAATCCCGGTATCTTCGGCCAGTTTGATCATTTCAGGGGTTGCTTTTTTATTGCGAACCAGAATGATGCAGTTGATATTACTCATTTCTGATGTCCGGATGGTCTGGACGTTTGCCAGCCCGGTCAGTAAGATGATCTTTTCTTTTTCAAGCGTTAACACATCGCTCATCAGGTCTGATGAAAAGCCATATACCACTTCCGACGACAATTGATTCTTCCCGGATACCAGATTTCCATGTAATATGTCAACAACTTGCTGAATGGTCATTTATGCCAATTCTATGTTAAATTCAATACAAAAGTAATACATTCTAAACCGAAAAGCAAAGTTAATGTGAAAACATTCACATTGTGAATAAAATAACAACAATTTATTTTCAAATTCTTCAGAAAAAAAGAAAAAAACCTCTAATAAATTGCTATACAGCTATATCAGTCTTCAATCCAACCAATCGAAATCCATTACCATGAATATTTGCGATCTCAATTTCCGGATCACTTTTAAAATATTTACGTAAACGGGCGATAAAAACGTCCATGCTTCGGGTTGTAAAATAAGTGTCGGCTTCCCAGATGTGTTCCAGGGCTTCTTTTCGGAGCAGGATCCCGTTTTTAGCGGTGCAGAGCATCATCAGCAGATCTGATTCTTTGGGGGAAAGCCGGAACGATTCATCGGCCGATTCGAGAGATCGAAGGGGGTAATTGAAAGAAAATTTTCCAATCCGGAACAGGGTAGGAGCCGTTTGTTCTTCTTTGGGAGAGCGTTTTAAAATGGCCCTGATTTTATACATAAGTAATTCGGAGTCAAAAGGTTTTGTCAGATAGTCGTCAGCGCCGGTACGAAATCCTTCGATGACATCCGATTTTAACGTTTTGGCGGTCAGAAAAATCAGGGGTACATCCTTGTTAAGTTTCCGGATTTCGCGGGCGAGGGTAAATCCGTCCATTTCGGGCATCATTACGTCGCAGATACAAATATCGAAAGGGAAGGATTGGAAAGCAGACAGTCCTTGTTTGCCATCTTCTTTCAGGGTGACTTCAAAATCATTTAATTCCAGGTACGATTTCAGGATAGATCCGAAATTCGGATCATCTTCCACCAGTAAAATCTTATTTTTCTTTTCCATGGTTCTCCTCATTTTCGAATTCCTCATCATCCGTATCAACCAATGGCATGCTGATTTCAAACCGGCTTCCTTTTCCCAATTCACTGTGAACGAAAATCTCTCCCTTCAGCGACATCACGATGGCCTTTACATAGCTCAATCCAAGTCCGAATCCTTTGATATTATGTATGTTACCTGTGGAATACCGGAAGAATTTGTCGAATACTTTCCGGCGTGTTTCCGGATTCATTCCCATCCCTTTATCCTGGATGGAGATAAAAAGTTTCCCGGACCGATTATAGGTTTGGACCAGAATTTCAGGCCGGGAAGGCGAGTATTTGTTGGCGTTGTCGAGGAGGTTGATGATAACATTCCGGAAGTGATCGGGATCGGCCATAATCACCGATCGCGGGGCTTTCAGGTCCAGTTCCAGGATCCCGTCGCGGCGGGCAATGATCAGTTGCAGGTGTTCTGCTGCCCGGCGAATGACCTCGTGGGCATCGGTTTCCTCCGGTCTGAGCCGGAATCCTTTGCTGTCGATCAGGGCCATCTGGAGCACCTGCTCCACACGCGTATTCATTCGTTGGTTCTCTTCTTTAATGATCTTGGTATAGTCGCGAATTCTTCCGGGCTCATCGATAACTTTGGGATTGTTGATGGAATCGGCTGCGATGGAGATGGTAGCGATGGGCGTTTTGAACTCGTGCGTCATGTTATTGATGAAGTCCGTCTTGATATCCGATATTTTCTTCTGCCTGATCATGAAGAAGATGCTGATTATCGACGTGATGATGATCACGAGGGTGAAGAATAGCGAGACGAACAGGATCCAGGCGAAAGATTTGAGGATTTGGGTTTTCTCGCCGTGGAAGGAGACGATCAGGTACAGGGGTTTTTGGAAAATATCGTTCGGGAAGAGGTTGACCCGGTATGGTGAGTTGAGTTGATCGGGGACAAAAAAAGGCGATTTGACCGGGACCTGTTTCGTGGTGTCATAGGGCGACACGATGGCGAATTCGAAAGGTACCCGTATGCCTTTATTGGAGAAACTTGCTTTGAGCAGATTGTCCAGGGAAGTGATGTCGACGCGTTTTTCGATGGGTTTGGAAAGCTCATCGATCTCGATGGCCATTTTATCCACGATATTTTTCAGCCGGTCGGCGTTTTCGGTGATCTTCCGGATAGAAAGTTCGGCCGGTGTATTTTTCCGGATTGCTTTTCCCGAGTGTTCAAACCATGATTTATCTCTCTGTAATTCTTCCCGGGATGGGCTGATTTCCTTCAGGGGGAATCCGAAATAATCGTTCAATGTTTGTAAGGTGGGTGGTGAAATGGTGAGTACTTCCTGGTTTCCGTCCCAGCCAATCCTGAATTCCAACTCACCGGGTGGTGGCGGCGGAGGAGGGAGCACTCCTTCGTCCCGCATCCGTTCGAATTCCCGAAGTCGTTCCTGATTGTATAGTTGATCTTCAGAGCCGGGTCTGACCGATTTCATGGATTTTACAATGGCATTGATCGTGTCTTTCAGGAATTCTTTCGACAGGAATACCACTTTCTCCCGTGTCTCAAGTTGGATTACCACCTGTTGCATGGCATCTCTCACTCCTTGATCGAACTGAGCTTCTTTAATACGATAGGCATTGCTTATCCAGAAATACTGCAGACCGGTAATGCCCAGTAAGGATAAGATGATCAAAGAAATGATGATGTTCAACCAGCCTTTTTTCATAAGTCAAAAGTACGGAAAACCGCTCTGGAAAAGTGAAGATTAACTTTTTGTTAACCATTTTTAACCGATCGTTAACCTTTGCCCGGGGTGTGGTGGTATAATTTTGTTGCACCAATCAGACATCATGAAAACGCACATCAACACCAGGGTCCTGATCATCGTAACCGCCGTTGCGCTGTCGTTTACCATGGGATTTTCCTCGGCTGGTTATTCGCAGAATAAGCCGGGTAAAGATAAGGGAAAGGGGACAGTTGAAAAGGAAATTATCCGGATGAAATTCGATGATATGAACCCGGATTCTCTGGAGATGATGCCCGACAGTGTGATCCTGAGGATTGTCCATGACGGGATGAAAAACTGTCAGGAACACATGAAGGAAGCTTTCAAAGATTTTCCGGATCGTTTTGAGATTCCGGAGATCGATATGCAGGTCTTTGGAGGAGATGATTATCCGGAATTCCGGTTGCCTTCACAGTGGGAAAGTCTGATGCAATCCATTCCCATGGGGAGCATTCAGGGATTCAAGATCAAGGATCGGCGTCATGGCAAGCGGATCATCATTGATGTAGACGATGAGCATTATATGGTTATGCCACCGCGTATACCACGGCATTCAAGAGATATGAAAAGGATCATCATTCAGGGTGATGTAAAAAATATTCCGGCGCCACCTATGCCACCGGCTCCTCCCGCGCCTGCACCTGCAGGGGAACCCGGACAATCGGCGCCAGCTCCGGAAAAAGGTTAATGGTTAGTAGTTAGTAATAGGTGTTAGAATCGGAAGCCGTCCCAATAGGATGGCTTCTTTGTTTCAGGCAGATGAGGAAAGACGGGAGGGGGTAAAAAAGAGGAAGGCCGGCATTTTTGCCGGCCTTCCTCTGCCTGATGGGTGATTCACTAGTATCTCTTGCGGGAAGTGTAGTGCGTGTGAAGCAGTTCGTGGGATTTGTGTCCGAGGGGTTTCCCAAGGAAATCTTTATAGATCTGTTTGACATCAGGATTTTCGTGGGATTTGCGGATTGGCATTCCCATGTCCTCTTCGTAGATAGCCTCTTTCCGTTTGGCACGGATTTCGGGATTTGTCGGGATGGGTTGTCCGCCACCGCCGAGGCACCCGCCGGGGCAAGCCATGATCTCGATGAAATGGTAGTTGGCCTTTCCATCTTTCACATTTTGCATCACCTGTTTTGCATAAGCGAGTCCGTTGGCCACAACGCATTTCAGTTCCACTCCTTCGAGGAAATGGAATTCAGGAACGGTGTTGGTGATCTTGAGGGAAGCTTCCCTGATCTGACCTTCGCTACCGCGGACGGGGGTGATGTTGAGACCTTCGAAGGGGATCTCGCGACCTGTCACCACTTCATACACGGTACGGAGGGCGGCTTCCATTACCCCGCCGGTGCTTCCGAAGATGACGGCTGCGCCGGTAGAGGCTCCCATCACGCTGTCGAATTTTTCATCGGGAAGGTTTTCGAAGTTGAGCCCTGCCTGTTTGATCATGATGCCCAGTTCGCGGGTAGTGAGGACAAAGTCGACGTCCTGATAGCCACTGGAGCGCATTTCGGGGCGGTTTGCCTCAAATTTCTTGGCGGTGCAGGGCATGATGGAGACGGAGACGATGTTTTTGGGATCGAGGTCGCGTTTATGAGCATAGTATGTTTTAACGAGGGCGCCGAACATCTGCTGTGGTGATTTGCAGGTAGAGAGGTTAGGCAGGTATTCGGGGAAAGTGTGTTCGATGAACTTGATCCAGCCGGGTGAGCAGGAGGTGGCCATAGGAAGGGCTACTTTCGGGTCTTTATCGACCAGTGCGCTTCTCAGGCGGGAGAGCAGTTCATGACCTTCTTCGATGATGGTGAGGTCTGCGGTAAAGTCAGTATCGAGGACCGAGTCGAAGCCAAGGCGCCGGAGGGCGGCGACCATTTTGCCGGTGACGATCTTTCCGGGGGGCAGGCCGAGTGCTTCACCCAGGGCGATACGCACGGCGGGAGCGGTTTGAACGACAACGTGGGTGTTGGGGTTGTAAATAGCATCCCAGACCTGGTCGACGTAATTGCGTTCGATGAGAGCGCCGGTCGGGCACCGGTTCACGCACTGGCCGCAATTGGTGCAGACCACCTCGAAGAGGGGGTTTTCGAAGAAGGTAGAGATTTTCATCAGATTGCCTTTATAAGCGACGCCGAGGGCGCTGACATTCTGCAGTTCTTCGCAGGTGCGGACGCAGCGCTGGCAACGGATGCAGCGGCTGTCATCCTTAATGATGGCGGGGTTGAACTTATCGATCGAATACTGGTGGTCGGGAACCAGGTCGAGGAACAGATGATCTCCGGTAAGCATCTGCGAAGCCAGGGATTGCAGTTCGCAGTTGCCGTTTTTATAGCACTTGGTGCAATCGGCATTATGTTCGGAGAGCAGTAGTTCGACGATATGTTTCCTGGCAAGACGGACCTTCATACTATTGGTATGGATCACCATGCCTTCGGCGGCCGGGGTGGCGCAGGAGGCCGGGAGAGAGCGGACTTTTTCCTGTTCGACAACGCAGACCCTGCAGTTACCTGCCACGCACAGATCTTCGTGGAAGCAGAGTGTGGGAATATTGATGCCGAGCTGACGGGCGGCCTGAAGGATGGTGGTACCCTCATCGACCGAAACCTGGTTGCCGTCAATGGTCAGATTCACTTTTTTGGTCATATTGGTTTTCTGAGTTTTCATTTGAATACTGGATTAATAGATCATCTCTTCCTTGAAGTTATTGACGATGGAGGAGAAACTGTTGGCTACAGACTGACCCAGTCCGCATTTGGCCGTGATCTTCATGCTTTCGCTGAGTTTCATCAGTTGATCCAGGTAGTGGGCGCTTTTTTCTCCTTTTTTTACAGCGACGATGCCTTTACGGAGTTGCTGGCATCCGACGCGACAGGGGGTACATTGTCCGCAGGATTCTTCTTCGAAAAAGTCGAGGTAATTATGCAGGACATTGTACATAGATCGTGAGCTGTTGAAAAGCATCATGGATCCTCCGGTAGGAACACCTTCGAAGCCGATGATGGTTTCGCTGAACTTTTTCCGGGGGACACAGAAGCCGGAGGCTCCTCCCACCTGTACGGCTTTGGTGTCGCCGTCGCCAAATTCTTCTACAAAACGGTCGAGAAACATACCGAGTTCCAGTTCATAGATACCGGGGATGGGGGTGTCGCCGGAAACGGAGAACACTTTGGATCCACGTGAGTCTTTGGTGCCCAGGAGCTTGAATTGGATGGGGCCGAGCCGCATGATCATGACTACGTTCACGAATGTTTCGACGTTGTTGATCACGGTTGGTTTTTTCTTGAAGCCGGCGGTGGTAGGGTAGGGCGGTTTGTTACGGGGTTCACCGCGGCCACCTTCCATCGATTCGAAGAGGGCGCTTTCTTCACCGCAGATATAAGCGCCGCTACCGAGGCGAAGTTCGATGGTGAAGTCGTAGCCGAGTTTTTTTACATGCTGATGGAAGATCTCAAGTTCCTGCATCAATTCGGGAACGAGAAACCGGTATTCACCGCGCAGGTAGACATACCCTTTTTTTGCACCGATGACTTTCCCGCAGATGGCCATTCCGGAGAACACCTTACGGGGTACTCTGCTGAGGATTTCCCGGTCTTTGAAAGTGCCGGGCTCTCCCTCGTCGGCGTTGCAAACAACAAATTTTTCATCTCCGGGAGCCTGGGCTGTGTATTTCCATTTCATGGCCGTGGGGAATCCTGCTCCACCTCTGCCTCTGAGTCCTGATTCTAATAAATCGTTGATGATTTCTTCGTTGGGACGTTTGATGGTCTCAGCGAGTACTTTATATTTTTCATTCGAATACTCACCGAAGATGAGATCGACTCTTTTTAATGTAGTATCTGACATGATATGATCTCCTTTTTGGTTACTTGTTCATGTATTGACTGATGATCTCAATAACTTTCTCCGAGGTGAGACCCGAGAAGGGTTTTTCGTTGATCAACATGGCAGGTCCTTCATGGCACCATCCAAGGCAGTTGGTCTCCAGCAGAGAGAATTTTTTATTCGGTGTGGTTTCGCCGACCTTGATTTTAAGCATATCCTCCAAGGTCTGGATGATTTGCTTTTTTCCGTGCATGTCGCAGGTGATCGTCTTGCAGACGCGAATGACGTACTCTCCTCTGGGTTCAGTGTCAAGAAAAGAATAGAAAGTTGCTGTCCCATATACCTGAGCGGCCGAGAGATCCAATTCTTTGGCTATTTCAGTCATGGCGACATCGGAGATGTACTGCTCCTTTGCAACCACTCCCTGGAGAATCGGGAGGAGGCTCTCTCTGCTCCTTCCGTACTTGTCAGCCAGTGTCATAATAAGTTCTTTGATTTCATCCATGGTAAGATGGTTTTTGGGATTTCTGTTTTTGTTTTTGACTTACTTGTGAAAAAAATAACAATCATTGAACAAATGTAAAAAGATCTTTTGTGAAAAAAATAACAATTAGTGGAAATTTTTTATCAAATTCTATATTTATTTTGATTCTAAATAAAAAATAATTTGATAATCCATGAAATAGGGAAAAACCTTGATGGAAAAAGAAAATCGAACTATGTACATAAAAAAATCCGAAGATATCTGTAGAGCATAATTTTCTAATATAAAGAAAATCAGTATAATACAAAAAATGTCTGTTGGGGACATGTTCATCTTGTTATTTCCGTAACAATATCTTATATTAGTGGTTGAATGATTAGTACGTCGTGAAAAGAACCATTGATTCCTCCCACGTGTTGGCGGTGTTTATGTTGCTTGTCGCCATTCATTCGATCCTGGTCGGAATTTGCCTGATCGTATCCCCTGTCAGTTTCCTGGAAAAACTGGGATTTTTCATGGAGGAAAAATTCTTCGCAGCTCAGGGGGGCGTATTCCATATCGTGGTCAGTATAGCCTACCTGATGGCTGCCACTAACAGGCCCGAAAAAAAGGCCTTTGTCATCTTTTCCTTTTCTGCCAAATTTATCGCGACCCTCTTTTTATTTGCTTATTACCTGTTTGTCAGTCCGGTTCTGCTGGTATTGTTATCGGGGATTGGTGATCTGATCATGGGTATAGTAATCTTTGTTCTTTTCCGGCTTGTGTGGAAACGTGTTCAGTAAACAAAAATACAGATGGAACAGCGGCTTCCTTCAGTGATCATTACCGGTGCATCGGGATTTGTCGGGAGGCATTTCCTCGACATGATCAAAGACAATTACCGGGTGTATGCTATCGCCAGGAGATCATCGACAGAGGCCGGGATAACGGGCCACTATAATGTTCAATGGATACAATGGGATATCGGGAATCCTCATCCGTTGCCGGAGGTGTTGAATATTATTCAGGCGCAGGGCGGCGCTGATTTCGTGGTTCACCTGGCGGCGTTTTACGATTTCGATTACACGGATAACAGCGCTTATCAGAATACCAATATCAATGGGACCCGAAACATCATTGAGTTGTCCCGTCAGCTTCATATCAAACGTTTCATCTTTGCCAGCTCATTGGCAGCCTGTAATTTTCCGAAGTCCGGAGAAAAGATTACGGAGCAGACACCCCCGGATGCCGATTTCATGTATGCCAAAACGAAGAAGTTCGGAGAAGAGACATTGCTGAAAAGCTCGAAGGATTTTCCTGTCTCGGTTGTTCGTTTTGCAGCCGTATTCAGCGACTGGTGTGAATATCCGCCGGTATATAAGTTTCTCAAGACATGGTTATCGAAGAAATACGACAGCCGCATTATCGGAGGGAAAGGAGATTCTGCCGTATCCTATATCCATATTGCGGACCTCTCAAAGTTGTTGCTTACGATTATCCAGCGAAGTCATCTGCTGCCATCCTACGATATTTATTCGGGCAGCCCTGACGGATGTACATCGCACCAGGAGTTGTTTGAGATTGCCACGCGGGATTACCTGGGGGTGGCTGTGAAGGCGATCCATGTCCCGAAGTTCATCGCTTACCCCGGGATCATTTTTCGCAGCATGCTTGGCAAACTGGGAATCACCGAAATGCCTTTTGAACGGTTGTGGATGCTGAAATACCTGGATCTGAAGCTGGACGTGGATTCTTCCTATACCCGGAATATCCTTCAATGGGAACCGTCATCGAGGTATCACATCACCCGCCGGTTATTGTTTATGCTGGCCAAGATGAAAAGCAACCCGATCGAATGGCATGCGAGGAATGAGGCGGCGTTGGAACATATCTCCTTCCGAACCAACCTGCTGATCTATGAATACCTGATGCTGGCGAAGGAACAACTGTTGAAAACAGTCTCCTATCATGTACTGTCATTGGAGAATATCAAGGTTTTCGGGCATTACCAATCACTCGACATCCAGGAATTCCGGGTGTTGTTAAGCACGGTGTTTCATTTGCTGGCTTCTTCGATCAACAGCGGCGAACGGAGCCTGATGATTAACTACATGGATGACATCGCCGGTCCCAGGTCGGAGGAGGGCTTTACTTCGGAAGAGATCTGCGGTCTGCTTTCGGTGTTGGGTCAGGCAATCAGTGATTATTTATTGACCATCAGGGACTATAAGTTTTCCAAACAGGATATCTATGACCATGTCGGGCTGACTGTACAGATGGCCCAGGATGAGATCGAAGAGAAGTTTGAAGGTTTTATCGTCAGGGAGCGGGAAGAAGCCGGAATAAAAAAGGTACAACTGACGATCGACGGCATGGAAGTCAGGGTGAGAGAAGGAACCTCCATCCTGGAAGCGGCCGGGAAGTTGAATATCCGGATCCCTACCTTGTGCTATCACCGTGATTTACGGATAGCCGGTAACTGCCGGGGTTGTGTAGTGGAGTGCAAAGGATCGAAGCAGTTGGTGGCATCGTGCGCTACTCCTGTCGAAGAGGGAATGGAGATACTGACCAACAGCGTCAGGGTTCGGAGCGCCCGGAAGACCATGATCGAACTGTTATTGAGCGATCATAATGCCGATTGTACCAATTGTTACAAGAACGGGAAGTGCGAGCTCCAGGCGCTGGCATCAGAATTCAAGATCATCAGTCCGACGTACCTGGACCTTGTCAGGACCAAACCCTCGGCGATTGACCAACTGTCGCCAGCCATGATCAAGGATGACAGCAAGTGTGTCCGGTGTCAGCGTTGCGTGCGGACCTGTGAGGAGTTGCAGGGAGTGAGTGCGGTAGATGTGGCATTCAAGGGATCAAAGATGAAAATCTCGACTTTTGGGGGGAAATCATTGTACGAAGTCATCTGCACGAATTGCGGCCAGTGTATTGACCGTTGCCCGACCGGGGCGTTGGTGGAGAAAAATTACATTGAGGAGGTATGGAATGCCATCTGGGATCCTGACAAGTTCGTGATCGTTCAAACGGCGCCCGCGGTGAGGATCGCGTTAGGAGAAGATCTGGGGATTGAACCGGGGAAGCGGGTGACAGGCCGGCTGATCTCCTCATTACGGCGGCTCGGGTTCGATGCCGTGCTTGACACCGCCTTTTCGGCAGATATCACCACGGTGGAAGAAGGGGCCGAATTGCTATTGCGGCTAAAACAGGCCTATACACAAAACAGTCCTGACGGGTTATTGCCGATGTTCACTTCCTGTTCTCCGGCCTGGATCAAGTTCATGGAGCATCTGTATCCGGAGTATCTTTCGCATCTGTCAACATGCAAATCACCCCAGCAGATGTTCGGGGCGCTTGCCAAGACTTATTATGCGAGGAAGATGGGGCTTGATCCCGAAAAAGTAGTTACGGTGTCGGTGATGCCATGCACGGCCAAGAAGTTCGAGGCGGATCGTCCGGAGATGAGATCGTCAGGGTTCAAGGATGTGGATTATGTCCTTACCACGCGTGAGCTGGCGATCATGATCATCCAGGCGGGGCTTGACTTCAATACGTTGCCGAACGATCATTACGATACGATGATGGGGCGCGCCAGTGGGGCCGGAGTGATATACGGAGCTACCGGCGGGGTGATGGAGGCGACACTCCGGACCGTTTATGAGCGGATTACCGGGAGGGAGGTGCCGTTTGAGCATCTGAATGTCATGCCGCTCCGTGGTTTTGAAGGGATTCGGGAGATATCGCTTCACCTTGATAAGACCTTGCCTGAGTATGCTTTTCTGGAGGGAGAGGATCTCAAACTGGCAGTAGCGCATGGCCTCGCCAATGCCCGGGTGATCATGGAGTGGCTGAAAGAAGGGAAAGCCGACTACCATATGGTGGAGATCATGGCGTGTCCGGGCGGATGTCTGGGAGGAGGCGGCCAGCCGATACCCACCGATGCCGGTATCCGGCAGAAACGGGTACAGGCGTTATATTCCGAAGAGATGGGGATGGAAATCAGGAAAGCGCATGAGAACCATGATGTTCAGAAGATCTATTACGACTTTCTGGGGGAACCCATGAGTAAAAAAGCCCGGACGTTGCTTCACACCTCTTTCCGGAAGCGGATCACTTATTGACCAGGTTGCTGTTCATCCATTCTTCCACCGTAAGGCAGATCGCCGGGAAGGCTTCTTCGAGTTCGGGAGACATCCTTTCGCTGAAGACCCTATCCTCTGCGATTTCAACGGCGATGATATCAAGGCGGGAGGGAAGGGGGATGCCAATTTTAATCCCGACTTTTAGGGCATCCAGGATGTTAATGTCATGAAAGGAGAAGGCATTGACCGTTTGCCTGAAATGGTCGGGAGTAAAGAAATGGACAGTCCCGGGAGGGGCATCCGTTTTCACGGCATCAATCATCACCACGTGGTCATAACCACTGATCATCTCCAGGATATCCAGTCCGCCCAAACTGCATTTTTCAAACCTTAACAAGCCGGAAAATTTTGGTTTCATCGCGTCGATGACCCGAAGCCCGATGGCGTCATCCATCAGGATATCGTTGCCCAGTCCAAGGATCAAAATGGCCGGGGATGCATGGGGCGAATGGGTCATGTTATCTTTTTGAAGTTATGGGTCAATCACGCCGGACCGACTGCAGCAGTTGTCCTTTTTCATCATGCACATTCAGGATCATTTTCATTTGTCCCGGAAGAGAGTGAGTGGCGCAGGAGAAGCAGGGATCATAGGCGCGGAATGCCATTTCGATCATGTTCAGTGTCCCCTGGGTGACGGGTGTGTTTTTCTTAATCAATCCCTGCGCCGCTTTTTTGATAGACATACAGATAGCCGCATGGTTATTAGTGGTTCCCACGATAAGGTTTACTTTTTTCACCATACCTTTTTCATCAGTCTGATAATGATGGGTCAAGGTGCCTCGTTGGGCTTCCACGATGCCTACTCCTTCGCCGATGATATGGCTTAATGTTGCCCTGAGTTCTGACCCGGTAATATCGGGATCGATGGCTAATTCGTAGCAGTGTTCGGCGGCATAGATCAGTTCGATCAGTCGGGCCCAGTGCATGGCCAGGGTAGAGTGGACAGGCTTGCCTTTCAGGATGCGGTACATCTCGGTGTACTCCTGTTGAGCGATGGGGGTAGCCATCCCATCGGCGGCATTCAGCCGCGAGAGAGGGGTTGCCTGGTAAACGCCTGAATCATTTCCGTCGACAAAGCCTTTCCAGCCGATCTTTTTCAGATATGGAAATTTAAGGTAGCTCCAGGGCTCCACATGTTCTTCGATATAATTGGAATAATCGGGAGCCTCGTATTTGCAGAGTTCTTTTCCCGTGGTATCGACAACCCGTACTTTCCCGTCGTAGAAGTTCACGTGATTATTCTCGTCGACGAGTCCCATGGAATGGAGGGTGAGGTTATAAGGACCGTTGAGGATGATGTCGAGATATTCCGGGTTCCCCAGGACCGCCTCTTTAAAGAGTTGCATGGAAAATTTCCCGAACCCGATGAATCCTTCGGCTTTTTTCACGATGTCATCGCGTTGTTCGGGCGTGATCCCTTTTCTCACGCCGCCGGGGGTATTCATGATGACATGGGTTTGGTGACCTCCGATCATGGCCTGGATCTCTTGGGCGATGCGACGTTGTTTAATCACTTCTTTGCCGATATCCAGCCCGACTTTTTCGATCACACCGAGGATATTTCTTTTTGAGGGTTCGGCCATGGGGCCGACGATGAAGTCGGGGGCGGCGAGGGCATAGAAATGAGCGATGTGGCTATGGACAAAGTGTGCCATGTAGAACAGCTCGCGTATTTTACGGGCTGTGGGAGGAGGGGTGACCCCAAAAACGGCATCTACAGCCTTTCCGGAGGCCATGTGATGGCAGCCCGGGCAGACCCCGCATATTTTGGTGACGATGGAGGGAAGTTCCTCCACGGGGCGTCCTTCACAGAACTTTTCAAATCCCCTGAGTTCAGGGACCTGGAAATAGACATTTTCGACTTCTCCTTCCTCATTCAGGAAGATCTCGATTTTTCCGTGTCCTTCCAATCGCGTAACCGGGTCAATGGTGATTCTGGTCATAGTAACTTTTTCCCTAATATGGATAAAGGTAAGCTAAAACGATAGAAGAGTCCGGCAGGGTCCACAATATCATCAACGATCGCATCAATTTCGTCCGGGTCGTT
The DNA here is from genome assembly GCA_035403225.1 of Bacteroidales bacterium. Lineage (GTDB taxonomy): Bacteria > Bacteroidota > Bacteroidia > Bacteroidales > FEN-979 > DAIRDK01. The sequence continues at coordinate 47,735 of DAONET010000007.1, read as the reverse complement.
TGAGTCGATCATGGTAGCGATAGCCGACATCATTTTGGCGCCGGGATCGGATGATCCCGGTGGTGGGCCATAGCACCCGCGGCAGGGTCCATTTCCTTCCACACATCTTACACCACATCCGCCACGGGTTGCCGGCCCCATACATATAATCCCCTGTTCGAGGAAGCAGGTCTCATGGTCATCTTCGATCTCCCAGGGTCGATAAAACCGCTTGACCAGTTTCTTATCACTCTTTTTCCGTTTACAATCGTCGCAGTTGGTCTTATCCAGTGCGCCGATGACAGACCCTTTGGGAGGAAGCGGCACGCCAGAGACGATGGCGTTGAATACTTCAAGCAGGCGGCTGCTTTGAGGAGGGCAGCCCGGTATGAAGTAATCGACCTCCACTATCTTATTCAGCGGATAAACCTCATTATAAAATTCAGGGATATCAAGCTCACCCTCGCGAACGGTGAAATGAGTGTCGGGGTGAACTTTTTCAGGGTTTTTGGTTGACTCGCTTTCATCATAAACCCGATTGATCACCTCTAGTTTTGAAAAGAAATTTGCCAGTCCCGGAATGCCTCCCATGTGGGCGCAAGAGCCGTAGGCAACGAGTATCTTGCTTTTACGGCGAAGAAGTTCCGCCATGTGTTTGTTTTCACTGTTCCGGATGGCCCCATTGAATAGAGTGAGATCGATATATTGATCAGGCATTGCTTCCACATCGCGATATTTCGTGTCGAGGGCGATGGGCCAGAAAACCGGTTCGGCCGCTGCTGTAATGTCAAGGAGTCCTTCGTGGGTATCGAGCACGGAGACGCAGCATCCACCGCAGGCGGCGCCCCAGTAGATGGCCAGCTTCATTTTTTCGGGATGGGGTTTGTCTCCTGTTGTCATAGTTGCTGGTTTTGAGGTTGGTATTCCGGCATGTATTTGATTTTTGCCGGTCCGAGATTCAGGATGGTGAGGGTCATGCTGTTGACCAGCTCGGCGAATTGTTTTCCTTCGCTGGCCGAGATCCATTCAAGTCTGGTTCGTTCTTTTTCGATCCCCATTTGTTCGAGATATTTGACCAAGAGCTTGTACCGGCGCAGACAGCGGTAATTTCCGGTCTGATAATGGCAGTCACCGGGGTGGCATCCGCAGATGAGCACGCCGTCAGCTCCTTTCCGGTAGGCTTTCAACACGAAGGAGGGCTCGATCCGACCGGAGCACATCACCCGGATGATGCGGATGTTGGGAGCATATTTCATCCGGGAGGTACCGGCCAGGTCAGCCCCGGTATATGCGCACCAGTTGCACAGGAAAGCGATGATGGTTGGTCTGAAGTTCATACGGATTGGTCTTTAAATGACATGGCCAGGATTCCCTCGACCTGAGAGAGGATCTGTTCATCGGTAAAGTTCCGGGAGGTAATTGCTCCGGCTGGGCAGGTGGCTCCGCAGGTGCCACAGCCTTTGCACAAGGCCTCATTTACTTCGGAGACTTTTTTCTCCTGGTTGAAAGAGATGGCAGAATAAGGACAGACGAGGATACAGGTCTGGCATCCGCAGCAGAGTTTGTCGTTGATAAAGGCGGTGGTGACTTCTACCGGGACGGTACCCGTGGCGATGGTCCCCAGCACCCTTGCGGCTGCTGCCCGGGCCTGCGTCACCGTATCGGGTATGTCTTTGGGACCCTGACAGGTACCGACGATGTACACGCCGCCGGTGGTGGTGGCGACGGGATCCAGTTTGGGGTGTTTCTCGATCATGAACTGGTTCCCGCACAGACTTACACCTACCGCATGAACCACCTTTTTGACATTCTCGTGCGCTTCCATATTGACCATCAGGATCACCATGTCGACCGGCACTTCGATGTTCTCTCCGGAGAGCAGTTCGTTCATGGTGATGATCAGGTTGCAGTTATCATTCTTAGAAGCCTCTTTGATCACGGGTAAAGAATCCTGCTGATCAAACATGAGGAAGATGATCTGCTGATGGGTGGTTCTGGCATAGAATTCCTCTGCTCTTTTGCCGATGGCTCTCATATCAGCGTATATCTCGAAGATGTTTGCATCAGGCAGGGCAGAGCGGATCTGGTTGGTGAATTTCAAGGCAACCATGCAGCAAGTGCGGGAACAATATTCGTGGTATTTTCTATTCCGGCTTCCCACACAATGAATGATCGCGATATTACGTGGTTCCTGGCCCCGTTTGGTAAGTAGCCGGCCTGTCCCGATCATCTCTTCAAATTGCAGGGAGGTGACTACATCAGGGAATCTGCCGTATCCGTATTCCGGGATCACGGAGGGATCGAAGGGCCGCAGGCCGACAGCAACAATGATATTGCCGAAACTGAGTTCTGTCTCTCCCTCTTCCGGTATCTGCAGTATCGTGGTGAAATTGCCGATATAACCTTTCACTTCCTCCACTTCAGTGCGGTAAAAGACCCTGATGAGGGGATGATTCATGGTTTTTTGGATGATTGGCCGGATCAGTTGTCGGGCTGACGACAGGTCGGGGTAAGTGAGATCGAATTTCGATACCAGCCCGCCCAGCCGGTTGGTTCTTTCAACCAGGTAAACCTGTTTCCCGGCGTCGGCAATCTCCAGGGCGGCTGTCATTCCGGCAATGCCGCCTCCCAGGATCAGGGTGGCAGGGTTGACGGGAACGGATCTTTTTTCCAGCGGGGAATGATAATGTACCCGGGAAACGGCTGCAGCAATCAGTCCGATGGCTTTACTGGTTGCTTCGCTCCGGTCGGTATGCACCCAGGAATCCTGCTCCCGGATATTGGCCATCTCAAACAGATAGGGGTTAATGCCGGCTTTTTCGACGGCCTTCCGGAACGTCATCTCATGGATTCGCGGACTGCATGCCGCCACTACGACCCTGTTCAGATGATGGCTGTGGATGTCTTTGATGATCAGATCCTGACCCGGATCGGAACACATGTACTTATAAGTCTTGGCCAGCACCACATCAGGGAGCCTTCCGATCTCTGCGGCAGCTGCTTCCACATCTACCATCTTCGAGATATTCGTTCCGCACCAGCATATGTATACCCCTATCCTGATCTCTTCCATAGCGGTGTTGTTTTACTCCCTTTCCGGGGAACAGCGTATTTCTGAAGTTGCTGGAAATAAACGGCAAATGGCCGGTAGGCGAGGTGGGACCATTTGGAAAAGGGTACTTCGATCAAGATCATCGGCACCAGGATCGCGATGTGGAAGATATAGCTCACATATGTGGCCATCGCCATGCCATTCACCCGGAAAAGATGAACCAGAATGCCTGATGAGACTGTGAGCGTGAGCATCACGATAAACAGCCAGTCGCTCATGTGCGAGAACCTGAATTTGACACTTTTTCTCCGTAAGCGGCCAACCAGTACAAAGATGAGTCCGAAAAGGAGTCCGAAGGTCGCATAATAACCAAGGCTTCGTTGCGGATGCCACCAAGGCAGCACCTTTTCGGTCTGGAACCAGGGAAGGTATACGACAATCAGAATAAACATGATCGTATATCCTGACATCAGGAGCCAGTGGGAAAGCCAGTACTGCCGGCTGCCGCACTTCGAGAATTTAGGTTGTACGGCAAAGTTGAAAATCAGTCGCCAGAATTCCCGGATATGGACCCACAGGGAGACTTTGGTATTCGTATATTTCCAGACGATTTTGTAATACATTCTCAGGATGTTGGAGATCAGCAGCCCTGCCACGATGACGGCCATGATCCAATCAAGCATCTCCATGATATCGGGCGGAGCGAAGGAGTTGATCTTCACACCCCCTTCCGTTGTCAGTTCCCGGGTGAAGGTATAGCCCATGGCAGGGAGGAACTTCAGGAAGAAGACCACCACCATAGCTGCCATGGCCAAAATAAATGAAAGCTCCCATACTTCCGAAGTATAGAATTTCTTGGATAGTCCTGTCCAGTCGTAAACAGAGGTGAGGTACCGCCGGAGCGACATCATGAGCTCACCCGGGTTGGCTTCGCGGGGACAGGTCTCAGAACAATCGCCACAATAATAGCAGAGCCAGGGTTCAACGCTGGATGCAAGTTTATCCTCCAGACCCATCTGCATCAACCGGATCTTTTTCCGGGGGAACAGAAATCCGGTTTCGGAGAGCGGGCAAATGGCAGTGCAGTTACCACAGTGGTAACAGGCGTTCCAGTCGCCGATGCCGAACTTCAGCAGTTCGTTTCTCAGATCGGGATTGACACGAGTGCTCATGGACCCGGGTGTTTAACCTCTAACATTTTTTTGATATTTTCTTCTACACGCTTCAGCGTGACCTCCCGGATGTCCTCCGGTATACTACCTTTCATGATAGAGCGAATTACGCAGGCGGCAGCGGAGGAGCCATGAGCCACGCAATCGGGGATGTCCCTGGGCCCCTGACAGGTGCCTGCGATCATCACCCCGCCATGCAAGGTGTCGGTTGGGGAAGCATTATAATCGTATTCCTGAAACCAGCCATCTTCCGAGACATTGATATTCAACATTTTCGCCAACTCAAAGGTTCCGTCGGAAGGTTCCATGCCGACTGAGAGCACCACCATATCCACTTTCTGAACGACCACTTCTCCTTTCAGGATGTCTTCTCCACGGATGAGCAGTTTGCCGTTTGACTCTTCCACTTTAGCAGTCTTTCCCCTGATAATATTCACATTTTCTTCTTTGATACGCTCATAAAACTCCTCGTATCCTTTTCCGAAAGCCCGCATATCGATAAAATATTCAAACACCTCTGCATCCGGGAGTTTATCAAGGATGAGGTGAGCGAATTTCAGGGAATACATACAGCAAACACGCGAACAATAAGGGTTATAGTTTTTATCCCGGCTTCCGACGCAATGTACGATGGCGATTTTTTCCGGTTTTGGTTCGTCAGTGGTAAATACAGGAATTCCTTTTTTATCCTTTCCCCGCAGGTGGATATCTCCGCCTGTCGGGCCGGATGCATTCAATAACCGCTCAAACTCAAGTGAGGTGACGACATTGGGGAATTTCCCATACCCGTACTGAGGAATTCTCCCGGCATCAAAAGGACGGTATCCGGTAGCCACGATGATGTTCCCCACGGTGATTTCCACGGTTTCATCGGGCGCATCAAGATTGATACAATCGGGTACGGGACAGGCTTTTACGCAGGCTTTGCATTTTCCGGTTTTCAGGTAGATACAGGCGGTAGGATCGACCATGTATTTGTTTGGAACTGCTTGTGGGAATGGAATATAGATGGCTTTTCTGGTAGTTGTTCCGGCATCGAATTCACTGGGGACGGAAGCGGGGCATTTTTCGGCGCAGGTTCCGCAGCCGATGCAGGTGTTCAGGTTGACTTTTCTTGCTCTCTTCAGAATACGGACCCGGTAATTGCCTGGGGCGCCGGATACTCCTGTCACTTCCGCACAAGTCATGAGATGAATGTCGGGGTGTTGATTCAGTTCCACCATTTTGGGTGTCAGGATGCAGGCGGCGCAGTCGAGTGTAGGAAATGTTTTATCGAAAGTGGCCATTTTCCCGCCAATGGTCCCGCTCTTTTCGACCAGGTAAACCGGGAAATTGGCATACGCAATCTCCAGGGCCGCCTGGATGCCGGTGATCCCGCCACCGATCACCAGGGTGGCTGGGTTTACGGGAACTTCATCGGGTTTGGCAGCGAAGGGGTATGGAACATCCATGATCACACAAGCCAGCAGCTGCCTGATACGGTCTTCCTGACCGGGTTGTATCCCATAATCCCGGAAAGAGACGAGGCAGACTTGTGTGCCGTCTTTATGCTCTTTCTCCATGCATTTTACGAACATCGGTTTCATCAGCCCCGGCATCTCCCCGGCCAGGATCAGCTGATCCAGGTTCCTCGCAAGGATCACTTCCCGTATACTTTTCTCTGTTAGCGGAGAGTCACCGTAAAACCAGACTTGAAGAGCAGGATCCAGCGATAGGACGTATTTTCCTAATTCTTTATAATCAGGCAGATAACTCTTTTGCTGTGCCGGATCAAGGAAGAAAAGCCCCGTATTTTGACGGGTTTTCATACACTATGCCAATATATACACAAAATAACGTATAAAAGGACCCTGAAAAAATGATATTTATCAGGTTTTGGAAGTATTCAGCCGTATTTCATGATCCGCTGAAGTTCCCATGGATTGAGGATGAAGATTTTTCTCCCTTTGACGGAGATGTATTGATGTTCGCGAAAGTCAGACAGCAACCTGATCACTGTTTCGGGGGCGGTGCCGATAATATTTGCCAGGTCGTAGCGCGACAGGTTCAGGTAATTCCTGCTCCCGTTATGCGTTGACGGATGGAAGCTTCGGTCGAGGAAAAGCAGGGTCTCTGCCAGCCGTTCTCTTACCGGCTTCTGGGCCAGTGAGATCATACGTTCTTCAGCCTGCTCCAGCATCTTCGTAAGTAAAACAGCAAGCACACGGGTGAAATCGGGGTACTTCACCATGATCTGATAAAAATCATTCTTGGAAATGAAACACAGCGAGGTATCCTCGATGGCCAGGGCAGAAGCAGCATAAGGGGATCCGGAAATGATGGCTTTCAACCCGACAAATTCTCCGGGAAACACAAAGCGGGTGATCATCTCCCGCCCGTCAATTCCTTCGCGAAATATCTTGATGGCTCCTTCCCTGATGCAATAGACTCCCTGCGGCCGTTGACCTTCCCGGAAAAGGATCTCGTTTTTTCTTCGGAAGAGATTCTCTTTGTGATCATTCAATAACGCCAGGTCCTCTGCGGCCAGATGAGAATAGAAATGGCCGAATTCGGTACTGCAATGCTCACACGTATTTTCTTTCTGCCGTTTCATGTTCCGGATGGATGTCTCTAACAAATCTAATAAAAAAAACCGGTTTTTCATAATTCGTCATAACTTTGATTAAAGGGTTTGATGTTTTTTATATGATGAGAAAGGCGCTTCGGTTTGAGGTTAGCGGATTGGTCCAGGGAGTGGGATTCCGACCTTTTGTCTATCGGATCGCCTGGCGTGAGGGTATCTCAGGATGGGTCCGGAACACCAACAAGGGAGTTACCATCAAGGCACAGGGGACGGAAGATCAAATGCGGAAATTCAGCTATGCCCTTCAACACGAATTTCCTTCCGCTGCCCGTATCGATCGTGTAGAAGAATTCCCTGTCGCAGAGAATAAAAGCCAAGGTTTCCTTATCCGGAAAAGCACTATGATCTCCGGTGAAATAACGGATATCTCTCCCGATATCGCTGTCTGTGACGAGTGTCTGTCGGATATGAAGGCCCAGCCGCACCGGAAAGACTTCCCTTTTATCAATTGTACCCACTGCGGACCCAGATTCTCCATCATCAGGGAGTTGCCGTATGACCGGAAAAACACGACCATGGCAGGCTTTGAGATGTGCGAACAATGTGCCGGGGAATACCGGACCATTACTGATCGCCGGTTTCATGCCCAGCCTGTCGCCTGCAATCACTGCGGACCTGAATACAGGCTTCATGCCGGTGAGGCAATTTGGTCTTTTCTGTACGATATTCTGAATGAGACAGCTCGCCGGATTGATGCCGGACAGATTGGCGCTATCAAGGGAATTGGTGGATACCAACTCATTTGTGATGCGCTGAACCCCCTTGCGGTGGAAACTTTAAGAAAGAGGAAAAACCGGAGCCGGAAACCTTTCGCCTTGATGGCCAGGGATATGGAGACAATCCGGCGCTATTGCAGGGTGAGTGAAGCGGAAGAATATTCCCTTCATTCATGGAGGAGACCGATCGTATTACTGAAAGTTCTTCAGGACAGGGACTTGCCGGCTTCCATTCCCGTCGCGGTCAATCCCGGTCTGAATACCCTGGGTTTCATCCTTCCGTATATGCCGTTTCACTATCAGATGTTTGAAAGGATGAGAACGGACATCATCGTTTTTACGAGCGGAAATATATCTGACAACCCGATCATCTTTGATGACAACGAGGCAATGACGGAACTTTCCCCGATAGCCGATTTCATCCTTCTTCACAACCGGCAGATATATAACCTGTGCGACGATTCGGTGGTGATGATCGCAGGCGGGAAAGAACGGATGTTGCGCCGTTCCAGAGGATATACCCCGGGCTTTTTACGGATTCCGTTCCGGGCAGAAGGGATACTGGCGCTGGGAGCAGGGATGAATAATTCTTTTTGCCTTGGAAAGAATTATAAAGCCATTGGCGGACAATACAACGGGGACCTGAGTAACCCGGCATCCGCTGATTCCTATGTGAGAAATATCGGGCAGTTTTTACGACTTTTTCGTCATACGCCTGTTACCGTGGTCAGGGATATGCACCCCGGATATTTCTCTTCCGGGTTTGCAGAAGAGATGAAAAAGCATCAGAATGACGGAGGACATCGTGCGAAGATAGTGGAAGTGCAGCATCATCATGCGCACATTGCTTCGGTGATGGCTGAATATGGACTGGATGAGAAGGTGATCGGCGTTTGCTTCGACGGGACCGGATATGGGACAGATGATCGCATCTGGGGCGGTGAGTTCCTGATCTGCGATTTGACCGGTTTCGAACGGGTGAGTCACCTGGAATACATCCCTCTCCCCGGAGGAGATAAGGCCATTGAAGAACCCTGGCGAACAGCCGTGTCCTTTCTATTCAAACTATATGGAGAAGAAGCTCTTGAGTTGCCATTGATGATAAACCGTGAAATTCCGCTGCTGCAGCGTGAGTTCATCAAGGCCATGATCAGCGAAGAAATCAATTCCCCGCTGTCTTCCGGCGCAGGCCGGTTGTTTGATGCGGTTTCGGCCTTGCTGGGACTGTGCTTGTTCAGCGATTATGAAGCCGAAGCGCCGATGAAACTTGAATCCATCATAACCCCGGATGTTGACGACGGTTACGAGATTACGGAGACGGATCATGTTGTTACTACGCAGATAATCAGGCAGATAGTTGATGATATTTTGGCTGGAACGGATCCCGGCATCGTCTCTGCCAGGTTCCACAACACGATCATTGCCCTCATTTTCCAAAAATCAATGGAACTGGCACGCAGAACAGGGCTTTCCGGGATCGTGTTATCCGGAGGCGTTTTTCAGAACCGGTACCTGGTAGAAGGGCTTCTGAAGAAATTTTCCGGAAAACCGGTTAACGTATATCTTTCCTCGAAGGTGCCTGCCAACGATGGCGGGATTGCCTTCGGACAACTGGTCATCGCAGCAAAAAGAAAGGAACAGCATGTGTCTCGCCGTACCGGCAAAAATAATATTGATTGACGATACCGACGCCATTGTTGAGATCGGAGGGGTGACTTCTCCCATAAGCCTGGCCCTGATGGAGGAGGTGCAGGTGGGTGATTATGTACTGGTACATGCAGGCTTTGCCATTGAAAAAGTGGATCCGGAAGAGGCGGAAGAAACACTGCGGTTGATCAGAGAAATTATCGGTTCGGACTTGTTTTATCTTACCGGAGAATGAAGCAGTTGGAAGAATACCGGAAGAAAGAGCTGGTGGTGAAACTGGCAGATCGGATCGCGCAACGATCATCGCAGCCTGTTACCCTGATGGAAGTATGCGGCGGACATACACTGACGTTGCACAAATACGGATTGCTGTCGTTGCTTCCCTCCAATATCACCCTGATATCGGGTCCGGGTTGTCCTGTCTGTGTATCCGGCCAGGGTTTCATCCATGCTCTGTTGAACATCGTTTCCGACCCTTCTGTGATGCTGGCCACCTACGGCGATTTGTTGAGGATCCCTTCCAGATCCCGCTCCCTGGAAACAGCGCGTGCTTCAGGCGCGGATATCCGGGTGGTATATTCGGTCATGGAAGCGCTGGCGTTGGCGATGGAGCATCCGAAGAAAAATGTGGTCTTCGCCGGTATCGGGTTTGAAACAACGGCGCCGTTGTCCGCGGCAGTCATCCTTCAGGCGAAGGAAAAGGGCCTGAAGAACTTTTTTGTTTACAGCGCTCATAAGATCATGCCACCGGCGCTTTCATGGATCTGCTCAAATACAGACACTATCAGCGGTTTCATCGCTCCCGGACATGTGACTGCCATCACGGGGACAACCATGTACGAAGAGTTGGTGTCAAAATATCATGTGGGGGTAGTGGTCTCCGGCTTCGAGCCGCTGGATATGATGCTGGCTGTTTCCATGCTGACAGATCAGGCGGAGACAGGTCATTATTGTGTTGAGAATGCCTACCGCCGGGCGGTCAGGCGGGAAGGGAATACCAGGGCCAAACAGATAATGGCAGAGGTCTTTGAAACGGCGGATGCTAACTGGCGAGGGCTGGGAGTAATCCCCGGGAGCGGGCTGCAGATAAGACCGGCTTACGGGATGTACGATGCCCGCCGGGTGTTTCGTATTCACGAGCCGGCGTTACCCGAACCGGAAGGATGCCTCTGCGGCCGGATCATCACCGGACGGGCGACACCGGCCCAATGTCGCCATTTTGGGAAAACCTGCACCCCGGAAACACCCGTCGGGGCCTGCATGGTCTCCCATGAAGGCGCTTGTTCCATCTGGTATCAGTTTAAAACTCCTTCAAGGCTATGAATGATGTAGTGACATTACACCATGGCAGCGGCGGGAGCAGGATGCATGCGCTCATCGACAGGATTTTCATCTCCCATTTCTCCAATCCGGTATTGAATGAGAAAAAGGATGCCGCCCTGTTGGAGAACACCGGATCAGACGTGGCATTCACTACGGATACGTACGTTATCGATCCGATCTTTTTTCCGGGAGGAGACATTGGTAAACTAGCTGTTTGCGGCACGCTGAACGACCTGGCTGTCTCTTTCGCCAGACCCGTTGCTCTCAGCGTGGCTTTCGTTCTGGAAGAAGGATTCCCGTTGTCAGATCTGGACAGGATCGCCAGATCTATGGCTGCGGAGGCCAAAGATGCGGGCGTCCCCATCGTGACGGGTGATACAAAAGTCGTTCCCAGGGGGAAATGTGACCGGGTATTCATCAATACAGCCGGGATCGGAGTAGTGGAAAAGCAGGTTCTGGAACGGATCCGCAGGACCAAACCCATGCCGGGCGACCGGATTTTGCTGAGCGGAACGCTGGGAGACCATGCTGTCGCCATCATCCTGGCACGTGAGGCATTCCGGTTTCATGCTCAGGTATCTTCCGACTGCGCCAACCTTTATCCGGTGATCAGCAAGCTTACCGCTTCTTCAGAAAAAATCCGGCTGATGCGCGATATTACCCGTGGAGGACTCTCCTCGATACTTCATGAGATAACGGATGGAACGAACCTCGGAATCGATATTTCCGAAGAAAATATCCCGGTGAGAAATGAAGTCAGGGCTGTCTGCGAGTTACTGGGCTTCGATCCCCTCGACCTGGCCAACGAAGGGAAATTTATCGCTATTGCCGGTGAAGAAGATGCTGATCGTCTGCTGAAAATTCTCAGAGAGTCACCCGGCGGCGAAAATGCTGCCCTCATCGGGCGGATCACCCGGAGTCATCCCGGGAAAGTGATGATGACCACGCTGACCGGGGGCGTCAGGATGGTTGAAATGGTGTCGGGTGAACAATTACCCCGAATTTGTTAGTCATGCACGAGCTGTCGTTATCGTTGAATATCCTTGACCTGGTGGAACGTTCTGTCGACAAGGGAAAAGTCAGGCAGGTATGCGAGGTGAGGATTGAAGTGGGGCTGCTGAGTGGCGTTGATGCAGGCAACCTGGAAGAGATGCTGAAAATGGTAGCCGCCACCACGGAATATGCGGATGTCAGGTGGGTGATGACGCAAAAAGATGCATCGGGTTTTTGCGAAAAATGCTGTCTTCCATTTCCGATGACGTATCTTTGGGATGTTTGTCCCCGATGTGGGCAGCGTGCAGGTAAGATTACCGAAGGAGATGATGTGGAAGTCGCTTCTATCATTGTTTTAGAATGACCAAAAACAGGAATTATGTGCGAAACATGTGGCTGTGGAGAAAAAGAACATGATCATGAGGATCTTTTTCCCGAAGAAAACAGACGCCTCGTGGAAGTGAAACAATCTGTTCTTCAGGAAGATCGTGCCTTTGCTGAGAAAAATCGCCAGCTTTTCCGGGAACGGCATATTACCTGCCTCAACGTGGTCAGTTCACCGGGATCGGGAAAAACGCTGTTGCTCGAGCGTTCCATCCGCGGGTTGCTGCCTTTTTCAGCCGTGACGGTCATCGAAGGCGACCAGCAGACCACCCGTGATTCCGACCGGATCAGGAAGGCCGGGGCTACCGCTTTCCAGATCAACACGGGACTCGGATGCCACCTGACCGCCCGGATGATACACGAGGTGGTCTCGTCTCATGTGCTTCCGGAAAACAGCATCCTGTTTATCGAAAATGTCGGTAACCTGGTTTGCCCGGCCATGTTCGACCTCGGGGAAACCAAACGGGTGGTGATCATGAGTGTCACCGAAGGAGACGATAAACCGGCGAAGTATCCATTTATGTTTTATTCTTCGGATATTTGCCTGATCAATAAAATGGATTTGCTCCCGTATGTGGATTACTCAATAGATGCGGCTTTGCATGATCTTAAACACATCAAACCGGGAATGGAAGTACTTTATCTCTCTCTGAAAGACGGAACCGGAATGGGAGGGTGGATTGACTGGATTAGAAAAACTCACAATAACAGACCGTGAAACGCTATTTTGTTGACCTTTCTTACGACGGAACACATTACCATGGATGGCAAATTCAGCATAATGCCCATACCGTCCAGCAGGTGCTGAACGATGCTTTCTCGCTTATTCTGCGGACTCCGGTGAAGCTGACCGGGTGTGGCCGTACAGATGCCGGGGTGCATGCCGGGAACTATTTTGCTCATTTCGATCTCGAAAAAGAACTGAGCCACGAACAGTGCCGAAAGCTCGCTTTTAAACTCAACGGTTATCTGGATGATGACATCTCGATCCGCGAGATCTTCCCGGTAAAACCGGGGATTCACAGCCGCTTCAGCGCGAAAAGCCGCACCTATAAGTATTTTATCACTCGTGAAAAGGATCCTTTCCTCGTGAATAAAGCCTTTTACTTATACGGGAAAATCGATATCGCCCTGATGAACGAGGCGGCATCGTGGTTAAAGACCATTCGCGATTTTACCTCTTTTTCGAAAGTGGGTTCTGATACGAAAACCAATATCTGCCTCGTCCACGAAGCGGTTTGGAAAGAGGAGGGACACTGCCTGGTATTCACGATTACCGCCGATCGTTTCCTGCGCAACATGGTAAGAGCTGTTGTCGGCACGCTGGTAGACCTGGGTACCGGAAAAACGGATATGGAAGGCTTTAAGGAGATCACCCACAGCAAAAACCGCTGTAATGCGGGAGATTCTGTCCCTGCCTGCGGACTTTTTCTCGAAAAAATAGAATACCCGGAGAACATCCGGGAATGATTATTTTCCCGAAGGGCAGAACTTCCGGATGTTTTCAAACTGCGGAGTGACCGCCCATTCTCCCGTTTTATTGATAAATCCCCATGAATCGCCGCTTTTTGCTGCAGCCAGACCGCAGGAGAAAGGTTCAATATTGATGAACTTATAAGGGATGATGAGGTTGCCGGTAGCATCGGCAAATCCCCATTGTTTGTCCTTGTTATTCATGGCCACCATGCCTTCGGAGATATACCGGTCGTTGCTCAGTTCGGCAATCAAACCCAGCGTCGGGATCGATAAGGGTATTACCCATTTCCCGGTACGATCCATATATCCCCACAGATCCCCTTTATTCAGGCTGGCCATCCCTTCGGAAAAAGCGCCGGCGTTATCATACGTAATCGGGATAATGACGGTTCCGGTCTGATCAACGAAACCCCACATCGATCCTTTCTTCACCCGTGCCAGCCCTTCCGAGAAATCTTTTGCGCCATCGTAGATGCAAGGAATAATTTCTTTACCTGTTTTATCGATAAACCCGATTTTACCGTCCTTCTTTACCCTGGCCAGTCCTTCTGAAAAGCGTTCGGCGTGTTCATACTGCGCAGCAATCACCCAGGCACCGGTCTGGTTGATGTACCCGAAAAGCTTTCCGGTCCGCGCAGCAGCCAGGCCTTCGCTGAAGGGTTGACAAGCGACGAACTGCTGGGCGATGACCCATTTTCCCGTACGGTCAATATATCCCCATCCCGCTTTGGCATTGGAGACACTGATGGCTTGTGCCAGCCCTTCGCAAAACTCTTCTGCCCGCTGGAAATCAGCCGGGATAACATAATTGCCGGACAGGTCGATATAACCCCAGGTCTCGGAGAGACGGGCGGCCGCCATCCCTTCCGAGAAATCCTGAACTGCTTTAAAACGGGGTGCAACCTGCCATTCCCCTGTCTGCTTGATATATCCCCATAATCCTTTGGCCCTTGCGGCAGCGATACAATCCTGGGAATAACTCCCGGACGTCATGCCGAGGATCAACACGATGATAAAAAATGCTTTTTTCATGATGTTTATGTTAAAGGTTTATAGACACTTTCTGGCTGTCTCAAAGATGGAACGGGCTGTCATGCCAAACTTCTCCATCAGCTCTGCCGGTTTGCCTGATTCGCCGAAACGGTCGTGCATCCCGATGAAATGCATGGGCACCGGATGGTTTTTTACCACTACTTCCGCTACTGCGCTGCCCAGTCCGCCGGCCACCTGATGCTCTTCTGCTGTGATAATGAACGATGTCTCACGGGCAGCCCGGATGATCATCTCTTCATCCAGTGGTTTGATAGTGTGGATATTGATAACGCGGGCGTGAATTCCTTGCTCTTCGAGCATCCGGGCAGCTTCCAGGGCTTCCCAGGTCAAATGTCCGGTGGCAAGGATGGACAAGTCATTTCCGGGGTGCAGCAGTTGTGCTTTACCCGGTACGAATCCCATCTCTTCGGTAGTGAAATCGGGCATGGCTTCCCGTCCGAAGCGGATGTACACAGGTCCGGTGAGTTGGTTGCAGGCAGCGATGGTCGCCAACCGGGCCTGGGTATAATCACAAGGAGAGAGGACGGTCATATTGGGAAGAGCCCGCATGACAGCCAGATCCTCCAATGCCTGGTGAGTGGCACCGTCAGGGCCGACGGAAACGCCGGCATGTGCTCCTCCGATGATCACATGAAGGTTGTTATAGCAAACGGAAACCCTGATCTGATCTGCAGCCCGGAAGGCAGAGAAGACTCCGTACGTACAGAAAACGGGTGTTTTTCCTTCCAGGGCAAGACCGGCTGCTACCGCGACGCCATTCTGTTCTGCAATGCCCATGGAAAAGAAACGTTCGGGAAAACGTTCTGCGAAAATATTTACGCCCACGGAAGCAGTGATATCGGCTCCGATGGCTACTACGGTAGGGTTGAGCTCTCCTGCCTGTTTAAGGCCTTCCCCAAAACCGCTTTTGGTTGGCTTATTACCCCTGTTGGTAAAACCGTTCATGACTGTTCCTCCAGTTGACGGATGAAAAGGGCTGCTTCTTCTTTTGACGGTACCTTCCCATGCCAGTGATAGTCACCTTCGATGGTGCCTACTCCTTTTCCCATGATGGTCTTAGCGAGGATGACAGAAGGCTGGTTCCGGGTTTCAGTGGCCTTGACTGCTGCTGCCAGGAACTGAGCAGGGTCGTTGCCGTCGCATTCGATGACCTTCCATCCGAACGCTTCCCACTTGTCCTTTAATGGCTCAAGCGCCATCACCTGTTCGGTAGAACCATCAATCTGGACGCCGTTGCGATCCACGATTGCGGTGAGATGATCCAGCCGGTGATGAGCTGCCGACATGGCCGCTTCCCATACCGATCCTTCCTGAAGCTCCCCGTCGCCGAGGATGCACCAGACCCGCCAGGAAGCATGATCCATTTTGCCGGCCAGCGCACGACCTGTGGCTACTGATAATCCCTGCCCCAAGGATCCGGCAGACAACTCAAGACCGGGTAACCCGTGATCCCGCCCGGGATGGCCCTGCAAACGGCTCCCTGACTTACGGAGGGTTAACAACTCTTCTTTAGGAAAGTAACCGGCCTCGGCCAACGTAGCATATAACACAGGCGCTACATGACCGATGGAGAGGATCACCCGGTCGCGTTCAGCCCAGAGGGGAACCGAAGGATCATGGCGTATCAGGTTGAAATATAAGCAGGAGAAGATGTCTGCCAGATCAAGAGATCCACCCAGATGCCCGGAGCCTGCTTCGGAAAGACTGAGGATGACTGATTTCCGGATTTCCTTCGCGATCTCTTTCAGGATAGCAATATCGGTGACCTTGCGGGCAACCATGATCTAACGCATATCGATCACGTCTACGCCTGGATATTTTGACGCATCAAAGGTAAAATCAGACGGAACGGAAGGAACATTCACCAGGTAATTGGTGACTTTATACGTAAAAATGTTGCCGCTTTTATCGAAAAGTTTGAAGCTCAACACCTGCTTCTTAATATTATCGACAGTCAGGATCGCTTTCGTGAAGTTCTTTTGCACATTGGGAATCAACTCCATGGAGACAGCATTGGGATTGGTGTTTGCTTTGTCTTTGATGATAGTGGCTTTATAATTTTTACTGTAGGAGGTGAGAAGCTTCGAAGGAGTAAGCGCTTCGTCCTTATCTTCCAGGTTGTTCACCTGTACTTCATTCGATTCTTTCAGGTACGTCCACACAGTTTTTCCGTTGCAGATCACGGTTTGTCCGGCAGCAGTCAACTTATATTTATCGCCTGAAACGAGCAGCGTTCCCTTTTTTGTTTCGTTGATCTTAGCTTGTTTATTTTCCATGGTGTACGAAAAATCAGCCTTGATCGTCTTTGATGACTTGGCTTTTGCGCTTACTTCATTCAGAAGGGTCAACGCTTTTTGATCTTTTACCTGTGCAAACCCGGCGGTAACCAGGAGCACCATTCCAATAAATAATCCAACTTTTTTCATTTCAACAATATTTATCACACAAATTATAATTCCAGATTATTCAGATACTCTTCCAGGGCGCCGAGGTCCTTAAACCTTACTTCCCTGGCTTTACTTCCTTCGAAAGGTCCTACAATCCCGGCCGCTTCGAGTTGATCAATGATACGTCCGGCACGGTTATACCCCAGCTTCAGCTTCCGTTGCAGGAGTGAAGTCGAGCCATGCTGATGTTGTACTACCATGCGGGCTGCTTCCGAGAAAAATTCATCACGTTGGTTGGGATCAAATTCTTTCGACGACCCGTTTTCTTCATCATAATATTCGGGAAGCGGGAATGCATCGGGGAAGCCACGCTGTGAACCGATATACTCTGTAAGCTTATCTATTTCAGGTGTGTCGATGAAAGCGCATTGCAAACGGATCAGGTCACTCCCTGTTGAGAGCAACATGTCGCCCCGGCCGATCAGTTGATCAGCTCCGCTGGAGTCGAGGATGGTACGCGAATCGATCTTCGAGATGACACGGAAAGCAATACGTGCGGGGAAGTTGGCTTTGATCGTGCCGGTGATGATGTTCACCGAAGGCCGTTGCGTGGCGATGATGAGATGGATACCGGTGGCACGCGCCAGCTGGGCCAGGCGGGTCAACGGGGTCTCGATCTCCCGTCCTGCGGTCATGATCAGGTCGGCAAACTCATCGATCACCAGGACAATATACGGCAGGAACCGGTGATTATCATTGGGATTCAGTTTCCTTCGGATGAATTTTTCGTTGTATTCCTTGATATTCCTCACCTGAGCGTCGCGCAGCAAGTCATACCGGCTGTCCATCTCGAGATTCAGAGAGTTGAGCGTACGGATGACTTTTTTGGTGTCGGTGATGATCGCTTCTTCCGAGTCGGGTAGTTTGGCCAGGTAGTGCCGCTCGATCTTGGAATAAAGCGTCAGCTCTACTTTTTTGGGATCGATCAGGACAAACTTCACCGTTGACGGATGCTTTTTGTACAGCAGTGAGGTGATGATGGTGTTGAGTCCGACCGATTTTCCCTGTCCGGTAGCACCGGCCATCAACAGGTGGGGCATCTTCGCCAGGTCGGCGATGAACGTTTCGTTGGCGATGGTTTTGCCAAGGACAAACGGCAGTTCAAAAGAGCTGTTTTTGAATTTGTCTGATGCCAGTAACGACTTGATGGAAACGATCTCCGGATTTTGGTTAGGTACCTCAATCCCGATGGTCCCTTTGCCGGGGATGGGAGCGATGATGCGGATACCCAGCGCTGCCAGGCTGAGAGCGATATCATCTTCAAGGTTTTTGATCCGGGAGATGCGGACGCCGGCTTCCGGAACAATTTCGTAAAGGGTGACGGCAGGACCGATGGTCGCTTTGATCCGCTGGATTTTGATATCGTAGTTCTTCAGCGTTTCGACGATCTTGTCTTTGTTGGCTTCCAGTTCCTCTTTCCTGACATTGGTGGAATCGCTGGTGTAATCGTTCAGCAGGGATAAGGGAGGAAATTTGTATCCGGAAAGTTCCAGCGTCGGGTCATATAGCGTGTCGATCGTCTGATGATCAGGCGTGGAAGGGATGTCTGTAAAATCGGTCTCAACAGGAGGTTCTTCAATCTGAAGCTCGATCTCGGGATGAACGGAATCGGGGGTGGGCGCCGGCGTTTCATGGATCGTCAACTCTTGGGAGAGATCGGGATCTTCGTCCGGCATCGTGTCATCTCTGAGAGTATTGGCCAACGTCTCCGGGATCTCTTCCGAAGGATTGTCATCAACAGGAACAACGGGCGCTTCTGCAACCGGCTCATCGGGAGCAGCATCAATAGGGATTTCGATAGGTTTCCGCTCCCGGAACCACCGGAACGGAACATTGAACCCGAGAATGAGGAGTGAAAGGCCGGTGAAAAGGAGGACGAGTACCAACCCCGTGTAACCAAGGTATTCCATCCCCCAGACATTCATCTGATATCCGTAAACACCGTACAAAAGATCTTGCTGAGGAAAGACCATCCCCAGTAAAACCGGGAACCAGAGGATGCAGAAAAAACAATATTCGATGGTCTTCCAAACGGGAATCCGCGTATAATGGAGGAAAAGACGGATGCCGAGGACTGCTAAGATCAGAATAAACAAAAGACTTGATACACCGAACCATTTGGAGATAAACAGGTAAGAGACAAGTGCGCCAATCTTGCCCATCACGTTTTCCACCTGGATATTCTGATCCAGAAAGAGATCCATCTTGAAATGCCGTAAGATGGTATCGGTGAAGTTATAATCCGACTTCCAGGTCTGGAGATAGGAGGTAAAGGAAAACAGCATGAAGGCACTCAACAGAAGGCAAAGCAACCCTACTACCCGGTATCGCCTGACGGATTTTTCTTTTTCTTCAGGAGTCCGTTCCCGGGGTACACGTTCTTTGGGGTGAGCCTTTTCTTTTTTCTCTTTCCCCTTTTTCTTCTCTTTCCCGGGGACAGCATCATCTACGGGAGGAGGAATAATGGGCTCCTCTTCCTGTTTATCCCCTTTAAAAGTATTTGCCTTTACTGGATTCGAGAGTCTTGCCATAAATTATTGAGCCATTCCTCCGAATTTGCTTTTTAATTCATCCCTGGTGGTAATCGTATAACCGGAAGGGATCTCAAATTCTTTGGGTGAAATGGATTTTTTTTCTACCGAAGTGGCCGTGAATTTCATGGTGAATTGCGGTGTTTTCATCGAGAATTCAAGAAGCACTCCGTCAATATCTGTGTACATGGGTTTATCAAAGTTCGATGATTTGGGTCCCAGTTCACTGCTGTAATAGACTTCATAAGTCAGCTTTGTACCGTTATCAGTTGCAGTGACAATAGCCTTTTTACAACGGTACCCGGCGATCATTTTTGTCTCACCGGTCACCCGCACCTGTCCCTTGGGCTCAGCAGCCATCTCTTTCTGTATCTCAGCCCAGCTGCTCCGGATGGCATATTTCTGGCCCATCATGTCAAGCAGGGTCGTTTTTGTTTTCGAGGTATAATCAGAGATTTCGATGGTGTTGCCCATGCCTGTCTGGATATCCGTGCGGGATTTTTCTCCCTTGACGGATACCGTCAGGATCTTCGGGAACATGGCCATTTGACTTTCGGTGAATTTGTTGTCAGGATAGGTAATCTTATAGGTGATCATGCCTTCGAAAGCACGCTGTGCAGATGATGTTGCCGTGCAGAAAAAAACAAAGCAAAGGAAGGAAACCAGAGATAAATGGAAGGTGTTCTTGTTCATGCGATTAGACGGTTTAGGTGTTAGTTACCTGCAAATGTAATTATTTTACTATTCGGAAAAGCTTTTTAAACCTGATTTTCCCGTCGAACAAGGGCTTGTTGTGATCCATGGAGAACCAGACAAAAACAGCCTTTCCCACCACATGATCTTCCGGGACAAAACCCCAGTAACGTGAATCGGCTGAGTTGTGCCGGTTATCTCCCATCATGAAGTAGTAATTCATTTTGAAGGTATACGAAGAAGCCTGTTTCCCGTTAATGAAAATCTTTCCGTTTTGAACCTTGAGGTCGTTTCCTTCGAAGACATCAATAATACGTTTGTACAGCGGCAGGTTGGAGAGGGTGAGTTTTACCGTCACGCCTGCTTTCGGGATCACCAGTGGACCGAAATTATCCACGTTCCAACGGTAATTGGAGTCGAACGGGAACATATTCTGATCCCATTGCCCGGGTTCCTGGATGATGGGTTCTATCTTCCGGACGTTTGTGAACGATTTCAGCTTGACGGCAGCATCGTTGGTCAGGGTCAGCTCGTAATTTCCCTGGTTGTCGGTAAGAATATCCTCCGTTATATCAAGCCGGTCCAGGTTCTTCGCGTTGATCTGCGTACCATCGGTCTGAACAAAATATTTGTATTGGCGGATCCCGGGGTTCTGTTCTTCTTTGCCATTGATGTACACGGTCCGTCCTGCGATCAGGATGGTATCACCGGGGATTCCGATGCACCGTTTGATGAAATTTTCACGTTTGTCAGGCGGACGGGCGATGATGTTTCCGAAGTACTGTTTGTTGTTCCAGACGGCATCGCGACCATATTGACGTACCAACTGATAATAGCTGACCGAACTCTGTAATTTATCGGAAAGGGTATCTCCGTCGGGGTAGTTGAACACTACCACATCCATGTTTTTAATCTGCTGGAATCCGGGGAACCGGTAATAGGGCAACTTTATCCATTCCACGTATGACTTGGTAGTGGATGACAGCGGCATGGTATGATGGACAAACGGGAAGGAAATCGGAGTCATGGGGACACGCGGGCCGTAACTGATCTTGCTTACGAACAGGTAATCACCCACCAGCAGGCTTTTTTCCATGGAAGAGGTAGGAATGGTGTACGCTTCGATGAGGAACACGCGGATGATGCTGGCTGCGATGACAGCAAAAATAATGGCTTCTAACCATTCGCGGCCTGCCGATTTGCGGATCGCGGGGATATCTTTCGGATCCGTGTACTTTTCCTTCGGGCCAAATCCCAGCCAAGGGAGATAGAAGAAGGGGAAGAGCACCCCCAACGCCTGAGCCAGCAGACTGGTCTTTCGAAAACATTTCAGTACCTCGACGATCATCAGGAGTATCACGAAAACATTGATGAACGGCACCAGCAGAAAGATATACCACCAGAGGGGCTTGCGGATGATCTGCAACCAGACATAAAGATTGTAAAACGGAATGAGGATCTTCCATCCCGGTTCTCCCGCTTTCACAAAAACGCCCCACATACCGGCAATTGTCAATAGCATGAAGAGGATGGTAATAATCAGGTATAGGTTCATGGCTTCAGGATTAGATTATATCTCTTTTTAACGGTTTTTCTCCTTTTTTCTTATGACTGGTTACAGAATATTTTTCTTTTCTGCCAGGAAGTCCTTCATTTCATAAAATCCTTTTTTGCCGATCAACCATTCCCCGCAAAGCATGGCCCCAAGGGCTAATCCTTTTCTGCTTTTAGCGGTATGAATGATCTCGATCATGTCGACATCCGACTCGTACCTTACAACATGTGTGCCAGTAACGTTTTCGGTCCGGTACGATTTGATGCCGAGTTCATCAGGATTCTCTGAAAGATCTTTCACCCATTTATCCTTACGGTCGCTGTTACGTATGATATCATTGGCCAGTACGATGGCGGTCCCGCTTGGTGAGTCGAGTTTGTGAACATGATGGGTCTCTTCGATGGAGATATCGTAATTCTCCCATTTCGACATCAATTTTGCCAGGAACTTGTTCAGTTCGAAGAAGAGGTTCGCCCCGATGCTGAAATTTGGGGAGAACAAGAGGGTCTGGTTGCGTTCTTTGCATTGCCTGATTACTTCATCCATTTCATCCAGCCAGCCGGTCGTCCCGGCCACTACCGGAATGTTGTGATCGAAACAGTGATAAATGTTTTCCACTACGCTGTCGGGAGTCGAGAACTCAAAGGCGATCTCTGCTTCCGGAAGTCGGGCGGCATCACCTTCCCAATCTTCCAGGTTATTATAAATGGCGACAATCTCGTGCCCCCTTTTCACGGCGAGGCGGTTAAGCTCTTCGCCCATTTTTCCGTATCCGAGAAGCGCTATTTTCATGGTTTGCTTGAATTGGTCAGAATTTTAAAGTTAAACTGATGCCTGTCGCTGGTTTCCATTGATCAGGGGTCGGGATGGCCGCCGGTTTTACTTGCAATGACAGGTCTTCGCTGATATCGAATGTCTGAAGGTGCGCATCGACCAAGGCATCCAAAATGTTCACCGAATACCAGACGGCGGTGACAAGAACGCTCATCTCCAGGTTTCTCCGGTAATATTCCCTGGCCGAAAGGAGTTGGTCTTCGGTATACCGGTTCACCAGGTCGGCATGTTTCCCCGTAGTGTTGCCGTTGGTTTTTTCCACATAGGCTCCCTGGTAGTCGTTGTAGTAACCGATGTTCGTCACCAGAAAATAGGACATTACCCCGAAACCGGCGTAGACGATGGGGATCTTCCAGTATTTTTTATTGTAAGCCTGTCCCAGTCCCGGCAACACGGCAGAGTAAATGGCGGCTCTTCCCGGTGAATGAACCTTCACGACAGTTGTGTCGGGTTCGCCCGTGTTTTTTTTTATCACCTGTTGCGCAAGGGAGGGCAGGGGAGTGAGGAAAAGGAGAAGGAGAAGGAGCGGAAAAAGTATGGCTTTCAGCGAAAGAGGAAATCTTTCTGCTTCAGGGGTCGTATTGTTAGCAAAATACTGCACGTGCCAAAACTGAAAAACATGCAAAGTTACAACCTCGAAAGGATATCAGTGAATTCCTGTTCAGAAGCGAAGGGGATCAGGATGGTACCGCCACCTTTGTGATTGATTTTCAGTTCAACTTTTGCCTGAAGTCGTTGGTTGATGATCTCCTTGCCCGAAGCGAAAGCCGGGGCGTAAGAGGGAGCGGCAGCTTTTCTGTCCGCTTTTTTTTGCGGTTCGGGTTTCCTGACCAGTTCTTCTACCTGGCGTACCGAGTATTGGTTTTTGAGGATCGCATGCAGTATCCGGATCTGGCGTTCGGGATCTTCAATGGTGATAAGGGCCCTGGCGTGACCCATGGAGATGGCATTTTCGTTCAGTGCATCCTGGATTTCCCTGGGTAACTTCAGCAATCGGATATAGTTAGAGATCGTAGAGCGGTCTTTCCCGACTTTCTGGCTTAATTCTTCCTGGCTGAGGCTGCACTCTTCCATCAGCCGTTGGTAACTGACAGCAATTTCGACAGGGTTCAGGTCTTCGCGCTGGATGTTCTCCACGAGGGCCATCTCGAGCATCTGAACGTCGTTAGCTATGCGGATGTAGGCGGGTATTTCTGTCAGTCCGGCCACCCGGGCGGCTTTGAGCCTGCGTTCGCCGGAGATGAGCTGATACCGGTCGTGGCCCATTTTCCGGACCGTCACGGGCTGGATGATGCCTTGTTGCTGGATCGACATGGCCAGCTCAGCCAGTTCCTCTTCTTTGAAGTATGTTCGCGGTTGAAAGGGGTTGGGGTCGATCCTGTCGATCATGACCTGCGCAACAGCACCCATCACGAAATCTCCGCTTACATCGCGGGTGGTGATATCCGTTTCAGGATTTTCGAGCAGTGCGCTCAAACCTCTTCCCAAAGCCTTCTTTTTCTGTTGCATCATACTGTTCAGTTTTGGTTTTCCGCATCCGACATTTTGGTGATCCCGTTTTTCTGCAGGATCTCACGGGCCAGGTTCAGGTAATTGATGGCTCCCATGCTGTTAATATCGTGAGTCATAATGGTACTGCCGAAGCTGGGCGCCTCGCCGAGCTTGGTGTTACGGTTGACGATCGTGTTGAATACCATCTGCTGGAAATGCGTTTTCACTTCTTCCACCACCTGTTTGGCGAGATTAAGCCGGTTGTCGAACATCGTCAGCAGAATCCCTTCAATATCGAGCGACGGGTTCAGCCTTGACTGAACGATCTTGATCGTGTTCAGCAGTTTGCCCAGTCCTTCCAACGCAAAATACTCGCATTGTACCGGTATGATCACCGAATCGGCAGCAGTAAGGGCATTGACCGTGATCAGTCCGAGAGAAGGAGAACAATCGATCAGCACAAAAGCATAATCATCCTGAACCTGTTCGATGACTTTCCGCATCATCTTTTCCCGGTTGGGGAGGTTGATCATTTCAATCTCGGCCCCGACAAGGTCGATATGAGCAGGGATCAGATCCAGAAACGGGGTAGAGGTGGAGAAGATGATCGAATGCGGGTCTGCATCATCCATGATGCACTCATAAATGCTGGTGGTGACACTGCGGGGATCAATCCCGACACCGGAAGTGGCATTAGCTTGCGGATCAGCATCAATAATCAGCGTTTTATATTCCAGGACCGCCAGCCCGGCTGCTAAGTTGATCGCTGTGGTTGTTTTTCCCACACCGCCTTTCTGATTTGCAATGGCAATTACTTTTCCCATGAAAATTGTGTCGGAGTATGTTGATGTTTCACCTGAATTTGCAAAAGTACATCTTTAATTGGTACCCTTCAGAGATGTTGAAAAGTAATAACAAATTCCCTGATGGGAACCTTGATAGTGAACAGACTGCTGATTGAGCAGTCTGAAAAACCTTATTTGTTTGGGAATCAGTTTGTCTCCGTGTCAGAGGAGAGATCTTCAAACTCGATCTCGGTATGCTTCCTCATGATATCACTGTCGATCAGGGCTGCCTCTTTTTCTTCATCTAATTCAGGAGGCGGCACTTTCCCTGTCCTGATGAACTCAATGGTTTCGGCCAATCCCGTAGCGAATTTGTCAAAGTCCTCTTTGTAAAGGAAGAGCTTGTGTTTCTCGTAGAAAAACTTACCCTGTTCGTTATTAAACTTTCTTTTGCTTTCTGTGATCGTCAGGTAAAACTCATTGGCAATCGTGGCTTTCACATCAAAAAAGTAAGTTCTCTTTCCAGCCCTTACACTCCGGGAAAAAATTTCTCCCCGGTCTTTGTTTTCACTCTCTTCCATCTTGGCGACTCATTTTGATTTACCCTTGATTGTTATGGGCACAACGCAAAAATAAAAATATTATTTGAAACAAAAAGTTTATTTCAACTTAATCCGTAGCTTTGCAGGTACGTAAAACAGCACTTTATGTTCTTTTCAAATTTGGCAGGATGTTAGGCAGAAGGCAGTACAGAATCAAAATATTACAGGCTCTTTATGCTTTTTTCCAGGGTGGCGAACCCAGGATTGAGATAGCCGAGAAGAATCTCTTTAACAGCATCGATAAAACATATGAACTTTTTTATCTTCAGTTTTCTTTCCTACTGGAATTCATAGATTTTTTCAGACAGAAAACAGAAGATGCAAAGCATAAATTTTTCCCGACAGAGGAAGAAAAGAATCCCAACCTGCGGCTGCTGGAAAACAAAGTAGTCCTTCTGCTGCAAGAGAATAATGACTTGCTGAGGCAAATCGACAAGTACAAGTTCAACTGGTCGGAAGAGCAGGACATGCTGAGGAAGATTTACCAGAAAGCGAAAGACAGCAAAGACTATCGGGATTATCTGGAATCATCTGAGGATTCGTTTGTTTTCGATCGCGATTTTATCGCCCTCTTGTACAAAAAGTTTATTGCCCGTAGTCCTGAACTGATCTTCTACTGTGAAGAACGCAACATTTACTGGGTGGATGATTATGATTGGGCTGCCACTTTCGTCCTGAAGGTGCTTAAAACGATCCCGGAAAATTTTAAAGCCAAAGATACCGTGCTTGCTGTTCTTGCTAAAGATTCAGAAGAGGATCCCGCCGATGATCGCCGTTTTATCTCCAACCTCTTCCGCAAAACCATCATCCATTCGGAAGAATTTGCAACCCTCATCAGCGAACGCACCCGTAACTGGGAAGTAGATCGGATCGCGCTGACGGACTTCATCCTGCTGAAGATGGCCCTTGCGGAACTCCTTCATTTTCCCAATATCCCCGTGAAGGTTACTTTGAACGAATACATCGAGATATCAAAATATTTCAGCTCCGTGAAGAGCAAACTCTTTATCAACGGGATCCTCGATAAACTGGTGTCGGACCTCCGGGAAGAAGATAAAATACATAAGACGGGAAGAGGCTTGCTGGAGAAATGATTTTTCGGGGTTCATATACTAATAAGATGTCAGTTACGTTAAAAATAGTAAACATCCCCACTATCGTGCACAGATTTCTAACTGCCTTCATCATTACCGGCCTCCTGACAGTTCTGGTTTCTGTCCCCGCCGGCGCTCAGATTGGCGGCGAAGCCACCTACAAAATCCTGACACTAACCAGCTCGGCCAGAGTGGCTGCTTTGGGAGGAAATGTGGCTGCCATCAAAGACAACGATATCACGTTAACGCTCACCAACCCGTCGCTGATTACCCCGGAGATGAACGGAAACATGGCACTGAGTTATGTGAACTATTATAACGGAAGTGGCATCAACCTGGGATATTTTATGTATTCGCGCAATTTCGAAAAGGCAGGAAGTTTTGTCGGATCTCTTCAGTTCATGAGTTACGGGAAATTCACGGAAGCCGATGAAACAGGTACCATCATCGGGGATTTCACGGCATCGGATTATGCCCTGAACATCGGGTGGGGAAGAAAACTGACCGACCGCTTTTTCATCGGCGCCAACGCGAAGCTGATCTATTCTTCGTACTATACCTACAATTCCTTCGGTATGGCTGTTGATGTCGCCGGTACCTATCTGTCGAAAAGCGAGCTGTTTACTGCCAGCCTCCTGGCACGGAACATCGGTTCCCAAATCGATCCCTATGTCACCGGAAAATATGAACCGCTGCCTTTTGATCTGCAAATCGCCCTCTCACAGAAATTTAAACATATTCCTTTCCGCTTGCATCTGATTTTAACCAACCTTACCCGCTGGGATCTGGCTTATACCGACTCTACCGATGCAAACAATCAGGTGAATCAACTGACAGGCAAGATCGATGAAAAGTCCGATCTCGAGAAATTCGGTGATAACCTGATGCGGCATGTCGTGATCGGAGGCGAGGTGACGATTGCTAAAGTGCTTTCTGCCCGGATCGGATACAACTACCAACGCCGCCAGGAGATGAAACTTCCCTCCAAAGCCGGCATGGCGGGTTTTACTTTTGGCATCGGCTGCCGGGTTAAGATGTTTAACCTCAGTTATACCCGCTCTGTCGCACAAGCCGGCGGAAACAATCCCAACTATCTGACCTTAATGGTCAACCTCGGAGGATTCTCCAAAAAGAACTAAATTTGCCGTAATCAAGGCTGATTTTTCATGACCGTAACCATCGATCCGCACTCCGGATTCTGTTTCGGCGTTGTTTATGCCATCGACGTCGCCGAACGTGAATTGCTTAAAAACGGTACCCTGTACTGTCTCGGAGATATCGTACACAATAACATGGAGGTGAACAGGCTGAAGGAAAAAGGACTGGTCATCATCAGCCCGGAGGAATTGGAGACGCTGAAGAACTGCAAGGTAATGATCCGCGCTCACGGTGAACCACCCGAGACCTATTATACCGCCTTGAAGAACAATATCGAGTTGGTGGATGCTTCGTGCCCCATCGTGCTAAACCTGCAAAATGAGGTGCGACGCGGATATCAGGAAGTTACTGCCCGGAACGGACAAGTGGTCATCTATGGGAAGGAAGGTCATGCTGAAGTGAATGGCCTGCGCGGCCAGACCAATGGCGAAGCTGTTATTGTCGGCGATGAATCCGATCTGGATAAAATCGATTTCTCCCGCCCAGTCCGGCTCTATTCACAGACAACCAAAAGCGTTGATGGCTTCCGGAAGATCGTGGATATCATCGACAAGAGAATGAGACAATGCTGCCCCGGGCAGGAACCCGACTTCCGGTGGAACGACAGCATCTGCCGGCAGGTCTCCAACCGCTCCATCCAGGTGAAAGAGTTCGCGAAAAAGTACGATGTCATCGTGTTCGTCACCGGGAAGAAGAGTTCCAACGGCATCATCCTGTTTCAGGTATGCCGGGAAACCAACCCCGCGAGCTTCCTCGTTTCTGATCGGTCTGAACTGCGGAAAGAATGGTTCTCGGGAGTCGAAAACGTAGGAGTGTGCGGCGCCACTTCCACTCCGATGTGGCTCATGGAAGAGGTGGCAGCAGAAATCCGGTCAATGAAATAAGCCCATGTATCTCCATAAACTGACACTATCCAATTTTAAAAGTTACGACGAAGCGGAATTTCTCTTCTGCGACAAGATCAATTGCTTCGTTGGCGATAATGGAGTAGGAAAAACCAACCTGCTGGATGCGATCCACTACCTGGCTTTCTGCAAGAGTTACTTTACTTCTGTCGACACTTACAACATCCGGCACGGACAGGATTTTTTTGCCATCCATGGACTGTGGGCGCACGGAGACCAATCAGACCTGCTGCAATGTGTTCAGAAAAAAGGACAACGGAAAAAATTTCTGCTCAACAAGAAAGAATATGACCGGCTGGCAGACCATATCGGGATGATCCCGCTGGTGATGATATCTCCTTACGACCGCGATCTCATTAACGACGGCAGCGAAATCCGCCGGAAGTACATCGATAGCGTGATCTCTCAGTTCGACCGTATCTACCTTGATGACCTCATTAATTACAACAAAGCGCTGAATCAGCGAAACGCGTTGCTGAAACTTTTTGCCGAACGTCAGACTTTTGAACCCGGCTCCCTGGATATCTGGGATGAAAAACTGGTGCTCCTCGGGACCCTGATCCATTCCAAGCGGAGAGTTTTCCTGGAAGAGTTCGTCCCGATCTTCAGAAAGTATTACCGCATCATCAGCGGCGATTCGGAAACAGTGGATATCCGTTATGTCTCCCAGCTTCATGAACGTCCGATGAAGGAGCTGCTCGACGAATCGCTGGCGAGAGACCGGATGACCCAATTCACTTCAGCGGGGACCCACAAAGATGACCTGGATTTCATGATGGGCGATTTCCCGGTGAAACGGTATGGCTCTCAAGGACAGCAGAAGTCGTTCGTGGTCGCTGTAAAACTGGCCCAATTCGACTTTACCCGCAACAAGAAAGGATTCAAACCCATCCTGCTGCTTGACGATGTTTTCGATAAACTCGATGATCACCGGGTTGAGCAACTCATCAAACTGGTGAGCGAAGATAA
Organism: Bacteroidales bacterium; assembly: GCA_035403225.1. Classification (GTDB taxonomy): domain Bacteria; phylum Bacteroidota; class Bacteroidia; order Bacteroidales; family FEN-979; genus DAIRDK01. Next base: position 18,253 of record DAONET010000007.1, on the reverse strand, counting down.
TTTCGGACAGGTCTTCATCACCGATACCCAGGAAGAGAAGATGAATCGCATCTTTTCCCGCATCCCTATCAGCCATAAAATATTCCGGATTCCCGGTGATGAAGTCCGCTGATTTCGTACTTTTGTCATAAGCCGGAACCCGTGAGAAAAAAAAGCGAAAACAGCCTGAAAGAGGTGATCGGAGAATTCATGAAATCCTATCATCTTGATGAAAAGATGTTGGAGAAACAGGTGATCCTATCATGGGGTAAGGTGATGGGAAAAATGATCGCCAACCATACCGAGAAATTGACCATCCGGAAAGGAGTCCTTTACGTGAAACTGAACTCTGCAGCCTTACGGAATGAATTATCTTTCTCCAAAGAGAAGATATGCAAGGTGCTGAACGATGAAGTGAAAGCAAAGGTGATTACAGAGGTCGTACTCCAGTAATCTTACTTGATCATACACTGAAGCATTTTTACCTCTCCAAGGTAGGCTTCCAGTTTATCTCCGATTTTCAAAGGACCTACGCCAGAAGGTGTTCCCGTAAAGATCAGGTCGCCCGTGCGCAACGTGATGAACCGGGAGATATAGGAAATGATCTCGTCGAAAGGGAAGATCATCAGCGATGAATTGCCCTGCTGGACTGTCTTGCCGTTGAGGTCGAGGTGAAAAGGAATCTGTCCGGTATCGGGAAAAGTGGTGATGGGAACAAAACGGCTGATGGGCGCCGACTGGTCAAACCCTTTCGAAAGAGCCCAGGGTAGCCCGTTTTCTTTTGCTTTTGTCTGAAGATCACGGGCTGTAAGATCCAGCCCGATGCCGATCGCATCATAATACGTGTGTGCAAACTGCTTCCTGATCGCTTTCCCTACTTTGCAGATCCTCAGGACCAACTCTGCCTCATAGTGAATCTCCTGTGAGAAATCCGGATAGAAAAACGGACGGTTTCGTGTCAGCAAAGCGGTGTCCGGTTTGAGGAAAAAAACAGGATTGTCGGGTACCGTATGTCCCAATTCCTGAATATGCTCCACATAGTTGCGGCCGATGCAAATGATCTTCATGGGAATGAGTTAAAACAATTCTGTCTTGACTTGTCCGTTGGCAGCCCCTCTCAGTTTGAGAACAGTGACCACTTTTTTCGTGCTGAGAGGAAATTCGCTTTTCATGATCCAGTCGTAATAAGAAGGTTCGTTTTTGAATACTTCCGTCACCGGTTTGCCTTTGTGCTTGCCAAAGTTGAATACCTCGATGTTTCTTTCATTGTACACGATGTGTCCGATCAGGTCCACCACGCGCGATGAATAGGAAAAAGCGCTGAGCGCAGTCATATCATTTACCACCGGTTGGATCATCTTCCCGTTGCGGTCTTTAATCTGAGCGCCATCGTACTTGTCCAGCTGTGCTTTCAGGATCTCAAAGGTGGCTATCGTGTCGGCTTCGGCGCTATGGGCATTTTCCAGATCCCGGTCGCAATAGAACTTATAAGCAGCGGTGAGGTTGCGGGGTTCCATTTTATGGAAGATATTCTGTACATCGATGAACCTTCTCCCTTTCAACTCAAAATCCATGTCGATACGTAAAAATTCCTCCACCAGCAACGGGATGTCAAAATGATTGGAGTTATACCCGGCAATATCGCAGTTCTCCATGAAATGAGCCAGTTCTCCAGCTACTTCCCGGAATTTGGGTGCATCTTTCACATCTTCGTCCCGGATACCATGAATGGCGGTCACTTCAGGTGGAATGGGCATCTCCGGGTTGATCCGGAGTGTTTTAATTTTAGAGGTTCCGTCGGGCTCAACACGCAGAATGCATATCTCAACAATGCGGTCGGTGGCTACTTTGATCCCGGTGGTTTCCAGGTCAATGAAGGCCAGGGGACGGGTGAGTTTGAGTTCCATGATGAGTGTTTTGTAATTGGAGAGTAGATTGATTATTTAGAATGATTTCAAATAGTTTATTTGCGTCCTGTATCCCGAATGCCTTTCAGGATGATATTGATGTCGTTGGAAAAGCGGTAATCCCTGGCATACATCAGGTTGAGCCGCGAAACAGCCTCCTCCGGCACGGGTTCTTTCCGGAAGGAGTCGGAGGGGTTCAGGATTCCTTTCCGAATGGCCGGGAGACGTTGCTTTTCCGTCTCCGTGAGGGTGGAGTATCCTACCCACGAACGGTAACCAAAGATTACCAGGAAGATATTTCGAAGAAGTCCGACAGGCTTTTTCGCTACAAAGATCATCACGGGATACAGCAGCAGCAGGCCAAAGCTGGCAACCAGATCGACAAGCCGTTTGTTACGGCGGTTCGAGATTTTGGTGATGGAGTTGATATCGATGACATACAGGTCGCCCGAAGTGTTGATGGAGTTACTTCCGATAATGGAAAGACTTTCAGGAGGGGCGATCTTGAAATCGACGGTTTTATCCTGCAGTTCCGTCATCTGGTCCATGATGACCTGGGCCGGGATATCTTTGGCGCAGAAGATCACCTCGTCGATGTGGTGAATATTGATGATCTCCCTCAGTTGTCCGAGATTTCCGAGAAACCCTTCGGGGGTGGACCGGTGGTGATGGTAGTTCACCAATCCGATGAACCCGGGGCTGAGAATGGTTTTTTGCAGAAGCTCTGAAACGCGCACAGCTTCTTCTTTTTCTCCGCAGATGATGAATCGCTTGTTTTTTTCGGAATTGATTTTGTATCCGTTGAGACCGATAAAATGAAGGATGATGCGCAGGGCCGGCATGGTCAGGGATCCCCAGAGAGCCCCGAGGATAATCAGCGCACGTGAGAAGCGGTAGTTCTCGCTGAGGAGGCTGTAAGGCACCAGGATCAGGATGGTACCGGCCACCATGCCCAGGAAGATCTTCGACAGGCGGATAGGTTTATCGTAACCACCGCACAAGTAAACCGAAAGAAGCCAGATGAGTATATAGACCGGAACGGCCACCGCGATGAACCCAAACGGATAATGACCTCCGTATGGGAAGATGAAATGATGTTCCCAGTATCCTTTGATAAAAAACAGTCCACCGAAGATCAGCGCAGCATCCGCGAATGGCAGCGCGATCCGTTTGATAAAACGAACCAGAATCGAGAAAAAAGCACGGATGTATATGGCCAGGTTGATAAGGGTGGAGAAAATCCTTGCGTTTTCCTTCGAGAAATGCTTCCGGGCGAAGATAGCCATGGCATTGTAGAACATGAACACGTAATTCAGGCTGCTTTTTTTAGTGCTTTCTCCTTTATAATGAATGATACGGGTTTCGGGATAATAGTAGTTATGGTACCCTGCCCGGGTGATGCGGTAACTCAGGTCGATATCTTCTCCGTACATAAAGAAGTCTTCATCGAGCATTCCCGCCTCATCGATCACTTTCTTCCGTAACATCATAAAGGCGCCGGAGAGAACGTCGACAGCATGTGTCTTCTCTTTATCCAGGTAACCCAGGTGGTACTTGTTGAAGGTCTTTGATTTGGGGAAGAGCGCAGAGAGTCCGAATATCTTGAAGAAGGCGACCGAAGGATAGGGGAGACCTCGTTTTGATTCGGGAAGAAACTTGCCTTTTCCGTCGATCATCTTCACTCCGAGTCCCCCGGCATCTGGGTGTTCTTCCATGAAACGGATGCATTTCACCAAGGTATCGTCTTCTACAATAGTATCGGGATTGAGCAAGAGGATAAATTCTCCTTTCGCTTTCCGGATAGCCTGGTTGTTGGCGCGTGAAAACCCTTTATTATCTTTGTTTTCGATGAGAATGACATCGGGAAATTTTTCCTGCAGCATTCGGACAGAACCATCGACAGAATTGTTGTCAACTACAAATATCTCTGTATCAAGATCATGAATGGCTTGGTGGACCGAGTGCAGGCACTGTTCCAGGAAGTACTTCACGTTATAATTGACAATGACGATAGATAGTTTCATATTGTTCCGCAGTGAACGAGAGTGTAAAGGTAAAATTTCCTGAAGACTTTTCTAGAGAGTTCCATCTTCAATGGCCAGAACGATACGTTCGATAGCCTGATCCTGCGCATCGTGTCCGGGATCGTATCCGGTTTTCAAATCATATCCGAATAAACCGGCCATCGTTTGCCAGAGGAAAGCGTTAAATCTCCCCCTCAATTCCTTTACGATCTCGAAGGAGGAAGATCCTGTTTGCCGGTAGATGAGTTTGATGAGAACCTTCCCCTGCGAAAAGGTCAGATCGCGGATCTGTGGGCCGAATTCGGCTTCCAGCTGTTTCTCCGCTTTCTTCATAAAAGCTTTTCTTCCCTTTTCGGTCGGAATGGTATCGAGCACACGCTGATATTCTGCCAGTTTGATGCCGGCCAGTTTCGCATAAGGATAAACTTTTTTAACATTGATCAGCAGACGGTCGTACCGGAACACTTGGCGGTTGGGGGTCTGCAGTGATGGAAATGTCATGAATGCTTTGAGGTCGATCAGGGCCACGGTATCTCCATTGATGATCCTGGCGGGCACGGTATCCGGCACATCCTGCGCGATGAGCGGAAGCCCTGACAGGAGCATAAAACCAGTGATTATCGCAATAACCCGGATCATATCTTGCATTATGTCGGTGGCAAAAGGGTAACGCCTCCGGGATGGTAATATTGTCAGGCAACCCGGAGCTTCGCCAGGCCGCTTTTTCCCAGATGGTCGATAACGAATTGCTTCGTGACCTTCAACGGTTTTGAGGTGTTCCGCGAGGGCAAATCAAACATGGCATCATTCATCACCGCTTCCAGTATCGAACGCAGTCCACGGGCTCCCAGCTTGAATTCGATCGATTTGTCGACGATGTAGTTCAAGGCAGCTTCGTCAAAGGTCAGTTTGATATTATCCAGTTCAAAGAGTTTGGTATACTGCTTGACCAGGGAGTTTTTCGGTTCGGTGAGGATACGGCGCAGTGTGTTGGGATCGAGCGGGTGCATGAAGGTGACGATGGGAAGTCGCCCGACCAACTCGGGAATCAGCCCGAAGCTTTTCAGATCGACGGGAGAGATGTACTGAAGGAGGTTGTCCTTGTCAACCTGCTCCCGGTCTTTATCTTTTTTATAACCGATCGCGTTCGTCTGCAGACGGTTCGCGATCTTCTTTTCAATGCCGTCGAAGGCTCCTCCGGTGATGAAGAGGATGTTCGTGGTGTTAACCTGGATCATGCGCTGTTCCGGGTGTTTCCGTCCTCCCTGAGGAGGAACATTCACGATGGCGCCTTCAAGCATCTTCAGGAGGGCTTGTTGAACACCCTCGCCGGATACATCGCGGGTGATGGAGGGGTTATCGCTTTTCCGCGCGATTTTATCGATCTCATCAATAAAGACAATACCCCGTTCAGCTGCAGCCACATTATAATCAGCTACCTGTAAAAGCCTTGCCAGGATGCTTTCCACGTCTTCTCCTACATAACCGGCTTCGGTAAGAGCCGTTGCATCTGCAATGCAGAAGGGGATGTTCAGCATTTTCGCGATCGTCCTGGCAAGCAATGTCTTGCCGGTTCCGGTCTCACCGACGATCACGATATTCGATTTCTCAATCTCCACATCATCAGCTGTGGCTTTCTTCGAATGAAGAATTCGTTTATAATGATTATAAACGGCGACAGAGATGATCTTTTTAGCATCGTCCTGTCCGATGACAAACTGGTCGAGGTATTTTTTGATCTCTGCGGGTTTCAGAAGCTTGATCTCCTGGGAGTCGAAACCCGGCTCCCGGCTAAGCTCTTCATCAAGGATCTCTTTGGCCTGGTTGATGCAATTATCGCAGATGTGAGCATTGATGCCCGCGATCAGTATCCGGGCTTCTTTCTTCTCACGTCCGCAGAAAGAGCATCTTTGAACAGGTGTGGCCATAATCGGTAATTATTGAGGTGTTTGGGTTTTTAACAGCACTTCGTCGATCATCCCGTATTTCAGCGCCTCTTCAGATGTCATCCAGTAATCGCGGTCGGCATCTTTCAGGATCTCTTTATAGGCTTTCCCGGAATGCAGGGAAATGATCTCATACAGTTCTTTTTTCATTTTCTGAATCTCCCGGGCGGTAATCTCGATATCGGATGCCTGTCCTTCGGCGCTTCCCATCGGCTGATGGATCAGGATGCGGGAATGCTTCAGCGCTGTACGTTTGCCTTTGGCGCCCGCACAAAGCAGGATAGCGCCCATGGAGGCTGCCATCCCGGTACAGATGGTGGCTACATCGGGGTTGATATATTGCATCGTATCGTAGATGCCCAGTCCGGCATAAACCGATCCGCCCGGAGTATTGAGGTATATCTGGATGTCTTTTTTCGAATCGACGGACTCCAAAAAGAGAAGTTGCGCCTGGATGATGTTGGCGACATAATCGTCGATGGGAACGCCCAGAAAGATGATACGGTCCATCATCAAACGCGAGAAGACATCCATGGTGGCAACGTTCAGCTGGCGCTCTTCAATGATGGTCGGAGAGATGTAGTTGGAAGTAACCCGTTGATACCTCTCCAGCGTGGTGGAACTGATCCCCCGGTGCTTAACGGCAAATTTTGAAAATTCGTCCATGACAACTTGTTTTAGTGTGTGTGATGATGTTCGTGTCCATGTTCATGTTCATGTTCATGATCGTGTTCGTGATCGTGTTCGTGATCGTGTTCATGATCGTGAGGATGTTTTTCAGACACTAATTTAACAAATTCGTCGTAACTGACTTCTTTGGTGTTCAGTTTCAGTTTCGATTTAAGGACTTCCAGCAAACGGGCATTGTAGAGTTGGTCGTTGATGCGCTGAACCTGCTCTTTATTCTGCATGAAAGCATCAACAACGGCTTCGTAACGTTTTTCTTTTTCGGGATCGGGCTGGTCATTATCCATCTGTCTCAGCAACACGGTGCGGATATAGTTGCGGATGTCTTCGTCCTTTACTTCGATATGGTTATCAATGATGATCTTGTTTTCGATCAGCTGCCAGCGCATGGAGTCGGCAAAAGCAGGGTATTGCTTTTCGATCTCTTCGTCGGAGAAGGGCTTCTCATCATTGTCTTTCAGCCAGCGTTTCAGAAAATCGTCGGGAAGGGGAAGGGTGGTGTTTTTTACCAGCACATCGATCATCTCATTGAGTAAAACCTTGTCGGTTTCGGCGGTGAAACTCGTGCCGGCTTCCTGCCGCACGCGTGCCCGGAAATCATCATTGGTCTTTATCTCCTGACCGGGGTATACTTTTTCAAAGAGATCACTGTTCAGTTCCGCCGGAACCAGGTGAACGATATCACCAAGGGTGAAGTTCAGCTGCAGATCAGGGCCGGAAATTTCTTCAGCCTTTAATCCCAGTTGTTGAACGGCTTCTTCGGTCGAACCGAGGAATTCCAAGGGATTGAAGGTGATGGTCTCTCCTTTTTTCAGAGCAAGAAGCGCATTTTTCGCTTTTTCTTCTTTCATCTTTTCCAGGGTGAAAAAGACATTCTTCTTGATGCCGCCTTCAACCGGCTGACCTTCTGCATTCACCTGTACAGCTTCGCCGCTGACCATATCTATGTCAGTAGCTTCGTCGGGATGCGTATATTCCCCGAAGCGACGCTGTGTTTCATCAATATACTTATCCAGCAAATCGTCTTCAACCCTGATGCTGTAGTTTTCAACTTCAACGGTGTCGTCAAGTTTCAATTCAAATTCAGGAGCATAACCCAGGTCGAAGAAAAATTCCATTGTTTCCCCTTCTTCGAAATTGACGAATTGAGTCTTTTCCTTGTTGGGCATGGGGTTGCCGAGGATATTTATCTTTTCATCCCGGATATAATTTGAAAGAGAATCCGATAATAATTTATTCACTTCTTCGGCAGTGACGGCTTTTCCGTACATTTTGCGTACCAAACCTGCCGGGACATGACCGGGTCTGAAACCGGGGATGTTGGCTTTTTTCTGATAATCTTTCAGGACTTTCTGAACATTAGCTGAATAATCGTCCGGAACGATTTCGATTTTGATGGTTGCTAACTGCGGCCCCGTTTGCTCTTTTGTGATGTTCATTTCAATGAAGATTAGTGATGAGACAATGTTGTGCGGATGAAGGGACTCGAACCCCCACGCCCTGAGGCACAAGATCCTAAGTCTTGCGCGGCTACCAATTACGCCACATCCGCTCAGATCCTTATAAAAGGAGTGCAAAATTACACTTTTTTTTAATGTGACCGGAGGCTTAACCCATTTTGCCCGTGCAACTACCCTCTGCTATTTTTGTCTATCATAAAATATTTTACCATGATTCCGTTATTAACTTTGATATGGCATAAGTCTACTCTTTTATTTCATCATCCATTTAGACCGGAGAGACCGTGAGAAATCCCGCCATATCAATACTCTTTTTTATCACCTGGATATGTATTGTCCCTGCTGAAGGGCAGGAGATGCTGGGAACCACGCTCGGGAATTATGCGGGGATCAACAGCGTTCAACTGAACCCGTCGGCCATGCATAATTCCAAACAGTATCTTGATATTCAGATTACCGGGCTGGATGTCTTCCTTCAAAACAACTACCTGTACCAGGACAAAAAGGATTACAGCTTCTGGCATTTTTTCCAGCTGGACTATGAGTACCCCACGCATGCCGAGAAATATGGCACCGAAGAACGCTATTTCTATGCCATCACCGATGGCAGGAACAAAAACGTATACCTGAATCTCCGGGTCAACGGCCCTGGCGCCATGCTGATCTGGGACCGTCATGCCTTCGGATTGACCACAGCCTTGAGAGCCAGCGTGTCGGCCACCCAGGTTCCGCAGAACATTGCCAATTTTATGTACCTGGGGCTGAATTACCTTCCTCAACACAACATCAATTACATCATCAACCAGAAGTTTGGCGCTGCCGGGGTCGCCTGGGGCGAGATCGGGCTCAGCTATGCTTACATGCTGTATCAGCAACGATACGACCGGATCTCGATAGGGGCTTCCGTAAAACGGCTCCTGGGACTGGCCGGTGGATACATGTCTGTCCACAAAATGGATTATGTCGTCCCCGATGACTCCACCATGATCGTGAACAACATGGAGGCCAACTATGGCTTTTCCCTTCCGTTAAATTATGACAATAACGAATTTATCAAAGGCGACTGGGTTAAAGGTGGAGGGTTTGGCTTCGATGTAGGAGTTACCTATACGCATACGCTGCAGGGAGCATACAAACAGTACATACGCCGCCCGTGCGAACTCAGGTACGAAGATTACCTCTACCGTATCGGGGTGGCTCTCGTCGATATCGGAAGGATTCGTTTTAAAACCAATGCCGTCGATTATGCCATCGACAACCGTTCCTCTTACTGGTGGGACGTAGACCAGTTGGATTTCGAGAGTATCTCCCGGTTCATGGATACCATCAGCTATCGTTTCTATGGGAATAACACGGCCACCTACCGCGATAATAAAGTAGATATCTGGTTGCCTTCAGCCTTCAGCATGCAATGCGACTTGCATTACCTGGGACCCTGGTATCTGAATGCCTCTCTGATCTATGGTTTCCGGTTGTCGGAAACAGGAATCCGCCGTCCGGCGCAGATCTCTGTCACACCAAGATATGAAACTGATTGGTTCGAAGCCAGTTTGCCACTGTCACTCTATGACTGGTCGTTGCCGCGCATTGGTCTCGCCGTACGTTTTTACGGACTGACAATCGGGACGGAAAAGCTGGGTCAGTTCTTTCATTTTCAGGATTTCACCGGGATGGATCTCTATTTTACGCTGAAAATCCCCATCGAAAAAGGATCATGCGGGCCACGGGGACCCCGAGGATGTCCGGGTATGGATAAGGCGCCGTCTGTCAAGAAGAAGAAGAAGTCCTGACATCCAGGGCATCCCTGATTGCATTTCCTATCAGCATAAACGATAACACCAGCAGCATGATAGCCACTCCCGGGAGAATGGCGAGGTATGCATAATCCAGTACGATGTACTGGTAGTTTTCTTTGATCATACTACCCCAGGACGGCACCGGCGGCTGGACCCCCATTCCGAGAAAACTGAGCCCTGCCTCCAGCAGGATGGCGGAAGCAAAATTGGCAGCGGAAATAACAATGACGATCCCCATCACATTGGGGAGGATGTGATGAAAGATCAGCCGGAAGTCGGAGAAGCCCAGCGCACGCCCTGCTTCTACATACTCTTTCTCCCGGATCCCGAGGATTTGTCCTCGAACAACCCTGGCCACTTCCACCCACATCGTGAGCCCCACGGCGATGAATACCTGCATGAATCCCTTTCCCAGGGCGAAGGTGATAGCGATGACAAGCAGAAGCGTCGGAACTGACCAGATGACGTTGATCAGCCACATGACGACCTGGTCGACACGTCCGCCATAAAAACCTCCCAACGACCCGATGAAGATCCCGATCACCAGGGAGATCAGCACGGAGATGAAACCTACCGAGAGACTGACCCGGCTTCCGATGATGAGTTGGCTGAGGACGTCACGGCCAAAACGGTCGGTGCCCAGCCTATAAGTATGCTCTTCGTACCGGGCCTGCGGATTGGAAGTCAGCGCTTCCCGGGTAGTCATATGGACGGAAAGACCGCCCTTGGCCGGAAGATCAACGTAGCCATTCATCACGGGAAAGGCATTTTCCGACCGTTCTTTGCCGGTCAGCATGGTCTTGAGAAATGACTGGGGCAATGGCGCCGGATCACGGGGTATCATGATGAATCCGGTCCTGAAACCCGGTTTTTTTAAACCCAGTTCCAGGTGCTGGTCATTGGCAAAAGGAGTCGAATCGGGGGTGATCAGGTATCCGGCCAGCGCAATCAGAAATATTATTCCGATAAAAATGAGGGACCCCATTCCCAGCGGATTGCTCCTGAACCTTCGCCAGGCAAGGGCTGAAAGAGAAGAAGAGGACAGGTATTGTTTCTTTCTGAAGAGCATTTACAGTCAAATCCGGAGAAAGTAAAGATAAATCCATTTAGATTTTAAAAAAAACTATTATTTTTGTGCCCTCAAAACGGTGGATGTAGCTCAGCTGGTTAGAGCGTCAGATTGTGGTTCTGAATGTCGTGGGTTCGAATCCCATCTTCCACCCTCCGGAGGCTGTCTTTTCAAGGAAAGACAGCCTTTTTCATTCTATCTTGCCTTTAAAAGAAGCGCGGAAAGTCTCCCAGGAGGTGTCACTGAAGGCGTCCTCCCCGAAATAGTGAAGGATCGCTTCAAACTCTTTCGCCTGTTGGTACCCGGGAACAACCGTCATCAATTGCCCTTTCTCATTCAGAAAGACATACGAAGGATATGACATCTTACCGCGCAACAGCTCAATGGCAAGCTGATGTGCAGAACGGCTGCCCGTAGGAGAGGGATTCACAAAAGTCTGGCCGTCGATCACTACGGTATCTTTCATCTCCGCATTCATCTTGACACAATAGAAATGGTCGTTCATGTACTTCGCGATCTCGGGATTCATAAATGTCGTCGCATCCATCTTCTTACACCATCCGCACCAGTTGGTATATACATCCACGATGGTCTTTTTGGGCTTCTTTTTATTCAGATTATAGGCTTCGGAAAAACTCATCCATTTGATCTTCGAGACAGGCTCAGAAGGTTGAGCTTCCGGTTGTGCGGTTTGTGCAGCGGCCGGAAAATAACCGAACAAGAGACTTGTAAACAGGATAATGGGAACAAGGATGCGTGACATAGACATGGTTTTAATACAAAAGTAAGGTCTTTACGGAACATGACACGAAAAAACGCCCCGGAATTCGTTAAATATTGTTAATGTCATCGTTCGGAATGACGCTCGATCTCACGGCTGATATCCTTCTGCTTCAGGGTTTCACGTTTGTCGTATGAATGTTTCCCTTTCGCCAGCGCAATGGTCAGTTTGGCAAGTCCCCGCTCGTTGATGAATAATTCGATCGGGATGATGGTCAATCCTTTTTCTTTGACCTTGGTCAGCAGCTTTTTCAGCTCTTTCTTCGTGAGAAGAAGCTTGCGGTCACGTTTGGGATCATGATTGTAATGGGTGCCCATCGTGTATTCGGCAATATGCATGTTGCGAACAAAGAGCTCAGTGCCGGTGAAGGAACAATAACCATCCACGATGGAAGCTTTCCCATCGCGGATGGATTTGATCTCAGTCCCGGTGAGTTGTATCCCCGCTGTGAATTCCTGCAGCAGGAAATACTCGTGATGAGCCTTTTTGTTTTTTATGCTGATTTTTTGCTCTGCCATACCGGATTTTCTCTCCGGCTGCAAAGTAACGATTTTTTTTCAGAGCCGGAGGGTAATTCCTGCCATCAGGTTGATGGGCGCCTGCGGAAACCAGCCCGTCGATTCGTAAGTGGTCCCATCAAGGATGTAAGGATACACCCAGCCGTTCGATTCATATTCTTCGTTAAAGATATTGCCGATCGTCACCTGGAAACCCACTTCCTTGAAAAATTTCGTCGGGATGACGTATTCGAAACCCAGGTTGTTGACAAACCATGGATCGAGGGAACGGCTTTTATCGGAGGTGTTGTCAATGTATTGTCTCCCGATGTATTTTGATGAAAACGATAGTGTAAGTCCCTTCACCGGCATATACCGGATGATGCTTCCGATATTGAGATCGGGCGAGAAGGAGATGTCGGTTTCACCCAGATACGTCGCCACCTGGCCCAGATAGTTCCAGTCGGCATCATAGTTGTCGGTATAGGCGGTGAAATCCGGTATCTTGTTTCGGCTGAAGGCTGCGGTAACATCCCAGTTGAGTGATTTCATCAGGGTGACTCCTGCCGAGACCTCGATTCCGGCCCTGTAGCTTTCCGGTACGTTAACCATGATGGCTTCTCCCACATTGTTGATCTCTCCCGTCAGGGTCAGCTGGTTATGATATTTCATGTAATACAGGTTGACGCTGCCCCGGAAGGGATGCGCCTGATAGGAATAGCCCAACTCATAATCGTACAGGGTTTCGTAAGTGGGCGTACGACCGGGATCTGCATCTTTGTAGTTATTCCGGCTGGGCTCGCGATTGGCCATTCCGAACGAACACCAGGCATGTTGCTGCTTGTTGATGTCGAAATAAAGACCGGCTTTCGGGTTGAAAAAGTCGAACTGATGAGATTGATCCAATGACCTCAGATCATCGAGTGTCCCATCCAGGTCATATCCCACATGACGGTATTGCAGGTCGCCAAAGAGGTTCAGCTTGCCCCAAAGAGTATAAATGCCTTTCAGGTAGATGTTAAAGTCTTTCTTGTCGCCTGTGCTGTAATACCAGTTCCGCTCATTGTTGCCATCGGAAGCGTACTGTGCCCAGATTACTTTGCCGTAATGCCGTCCTTCGTAGCGGTTCCATCCGCCGCCCAACACCATTTTCAGTTTGTCTTTCAATTGGTAGTTCGAGGAGAAGGTGATGCCGTAAAAGTCGTTGTCGAGATATTTCCGGTTCACCAGGTCGGTTTCGGTGATGGTGTCGTTGCCGATGATGACATTCTGCAGACCATATTCTTCAAAAGACTTGTCTTCTTTATAGTTTTCGTAGTACCCGAAGCCTTTGGTATAGAAAAGGGAGGCGTTAAGATTCCACCCGGGAGCTATTTTCTGCGAGAACACCATGGCATAGTGATCCTGTTGAAAGTCGTCGATTTGATTTTTGTAATAATGGATGTTTCCGTTGTCATCATAATACATCCCGGCAGGATTAAAGGTCCGGTTGGTTTTCAGGCTGTCGGCAGGCACGCCTTCCCAGGCCTGGTATGTGACTTCCTTTCCCGAGAAGGTGATGAGGCGGAGGGTGGTATTCTTGCCGTAGTATCCGCCCGAGAGGTAGTAGGAGCGAAGGTCGGAAGAGGCCCGGTCAATATAGCCGTCGGAGGTGAGGAAGGAAACACGGCCGTCGACCGTAAAGTTTTTTCCGAAGGTGCCGGTGCCAAAGCTCGCTGATCCGCGTGCGGTGCCGTAAGAGCCGCCGCTCACCGACAGTTCGCCGTAAGGATCCGGCTGATGAGTGGTGGTTTGGATGTTCAGGGTCGCCCCAAAGGCGCCGGAACCGTTAGTAGATGTCCCTACCCCGCGTTGTATCTGTATGTCGGTGGTAGAGGAGGCGATATCGGGAATGTCTACAAACCATACTCCCTGCGTTTCTGCATCGTTGAGCGGAATACCGTCGATGGTGACATTGATACGGGTCAGGTCGGTGCCCCTGATGCTCATTCCCGTATAACCTACACCGGTGCCGGCATCAGAGGTAACCACGACCGATGGGGTGTTCTGAATGATGTAGGGAATATCTTTCCCTAAATTGGCCTTCTCAATATCTTTCTTTGTAAGTGTAGAATAAGCTACCGGGTATTTTTCACCGGCTCTTGTGGCAGTAATATTGACTTCTTCTCCCAAAATGGCGGCTTCCTGAAGGTCGATGCTGATAACGGTGTCTTTCGTCAGGGAAAGTGTCCGGGTGACGGTCTGAAAGCCGATGAACGAGACTTTCAGGTCGTACGTCCCTTTCTTCAGCACAGGAAACTGAAAGTGACCGGAGGCATCCGTGACTTCCGTGAGAAAGGTGTTTTCGATGATAACATGTGCGCCGGGCAGGGGAGTGGCCCCCTGTTTTTCGGTGACGGTTCCGGATAACCGGACTTGCGACCAGGCCAGGGAGGGTACGATGGCCAGCAGCAAAAAGAAAATTTTTTTCATTGTTTTTTGAGTTAGGAACAACATACGTCATCCTTCTCAATAGAGGAAAAGTCGGTGGATGGTAATTCATCTTCCCTACGCCGGCATTGCCCGGATCAGGTTATAAGAGTATGATCTCAGCCCTTGTTTTTAAGGCACCCCTATTGGAATTCTGAGGCAAAGGTATAGCTTTTTTTTACCGGGTTGAACATGGCCGTCGTTTTTTTGCCTTTTTACCCGTCAGTGAGTTTCTGTTTATCCTATCTTTACAACATGAAAATCCTGATCATTAACGGCCCTAACCTGAATCTGCTCGGACAACGTGAGCCCGGTATTTACGGAACGGAAAGTTTTGAATCGTACCTGAAGAAATTAAGAAAGCAATATCCCCAGGTCACGCTCGATTATTATCAGACCAATATTGAAGGGGAGATCGTGGATGTATTGCAGAAGGCCGGTTTCGTTTATGATGGAGTGATTCTGAATGCAGGAGGGTACACGCATACTTCGGTAGCCATCGCTGATGCGATAAGGGCTATCCGCACTCCTGTCGTGGAAGTCCATATCTCTAACATCTTTTCCCGCGAGACGTTCCGGCATGATTCGTTACTCTCACCGGCAGTAAAAGGGATTATCACCGGTTTCGGCCTTGAGTCGTACCGGCTTGCGATAGAGAGTTTCCTGACAACTCTCTGAAATACTACTTTCTGAAAAACTTCGAGGGATCCAGGTCCGTAAACCGCTTTTTTCTCAGCAGGTAATAGTCCCAGACAATGCATCGTTGGTAGATGAGCCGGGTACAACCGCGTTTCAGCGTCTTCCTCTTTTCCCGGAGTCTGGGCAGAGAGGCGTAGAAGCTGCCGTGCGCCTTTACTACGGCCCAAAAATCCTTAAATCCGGCTTCCAGCAGAAACTTGAAGGCGGCCAGGGCATCCAGGATCAGTCTGACAGCAAAGGTTACGAACAACCGGTGGGACGGCAGGTTTTTATACAAGAGGAAAAAGTTATTCCGGAAATTCAGGTAAGTCTTTCTCCAGGAGACCTTGGGAAGGGTTCCGCCACCGATATGATATACCGTTGAACGAGGGCAATACTTTACCTTGTACCCTTCATTATGGAGCCGCCAGCAGAAGTCTATCTCCTCCATGTGCGCGAAAAAATCATCATCAAGCCCGCCCAGTGAATGGTAGAGATCGGCTCTCACGAACATGCAAGCCCCCGATGCCCAGAAAATATCATCTTCATCATCATACTGTCCGTGATCTTCCTCGATAGTGGTAAAGAGCCTTCCGCGACAAAAGGGATATCCGTATTTATCAATGAATCCTCCGGCTGCGCCGGCATATTCAAACTTATTCCTTTCATGATAGGATAAGATCTTGGGCTGACAAGCTCCGATCATCGGGTCGCGTTCCATCATATCGATCACCGGCGTGAGCCATCCCTCCGTCACTTCAATATCGGAATTCAGTAACACATAGTAGGTGGCTTCAATCTGCCGGAGCGCCTGATTATAACCCGTGGAGAACCCGCCGTTGGAAGGATTCAGGATGACCTCCACTTCCGGGAACCGCTCTCTGACCAACTCAACCGATCCGTCGGTGGAGGCATTGTCTGCAACAACGATCCGTGCCTGTCCCGAACTATGAAGGATCAGAACCGGTAAGAATTGTTCCAGGAATTTTTTCCCGTTCCAGTTTAATATGACTACTGCTGTCTGCATAAAAAAGGTGTGTAAATGTAAAGAAAATTCACACACCTCGTTTTTATATTAGTTCAACGGATGATCATCAATACGGGAGTGTCCAGAAATCGTTTGACTGGTCGCCCCATACCGATTCAACATCAGTATTCTGAATATCAACGGCCGGAGAGATTTTATTCCGGAGGAAAACCTGCCATTGCGGATAACTCACTTCACCGGTGGCATCGGAATGCAATAACGAAAAGTCGTTTGTTACTAAGTCTTCCGTGTAGAAAACGAACTTCTTGTTCCGCTGGCTCTTTAACGTATAATAATGCCAGATTTCATAAGGGTAAGTATTGGGTTCGGTGTACGCAGTCGATCTGACATTGGGCGGCCCGTATTCCAGATACACCCGTCCGCGGTCGGTATCATATCCTTTCCTGAACTTGGTGCCGAAGCTGTTCTGAACTTTTTGGACTTCCAGTTTATAAGCTAGCCAGGCTGAGGATGGGTAAGTGGGGTTGCGTTGTTCCCAAAAGCTCAGGAAAAACTGTTGCAGCAGTTTCAGATCGGCTGTTTTCAGGTTTTGATCGATGAACAATATTTCCATACCGCCTGAGATAGGCCTGGTTGAACGGATATATTCCCTCAGGGTGTCGATGTTGGTGATCGAATCAACAAACGTATTGGCCGTGTTCAGGGAAGAATATTGGGAAATGGAGGCTACTACCCTGGGGTTGCTTCGCTGGATGAAAACCCGGTTGGACACTACAACTTCATTTTTCTGGTTGCGTGCTTCAACTACCAGGTTGTAGTTCCCTGATGCCAGTGAGGCAACGTTGATGGTATAAAGTATGACATTGACAGGTTTCGCCACCTCTTTTCTGACAATGGCAAAATCATTCAGTTTGAAGCCTGTTTCCACCGGTTCTAGGAAGCAGGAGATAAGAAATTTCTGATCTGACGGAATGACTTTATCCATGTTGTAAATCTCTCCGTAGAAGGTAAGCTGTTGTTCCTGTTCCGGGATGAAGGAAAAGACATAAGGAACCATATCCTGACCGCTTTTTGAAAGGATCGACGGAGATACAGTAGGCTTATAGGATTTTACCAACTCGATGCCCGAAATGGATGGCTTGTCTGCGGGAAAATCGACGACAATATCCTGGGTGTAAGGCTGGGCTTTGGTTTCTTTATTATTGTCCGACAACTTCACTTCAAAAGAATAGGTCCCGTTTTCCAGCTGGAATCGCTGCTGATCCAGAAAATTGAAGTTGAGCTTACTGGTGTCCGAAATTGTCGGACTATGCAGCTGGTATTTTTTAAAAGCCTTGATCTGACCGTCTTTTGAGAAAGTCATGACGATGTTTACCGTTGCCTGGAATTTCCCGTCTTCAATGGGAATAAATTTTACGCTGTTTCCGGCGACGGTCAAATAGGTTTCTATATAAGGACCTTCGGGCGAGTTAAAGGTAGAGTAGTTAAGATATGCCCAAAGACCACGCCCTTCGGTCAGTAGTGGAATGACCGAAAGAAAAAGTAAAATGGAAAGGATCTTTTTCATGATGAAAGTTATGTCAACATTATACAAAACAAAAGTACGAATAAAAGGCCCGGTTTCATTTGTTAATCGATGAATTTGTTCTTTTAGTCTGTGACCGGAAAGAAAAATTAAACAATCATGCACCCCTTGCCAGGTCCGGAAAAAGTATTACTTTTGCGCCCGGAGAGATGGCAGAGCGGTCGATTGCGGCGGTCTTGAAAACCGTTGACCTGCGAGGGTCCGGGGGTTCGAATCCCTCTCTCTCCGCCAAATAGTGGAGACAAATCAGTATCCATATTTCCTGTAACCCATTCACTGGAGAGATGCCAGAGCGGTCGAATGGGGCGGTCTCGAAAACCGTTGACCCCCTTACCGGGGTCCCAGGGTTCGAATCCCTGTCTCTCCGCCTCGATAATGCCGCCCTCA
>DAONET010000006.1:0-115547 GCA_035403225.1 Bacteroidales bacterium | reverse complement strand
TCGGCTACGTTCGATGCCAACAGCCGTGAACTGACCGACGCGTTGAAAGAAAATCCCGGCAACCAACGGGTGGAAGCAGCGCTGATCCGCAACCAGCAAATGAAGGAGGTCGCTCTTAATAACCTTATCCTGCAAGGGAATCTGGACAATTGTAAATAAATATTACCTACCCAAAATATCATCACCATGAAAACACTAATAAAAACAACCGTCGTCTTGCTTCTGATCTGCTGTACTACTTTTTACCGTTCAGAAGCGAAGGACACAGGGTTCACCCGGGAAATCAAGAAGGAGTTTCCGGTCAACCCTGACGCCAAGCTCGTCCTGGAAAACAAATACGGGGATATCCACATCTCCAACAGCAATAAAAATACCGTCTCCATTAAGGTCCTGATCAGCGTGGATGCTCCCGACCTTGAAAAAGCCGTGAAGGTTTTTGAAAAAGTAAAGATCCAATTCAGTAATACCTCCGACTTGGTAGAGGCAAAGACCATGCTGGCTGAAGGAATGAAGATCAAAGGAGGTTTCTCTATCGATTATGAGGTCATCATGCCGGTGACCATGAGCCTGGAAGCAGATAATAAATTCGGCAATCTGGTAGCCGGTGAGATCGGTGGCAAAGCAAAGATCAGTGTCAGCTACGGGAACCTGGAAGTGAGCCGTCTCTCCAACTCCGATAACCTGATCGAAGTGAGATTCGGCGATGCCGGGATCAACTGGATCAAAGGAGCCGTGATGACCCTGAAATATTCCGATTTCGAAGGCGACTATGCCGGGAGCATCGTGCTGAACTCCGAATACTCCAAGTTCAGCGCCTCCAAAGTCATCGTCATGGATGCCACTTTCAACGGGGGAGATCTTGAACTCACCACTGCTTCAGTGTTGACCTGCCGCTCAAAATTTTCAGATATCAGCATCGGATCTCTCGATCAGAAAATCGACCTGATCAACGGGTACGGCAACATCGAGGTCGATGAGGTTCTGCCTGGCTTCACCGCTATCTCCATTACCAATGAATATGGAAATGTGGAATTGGGATTTGCTTCGTCGACCGCTTTCCGCTTTGATGTCGGCATGCGCTACTGCAACCTGGACTATGACCGGGGAAAGGCCAACGTGGAGTACTCCAACGAGTCGGACCACAACCAGCAGGTGCGGGGCACCTTCGGGTCGAACCCCTCTGCCCTGGTAAAGATCACCAGCGAATTCGGAAATGTATCTTTCAATAAAAAATAATTCATCCATCCATCAACCCAAAGAAAATAAATATGAGAACAATCAAATTTGCAGCCGCTGTTTTACTCCTGCTGGTTTTCACAGCAGGGATGATCTCTGCCTGTCGCGTCGACGGTAAGCCGTCAGGAAAAGAAGGAGAGAATGTAGTCCGTCAAACTCGTCAGGTTAGCGCTTTCAGCGGCATCCGTGCCGGAGGAGCTTTTGAGGTTATCCTGAAACAGGGACCTGTACAGGAAGTGATCGTAGAAGCCGACCAGAACATCATCGACGAAATATCGACCACTGTCTCTGGCGGAGTGCTGGAGATCGACCTGAAGAAGCCCGTTCATCTCAGATACAACGACATCAAGGTAATGCGCGTTTTCATCACCTGCAATGACCTGAGTCTTCTTGACCTGTCAGGCGCCGTTGAATTGCGCACCGAGACCAGGTTCACGGTACCCAAATTATCGATGGAGGTCAGTGGCGCGGTCGAATCACGTATGGAACTGGTCGCGCAGGAGCTGAATATGAGCATCAGCGGTTCCAGCGAGTTGAAGTTCCAGGGGACGGCCGGCAACGTGAAGGTGGATGCCTCCGGAGCTGCCGAGATCAGCGCGTACGACATGATCATGACCAACCTGACATTGTATGCAAGCGGCGCAGTCGATGCGAACGTGAATGTCTCAGGATCATTGAAAGCGAATGTCTCCGGCGCCTGCGACATCAAGTATAAAGGAAATCCCAAGGTGGAATGCCACACTTCCGGCGCCTGCGATATCGCTCGCGCAGAATAGGGGAAGGACCTTCGGTTTACCGGAGCATCTCCAGAAAATCTATTTCAGAAAGCACAGGAATACCCAGTTCCTGTGCTTTTTTTAATTTCTCCGGACCCATATTCTGACCGGCAACAATGAACGACGTGTTCTTGCTGACCGAGGAGATGTTACGGCCGCCATGGAGGATGATGAGTTCTTCGATCTCTTTTCGGCGGGCAGGGGAAGAGAAAACGCCGGTCACAACGACTTTCCGGGAGGCGAGTTTTTGGGAAAGCAACTCCCGGGAGTGTGAGGCGAAACGGATGCCATGGCTTTTAAGGCGTTCGATGAGTTCTTGGTTGGCGGGTGATTTGAAAAAGGCAACGATGCTTTGCGCGATGGCAACTCCCACGCCTTCCACCTCGGTCAACTCTTCTTTCGGCGCTTTCTCCAGATTCCCGATATTGAGGAAGTGTTCTGCCAGCAGACGCGATGTGGTCTCCCCGACATACCGGATGCCGATGGCGAACAGTACCCGTTCGAAAGGAACACTTTTAGAGGCTTCAATGCCGTTCAGGATGTTGGCGACCGACTTTTCGCGGAGACTGACCTTGCGCTCCGATCCGTCATCGGCCACGAACGTCTTGGTGAGTCCCATCAGCTGTTCCGCTTTCAGGTCGTACAGGTCGGCGACATCATGGATGATGCCGTGATCATAGAGCATCTCGATGGTGCCTTCTCCCAGGGTCTCGATATTCATAGCCCTCCGGCTGATGAAATGCTGCAACCTGCCTTTGATCTGGGGCGGGCATCCTGATTCGTTGGGGCAATACCAGGCGGCTTCCCCCTCGTTTCTGATCAGTGCGGTGCCACATTCCGGACAATGGGTCACAAAAGGCAGCGGGACAGCCCCTGCTGGACGAAGGTTTGCGTCCACCCCGGTGATCTTCGGGATGATCTCACCCCCTTTTTCCACGAAGACGGTATCGCCGGTGCAGATGTCCAGCGACCGGATGAAATCAGCATTATGCATGGTTGCTCTTTTCACGATCGTCCCTGCCAGATGAACAGGAGCGAGGTTGGCAACAGGAGTGACCGTCCCGGTACGCCCGACCTGGAAATCGACAGAAAGAAGACGGGTAGAAGCCGATTCCGCCCGGAATTTAAAGGCGATGGCCCAACGCGGCGATTTTGCAGTGAAGCCGAGCATCTCCTGCTGAGAAAGAGCATTCACCTTGATCACCACTCCGTCAATGTCAAAGGGGAGGGTGGGACGCGCTTCTTCACAGGAGTGGATGAACTCGAAGATCTCGTCAATATTTTTACACCTGGCGCGGTGTTCCGATACTTTGAATCCCCATTTTTTGGCGGCGGTCAGGCTCTCGAAATGAGTCATGAAGGGGGTGTCATCCACCAGTACGTGGTAGAGGTAGCAGTCGAGCTTTCGTCTGGCCACTTCCCGCGAATCCTGCATCTTGAGTGTCCCGGAAGCAGCATTGCGCGGGTTGGCAAAGGGCTCTTCTCCTTCTTCCGCCCGTTCGAGGTTTACTTTCTCAAAGCTGGAATGAGGCAGGATGATCTCGCCCCGGATCTCAAAATCGGAAGGGAACCCGCTGCCGTTGAGCCGGAGAGGGACAGACCTGATGGTCCGCACATTGGCGGTGACATCGTCGCCCCTGATCCCGTCGCCACGGGTCACTGCCTGTACCAGCAGACCATCCACGTAGCGCAGGCCGATGGCGACACCATCGAACTTCAATTCGCAGGCGTATTCCGTCTCCTCACCGATCACTTTGCGGACCCGCTCCTCGAAATCGCGTACATCCTGTTCAGAATAAGTGTTCCCCAGCGATAACATCGGGTAACGATGGGTCACCTGTTGGAATTCTTTGGTGACCTCTCCGCCGACACGGCGGGTAGGGGAATCGGTGGCAGCGAATTCAGGGAACTCCTGCTCCAGCCGTATCAGCTCTTCCAGCAGCTGGTCGAATTCATAATCGGTGATAACGGGGCGTGATAAAACGTAGTAATTGTAGTTGTGCTGCCTGATTTCTTCCGTCAGGCGGGCAATCCGTAGTCTGGCTTCTTCTCTTTCCATTAGTAGCATGAGATGTCGGGGGATTCATTTTCCTCCGGAGGATAAAAAACGCTCAATGTACGCCAGGTTTTCCGCTTTTCCGGCATCCCTGGTTGCTTTCGCCGTCTGTGTGAAATAGCGGTGTTTCTTTATAAAGTCCGCTTCAATCTCCAGCCATTCGGAAGGGGTCGTCGTCCTGATTCCCAACATCGACCACTCTGTCTGAAGCTGAAACGATCGCATGAAAAAATCCGCTCTCCCGAGGTGATCCAAATCAGCATCACAAAGGATCATCTCCGGTAATCGGGAGGGAAGGGAATAAATGCTGGTGGAAAGGATCAGGTCACAAACACGGTCGATGGATCCATTGGAAAAACCAAAACGCGGTAAAACAGTTCGAGCGATGTCGGCCGATTTTCTTTCGTGATCTTTAAAGTCTTCCATGATCCCTATGTCGTGAAACAGGGCCGCTGCCTCAAGCAGAGGTATGTCCCCGGGCTCCACCTTCTCCATCTTGGCAAGACGAACGACCGACTGATGTACGTCCAGCGTATGAAAAATCCCATGGTAATGAAAAGCCGGATGATGGTTCTCATTCTGGTACTTTACCACATAATCCATTGCTCCGTAAAGATCCATGGAGAGGTGTTTTATGTAAAAGTAAGAAAAAATAAAAATAGGCGTAAAAAACCTATGATTGTTTCAGCAAAGAAATAGTGCCGGCAGGATCATTGGATTTGAAAACGGTATTTCCGGCAACCAGGATATCCACACCGGCCTCTGTCAACAAGGGCGCATTGTTCAGGTCCACCCCGCCATCGACTTCTATCAGCGCTTTCGAGCCGGCATCCCGGATCATTTTTTTCAGCTCACGGATTTTATCATAGGTGCGGGGAATGAATTTCTGCCCGCCAAAACCCGGATTTACCGACATCAGCAGCACCATATCGAGATCGTTCAGGATATCTTTCAGCAGAAAGACAGGAGTATGCGGATTGAGCGCCACCGCTGCTTTAGCTCCGGTTTCGCGGATCCGGTGCAGCGTGCGGTGCAGATGCTGACATGCTTCATAATGCACGCTGATCACCGAGGCGCCCGATTCCCGGAAGCGTTCAATGTACCGGTCAGGATCGACGATCATCAGGTGAACGTCCATGGGCTTTTCCACCACGGTCCTGATCTTCTCGAGCAGGGGGAAACCGAAAGAGATATTGGGCACAAACAATCCATCCATGATATCGAGATGGAGCCAGTCGGCTTCACTGTGATTCACCATATCAATCTCGTCCCGAAGTTTCAGGAAATCGGCTGAGAGAAGGGATGGCGCTACCAGGTGGTTCATGGTTTATCCCAGATAGGTTTTTAAGATCTTGCTTCTGGATGTGTGTTTCAGGCGACGGATGGCTTTCTCTTTGATCTGGCGAACTCTTTCACGTGTCAGATCGAATTTTTCGCCGATTTCTTCCAGGGTCATCGGGTGACTTCCATTCAACCCGAAATAGAGGCGGATCACGTCGGCTTCACGCTGTGTGAGTGTTGAAACAGCCCGTTCAATCTCCTTTTTCAGGGATTCGTATAGCAGACCGTTCTCAGGGGTTGTACTCTCTTCGCCTTTCAGTACATCGTACATCGTGTTGTCTTCATCCTGCACTAAAGGAGCATCCATGGAGACATGACGACCGGAGTTCTTGATCGATTCCTTGACCTCGTTTTCAGAGATCTCAAGGAGGTTGGCTATTTCTTCAGGGTTGGGTTCGCGCTCATATTGTTGCTCCAGCTGCGCATAGGCTTTATTGATCTTGTTGATAGATCCGATTTTGTTGAGCGGGAGCCGGACGATACGCGACTGTTCGGCAAGGGCCTGGAGGATCGATTGACGGATCCACCATACAGCGTAGGAGATAAATTTAAAACCACGGGTTTCGTCAAACCGTTGTGCAGCCTTGATCAGGCCAAGATTACCTTCATTGATGAGGTCGGGAAGACTCAGTCCCTGGTTTTGGTATTGCTTGGAGACAGAAACGACAAACCTGAGATTTGCTTTGGTAAGTTTTTCAAGGGCTGCCTGGTCTCCCTGTTTAATGCGTTGGGCAAGGGCTACCTCCTCGTCGGCGGTGATAAGCTCCACCTTACCGATCTCCTGAAGATATTTATCAAGAGAAGCGGTTTCACGATTTGTAACCTGTTTGGTAATTTTCAACTGTCTCATGAACGATCGTTTTTTAACTACAGAAAGAAAGAATAAGGCCCCCGTTATACGAAAACGGGGGCAGGAGGTTACAGGCCGTCGTTAGTCATTTTTGGGAGGCCGGCGGTCGCTGTGTTGCGACTTCGGAGGTTCTTGGTAATTCTCCGGTTTCGGGAGAAGCACCTTACGCGACAGTTTCAGTTTGCCTGTTTTGGGATCGACTTCGATCAGTTTCACTTCAACTTCGTCACCGACCTTCAGTACTTCTTCTACGGTTTTCAGCCTTCTCCATTCGATCTCGGAGATGTGAAGCAGACCGTCCTGGTTAGGAAGTATCTCGATGAAGGCGCCGAAGGTGGTAATATTTTTAACTTTTCCTTTATAGATTTGTCCGATCTCGGGAACAGCAACGATGCGTTTGATCCTTTCGATCACGGCATCACGAGCTTCCAGGTTGTCAGCCACGATATCGACGACTCCGAATTCACCTACTTCTTCGATCACGATGGTGGTGCCTGTCTCACGCTGCATTTCCTGGATCACTTTGCCGCCGGGGCCGATGATAGCTCCGATAAATTCCTTCGGTACCTTCATCTGCAAGATACGAGGTACAAAAGGTTTGAAGTCGGGACGCGGTTCCGTGATGGTCTTTCTCATTTCACCGAGGATGTGCATACGGCCGGCTTTGGCTTGTTCGAGGGCTTCGCGGAGAACCTCGTAAGGCAGTCCGTCGACCTTGATATCCATCTGGCAGGCAGTGATGCCGTCGGCAGTACCACAGACTTTGAAATCCATATCGCCTAAATGGTCTTCATCACCCAGAATGTCACTCAGTACGACATATCTGCCGGTTTTCGGATCGGGGTCGGTGATCAGTCCCATGGCAATACCGGAGACCATCTTTTTCAGTTTGATACCGGAATCCATCAGCGCCATTGTGCCGGCACAAACGGTAGCCATGGAAGAGGATCCGTTGGATTCGAGGATATCGGAGACCACACGGATGGTATACAGGTTATCTTCCGAGTTGGGAAGCATGTTTTTCAGGGCCATGAGCGCCAGGTTGCCATGACCGATCTCGCGGCGGCTGGTGGAGCGGATGGGTTTCACTTCGCCCGTAGCAAAAGAGGGGAAGTTGTAATGGAGAATAAAGGTCGCTTTTCCTTCTACGACGGCGCCATCAAGTACCTGTTCATCCAGTTTTGTGCCGAGAGTGACGGTCGTCAACGATTGCGTTTCACCGCGGGTGAAGATGGCGGAACCGTGTGCTGCAGGGAGGTAATCTACTTCGGTCCAGATGGGGCGGATCTCATCGAGACCACGTCCGTCAACACGTTTGCGGTTATCCAGGGTGGAGTTTCTGATGGCGTGGTATTCCACATCATGGAAATACCGGCTGATCATAGCGGCTTTAGCTTCCTGGTCTTCTTCAGAGAGGGTGGAAACGAATTCTTCTTTGATGGAATCAAGAATGTCGCCGCGTTCTTTTTTGCTGGCCACTCCTTGTTTTGCCATCGCGTATACTTTCGGGTAGGTAGCGTTCCAGAGTTGTTCTTTCAGCTCGGGATCGTTGGTCTCGTGACAATATTCGCGTTTCTTTTGAGCTTTTTCCACTTCCGAGGCCAGTTCAATCTGGGCCCGACATTGGATTTTAATCGCTTCGTGCGCAAATTTCAGCGCTTCGATCATCTCGTTTTCCGAAACCTCTTTCATCTCGCCTTCCACCATCGTGATGTTATCCATGGAAGCGCCAACCATGAGGTCGATGTCGGCGTTTTCGAGTTCCGACATGGCGGGGTTGATCACAAATTGTCCGTTTATCCGGGCAACGCGTACTTCCGAGATGGGTCCGTGGAAGGGAATATCGCTGACCATGAGTGCAGCCGATCCGGCCAGGCAGGCCAGGGCATCGGGAAGCATATCTTTTTCAGCGGAGATCAGGGTGATGATTACCTGCACTTCTGCGTGGTAATCGTCGGGGAAAAGAGGACGGATAGCACGGTCGACAAGACGGGATATTAACACCTCGTAATCGGAAGGACGTGTTTCACGTTTGAAAAAACCACCGGGAAAACGCCCGGCAGCAGCGTATTTCTCACGGTATTCCACGCTCAACGGCATGAAATCCACATTCTCTCCTGCTTCCTGTCTCGCTACTACCGAGGCCAACAACATGGTGTCGCCCATCTTGACGACTACGGAGCCATCAGCTTGTTTTGCCAGCTTACCGGTCTCGATTTGAATTTCGCGACCATCGGCCAGCTTGAATTTCTTGCTAATTACATTCATCGTATCCTTTTTCTTTAAATAATGAAAAAAAAGGCAATTTAGAGAATTGCCTTTTTTTCTGGTGGACGAATCTGTCCGCTTATTTTCGTATGTTAAGCTTTTTGATGATCGCCCTGTAACGTTCGATGTCCTTTTCTTTTAGGTACTCAAGCAGGCTCTTGCGCTTTCCTACTAACCTGACCAGGGAACGTTCGGTCATCATATCTTTCTTGTTAACTTTCTGGTGCTCCGTCAAGTGTTGGATCTTCATTGTGAAGAGAGCCACCTGCGCTTCGGTTGAGCCAGTGTCAAATTCGGATTTTCCGTACTCTTTAAAGGCGTTTTTCTTGACTTCTGGTGCTAGATTCATTGCTCTGAATTAATTGATTAAAGGTTTTTTGATCTTTACTTTAAAAAGAGGGGGCAAAATTAGTCATTTCTTTTCATTTATGCAAGAAAAATTCTTTTCTGAAGAAAATCAGGAAGAAAATGCTGATTTCTTCAGCGTGAATGAGAACATCGACCCTTTTCCCGGCTCGGATGAAACCATGATTTCGGTGCCGTGTTTTTCCAGAAAGTCCCGGCACAGGATCAGTCCGATCCCGGTTCCCATTTCGTGGGCCGTACCCGGCCGTTCTGTCTTTTCGCCAACGACGAAGAGCTTGGATAACAGGTCGGGAGGTATTCCGATCCCGTTGTCGGCCACCTCGATCCGGACATCATTCCCGTTTCCCTGGGCCGTTATCTTGACGTACCCATCGGGATGAGCATATTTAATGCCATTGGAGATAAGGTTGCGCAAGACGGTTTTAATCATGTTTTCGTCAGCATAGACCTGGAGCGACGGGTCAACGGCCTGAATAAAATGGATCCTTTTGGAATATGCCTGTGGTTTTAACAGGGCCAGGGTTTCGTTCACCATCAGGTTCAGACTGGTGATTTCCGGGAAAAATTCGATAGTATCCGATTGTAACCTGCACCAAATCAAAAGATTCTGAAGAAGTTTGAAGGCGTTCTCGGCCGAATCACGAATGGCTCTGATAAACTTCAGGATTTGCTCGTCGCTAAGTTCCTGATAATCACTATACAATATTTTTGAAAATCCCAGGATCGTGTTGAATGGGTTTTTCAGATCATGGGCGATGATCGAAAAAAACTTGTCTTTTGTCGCATTCAGCTTTTCCAACTGTATGGTATATTCTTTCAGCTTGATCTGGGCATTTTTCAGATCTGACAAGTCGATCTCCAGGGAGATAAAATCGCGTTGGTTTTTTTCACCGGATATGGATTCGATGGAAAAAATGGTGGAGAGAATGAACCGCGTTTCTCCGTTTTTATTCCGGGCGGAAAATTCAACCGTGACCGCTTCATCGGTTCCCCCTACATGATCCATCGCTTCTTTGAACCGTTGATATGAATCCGTGTCTAATATCAACTGATCGAGTGTCCTGCCCATCGCTTCCGGTTCCGAAAAACCATACAGATGTTCCGATGCTTTATTCCAGAATTTTATTTTTCCATCCATGTTAAAAAACTGAATGGCCAGATCGGGAGTGAAGTCAATCATCATTTTCAACTGATGTTCCCGGTTCCGGATCTCTTCCATTTTCATTTTCAGCGATTCCTGAACAGAAATAGCGGAAGCCACAATCCTCAGCAGTTCTTCACTTTCGTGGGTGGGAACAAAATGGCGGTTATAGACAACGCTTAACGAACCGATCGACTGCCCCGTCAATTTTACGATTTTGCTAAAATAGGTTTTCAATCCGAGATCTTTTACAATGGGTTCGGATTGAGCATAATCGGTTTTTTCCAAGTGCGTGATCAGGGTGATTCCCCGTTTCCCGGGCTCCAGAAATTCGATGCCCAAATGACCTTCCGGGTTGTCAGTCAACGTGTATCCCGCCGGAATATTCCAGCATGCCCCGCAACACACTCGTTTCTTCTTGTCAAGTGTGGTGTAAAAGCAACAGGTCGCTCCCAGCATTTCCCCAAGAGCAACGGTCAGCATACTAATGTTATAATCCGGGTCTGCTGTTAAGGACAAAAATGTTTCTGACAACCGTCGGAGATTCTTCTCGGTTTGAACGGAGGATATGGAGTGTCTGGCAGTCAAGGCAGTATATGGTGATAGTTGATATGGGAATCAAAGGTAGTGGAAAAATTTGAAATTCAAAAAAAAAATTCAGAAAAGAAAAAAATGTTAGGGTAAATGTAGGATTTGTGGCAAGCGGAAAATTATTTTAAAAACAAACCATAGGTGAGTTCTGCCTGCTTGAGGAACATTTCCATTCCCGACTTGATTTGTGCTCCCTGCCCGGCCCCGTTGCGTAAAAACAGCGTATAGGCCGGATTGTAAATACAATCGTACAGCATGTGCCGGTGACTTAACTGGTCGTAAGGGATATCCGGACAATCATGATCATTCGGGAACATGCCAACCGGGGTGGCATTGACGATGAGGGTGTGCTGGCTGATGACGGATGGATCCTGCCATAATAACTGATAAGTAATCTGTTTGGTATTTGTTGGGTTTCTGCTGACAAACAGATAATCAATATTCAGCTTGTCAAAGGTTGATGCTACGGCTTTGGAGACGCCGCCGGTACCCAGGATCAGGGCA
Source organism: Bacteroidales bacterium (assembly GCA_035403225.1). GTDB lineage: Bacteria > Bacteroidota > Bacteroidia > Bacteroidales > FEN-979 > DAIRDK01. The sequence continues at coordinate 104,418 of DAONET010000006.1, read as the reverse complement.
TGGTAGTGATGATCGATTCCGGCCAGGGAATCAAGAAAAGCCGGGGCATCGGTGTTGTATCCGGTCATCCTGCATTGTCCCTGCTTCCGGTCGAGAAGGACCACATTAGCGCAACCGGCTTTTTGCGCTTCTTCATCCATTTCCGCCAGGAAAGGGACGATTTTTTCCTTATAGGGAATGGTGACATTGAAGCCCCTCAGGTCAGGGAGCTGGTCAATCATCGGTAAAAGTTCCGCGATATCCGGCAGGGGAAAGAGACGGTAAGAATAACCGGTCAGTCCGGCTTCCCGGAATTTGTTCGTAAAAAATTCCACCGACTTCGAATGTCCCAGTGGGAATCCGATGAGTCCGTAAAGTTTCTTCAAAGCTTATTTGGGTTGAAACTTATGAAATTTTGCCGGAAGAAAATGGAAGAAGGTATCTACCCGGAGTCCGAGGCGGATCGTCTCCAACGCGAGTGCCTCCTGGTACGGGATATTACCCAGGTTAACATTGGGGCCGAATTCCTTGATAAACCACGCCTGTTGTGATTTCAGCGGAGCCTCCCAGATGATCTGATCAAGCTCAATGTGGCTGAGAATCTCGCGGATGAGGGAGATATGCGCCTTGCCGCTGGGGCTGAAGATGCCGGCGCTGCCGCTCTCACGTCCTTCGCCAATCACCTTAGTGGCCCCGGCCCGGAGCTCTTTCTGCATCATATCCACCCAATCTTCTGCCTTGATCTGCCGGCTGGCTTCCTTGGAACCGACTTCGGAAAGCACGATGAAATCTTTCGCCAGCTCTTTGATGTAACGGCATTTAATTTTATGATCCATTTTGATGGAGCCGTCGGATACTTCCACCGTATCGCATTTGAGTTTCTTCAGCAACTTCCGGTATTCGTCGAATTCATCGCGAATGACGAATGCCTCGAACAGCGTGCCGCCGGGGAAAGTGCTGATACCGGCTTTTTGGTACACCCTGACCTTTTCTGCGATATTGTTGGAGATGAGTCCGGTCCCGAAACCGAATTTAACGAAATCGATATAATCGGACGCCGCGTTGACGACATCTTCTGCCTGACGGACACTGAGTCCTTTATCCATAACCATGGTAATCCCCGTGTTACGGGGCTTACCCGTTCTTGAGGAAAGAAATGTGAGAGAAGCTTGCATCATAGGGGAAGTGTTTTAGATTGATGTTATTCTTGTTTGAAAGAGTTGATCAATTCAATGACTTCTGGATGTTCTTTTGCTTCAGGGAAGGTCATGAAGAGACGTTTATGCCCTTCATAATCCATGGATAGTGCGGTATTCAGTATGATGAGTGACTCTTTGGATTGCCCGTTCATGAGCAGGTAGTAAGCTTTTCCGTAATAAAAATCGGCATTGTCATCGTGCCATTTGAGACCTTCTTCCAGGGTCTGAATGGCCGTTTGAAAATCTTTGCGGTCGGCATAAACCACCGATAAATCCAGCCAGATATCCGGATCTTCGGGATCCAGCTCGATCACTTTCCGGTAGGAGTCAATGCCTTCTTCAAACATGGATAGTTTGATCTGGATATCACCGCAGATGAACCAGTATTCGGGTACCGTAGGCACCAGCTCAATGGCCTTCCGGATGTACGACAGCGCTGCCTGTGGCTGATTCATCTCATCGCTGCAGATGCCGATACCCAGCCATGCATCGGCAAAATCGGGATCGAGCGATACGGCTTTCTTATAATGTTCGGTAGCCAGATCGAACTTCCGCAGTTTCTCGTAACATTCGGCGATGTAATAATGAGTGATCGGTTCCGGATCCTCGTAAAAGAAAGTCTCGAAATAGGTCTCGATGGCTTTTTCGTACTGGTCGAGGTTAGCGTAGCAATTGGCTTTGTTGAAGTAGGCCGATGCGAACGATTCGTCAATGGCCAGCGCGAAATCGTAGGCTTCAATGGCTTTTTCGTACAACTCCTGATTACTGTATGCAATTCCGAGATTGAACCATGCCGGCCTAGAGTAAGGATGATGGTCGAGAAAATCGTTCAGGAAACGGATGATTCTGTCGGTCTGCTGGCTCACTTCGCAACAAAACGACAACTCATAGAGGGCAGCTTCGTTGCCTGCATTGAAATCCAGCGCCAGAATCAGGTAGTCGATGGCTTTCTCGTATTTCCCCAGTGCCTCGTATTCAAAAGCGATGCTGGTGTATAATTCGTCGGTATCCTCTTCGTCGTGAATGGCTTTCTTGAACTCCTGGATAGCTTTTGACGATTTGCCCAACTGACTGTACAAATTGCCTTTCAGCAGGTGCAGGTCGTGGTCGGCCGCCTCATCGATAGAAATGCTGTGCAGGATCCGCAGGGCTTTCTCATCTTTGTTGGAATAGACGTACACCTGTGCTTTCTTCAGCATCAACGTTGCATTCTCGGGATGCTGGCTCAATCCGTGGCGGAGCGCCCGCATAGCGGATTTCAGGTCTCCCCGGATCTGGTAATAATCAACAATATCTTCAAACTCATCTACATCAAAGAAACGATGACCGTGTGTGTCAAGCATCTCTTCAAACCTTTTGATAAGTTCTTGCGTTTCAGGATCTGAATTGGGATCAAAATATTCTTCCATGCCTCGGGCAAAGGCCCCACTGTATCAACGATTATTAATGCAACAAAGGTAAATAAAATCAGGTAATTCTCCGAAGGCAGGACAGGGCTGGTTATAAAATTTTTATCAACATGCAGGCTATCCTTGAAAATCCTTTTATTTTTGCTAAAAATAGCATTCATGACGTTAATAAGGTCCATCTCGGGATTCCGGGGAACGATAGGAGGGAAGCAGGATGAATCACTTACTCCCCCCGATGTGGTTAAATTCGCCAGCGCCTTTTATACTTTCTTGAAAAAGTCGGCAGGAAAAGGCCGGATGCGCATCATTGTCGGACGCGACGCCAGGATCTCCGGAAAAATGGTGAGTGATCTGATCGTGGCCACCCTGACAGGGTGTGGGGCCGATGTCACCGATATCGGATTGACGACGACACCCACGGTCGAAATGGCGGTGCTTTTCACCGGCGCAGACGGCGGCATCATCATCACGGCCAGCCATAATCCGAAGGAATGGAATGCGCTGAAATTTCTCAACGCCAAAGGTGAGTTCCTGTCAGCCGCTGATGGCGCTGAATTGCTGGACATTGCCGGGAAAGGTGAGACCGTCTATGCCGGTATCAGCGACCTCGGGACCTGCGTCACGGACGATACCTTCATCGATCGTCATATCGCAGCCATCCTGGATCTGCCGCTCGTTGATTGCAATGCTATCAAAAAAGCTGATTTCTCCGTGGTTGTCGATGCCGTGAATTCCACCGGCGGCCTCGCTGTCCCCAAGCTCCTTAAAGCTTTGGGAGTACGCAATGTGAACGAGCTCTATTGCACCCCCGACGGTAATTTCCCGCATAACCCCGAACCGTTGCCCGAACACCTGACGGATATCTCAAAACGCATCACCGATATCCGGGCAGACGTGGGCTTTGTGGTCGATCCCGATGTGGACCGCCTGGCCATTCTCACCGAGGAAGGGAATCCTTTCGGAGAAGAGTATACCCTGGTGGCTGTCGCTGACTTCGTGTTACAACATACCCCGGGCAATACTGTTTCAAACCTCAGTTCCACCCAGGCATTGCGGGATGTTACCCGGAATCACGGCGGATCCTATTTCACGGCTGCCGTGGGCGAAGTGAATGTGGTTTCGAAGATGAAAGAAGTGAAGGCCGTGATCGGAGGTGAAGGAAATGGCGGGGTCATTTACCCCGAGTTGCATTACGGCCGGGATGCGCTGGTGGGCATCGCTCTCTTTCTGACAGCGCTGGCCGCTTCCGGCGAGAAAGTCTCGGCCATGCGCGATCGCTTTCCTTCGTATTACATCTCCAAAAACAAGATCGCATTTTCACCGGGAATGGACGTCCAGAAGATCCTCGACAAGCTTGCGAAAAGGTACGCCAAATGTGACATCAGCACCATCGATGGTGTCAGGATCACTTTTGACAGAGAATGGATCCACCTGCGGAAATCCAATACGGAACCCATTATCCGGATCTATGCGGAAAGTGATATGATGGTGAAGGCTGATCACCTGGCTCAGAAAATTCTGAATGACTTTAAAGAGATACTTAATGACCTTTGATTTGACCTGATGCAACAAACAGTCCCCGCCAAAAAGAAGAGAAAACCGGTGAAATACAGAACGATCACCATCACGGTGACAGCCCGGCAAAAAAAATCGCTGGTTAACTTCTGCAAGTCGAGAAAGACCACTCCGAACAAAATCATCAAAAAGGCCATCAGACCGTTGCTGACCGACTATGTCGATCTGAAAGTCAATCACAGCAACGAAAAGGTAAATCAATTACAGCTTTTCTGAAGCTACGCTGGTCATTTTCGGAGCCCTGTCTGGTACGGCATGCGATTCAGGATCGATCTCCCGAGGGTGATTTCATCGGTATGCTCCAGTTCATCACCCACCGAGATGCCGCGTGCGATCATGGTCATTTTTACTCCCGATGAAGATAACTTTTTATACAGGTAGAAGTTGGTGGTGTCTCCTTCGATGGTGGTGGGCAGCGCCAGGATGATCTCGGTGATGGTCTCGCCGGCGACACGCTCGGTCAGTGAGTTGATGTTCAAGTCTTGCGGACCGATGCCTTCAATGGGCGAGATGATGCCACCCAGCACGTGATAAACCCCGTTAAACTGACCTGTTCCTTCAATGGCCATCACATCACGGAGGTCTTCCACGACACACACCAGCGAGTGATCGCGTTTCGGGCTGGAGCAGATGTCGCAGATATCCTTATCGGAGATGTTGCCGCATTGAGCACAATAGATCACCCCGTTGCGAAGATCAATCATGGCATGGCCCAACGACTCCACTTCTTCGGGTTTGCACTTCAGAAGATGCAACGCCATCCGTAAGGCCGATTTCCTGCCGATCCCGGGAAGCCGTGATAACTCGTTGACGGCTTTTTCCAATAGTTGTGACGGATAAGTGCTCAAGGGAGAGATAAAACTTTTTACATTTGACGACAAAATTAACAGATTCATGCTAACTCGCGTCATCAAGGTACTGTTTTTCTCCTGTGTGGTGTTAATGGGCCTGCCCGCTGTAGCCCAGGTACCGGTCAACCAGACCGATGCAGCCGGGAAGAAACAGGGGATATGGCGGAAGACCGATTCTACCGGTCACCTGATCTATGCCGGACAATTCCGTGACAACGTCCCGGTGGATACTTTTCGCTATTATTACCCTGACGGTAAAATAAAGACTCTTTCCGTTTTCTCCGGCAACGGACACCAGGCTCTTTCTTCTTCCTGGTATGAGAATGGGAGACCCATGGCCAAAGGGATGTATCGCGATGAAAAGAAAGACAGCCTGTGGCAGTTCTTTAGCGATTACGACGGGGCGTTGTTATCCGAAGAAAATTATAAAAGCGGAATAAAACAGGGTCTCTCCAGAACCTTCTATTCACAAGGCGGCGTCTCCGAGACGATCAACTGGAAGGAGGGGATGAAAGACGGCGCTTCGGAATCCTTCTTTTCTGATGGAAAGGTCAAGATGCGGACCATGTACAAAAACGGTGAAAAATCGGGACCTTTCTCCAGTTACTACTACACAGGAACTCCCATGATCACCGGCGGATACCTGGACGGGCATCAGCACGGGCTTTGGAAATATTTTTCCGAGAAAGGAGAGGTGGTCAGAACAGAAACCTACGACCAGGGTGTTCTGCTGAGTAAAACTCCCGCGGATCAACCGGCGAAGAAAACTCCGTGACGGTCAATCCGCAGGAATAGGAACTTATTCATTCCGGAACACCAGGTCCCCGTCTTTTTCATCCACGACAATTTTGGCATCTTTCTCCAGTTTTCCCGACAGGATCTCTTTCGAGATTTCGTTCAGCATCATCTTCTGGATCACTCGTTTGATCGGACGTGCGCCAAACTGCGGGTCGTAACCGGTATCAGCCAACAGACGTTCGGCCTTGTCGGTCACTGTCAGGGTGATTTCGTTCTTTTCCAGCAGCTGGGCCACTTGCGCGACCTGAAGTTTAACCACCTGTACGATCTCTTCCTTCGTGAGCGGGGCGAACATGATGATTTCGTCGACCCTGTTCAGGAATTCGGGACGGATGGTACGTTTCAGCAGGTCGAAGACCTGGTCTTTCGCTTTTTCCAATACTTGTGAACGGTTGGTGTCGGTGACTCCCTCAAGGCTTTCCCGGATGAGTTGCGACCCCAGGTTGCTGGTCATGATGATCAGCGTGTTCTTGAAATCCACCGTTCTTCCTTTATTGTCGGTCAGACGGCCGTCGTCAAGGACTTGAAGCAGGATATTGAACACGTCGGGATGGGCTTTTTCGATCTCATCAAGCAGCACGACAGCGTAAGGTTTTCTTCTTACCGCTTCGGTCAGCTGACCGCTTTCTTCGTATCCCACGTATCCCGGGGGCGCACCGATCAAACGGCTGACAGTATGACGTTCCTGATACTCCGACATGTCAATTCGGATCATGCTGTTTTCGTTGTTGAACAGCAACTCGGCGAGCGCTTTTGCCAGTTCGGTCTTGCCAACGCCGGTGGTCCCGAGGAAGATGAATGATCCGATGGGACGGCGGTTATCCTGCAACCCCGCCCGGCTTCTCCGGATAGCATCGGAGATGGCGGTGATGGCTTCGTTTTGACCGATGACCCGGCGATGAAGATCGTCTTCCATGTGAAGCAGTTTTTGCCGTTCACTTTGAAGCATCCGGTTGATGGGAATACCTGTCCATCTGGATACCACACCGGCAATTTCTTCCGCGCCCACTTCTTCGTTCACCATGGGAGCATCTTTCTGAATCGCCGACAGATTCTCTTTCAGCGTCACGATGGTGCGTTCGGCTTCCGGTATCTTTCCGTAGCGGATCTCCGCTACTTTTCCGAGGTCGCCGTCACGGTTGGCGCGGTCGGCCTCCAGCTTGTACTGTTCGATTTGTTTCTTGGAGGACTGAATCTGTTCTACGATATCTTTTTCAGATTTCCACCTTGCCCTCATCTGGTCGCGGTCGTTGGTCAGTTTCGACAACTCTTCGTTCAGCGACTGTAACTTTTCGGTGTCGTTTTCCAGTTTGATGGCTTCGCGTTCGATTTCCAGTTGACGGATCCTTCGTTCGGCTGTCTCCAGCTCTTCAGGCAGCGAATCGATCTCCAGCCGCAGTTTGGAAGCAGCTTCGTCAATCAGGTCGATGGCTTTATCGGGCAGGAACCGATCGGAGATATAACGCTGCGACAGTTCCACGGCGGCGATGATGGCCTCGTCCTTGATCCTGACATGATGGTGGGTCTCATACCTTTCTTTCAGTCCCCGCAGGATGGAGATGGCATCGGCGGCCGATGGCTCGGTGACAATGATGGGTTGGAATCGCCTTTCGAGGGCTTTGTCTTTTTCGAAGTAGCGCTGATATTCTTTCAGGGTGGTGGCTCCGATAGCGCGGAGTTCTCCACGGGCCAAAGCCGGCTTCAGGATATTGGCTGCATCCATGGCTCCTTCGCCTCCGCCGGCGCCAACCAGCGTATGGATCTCGTCGATGAAAAGGATCACCTCTCCGTTGGCGGCGACGACTTCTTTAATGACGCTCTTCAATCTTTCTTCAAACTCGCCCTTGTATTTAGCTCCGGCGATGAGCGCCCCCATGTCGAGCGAGAAGATCTGTTTGGTCTTCAGGTTCTCGGGGATGTCGCCATCCACGATACGGTGAGCGATCCCTTCGGCGATGGCGGTTTTACCAACCCCCGGTTCACCGATGAGGATGGGGTTGTTCTTGGTTCTTCGCGAAAGAATCTGCAGCACCCGCCGGATCTCCTCGTCACGTCCGATCACCGGATCAAGCTTGCCGTTGAGGGCAGCTTCGTTCAGGTTGATGGCATATCTCGATAATGAGTTATAGTTCTCTTCGGCATTCTGGCTTTTCACGGTCCCGCCTTTACGGAGCTGCTGAATGGCTTTGGTGAGATCCTTCTCATTGATCCCGCTCTCCTTCAGCAGACGGGCGGTGGCATCACTGCCGGCCAATAATGCGAGCAACAGGTGTTCGATCGACACAAATTCATCTTTCATCTGGTGGCAGATATCCGATGCCTTCTGCAAGGCCCTGGAAGCATCGTTGGAAAGATAGACCTGCTCCTGCCCGCCCGCCCGGGGAAGGGCCGAAAGCATCTTGTCCGTCTCCTGACTGAGCAGGGGGATGTTCACATCGGATTTCTTCAGTAAATAGGGAATGACATTCTCGTCAACGGCCAGCATCCCTTTCAGCAAATGGGCCGTTTCGATGTACGGATGCCGGAATGCCGTGGCAATCTCCTGCGCTTTTTGTACGGCTTCCTGCGATTTGATGGTAAATTGGTTCAGATTCATGGTTAAACTCCTTTCAGCTTATTCAAGCAGCATGCTTTTGTCAAAATTCATACCACTGGACATCTGATCCAAGATAGTGAATATTTGTCAGTATTTAAATGAAAAACAAGTCGTTTTGTCGGTTGAAAGAAGGTCGCCGAAGGATATTCCTGACAATCCTGCCGCACTAAAACAGACTTTCAGGCGTTTATAAAAATATTCTTCATAAATTTGCACTCAAAGCATCCCGATGAAACGTATTTTCCTGTTTTTGATGATATTGACATCTCTTCGCGTTACTGCTCAGATCTCGGTCGAAGTGGTACCGGCCGATACCACTGTTTGCTATAACGATAGTACCGCGTTCAGGGCTATCGTGACCGGCGCGGATAACGTGATGTACAAATGGCTGAAAAACGGCGTTGAGATCTATTTTCAGGATGATTCGCTGCTTACCTTGTCAAGTGTCACCCGCGACGATACGGCGGCCTACCAGTGCGTGATCACCTACGGGATGGAGATAGATACCAGCGAACCGGCGTACCTTCGCGTGTATGACGAGATCGTCTTTGATACCTTATACCGGTATAATGAACTGGGATGCCCCGGAGTATGCAAAGGGCAATTCAAAACGCACATTTCAGGCGGACTTCCGCCGTATGAATATAACTGGGGAGGCGGGTATTCGCAGGATACCATCGTTTTCGGTCTTTGTCCCGGCGAACACACCCTGACCATTACCGATGCCCGGGGATGCAAAGCGAAGTCCGATTACCTGGTAGATGTGCTTAAACTTCCCAAAGTGGAATTCGATGTATTGCCCGGAGATACCATTTATCTCACCAAACCCACCATGACGCTGCAATTCAGCGATACGGCCCTGTCTTATATGGTAAACTGGGAATGGAGCCTTAAAAAGTCGCCCGATACCACGGTGCTCTTTTCTGCCTCCGACGTGAATCCGGTTACGTATATCTTCGACAGCACCGGGACGTTCCAGGTTTATCTGAATTATACCGATCAGAACGGATGCGATACGACCCTTATCACCGATGTGGTGGTGAGAACCGTCAAGCTGAAGATCCCCGCCGCGTTCACTCCCAATGGCGATCAATTTAATCAAACCTATGAGATCAAGGTGGACGATTCAGGCTTTCCGGAGGATTTCGATTACCGGATACCTTTTGAAGGAACGGAATTTACCGTTTGGGATCGTTGGGGAAAGAAAGTCTATTCCCGCAAGAATTATCAAAGTGGCGATTGGGATGGCGATAACCTGTCGGATGGAGTCTATTTCTATATCCTGACTTGCAAAGGTCACTGGGAAGATGAAGTTTACCGCGGGACGATCACGATCCTGACCGGAGAGCCGTAAGACTGAGGCAAGACCTTACCGTTATTTTACGGCTGCTTTCAACCCGAAATACCCTGCCAGCAGCCCGAAACCGAAGACCATAATTTCGTTTAGTCCGCGTGTCTCCAGGGAGAAGCCGATGAGAACGATGCCCAACCCCCAGTAAGCGACAGCGGCGATGAGTCCGATGATGCCGCCATAGGCCAGTGGCCGTAAGGTGATCTTTTCTTTTTTATACAATGTCTGGCCTGTGGTTCCGATCACACCTCCGGCGATGGCAAGAACGAGGAAAAGCCAGGGGAAAACAGCTTTCAGCGATAAAGAGTTGCTCCGGTAGTTGTGATTGGTGGTACGCAGACTGATATTGCCAATGCTTTCTGAACGAAGGGTGACTTCCTGGCTGGTTTCGCCGGAAAGGGTGACGGTGGCAGGATCGAGGCTGCCCAGGGAGGTCTCCAGCGTCACCATCAGAGGTCTGCAGGCAGAAACGCCTTTCAATGACACATGCAACGGAAGACTTTGTACTCCTAACCCCTGGATGGTCTTTCGGGCAGAACTGAGGATGATGGCCGGCTCCACGGGCAGTTTCTTGAGGTAGCCTGCCGGGTTGCTCACCGTTAATATTTTAACATCAACCGAATCCCTGGGGTCGGGAGAGGTGATGGAAACATCCAGCGGTGGCCAGTTGATCATGCTGATAGATAACGGGATCGAGGAAGAACCGTAAGAAATGATGATCTCCTCGGGCGTGGAAAGAGGCTTCGGTATTTGCTGCGACCCTTCGTTGCCGTTCACTTCTACCGGGAGAAAGCGGATATTCCCTTCAAATAATCCCCGCGAGAAATCATATTTCAACGGAGCCTGGTCAACAAAAACGATGCGATAGGATATTTGTTTGCCCGTGCCCTCGACTTTGGAATAATAGAGCTCGGGAAGCATGAAGACCCCGGTAGGAGAGACCGAGTCTTCCTTCATGAGTGACGAAAAGGAATGATCCAGTTTCGTGATGTCTTCACCCGTGACCGCTACGGCTTTTTGTTCACCGGCTTTCAGTTGGAATGTCCCGACTTTGCTCTTTCGCTCGGAAGTGTCGTTGGTTTTATTGAGGACCTGAAACGTAGTGACCTGTTGATTGATCTTTTCCGGGACGAGCTTTTTTTTAAGAGGCTGAGCGCCGACTGCCAGGGGGATGACCAGGAGAAGCACTGGTACAAGCATCTTCTTTTTCATGGGATCAGTTTTTAGGACATCCTTTATGTAGATATTTCCCGTCGGGAGGATTGTCGCCGGTTTGGAGGTTTTCGCTGTTGATACGTTTGATCCAGGAACAGTCGATATAGTGATACATCTCGGAATTGGTGCTCCATCCATATTTGGCCCGGGAGGAAGCAGGCTCCTGATCGTCTGTTCCCCACACACTGTATCGATCCACCCGGGTCTGATTATGTCTTACCGTGAAGGACAAGCTTCCGGGATCGGCCTGGATGATGATATCGCCGCTTACCACATCCCATTGCGGATCCGGCTGTGCGCCTTCCCCCGTTTCGGTCCAATACGTTTTTACTCCTTCCTGATGTAATCGTTCCAGACACTCAGCCGTGGGGTGGCCATGATGGCGCCCATATTCCCCCGAGGCTGAGATGATGCCGATGCGGGGCTTTATCGTGTTCAGCCAGGTGGTGTTTGAGCTGTATTGACTGCAATGATGATGGACCTTGTATACCTCTACCTGCGAAACCTTCTGAGCTGCTTTACTCTCGATATCCCGGTAATCTCCGGAGGAATAGCCACTGAGGTCGCCCCCCATCATGATATCCAGCGGTCCGAAGCTGACCAGGGCCACGAGGCTGAGGTCATTCTCGTTATCGGTGCGGATGCCGGCGCCGTTCATGGCCATAAAGGTAATGGTAACCTCGTGCGAGGTCCCCTGATCGAGGATGATGCGATCGTTGACCACGGCGGTCTTTCTTTTGGCCCCTACGGCTTCCACATAACGGTCAAACACCGTGGAAGGATACGTTCCTCCCCGGTCATAGGCGGTTTTGTTCAACGGAAATTCATCCAGTATCTGCTTCGTACAACCGATGTGATCGTCGTGGTAATGGCTGGTGACCAGGTAGTCGATGGAGGTGACCCCGACCGATTCCAGGTAGGCCGTGGGCATATCACAGTATTTGTCAACACCTTCGTCAAAAAGGACCGTCTCTCCCCCCGGTGATATCAACAGGGCTGCATCCCCCTGGCCTACATCCATAAAATGCATCTGGAACTTGCCATTAGCCTGACCGAAAACAGAAAGGGATAATACCAGGAAGAAATAAAAGAGAAGGTTTGTTTTCATGCTTATTCCGTGAGACGGTCTTTCAGTTGACAGCAGTGAATTCCTGGTTCACATTCAATGCCCAAAGTACCAGTTCGGAAAGGGAATGGGTGTTGGTCTTAAGATGAATATGCCGAAGATGGGTGTCGACCGTATGAATGGAAAGTTTCAGCTCGTCCGCAATGTGCTTCCGGCATTTCGCCTGAACCACCAAACGGAGGATCGCGACCTCCCTGGAACTCAGTTTTCCATTATTTCCGTACGACATTTTATCCTGATGCACTGCCTGGAAAAACTTTCTAACAAAAAGTATGCCAGACATATATGTATTTGATAATCAATCATTAAATATATATTGAACCTGATTTTGTTGTATAAATTCTGGACGATTGTCTAATTTTTAGGTAGATGAAGGAGAAAATCAGGTGGGAGGAAAGTCGTATTTTTACCCAAAATTCATGCATGCGGACCAAAGAGCGTTTTGACGGAGTGATTGCCTGGTTTTCGGAGCAGATGCCGGTGGCAGAAACGGAGTTGCATTATACGGATGCTTATCAGTTGGCGGTAGCCACGATCCTGTCGGCCCAGTGTACCGATAAGCGGGTGAATATGATTACCCCTGCTTTTTTCGACCGTTTTCCGACGCCGCAGGATCTGGCGGGGGCCACCACGGAGGAGATTTACGAGTTAATCAAGAGCTGCAGTTATCCAAACAACAAAGCCCGTAACCTGTCGGGAATGGCGCAGAAGCTGGTATCGGATTTCGGCGGGGTGATGCCCGATGACCCGGAAAAGATGCAGCAACTGCCGGGAGTAGGGCGGAAGACCGCTCACGTCCTGGCATCGGTGCTCTTCAAAAAACCGGCGTTGGCAGTGGATACGCATGTTCACCGTGTGTCAGACCGGATCGGGCTGACAACAGGGGCGAAAAACCCCAGGCAGACAGAGATGCAGCTGGTAAGGCATATTCCCGGTGAGCTGATCCCGATTGCCCATCACTGGCTGATTCTTCATGGAAGATATGTATGCATGGCCCGGAAGCCCAAATGCATGGAATGCGGCATCAGCCGGTTTTGCAGGTATTATTCGAAGAATGCAGAGAAATAGAGAGAAGGATTTGCACCTGTAAAAATTTATCGGAAATTTGCATTACCTTTTGCCCTTATTCCGGATTAAGCAACAGCGATCCTGAAAACCGGATGAAAAGGATGAGTCAATCCTGATCCCGAAGGATAAGATTTAACCATTAAAAACTGAATTATGAGCAAAGATGAAGAAGTGAACAAGGAAAAACTGAAGGCATTGCAGTTGACCCTCGACAAATTAGAGAAGACATATGGTCGCGGTACCATCATGAAACTGGGTGACAGTGCCGTTGAGAATGTGGATGTAATTTCCACGGGTTCCATCGGGCTGGATGCTGCGCTGGGCATCGGAGGCTTTCCCAAGGGAAGAGTGATTGAGATCTACGGTCCCGAATCATCCGGTAAGACTACCCTGGCGCTCCATGCTATCGCCGAGTCACAAAAAAACGGCGGCATCGCTGCCTTTATCGACGCCGAACATGCCTTCGACCGGTTCTATGCTCAAAAGCTAGGAGTGGATGTGGAAAACCTGCTGGTATCACAACCCGATAACGGGGAACAGGCTCTTGAGATCACCGAAAACCTTATCCGGTCCGGAGCCATCGACATCATCGTCATCGACTCTGTCGCTGCCCTCACCCCCAAAAGCGAGATCGAAGGCGAAATGGGCGACTCCAAGATGGGACTCCAGGCACGCCTGATGTCACAAGCTCTCCGGAAACTCACTTCCACCATCTCAAAGACATCTACCTGCTGCATTTTTATTAACCAGCTGCGCGAAAAAATCGGAGTGATGTTCGGGAACCCCGAAACCACCACCGGCGGCAATGCCCTGAAATTCTATGCTTCGGTCAGGATCGATATCCGGAAGATGAACCAGCTCAAGGATGGGGAAGATGCCATCGGAAACAGGGTGAAAGTAAAAGTTGTGAAGAATAAGGTGGCGCCCCCGTTCAGAAAAGCTGAATTCGATATCATATACGGGGAAGGAATTTCCCGTAACTACGAGATCATCGACTTGGGCGTTGAACTCAATATTATCAAGAAAAGCGGTTCATGGTTCAGCTATGGAGAAACAAAGCTCGCTCAGGGCAGGGATTCGGTGAAGAAACTTCTTTCCGATAACCCGGAACTGGCCGATGAACTGGAACAAAAGATCAAAGAAGCAATGCAAAATGCAAAGAATTAAACATCTCTTTTTATTCACGGCGTTGGCCGCTTTCCTGCTCTCCATGGCCTCCTGTGGCAGCGGGAAAAAGAAGGAAAATATGTCTCCTGCCGACAGCCTGCAGGCCGTACTGACCGAATTGACCGAAAAGATCGCCGATAAACCGAATGATCCGGGATTATACTTCTCCCGGGCAACGTTTTACATGAACGCTCATTCGTACGACCTGGCGATGACGGACATCCGGAAAGCCATCTCGCTCGACGGCAACAATGCGGATTATTACGTGCTCCTTTCCGATGTCTACCTGAATACCGGACAACCCGAATCATGCGGCGATGCCCTGAACAAGGCTTATCTCATCGATGCCCAGAACAACGATGTGCTGATCAAGCTGGCACGGTTGAACCTGGTCAACAAAGAGTATCAGAAGACGTTCGAATATATCAAGCAGGCGCTGACGCTGAAAAAAAGCAACCCGCAGGCCTATTTCACCCGCGCAGTGGCGCTTCTTGAAACAGGGGATACCAGCAAGGCCGTCAACGACCTGATGGCAGCGGTCGATCAGGATCAAAAGTATTTCGAGGCTTATGTAACCCTGGGTGACCTCTTTTCGCTGCGTAATGATCCCATGACGCCGTCGTATTACCTCAACGCCGTGAACATCCAACCAACCAGCAAAGAGACGAGGTACAAACTGGGGATGTACTACCAGGAAAACGGGCAGTATGAAAAGGCCATCTCGCAGTATACCGAGATCATGAAAACCGATTCCCTGTTCCGGAATGCCCCGTTTAACATCGGTTATATCTACCTGGTTTACCTGAATGAGTTCAGCAAGTCGACCGACTTTTTCACCAAAGCGATCAAAGCTGATCCGGAATACTACGAAGCTTGGTATAACAGGGGTTACGCTTACGAAATGCTGGGTAACACCCAACAGGCGACTTCAGATTACAAGCAGTCTCTGAAAATCCACGTCAACTACTCGAAAGCGGTGGATGGGCTGAACCGACTGGATGCCAAACGTCGTAAGTAACGTCTGTAGAAAAGGATGGATACCCCGGTCATTCTTCAAATAATTGATTGAAGGATTGATCGGGGTCTTCTTTGAAAAGCAGGTAGTGAATGGCGGAATGTACGTTCACGATGCCGTATCCAAAACGGGTTGCGAATAACCGCTTGCATTCCATAATGGCATTTTGCTTGAAAGGTGTCAGTGGCTTTTGATAAAGGAGGATGAAATCTTTCAGATCCTGATAAAGGTCTGTGATGCTTTCGGAAATGGTCATCTTGACAGGATCGTTGTTCGATCGCTCATGATGGTCGATATAATAATACTCGTCGTCGTCTCCAAATTTGGCGTGCAGCATGTTGAACAGATCTTCCCATTCCGCCTCGGTGACGTAATGTTCAATCGCATCTTCATCTTCGACTTTCACATCGGGAAGCAGGGATGCTTTCAGGTAGATCAGGGGCAACACCCGTTGCAGATACGTCAATACACCCGTTCTGGGGAAATCTTCCGCTTTATCAAGGAAACTGCAAAAATCATTGGCTACGGTGAGCAACTCCAGCACTGTTCTGGAGGCAACGGGGTTCATGTTATTTTCGTTTTCGGACATCAGCATTCAATTAGGCTGTAAAAATAATCATTTCCCCAGAGTTTGAACAGTAGGGTAATCGGGCACGAAATCGGGGAGGGTGATCTGTGAAATGGAGTTCACATCCACCCAGAATGGCGGGACATTGGGTTGACATCCCGGATACACCGTGAACGATATCCTGAAGGGAGGAAAGATCAGGTTGTCATTTTTAATAGCCAATGCTACCCCCAAGCCACCGTAAAAGGTCCCTTTCAGGAGATCGCTTTGCTGCGCCACCACTCCTCCCTGGATAAAAGAGGTGATGGCAAAACGGAAATGATACCATTCCCAGGGAGTGAAGTTAACGGTGCCCGCTTTGATCCCGAGACAATGGAACCCTTCCAGGGCCGTGTCTTTTTCAAGTCCGGAGACATTAAACAGGGTGTTCAGATCATAGAGATCAAGATTGTTGGAGCTCCGGTTGAAGCTGAATGCATATTGTCCGATCAGGTAGGTTCTGAACTTATATTTTTTATTTTTGGTGGTATACAGATTCGGAATATAATTGACCGTGACCATGAGAGCGCCATCTTCCAGGCTCTCCTTGTGAAAGTATCCGCCTAAATTCGTCGTTACGGAAAGATATCCGGTACGCCGGATGTAATCCCCCGCTGAGAGTATCAGGCAGGAATAGATCCGGTTGGTGAAATCGGTGATGGAAGGTCCGATATTCAACTGTATCAGGCGGCCGAACGGGAGGTTTTCAGGTTGACCGAAACGTGATAGGTAATGGGTGATATAGCTTTTATTCCAGGAATAGGAAATGCCTGTCAGGATGTTCCTCGTGTTGAAATAAAACGGGTCTGATTGAGCCGTGACAACCGGACGATCCAGAAAATGACGGTTATAAAAGGATTGGCTGATAATGATCCGGGAGGGACGCTGAAACTCTTTCAGCGGGAACGAGAGTCCGCCCCAGGCCAGTTCTTCCTGAAAGCGACTGCTGATGACCGTGCTGTCGTTCAGATCTTCCACCTTCTTCGACTGATCAAAGAAGATTCCGCCCTCCCAACGGGTCGTGATAGAAAAGAGATTCCGGGAAAAACCGATCCCGGCATTCTCGTTTCCGTCATTGTCTTGCGAAAGGCTGATGCGACCGTTGATAAAACTTCCTTCGATATTCTCGTAGGTATAATCACATCCGTCAAACCGGAAAAAAGGAGCTCGTTCTCCTTCTGCCGAAATCTTGATGTTGATCTTGTCCCCCAGTCCCAGAAAATTAGCATCATAGACATTCATTCGGATGGTGGAAGTGGTGATGGAACGGACATACAACCCGATGGACCATACATCTTTCGTCATGATGAGGATGTCGACAGAGTCGCTGCCCGGTGAACATTCGGTGATAAAGAACCTGACATTGTCGATGTATCCCAGCTCACGGATCTGGCGCTCATTGTCAGCCAGGACCTGCGCGTTGACCCGGTCCCCTTTCTTAAACAGGAGGTGTTGCCGGATTCTGTATTTCTGGGTATTCATATGGGCGCTGTTCAAGGCTTTTCCCACGGCGGTAATATCCTTTTGGACCGTATCATACAGCGAAGATCCGAAAGGCTTAACGGAGGTGATAGAAATTTGGCGGATCACTTTCCCCTCAAAAGGAAGATATTGGGCTTCACTAACGTTTGTCTGTAAAGGATCTGTTTTATTCTTGTTGGGATCGGTAAAGGCGATGGGATAGAGAAGCTTGGTGATCTTGTGCCTCCGCGATCGCTGATAAATACTATCGTATACCTCCCCTTTCTCCTGACCGGGGAGCATCGATTCGCTGTGGTTTGTTTCACCGGATTGTCCTTGTACAGGATGACAAAGAAAAACTAACCAACCTAAACTTGACAAGAACAGCGCATGTGAAAGCCGGGCATAATATACCTGGAAACCCTGCACAAAGACATCTATTTAAGTTTCATGGAACGGATGATCCCGCTCAGTTTTTCGTCAAGCAGTTCATTAATACGTTCATAATCTGAACGATCTGCCATTTTTTCACAAACCCCGAAATAGAATTTGATCTTTGGTTCTGTCCCCGAAGGACGTACACTTATTTTGCTTCCGTCTTCCAGCAAAAACTGAAGGACATTTGATTTCGGAAGATCCACCGTATGTTCTGCTCCGGTCAGGATATTTTTCCGTATCCCGGTCTGATAATCGATGATCTCCCTGACGCGTGATTGATTGATGGATTCCGGCGGATTCTCCCGGTATCCGATCATCATCTGACTGATCTCCTCAGCGCCCGATTTTCCTTTCAGGGTGATGGACAGCAGGCTCTCTTTATAGAATGAATATTTCTGATAGATGTCAAGCAGCAGGTCAAACAGTGTTTTCCCCTGTTCTGCTGTCCAGGCAGCTGTTTCGGCGATCATGGCGCAGGCGCTGACGGCATCTTTGTCGCGGACAAAATCGCCGGTGAGGTACCCATAACTCTCTTCACCGCCAACGATGAAGGTCTTTTTACCTTCATTCCGGAGAATGATGTCCGCAATGAATTTGAAGCCGGTGAGCACATCGAAATACGCTACCCCGAAGGAGACGGCAATGTCGCGTAAGAGCTCCGAGGTGACGATTGTTTTAACGATATATTCTTTCCCTTCCAGCTTTTTCATCTCTTTCCAGCGGGTCAGGATGTAATAAAAGAGCAGCGCTGCGGTCTGGTTGCCGTTGAGCAAAATCATTTTGTGGTGGTGGTCGCGAACCGCAATCCCGACACGGTCGGCGTCGGGATCGGTAGCCATCACCAGATCGGCTCCGGTGCTTTCCGCTTTCCGGATGGCCAGGCTGAGGGCTTCGTGCTCTTCCGGGTTGGGAGAATGCACCGTTGGGAAGTTGCCGTCAGCGATCATCTGTTCTTCAACCAGACTGATGTTTTCAAACCCATATCTCCGTAGGACTTCCGGGACAAGTGTACGACCGGTGCCGTGTAATGAGGTATAGACGATCTTCAGATTTTTCTGGTGTCTGATGGCTTCGGGTGAGAGCGATAAGGCGAGGATCTTCGCGGTATAAGCGTCGTCGATTTCCCGGCCTGTCAGGATGATGTTTTCTGCATTACCCTCCCAGGAGACCTGGTCGATCGAAGTGATCTTGTTCACCTCCGTGATCACGTTTTTGTCATGTGGCGCGATCATCTGCGCTCCGTCATCCCAGTATGCCTTGTACCCGTTATATTCTTTCGGGTTGTGGGAGGCAGTGATCATCACACCGCTCTGGCATTTCAGGTGGCGGATTGCGAAAGAGAGTTCCGGAGTAGGGCGGAGTTCTTCGAAGAGATAGACCATGAATCCGTTAGCGGCAAAAACTTCCGCCGTGATACGGGCAAAGAAGGAACTGTTGTTCCGGGAATCGTACGCGACGGCGACCTTGGCCGGGTGAGCCGAAGGGAACATGGCTTTCAGGTAGTTGGCCAACCCCTGTGTGGCCATGCCGACCGTGTACTTATTCATGCGGTTGGTCCCGGCGCCCATGAGTCCTCTTAATCCGCCGGTCCCGAATTCAAGATTGCGGTAAAAGGCGTCGGTGAGCTCCTGAGGATGATGATCGATCATGTCCCGGACCTGCGCTCTCGTTGTCTGGTCAAAACGCTCATCAAGCCACTTATTTGCACGTTCAAGGATCAGGGATTCCATGATCAGTCGATTTTAGTGAGACATTCATGTAAACTTTTTTCCCAATGAGGGACGGCGATCCCAAACCGGGCCCGGATTTTTTCCGTTGACAGAACACTGAACCGTGGCCGGATGGCCCGGGCAGGATATTCTTCAGTCCGTACAGGAGTGACCGTGCAGGCTACTTCTTTGATCCGCACGATGGCCAGGGCAAATTCGTACCAGGTGATATCTCCTTCATCGGCGTAATGAAAGACCTCCACGTCCCTGATCATCTGCCTTTGCCGGATGATATCCAGGACAGCACGCGCCAGGTCCCGGGCATACGTAGGCGATCCGGTCTGATCGTTGACTACCCGGAGGCTCCCGGTCTCCCGTGCTTTCTTCAGAATGCTTTTTACAAAATTATTTCCGTAGGAAGAATAGAGCCAGGCTGTCCGTACGATGACGCCGTTAACAGCTTTGTTCAAAACCTCCCGCTCACCGTCAAGTTTGGTGTGGCCATAGACCGACCGTGGGGCGGGAACTTTTTCTTCCATGACAGGAGTGTCTCCTTCACCATCAAAGATATAATCCGTGGAGATCTGTACGAAGAAGCCGTTGTTCCGGGCGCAGGCGGTGGCCAGGATGCCCGGGGCCATGGCATTGAGCCGACGGGCGCCCGGTTCGTCATCTTCCGCCTTATCTACGGCGGTATAAGCGGCGCAGTTGATGACCACGTCGGGTCTCTCCCGGTCAAAGAAACGGGTCACCTGGTCAGGATCGGTGATATCCAACTCGGCGACATCGGTAAAGATAAAACGGGTGTCGGGGAATCCGGGCGCCAGGTCACGGAGTTCGCTTCCCAGTTGACCATTGCTGCCGGTGACAAGAATGGTGATCATGCGAACCTCCTGAAATAGTCAATGGTTTTGTTTAATCCTTCTTCCAGCTTGATGGCAGGCTGCCATCCCAGCTCTTTTTTCGCTACCGAGATGTTGGGTTGCCGCTGCGTAGGATCATCGGGTGGCAGGGGTTGGTAAACGATCTTAGAGGTGGAACCGGTGAGCCTGATCACCGCTTCGGCCAACTGCAGGATCGTGAACTCATCCGGGTTGCCGATGTTGACCGGACCGGTGAATTCATCGGGTGTATTCATCATCCGGATCATGCCATCGATGAGATCGTCTACATAACAGAAACTGCGTGTCTGTGATCCGTCGCCATAGATGGTGATGTCCTCTCCGCGAAGCGCCTGCATGATAAAATTCGATACAACACGGCCATCATTCGGATGCATCCGGGGCCCGTAGGTGTTAAAGATGCGGATGATCTTGATCCGGACGTTGTTCTGAAGATGGTAGTTCACAAATAACGTCTCCGCTACCCGTTTCCCTTCATCGTAACAGGAACGTAATCCGATGGGGTTGACATGTCCCCAGTAATTCTCTACCTGCGGGTGAACTTCCGGATCACCGTAAACTTCGCTGGTAGAGGCCTGGAGCACTTTCGCACGGATTCTCTTTGCCAGCCCCAGCATGTTTATGGCTCCCATCACCGAAGTCTTTACCGTTTTGATCGGATTGTACTGGTAGTGGATGGGGGAGGCGGGACAGGCCAGATTATATATTTCATCTACTTCGATATAAAAGGGCATGATGACGTCGTGCCGGATGAGTTCGAAATAGGGGTTATTCAGCAGATGGACCACGTTTTGTTTCTGACCGGTGAAATAGTTATCGAGACATGCTACTTCATTCCCTTCCTCCAGAAGCCTTTCGCAGAGGTGGGAACCCAGAAAACCTGCTCCGCCGGTCACAAGTATCTTTTTTCTGATCATATCCGGGAGGTGTTGATGCCGATGCAATAATAGGTGAAACCTTGTTCTTTCATTTCTTTCACGTCGTAAATGTTACGTCCGTCAAAGATAACATGGTTTTTCAGCAGTTTTTTTACCTCTGTGAAATCGGGAAACCTGAATTCGGGCCATTCCGTTACCATCAGCAGGCAGTCGGCGCCGTCAATGGCATCGTACATGTCTTTCGCGTACGTTA
Organism: Bacteroidales bacterium; assembly: GCA_035403225.1. Classification (GTDB taxonomy): domain Bacteria; phylum Bacteroidota; class Bacteroidia; order Bacteroidales; family FEN-979; genus DAIRDK01. The sequence continues at coordinate 82,821 of DAONET010000006.1, read as the reverse complement.
TTTTATCGCCGATGATGCGTTGTGTCTCGGGTATAGCCACGGGATCATAGGCTTTCACGGTGGCCCCGGCAGCCACCAGTTCGTGGATCAGCACCAGGGCAGGCGCTTCCCGCATATCGTCGGTATTCGGCTTAAAGGAGAGGCCCCACATGCCGATGGTTCTGCCTTTCAAATCATTTCCAAAGTGCTTTTTGATCTTATGGAACATCACCATCTTCTGATGATCGTTCACCTCTTCTACCGCCTGAAGAACCCGGAGCGGATATTCATAATCCCGGGCGGTTTTGATCAGCGCCTTGACGTCTTTGGGGAAGCAGGAGCCGCCATAGCCGACACCGGGGTAAATGAATTTCGATCCGATGCGGGTGTCGGAGCCGATGCCTTTGCGGACCATGTTCACGTTAGCGCCTACGATCTCGCAGAGATTCGCGATATCGTTCATGAAACTGATCTTGGTCGCCAGCATGCTGTTGGCGGCATATTTGGTAAGCTCGGCCGAGGTGATGTCCATAAAGATAACAGGGTGACCGTTCAGCGTGAACGGCTTGTACAATCTTTGCATGAGTTCTTCCGCCCTCTTCGATTCCAGTCCGATGACGATGCGGTCGGGTTTGAGGAAATCATCAACCGCTGCGCCTTCCTTGAGGAATTCAGGGTTGGACGCTACATCGAATTCGATCTTCGCACCGCGTGCGGCCAGCTCTTCTTCAATGGCAGCCCGCACTTTGGGAGCGGTGCCGACAGGGACGGTGCTCTTGGTCACCACCAGCAGATAGTCCTTCATGTACTTCCCGATATTCCGGGCTACACTGATCACATACTGGAGGTCGGCGCTGCCATCCTCGTCGGGGGGAGTCCCCACGGCAATAAAGATCACTTCGCATTCTTCCAGCGCCTTCTGAATACTCGTGGTAAAATGGAGTCTCTCTTTCTCCATGTTCCGGGTGACCATGTCATCCAGACCGGGTTCGTAGATTGGAATGATCCCGTTGTTCAGATCGTCAATTTTTTTCTTGTCAATATCAACGCAGGTAACATCTATACCTACTTCAGAAAAACAAGTGCCGGTGACTAATCCGACATACCCGGTACCAACGATGGAGATTTTCATAGTTTATGGTTTCTGGTTATCATTCAGATTTAAAAGATTCAATGGCTCTGCGGATCCCTTCTTCAAAGGACACTCGCGGCTTCCAGCCGATCAGGGAAGCGGCTTTCCGTATGTCGGCGAGGGTATCGCCGGGTTCTACCACCGGAGCCTGATAGATGGGTTGTATGGATTTTCCCTGCAGGATGATCGATACTACTTCATTGACCGAGAGATTACGGCCTCCTCCGATATTCATAAATTCACCGAAAGCTGCTGTATCCTTTGTGTGGAAGGCCAGGATATTGGCTTCCACCACGTCATCTACGAAGGTGAAATCACGGGTATGAGATCCGTCTCCGAAGATAACCGGAGATTCACCCCTGAGCATCAGATGGATCGACCGCGGGATCAGGTTGGCATAGCCGCCATGCGGATCCTGGCGAGGTCCGTAGACATTGAAGTACCTCAGACAGATGGTCTCCAGCCCGAATAACTGGTGATACATCCGGCAATAGGTCTCGGCAGCGAGTTTCTGCAAGGCGTAAGGCGACATGGGATTGGGCGCCATCGTTTCTGTCAGCGGGAGACGATCCTGACCTCCGTAAATGCTGGAACTGGATGAATAAATGATCCGTTTGACACCGCTTTCCCGGGCCGCTTCCAGCACCTTCAGCGTCCCTTCTATATTTGCCCGGTTGGTCACCTCCGGGTACCGAATAGAATACTGGACCCGGGGTACCGCCGCCACATGAAAGATCACGTCAGCGCCGCTGAAAAGGCTGCTCAGCCGGTCATCCAGTATGCTCAGCCGCTCAACCTTCAGGTGCGGATGTCCGGTGAGACCTGCCAGGTTCTCTTCCCTGCCCGACGAAAAATCATCTACCACTGTCACTCGGTAACCATCTGCTAATAAGCGGGAAACCAAGTGACTGCCTATAAAACCGGCACCTCCCGTAACAATGCATTTTGCCATCTCAGACATAGATCTTATTCTGATTTCTGCAAAAATAACGAAAAACAAGTGATTCGGAAAAATTGCTTTTCGTTGGGTTTGCCAAATGATTTAAATGTTTTCATACTTTTGACAGACGAAAAAGATCAGGAGAACTCCGTGACGAATATGAACCCAACATTGACATCTCCCCCCACGAAGCTTACGCCGCTTTCAAAGATACTCCTGTTATTCATTTTTCTGGTTTTCTTCCCTGCCTTCCTGATCAACCTGAATGTGGTTCCCCTGATCGAGGATGAATGCATTCGCGCTACAGTGGCGATGGAGATGAACATCACCGGCGATTATCTTACACCCACTATCGGCGGAGAGACTTACCTGAAAAAGCCACCCCTGTACAACTGGATTTTAGCCGGTCTTTTCAAACTCACCGGCAGCCAGTCTGAATTCATCGTCCGCCTTCCGGTCACCATCGCCATTGTCCTCTTTGCCATCACCATCTTCTTTTTTGTAAAAAAAGAGACAAATAAATCTTTGGCCCTGGCTACCGCTCTCGGATTTGCTACCTGCGGACGCATCATCTTTTACGAGTCGCAGCACGGACTGATCGACATGACCTATTCTCTGGTCGTGTTCCTGAATTTCATTTTCGTATACCGGATGGGCAAGAAGAAGAAGTTTCTGTGGCTTTTCCTCGGATCGTATGCGCTGACGGCATTCGGATTCCTCTTCAAAGGCTTGCCGTCACTGGTTTTTCAGGGATTCACTCTGATAGCCTGGTTCGCCTACAGCAAGGACCTGAAACGTCTGGTGAGTTATCAGCATCTGCTGGGGATCATCTTGTTCGCTATTCCGGTACTGGGTTATTACATCGCCTATTTTATCTCCAATTCTGATGTCACGATAGAACAGATGTTCGGGATTATGCTGGGGGAGAGCACACGCCGGACAGGCATCCGGTTTGGGTTTCTCCGGACAGCCGGGCATTTGTTTACCTTCCCGTTCGAGGTGATCTATCACTACCTGCCCTGGACCCTTTTCGTCATCCTGCTGTTCTCCCGGGGAGCTATCCGGAAGATCACCGGTAACCATTTGTTGCGCTACGGACTGTGGATCGTCGGATTGAATATCATTCCCTACTGGTCATCACCGGAAGTTTTTGCACGCTATTATATCATGCTGATGCCGTTCGTTTTTCTCACCTTTTTTATGCTTTATCTTGATGAAGATCCGGAACGGTTGAAGATGAGGAAAATCCTGGATATCCTGCTGATGGTGTTGGCGGTGGGTGTCTGCTTCATCCCGTTGGCCTACCTGATCATGGACCGCTTCTCCGTGATTTCTTACCAGAAGCTCAAGATCATTATATTGTTTGTGGTATCAGCGATTCTCGCGGCGTTGTTAATCTGGCGCAAAGACAAACTGGAGAAGATCTTCGTAATCATCTTGCTTCTGTTAGTGTCGCGGGTAGGAGTGAACTGGTTTGTTCTGCCGGTAAAGGCGATAGAGAGCGACCGGACCCGTTTTAAAGAAGAAACTATCCGCGCTGCCCGTCTGACCGGAGATACTCCCGTGCTTCGGTACTGGGCTCCCGAAATCAAGGCGACCGGCTATTATGGTCACCGGACCGGGACTTACCTGACCATCTATTATATGACCCGCGAGAAACAGCAGATCATCCCCTTTTCCACTGATCCTCCCGATGAAAACCATCTTTACCTGGCCCGCTACATGGACCTGGACTGGCTCGATATACCTTATACAAGGTTAGACGTCGTTCATTATGATAAGCATTACCCACCCCTGAACCTGGTACGGTTTGATATCCCTGCCGAATAGCCTTCCGGATGATGAAAATGGACAGGGAAAAACTGAAAAATATTGCCAAGATACTGTTGAAGCTCCTCATCGGAGGGGCGGCGCTGGCGTATGTGCTGACCAAGATCGACCTGGCTGAAGCGGGTCATCTGCTGGCCCATATCCGTGTACTGCCGTTCCTGGCTGCCATCCTGTTTTTCGTTGCATCTAAACTGACTTCTGCCTCACGTCAGCATACCTTGTTAAAAAACCTCGGCATTGACATCGGATTGAAAAACAATACCAGGCTTTACTGGAAAGGGATGTTCTATAACTTTTTCCTTCCCGGTGGCATCAGCGGTGACGGATACAAAGTGGTTTTCCTGGCCCGAAAATATACCCAGTCCAATAAGAGTATCGTGCTGGCTGTCCTTTACGACCGCGTGTATGGCGTGATTGCCCTGCTCATCTTCCTCCTGGCGTTCTATTATTTTATCCCCGTTTACCCGCAATTCCGGCCCTTTGTCTGGGCGGGAATCCCCGTGGTGTTGATCCTTACCTGGGTCGTGACAAAATATCTTTCACCGCAACATCTTTCATCGTTCTTTTCACTGATGGGATCTTCCTTTCTGGTGCAGCTATTTCAGCTGATATGCTGTACCCTGTTAATGCTGTCGCTGCGTGTGGAATCGAATTACCTGGTTTACCTTTTTATCTTTCTCGTATCCTCGGTTGTGGCGGTGTTGCCGCTGACTATAGGAGGGATGGGAGCCCGCGAGATTACTTTCTTTTATTTTGCCGGAATGCTGCACCTGCAAACCAACACTTCCGTGATGATCAGCCTGCTGTTCTTCCTGATATCTCTCGTATCCTCCATTCCGGGATTTTTCTTTTCTCTGGAAGAGATTAAAGGGAACAAAATCACCCCGCATGATTAACTTTGCACTTCATTTTATACACTGAATGGATAAAGAAAAGATTAGTATTGTCGTTCCGGTATATAACGAAGAAGCCAACATCGCGCTGCTTCACGAGGAGATTACCGGCTGTTGCCGACGCGAAGGCTATGATTTTGAAGTGATTTTCATTGATGACGGATCCACCGACCGTACGAATGAGATCATCAGACACTTATCGCCCGTAAAATACATCCGGTTCCGGAGAAACTTCGGACAGACTGCGGCCATGGATGCCGGCATTAAACAGGCTACCGGGTCGCTGATTGTCACTATGGACGGCGACCGCCAGAACAACCCTGCCGATATCCCGGCAATGATCCGGTATTTAAAGGAAAATGATTTGGATGTGGTCTCTGGATGGAGAAAGAACCGGAAAGATACCTTCATGAAAAAGTTCGTCTCCCGCGGAGCCAATGTGCTTCGGAAGATGATTATCAACGACAACATTCACGACAGCGGATGTTCGCTCAAGGTGTACCGGAAAGAGTGTTTTGACGGGATTAACCTGTATGGCGAAATGCACCGTTTTATCCCGGCCTTGCTGACGATCCGCGGCTATAAGATAGGAGAGATGGTGGTGTCGCACCGTCCGCGTATCGGAGGGAAGACCAAGTATAACTGGAAACGGACTTTCAAAGGGTTTATCGATATGCTGGCCATCCGCTTCTGGTCGCGTTTTTCCACCCGCCCGCTTCATCTGTTCGGCACCCTGGGTATTCTCTTTATCTTCTGCAGCCTCATCACCGGCATCTTTACGTTCATCGATTTCATGAAAGGATTGGGTATGTCGGAGACCGCTCTCCCGGTCCTCACCACGTTCCTTTTCCTGGGCGGACTTCAGATGTTCTTTACCGGACTGATCAGCGATATCCTGATGAGGAATTACTACGAGTCGGGAGATAAACCCGGTTATTATAATATTCGTGAAATAGTGAATAATGAATGATGGGGGAGAAGACAGGAACTTCATTTGGTTAGTTGCCTTTATTTTCCTACCTTTGCCACCCTGTTTTGAATTTAAAGAAAAATGATTCATATTACTTTACCCGATAATACTGTCCGTGACTTTTCAGAAGGTGTGTCAAGCCTTGATGTCGCAAAGAGTATTAGTGAAGGGTTAGCACGGAAAGTGCTGGCAGCCAAAGTGGATGACGAAATATGGGATGTTACCCGTCCCATCGGAAAAGATGCCAGGGTGAAACTGTTGACCTGGGACGACCCGGAAGGGAAAGCTACCATGTGGCACTCCTCGGCACACCTCATGGCTGAAGCCATCGAAGAATTGTATCCCGGCGTGAAATTCGGTATCGGCCCTGATATCGAAAACGGTTTTTATTACGATATCGATTTCGGAGAAAAAGAGATCTCATCGGAAGATTTTAAAAAGATCGAAGATAAGATGCTGGCCTTTGCGAAAGAGAAGCAGACTTTTGTTCGCAAAAGCGTTTCCAAATCAGAAGCTATCGACTATTTCACCCAAAAAGGAGACGAATATAAGCTGGAACTGCTGCAGGACCTGGATGACGGTCAGATCACTTTTTATGAATCAGGCAAGTTTACGGACTTGTGCCGCGGGCCGCATCTTCCGGATACCTCTTCAATTAAAGCTGTCAAACTGTTGAATATCGCCGGCGCTTACTGGCGCGGTGATGAGAAACGTAAACAACTTACCCGTATTTACGGCATCACCTTCCCGAAAGCCCAGGAGTTAGCCGATTACCTCGTCATGCTGGAGGAAGCGAAAAAACGCGACCATCGTAAACTGGGAAAGGAATTGCAACTTTTTACTTTTTCTGCCCGCGTGGGACAAGGCCTTCCGTTATGGCTTCCCCGTGGCGCCCAACTGCGCGAACTTCTCGAGATGTTCCTGAAAAAAGTACAAAAGAAAGCAGGATACCAGCAGGTGATTTGTCCCCATATCGGCAATGTGGAACTATACAAGACCTCCGGACATTACCAGAAATACGGCGAAAGCTCTTTCCGCCCCATTTCGACCCCTATTCCCGGAGAAGAGTTCTTCCTGAAACCGATGAACTGCCCGCATCATTGCGAGATCTATGCTTCTTCACCCCGTTCGTACCGCGACCTGCCTTATCGTGTTGCGGAATTCGGCACCGTTTACCGTTATGAACAGAGTGGCGAACTTCACGGACTCACACGGGTACGCGGTTTTACACAGGACGATGCCCACATCTTCTGCACCCCCGACCAGGTGAAAGATGAATTCAAGGGCGTCATGTCCATCGTCATGCTTATCTTTAAATCCCTGAATTTCAAGGATTTCATCGTCCAGATATCGCTCCGTGATACCAATCACAAAGAAAAATACATCGGAACCGATGAAAATTGGGAAAAAGCGGAAAAGGCCATCATTGATGTGGCCGAAGAAAGCGGTCTGAATACCGTGGTAGTACCCGGCGAAGCAGCTTTCTACGGACCCAAGATGGATTTCATGGTGAAGGATGCTATCGGAAGAAAATGGCAACTGGGAACCATCCAAGTAGATTACAACCTTCCGGAACGGTTCGACCTCGAATATATCGGGACAGATAACCAGAAACATCGCCCGGTAATGATCCACCGCGCCCCCTTTGGATCCATGGAACGTTTTGTCGCCGTATTACTGGAACATACCGCCGGAAACCTGCCACTGTGGCTGGCTCCCGACCAGGTTGCCGTCATCCCGATCAGCGAAAAATACATGGACTATGCAAAAAAAGTTTTTAATTTGTTAAATAATTCCGAAATTCGCGCCCAATTTGACGATCGCAACGAAAAGGCAGGCAAGAAGATACGCGATGCGGAATTATTGAAAATCCCTTACATGCTGGTCGTTGGCGAACGCGAAGAGAAGGAAAATACCGTCTCTGTAAGGAAACATGGTACCGGTGATCTCGGCCCCCAAAAGGTGGACGAATTCATCGAATTTTTGCAAAACGAAGTAAAAAAAGAACAAAATCAATAAATATTTAGTACTCATTTAATAACGGAGGTAATCTGATAAAGCCACTACCAGTATATAATCAGCGTCGCAACCGACCGATGAAAAAAGAGGATCCTCATTTCATCAATGAGCGAATTAAAGACCCTGTGGTGCGTGTCGTAGGTGAAAATGTAGAACCAGGAATTTACAATATTCGGGAAGCACTTACCCTGGCTGAAAACCTGGGTCTTGACCTGGTGGAGATCTCTCCGACAGCCAACCCGCCGGTGTGTAAAATCGTTGATTATAAAAAGTTCCTGTACGAACTGAAGAAGAAACAGAAGGAGATTAAAGCCAAATCGGCTAAAATCGTGGTGAAAGAAATTCGACTGGGACCCAATACCGATGAACATGATTTCAACTTCAAACTGAATCATGCCATCAGGTTCCTCAAGGATGGCGCAAAAGTGAAAGTGGATGTCTACTTTAAAGGACGTTCTATCATTTATAAAGAAAAAGGCGAATTGATCCTTCTGAAATTTGCACAGGGTCTGGCTGAAGATGGCAAAATTGAACAACTCCCGAAACTGGAAGGAAAAAGAATGATCATGGTCATTGCACCCAAAAAATGATGCGTGACCGACTGAATAGATAAGCAGAAACAGTTAGTTCTTTATAATAAATTGTAAATCAAACATCAATGCCAAAAATGAAGTCGAAATCCGGAGCCAAAAAGCGGTTTGAGCTTACTGGTACCGGGAAAATCAAGAGGAAGCACGCTTTCAAAAGCCACATCCTGACCAAAAAGACGAAAAAACGGAAAAGAAATCTGACTTACTCCGCTGTTCTCGATAAGGTCGATACTCCTGTGGTGAAAGAAATGCTTCAGAATTAACCCATGTTTAACTTGCCTTTAGCTTAAAGGTCCCGTAAGGGGCGCTAAAGCAAAAAAAATTGTAAAATGCCAAGATCTGTAAATGCAGTCGCTTCAAGAGCGCGAAGAAAAAAGATTCTGAACAGGGCCAAAGGACAATTCGGAAGAAGGAAGAATGTCCTGACCGTTGCCAAGAATTCTGTTGAAAAAGGTTTGACGTATGCATACCGTGACCGCAGAGCCAAAAAACGGAGTTTCCGCGGACTGTGGATCACCCGTATCAATGCAGGCGCCCGTGAATACGGTTTATCGTATTCTGAACTGATGGGAAAACTGGCGAAGAAAAATATCGCACTGAACCGGAAAACCCTGGCCGACCTTGCCGCAAACAACCCCGAAGCTTTTAAAGCCGTGGTGGACGAAGCTATCAAATAAATATTCAGTTTTTTATAATGAAAAAGGTGTCTCGCAAGCGGGACACCTTTTTTTTATTCCCTTTCCCGGCTTATTTCCGTTGGGAAGACGATAGATAGTTATTCAGAAAACTCTCTAACTGATCTGTCTTTAACTGTTTGGCAATGATCTCTTTATCCTTGTTTAAGATGAAGATCACCGGCGTTGTCCTGATATCGTACTGATCATGATAATTGCCTGTCAGACTGCGGGGACCATTCACGTTGATCCAGTGCATATCGCGCTTTTTGATCTCTTTTTTCATTTTCACCATGCTGGTATCGGAACATACCGCGAAGACCTCCAGCCCCATCTGCACTTTATACTGATCATAGAAATCGCGGATTTTCGGGATCTCTTCCACACAATGCCCGCAATCAGGATCCCAAAACAACAGGATCAGGATGTTCGATTTGATATCGTTCATCGAAACCAACTGCCCCGTCGTATCCATCATCACCATATTCGGCGCGATCTTCCCAATCAGCAACGGTTTGATCCGCTTGGCTTTGTTCACCAGGTTGTCCAGGGTGGTACCGGTGGTCCACCATGCCTGACCGGTGGCATAATACTTGTCGATGACGTGAACAAACACTTCATCGAATCCCATGATCTCTGAATTTTCGTAATGCCAGGTGACAAACCACACGATATATTTAAACATCTCCTTGTTCGGCCGGGCTTTCTCCACCAGGCGGTCAATCTCGGGAATGATCGAATCGGGAGTCTGCACGATCACCTGGTCAAAATAACGCTTCAGCTTGTTATGATAAACGGGCGTCCGCAGCAGACGGTCATCCGTAAAATCGGTGTCATCCCAGAAATGTGCCTTGAAATACCGGAAGGCAAACGTGGAATCCGGCCGTCCTCCGGGCAGGAGAGGAGCTTCCGGCACGACCGGCTCCTTCATGGCATTGATCATGAAAGCCAGGAACGACTTCGGATGGGTTTGGACGATGTTCAGCTTATAGGCTATGTTTGAATCATTTAACGCCATTAGTTTTTTTCGGAGAAAAGCAACCGAGTCGCTGTTATCCACATTCTTCTTGTACCGCTCTTCCAGCGATTGGATCTGCGAATACTGAATCCGGTTATAAACCAGGTAATCGTAGAAAAGGGAATTCTCCGGAGAACCGCTCACCCGGATGTGCTCGGACGGATTTTCTATATCTGTCTCGATGGAGAACTTCTTATCGTTGTTGACAATAAATTCGAAATACTTCTTATCGGTGATCACCAGGATATACATCCCCCTCGGCAACGAATCCGGCGCGTGGAAGACAGTTCTTCCCGATCCATCCACTTTCAGGGTATCCTTCACGTAGGTACCATTCCCGAAATAATTGGCCACAATACACGAAGTGTCCTTCAATCCATTGATTTTGAACTTGATGTTATAACCTTCCTGCCCTGAACCGGTAACCCCTGCCAGGAGGAAGAATAAAAAAGGTAAAAGGCGTAAGCTTGTTTTAATCCTGGAAATCATGTTATTGAGCATTGTTTATGGTTCCTTGTATATGTTGTGGCCTTAACAGATCATTCACTGTTTTCACCGGGTTGAAGGTGATGACGGGCACTTCCACAAAAACCGTGATCCAACGGGCCATGGCGCCATTCCACAAACCAGGCAGCTCCTGTGCTTTCAATGTTTTTCCGCTGCTTGATTTCGTGGAGATGAAACCGGTGGCCGGGTCGACGAAACGGTCCAGGTCAAACTTCCTCCCGTGATAGTCGTTTATACAGCAAACGAGATCGACCGGGTTAAAGTGTGTGGCGGCCGACAATACTGATTTTTGCTGGAGATCGGTTGGATCCACCTGCGACGATTCGATGATCTGCAACGAGGAACGGCCGTCTTTTCTTTTCACCCAGAAAGGACCGCCGCCGGGTTCCCCTTCGTTCTTCACCATCCCGCACACGCGCATCGGCCGGTCGAGGATGTCCGACAGGATTGCCTGTTGTTCCCGGAGAGGCCGCAGACACAGACCGTCCGGCGGAGGAATGCAAAGGCCGGTTTTCAGGAACTCGACGATTTCTTCCACTTCCCTGGCGCTGGCGTTCCCGTGTTCAGCTTTTGCCAGAAAACCATGGATGATGGTTTTCATCTGAAGAAGATATCCGCCCAGTACCTTTTTATATAATATGGTATCCGGTTTCAACCGGTCGGGAACGATGTTGTCGATGTTCTTGATAAAAATGATCCCTCCGTCGAGGTCGTTCAGATTGCTGATCAGCGCGCCATGTCCCCCCGGCCGGAAATGCAGCGAGCCGTCGGGATTCCGGAAGGGGACGTTCTCCTCATCTACGGCAATGGTATCGGTAGAAGGTTTTTGTTCCGAGAAGGTGATCTCAAATTTTACGCCCAGCAGGTTTTCGAATCTCTCTTTGATGGTGTGAAGGAGATCCAAGAATTTTTCCCGGTGTTCCGGAGAGATGGTGAAATGGATCCTGGCGGTATGATGCTCGTCGGTGGCGTAACGGGCCGCCTCAACCAAATGCTCGGCTACGGCGGTGCGGGCCCCTTCGGGATACAGGTGGAAAAGAATCAGTCCTTTGGGAAGATTGGCATAATTTAATCCATCAGGGGTCAGAATGCCTTCGATGACAGGCTGATAGTCTTTTTCGGCGATCAGGGTTGAAGCGTTTTTCCCGTGTATATCCTCCAGTTTGCTGTTCAACTCGTGAAAAAAAGCGATGTCGGGTAAGTGCGACAGAAGATATCCTGTTGAATTGAAGTCAGCATCACCGGAAAGGAGTAAAGCATCCTTGTTGCCGGAACGGATTTGATCAAGGGATTCGAAGAGATGTTTGAACATTCGGCTGGCTGCCCCCGAGGCAGGGACGAACTTTACCGGATGCTCTCCCGCCAGATGATTTTCGTAGTATTGACTGAAATAGGAAATCTCATCCGCGGTGAAAGAGAAAATTCCATCGTCGCGTGTCGCAGGACGGTCGAGGGGAGACCAGGGAAAACCGGACACAAAATTCCGGATCTGGTTTTCGATCGTACTGATCGGAATTCCTTTTTCATTAATCTGCCGGAGGTCTTTCTCGTCAAAGATCATCTTGCTGGTTCTGATTAGTAGGAGCAAAGATCAGAAAAAATGCAATCTCTTCTGATGGAAAATCCGGGTTCCTTGCCGCAAAATCCAACCAAAATTCAGGCTGAAATACCGAAACAAAGATTTACAAGTGTAACTTTGTAAACCAAATCAGAATACAAATGTAAATACATTTGTAAACCTTCTTTTACCAAAGAATAAACCCTGGTAAAAGTATCGTATAACAAAGAATGACAAACAAATAAAGGATAAATAACTCGGTTGAATAAACATCCGGGCGCCAATCAAACTATAAAAATGTAAACTGTAAATTCATGTTGGTTACAAGTGTAATTACATCTGTAAACATTGGATAAAGACTAGAAAAATCACTGTTTATCAATAAAAAGAAAGGATTACATCAAGTAATTCTCTCTACCGGTTGATTAGAATTGTAAAATGTTCGATAAAATGAAGGATAATCAAACTTATCATCCATTTATAATGTTGATATCCAATAACAAGAATAATTTATATCAACTATTACTTTAAGTTACAAAAAATCGGGATAAATTTTCTGTAAACTGCCGATTTATTTAACTTTGTAACTGTAAAAAATGATCAGATGGTTGAGCGAATCCAGGAATTGATTAAAGTGTTGGGAATATCTCCCTCCCAGTTTGCCGATGAGATCGGGGTTCAACGGTCGGCAATTTCTCATCTTATTTCGGGGCGCAATAATCCCAGTCTGGAATTTGTGTTAAAAATTCTGAAGAGGTATCCGCTGGTTGATACCACCTGGTTAATGAACGGAACCGGCAATATGATGAAAGGAACAGAAAGTGAATCGCCCGTTACTCCCGTGACCATACCCGGGAGCCATATTGAACCGGAGCTTTTTCCCGAACTGGAATCTTCCGATTACACCAGGGAAGAGCCGGTCATGGTAAAAAAAACTCCTCAGCCAACTCCCGTACCGGCTCCAAAAGCTTCCGCATCCGGAAAAAAAATCGAAAAGATCATTATTGTTTATAATGATCATACATTCAGAGAGTTAAATCCTGAAAAGGACTAGTATTTTTCTTCTTCTGAAAAGAAGAAACGGCCTTCTATTACCGCATTCTCATCACTATCGGAGCCGTGTACCGCGTTTTCGGTCACGGTGACGCCAAATAAACGGCGGATCGTTCCCGGGGCAGCCCCGGCAGGGTCGGTTGTTCCGATAAGCATCCGGAATTCTTCCACTGCATTGGCTTTTTCAAGGATAGCCGCTACCATGGGACCGGAGATCATGAATTCGACCAGGTTCGGGTAGAAGGGCTTGTCCTTATGCACTTCATAAAACAATTCCGCTTCCCGGCGGGTCATCCGGTGCATTTTTAACGCAGCGATGCGGAATCCTGCTTCCGCAAACCGGGTAAGGATGGGGCCGATGTACCCGCTCTTGACAGCCGATGGCTTGATCATGGTGAAAGTGATATTCCCGGACATTTCATTCACATTTTAAGTAAAATTCAGGTAAAATCTTTAATTTTGCAAATATATGGTCAAAAACCGACACCTTGGAATACACTGATTTTACTAAAATTACGGGGTATTTATCGGTTCCCCGCAAGATTCTCATCACCTCCCATACCAACCCCGATGGTGATGCAATAGGAGCCAGCCTGGCTTTATATGGCTATCTCCGGATGAAAAATCACCAGGTCAGGATCATGACGCCCGATCCGTACCCGAACTTTTTAGCCTGGATGCCCTGGCGGGAAGAGATCATGGTTTTTACCAGGGAGAAGGAGAGGTGTCTGGAAGCCATCGAAGAAGCGGAGGTGATCTTCAGCGTGGATTATAACAGCCTGGAACGGCTCAGTGGCGCATCGGAAGCAGCCAAAGCATCGAAAGCCGTGAAGATCCTGATAGATCATCATAAACTGCCGGCCAATCAATTCGACATGATGATTTCCAAAGTGGCGGTTTCATCGACTGCGGAACTGGTCTACGAATTCATTGCGGCATCAGGTGATAAAGATTTGATAAACAAAGAAATAGCAGAATGCATCTATGTCGGGATCACCACCGATACCGGTTCTTACAGTTACTCCTGCAATCATGTGCGTACATATGAGATCGTAGCGGATCTCTATAAAAAAGGGATTGACGGGGAGCACATCCACCGGTTGGTATACGATACCTATTCCGAAAGCCGGCTTCGCCTGCTTGGGTATGCACTGAGTCAGAAGCTGGTGGTCTTACCTGAGTACCATACTGCCTATATCTCGCTTACTTCTGAAGAGCTCGACCGTTTCAACTATGAAGTGGGTGATACCGAAGGGGTTGTCAATTATGCCCTTTCCATTGACGGGATCAACCTGGCCGCTCTTTTCTCAGAACGTGATAATGCTATCCGCGCTTCGTTCAGATCAAAAGGTTCATTCAAGGTAGATGCGTTGGCCAGGGATCATTTTAATGGTGGAGGTCATGTAAATGCTTCCGGAGCAAATAGTTATGTTTCTATGGAAGAGACCATTGAGAAGTTCCGGGCATTGTTGCCGTTATATAAAGAGCCATTAAGTTCAGTATATTGATCATGATTTTTCGCGTTTCTTTCCGTGAGATCATCACTGGTCTGGCTGTTGCCGGATTGGTATTTGCGTTGTCGTCCTGCCGGAGGGATCCGGGGCCGGTGCGTTCCACCTCGAACATCCGGATGATGGACGACACCCTGATAAATTACAACAAAGGGATTTCCCGGACAGAAGATCAGGAGATTCGTGATTTCATTGCCCGTCACGGGTGGCATATGACGACCACTCCAACGGGCGTAAGATACCTCATTTACCGTCAGGGAACCGGCGCCGCAGCGGAGCGCGGAAAAACTGCAGAGATTCGTTATCAGCTGAGTTTACTGAATGGAGAGAAGATTGCTTCTTCCGATTCCCTGGGACCAATCAAACTCGTGGTTGGGTACGGTGAAATAGAACCCGGCCTTCAGGAAGCCATTATGCTGATGCGTCAGGGCGACAGGGCGAAAGTCATCATCCCATCACGACTTGGTTACGGATTATTAGGCGATGCCCGCGGGATCCCGCCGGGAGCTACGCTGGTATATGACCTGGAAATGGTTTCGGTCAAGATGGTAAACAATAAAAACAAAAAATGAAAAGGATCCTCCCGGTAATATTATTGCTGGCAGTCGTTCCCCTTATGTCGTGTCACCGGGTGCATCCCGGCTTTTCGGAAGGGGAAGGAGGAATGTACTATCAATTCCACCAGCAGCATAAAGAAGGAGAGAAGATCATTCCCGGCGACGAAGTAGTCGTCAGCATGAAATTGTATACCCCCGATACCATATTCCTTTCTACCGTCATGGATAACCTGCTCACTGACCATATTGTCCTGGAGCAGCCTGTTTACCAGGGTGATCTGTATACCGCACTGATGATGATGCATGCCGGCGATAGTGCTACGTTCATCCTGAAGGGGCGCGATCTCTTCCTGACTTTTTTCCGCATGCCTGAATTGCCTCATTTCATCACCGACACTACCGGCGTGTTCCTGGATGTCCGTATCCGGGAACGCATTCCGAAGGCAGAATCGGAAAAGCGCAGAAAGGCCCTGGCTGAGGCCCGGACCAAGATGTTGGAGGAGTTCAGACACAGTGAACCGGAAAAAATCGCAACTTTCCTGAAGGAGAAAGGCTTCCGGGATAAACCCACGAAATCGGGATTGTATTATTTTGAAACCCGCGCCGGAAAAGGAAAGAACGTCCAACCGGGCAATGCAGTCACCGTTCAATATATCGCCCGGCTCACAGATGGTAAAATAATAGAGACGTCGTTGAAGGATGAAGCCATAAAAAACGGTATCTTTGACTCCCTTTTTGAATACACTCCCTTCACATTTGTCATGGGCGACAAATCAACCGTTGCCGGATGGGAAGAGGGAATATCATACATGAAGAAAGGGGGGAAGGCGATTCTGGTGGTGCCTTCTTCACTGGCATACGGGGAAATGGGGCTCGAAGAGCTTATCCCGCCTTATTCTCCGGTTGTTTATGAAATTGAAGTTCTTGAAATTAAATGAAAATAGTAATCATCAAACTGAGTAATCTCTAGATCATGAAAAAAGTGTTTTTTAATCCGTTGGCCATCCTCGTGATGGTTGCCCTTACGTCGCTGGGGTGCACTTCCAAGTTCCCCGGTTTCGACAAGACCGAATCGGGGATGTATTATAAACTGTACAAAGTCAGCACCGACACGGTTAAAGCCAAGACCGGCGATTTTGTAACTCTTGAGATGCGCTACACGACCGAAAAAGATTCCTTATTGTTCGATAGTAAGGTTCAGATGAACGGTGCGCCGGTGCAGTTCACGCTTCCGCCTTCCGATTTCAAAGGCGACATCTATGAAGGAATGAGAATGATGAGCCCCGGTGATAGCGCTGTGTTCATTGTCTCTGCCGATTCCCTCTTCCGGAAAACATTCCGTCAGCAATCACTGCCTCCTTTCATCGACAGCAACAGCGTGATCAAGTTTCATATTTACCTGAAAGACTGTCAGCCTTTGAAGAAACTGATGGAAGCCGAAAAATCGAAAATCGCCAAGTACATGGCTGATAACAAGATCACCGCGACTCCGACCGAATCCGGTTTGTATTACATAGAATCCCAGAAAGGGAAAGGACCGAAGATTGATACCGGTATGTTCGTGAAAATGAACTTCGTGGTGGGAACCATTGATGGCAATAAGATTTTCTCCACCTCCGACCGGAACGAACCCGTGCGGATGGAATATGGAAAGCCTTTTGATACCCCTGGTTTCGAAGAAGGTATTATCAAGATGACCAAAGGATCCAAAGCTACCATGATCGTTCCTTCGGAACTTGCTTTTGGTGCTCAGGGTCGCGGTGGTGTCATCGCTCCGTATACTGCCCTCGTGTATAACGTTGAAGTTTTAGATATCCAGACAAAAGCCCAGGTTGATAAAGAACAGGCTGACAAGAAAAAAGCAGACGAAGTGAAAAAAGCAAATGCAAAACAGAATGAAGGCAAAGACAGGGACGCATACCTGAAAGCCAAGAAAATCACTGCAAAACCGACAGCAAGCGGCTTGTATTATATCGAGAAGGTGAAAGGAACCGGCGCCCAGGCTATGCCAGGCAAAAAGGTTAAGGTTCATTACACCGGAACGCTGCTGGACGGAACCAAGTTCGATTCTTCCCGCGATCGTAACGAACCCTTTGAATTCACACTCGGACAAGGACAGGTGATCAAGGGATGGGATGAAGGTATTGCCAAGATGAAGGTTGGCGGCAAAGCCATCCTCGTGATCCCTTCGTCCATTGGTTATGGCGAACGCGATATGGGACAAATTCCTCCCTATTCCACGCTGGTATTTGATGTTGAGTTACTCGGAGTGAAGTAAATCGATATTTTTCCTGAAAGAAAAGGCCGTAGCGTTATCGCGACGGCCTTTTCTTTTTGTTTGAAAGCCAGGATTATTTTTCCAGGTATTTTTCCAGCAGCTTGATCTCATCCCGCAGACGGGCAGCTTCCAGGAAATCAAGTTTCTTCACGGCTTCTTCCATCTCTTTCTTCGACCGGGTGATCATCTTCCGAAGTTTCTCTTTGGGCATATACTGAGCCACCGGATCGGCGGCCACATCTATGCGATCGGGTTCGATATAACCCACCGGCCCTTTTCCGAAGGCATCGGCGACTGCTGTCTGGCCGAGGATATCTTTCGTGCTCTTGACGATCTGTTTCGGGGTGATATGATGTTCGGCGTTGTAAGCCAGCTGTTTCACTCTCCTGCGGTTCGTCTCGTCCATCATGCGCTGCATCGATTCGGTGATTTTATCGGCATACATGATCACGAGGCTGTTGAGGTTACGGGCAGCCCGGCCGGCTGTCTGGGTGAGGGACCGCTCCGACCGGAGGAACCCTTCCTTATCGGCATCGAGGATCGCCACCAGCGAGACTTCCGGCAGATCGAGTCCTTCACGCAGCAGGTTGACGCCCACCAGGACATCGAAGGCGCCGAGCCGCAGGTCGCGCATGATCTCTACCCGTTCGAGAGTGACGACGTCGGAATGGATGTACCGGCAACGGATGTCGAGATCAGACAGGTATTTGGTCAGCTCTTCAGCCATCCGTTTGGTGAGCGTGGTCACCAGCACCCGCTCATTCTTCTGCTTCCGTTTTTCAATCTCGTCCATCAGGTCGTCGATCTGGTTTTGGCTGGGTCTCACTACTATTTCGGGGTCGGGGAGACCGGTGGGACGGATCACCTGCTCTACCACGATTCCTTCGGATTGCTGTAATTCATATTCGGCCGGGGTGGCGCTGACATAGATGGTCTGTCCCACCATCGCCTCAAATTCGTCAAACTTCAGCGGACGGTTGTCCATGGCTGAAGGAAGACGGAAGCCGTATTCCACCAGGTTGTGCTTGCGTGACCGGTCACCGCCGTACATCGCCCGGATCTGCGGGACGGTGACGTGGCTCTCGTCGATCACCAACAGAAAATCGGAAGGGAAATAATCGAGCAGGCAGAAAGGACGCGAACCGGCGGTACGCCCGTCGAAATACCTGGAGTAATTTTCGATGCCCGAACAGTAACCCAGCTCACGCATCATCTCGATATCATAGGATACACGGTCTTCTATCCGCTTTGCCTCCAGCTCCTTTCCATTCTCACGGAACCAGGCTGCCTGACGGATCATATCATCCTGTATCTCCAACAACGCCGATTTCATCTTGTCGGGAGAAGTAACAAAGATGTTGGCCGGGAAAATGTTCACCTGCTCAAAAGGACTGATGACCTTGCCCGTCATGGGTTCAATGGAGTCGATGCTCTCAATCTCATCACCGAAGAAGATGATCCGGTAACCAATGTCGAGATAGGCGGGAAAAACATCCACCGAGTCACCCTTCACCCTGAATTTTCCACGGGTGAAATCCGTCTCGGAACGGGAATAGAGACTGTCTACGAGAGCGTGCAGAAAACGGTTCCGGCTGAGGGTTTCACCCATCCTGATCCGGATGACATTCTTTTCGAACTCATCGGGATTGCCGATCCCATATATACAGGAAACAGAGGAGACCACGACAATGTCACGCCGTCCTGTCAGCAGGGAGGAAGAGGTGCTGAGCCGGAGCTTCTCGATCTCCTCGTTGATGGAAAGGTCTTTTTCGATATACGTGTTCGTCACCGGGATGTAAGCTTCCGGTTGGTAATAATCATAATAGGAAACGAAAAACTCAACGGCGTTTTCCGGAAAAAACTGTTTGAACTCCCCGTACAGCTGTGCAGCGAGCGTTTTATTGTGGCTCAGGACCAGGGTCGGGCGCTGTACCTGGTTGATCACATTGGCGATGGTGTAGGTCTTGCCTGATCCAGTCACCCCCAGGAGCACCTGCGCGGGATCGCCCCGCTCGACGCCTTCCACCAGCTGCCGGATGGCCTCCGGCTGATCACCGGTAGGGATGAATTCAGAAGTTAGCTTGAAATCCACAGTATCAGCGCTTGGTTATCAATATAGAGATAGGATAATGATCAGAATAGTCAATCTGGTATTTTTGGTAATTCCCGGCTCTCATCTTCTTGCTGAACATGAGGTAGTCGATGCGATACGAAGGAAGTTGTCCGGCAAAAGTATTCCCCGACCAGCCTTTTCCGGCTTCCCGGTAACTGTCCTTTAACTTTCCCGACAAATGATGGTAACTGTACGAGAAGGGACTATCGTTCAGATCGCCACCCAGCAGTACCGGGTGGGGAGATTGTCCGATGGAGGTAACAAGCCGGTCAGTCTGCCCGGAACGGGAGATGAAGGCACGTTTCAACTTTTTGACTATCTTGAATATACCTCCTTTATAATCAATTTTTTCGGTAGATTGATTTTTCAGGTCTTCATAAAACGAATAATCACCCGTGCCAAACCTGACGGATACCAGATGGCAGTTGTAAATGCGGAGAGTATCCTTACCGCTCGCTATATCGGTCCAGATGGCGAACACCCTGTTCCGGTCATCTTTCAGAAACCCGGTCTGCAGGATCGGGTATTTCGAATAAATGGCCATCCCGTATACTACCTCTTTATCCTTGTATTCCAGATAATTCTTCTGATAGGAGTACGAAAGACCCAACGTGTCACCCAGGGTTTTAATCGTATATTCTCCACGGGGCTTGAATTCCTGAAAACAAAGGATCCCGGGTTTTTCTTTCCGGATAAAGTCAAGCGCACGGTTCTGGGTGACCACTTTATCGGTTTTAGGATAGTTGAATCCGTGGGTATTGTACGTCATCATCTTGATCGTCTCTTCAGCAGGTAACTGAGGATCAGAGAAATGGATGGGAAAGATGGTCATCAACTCGGCCCAACCGATAAGGATGGAAATCAGGGAGAGGAAAATGTATTTTTTCCACCTGACCAGCCAAAGCACGACAAAAAACAAGTTGATTATCAGAATGATGGGGTAGGCGAGCCCTGCTAAAGCGAGGGGCCAGCACATCCTGGGATCGATATAACGGGCGCCATACGAACAAAAAAGAGCCAGTACCATCAGGATATTGAGAAATATCATGAATTTACTCAGCCATGAAACTCTTCTTCCTTTTTTTGCTGGCATGGTTATCCGTTTTTCTTCGATGACCGGAAGAGAAAGTCTTTTTCTTCGCGGGTCAGACTCTCATAGCCGCCACGAGAGATCTTTTCCAGGATATCATCAATACGTTTCTGGCTTTTGGCCCGCTGGTCATTGTATGCTTCGTCCGTCATGGGCCGTCCGCCATACGATGACGAACCACCGGTTTGTTTGCGGTTGTTTTTTTTCTTTAGAAAGATATTCTTCAACTCATCGGTGAACTGTTGATAGCGGGAATGCATTTTCCGGCTGACGGATGGAGTGATGAGCATGGCCCAGGCGAATCCGAACAGGGCGCCCCCGATGTGGGCCAGATGTCCTCCGGCATTGCCGCTCGGGATCATGAAAAAGTCCAGCACAAAGAGGGCGATAGCGAGGTACACGATCTTGATCCGGCCCAGGAACAACAAGGAGATGCTGTAGTTGGGGACATAAAAAGAGATGGCGGTCACGATGGCCATTACCGAGGCCGAAGCCCCGAGTGCACAGGAAACAGGCAGTGCTTCGGCGAAGACCGGGAAGATGTTATACGACAGGATGTAGACCAGCGCCCCGGCGAGACCTCCCAACAGGTAGGTGATCAACAGCTGACGTTGACTGAGATACTGCAGGAATATCTTCCCGAACCAGTACAACCAGAGCATGTTAAAAAGGATGTGCCAGATATTCTCGTGCAACACCATGTATGTAAACAGGCTCCAGGGTTGATGGGCCAGGGTAGGCAGGTACGCGGGAACAGCCAGGAGATTGATGATCCGGTGAAGCTCTTCTCCACCGGTCTGCCTGTTATACAGGAAAAGAACTACCCGAAGCGCCTGAATGATGGCCCACACTGCAATGTTGAGCAACACCAGGTACGATAGGACCGACTTCTCTCTGAAAAAGGATCGGTTCCCAAAAACGGGCTGACTGAATCCGGTATTCATGATCACTGTTTATACGTCAGTATCGTGCTTTCTTTTTCCAGTATAAGATCATAAAGAAACCAAAGATCATCCCTCCGAGGTGAGCGAAATGGGCTACGTTGTCGGACGGGTTGTTGGAGATTCCTGAAGCAATTTCGATTGCGCCGTAAATCAGCACCATCCATTTTGCTTTGATAGGGAAAAGGAAATAGATATAAATCAGCATGTTCGGGAACATCATTCCGAAGGCCAGCAGGATCCCGTACACGGCGCCGGAGGCTCCGATAGTAGGCACATCCATGCGGATCCGCATCAGGTCGTTGATATACTGAACCGAAGTGGCAGCCATTTCCGGGTTCCCCGGTGCGACTGTCCACTGGCTGATCAATCCCCTGATCATCTCATGATGCTCGTAATAAATCGGGAAATATTTCCTGACAAATAAAACGAAGCCGTCAACCGAAGGTTGTTGGGCGTAAGCGGCGGCGGCAGCCTGCATGGAGGAAATATCCCAGTAACTGACGGCCATTTGGACGATAGCCGCTCCGATGCCTGTTACCAGGTAAAACGACAAAAACCGTTTCGGCCCCCAGAAGTTCTCCAGGAGGTAACCGAACATCCAGAGAGCGAACATGTTCAGGAACACGTGCATGAAACTCCCGTGCAGGAACATGTAGGTCACGAACTGGTAAGGACGAAAATGCTCCGATTGAAAATAATGAAGTCCCAGGATGTTTGTCAGGTCTATCTGCCAGACATTTTCCATCGTGACCTGGGCCAGGTACACCAGCCCGTTGATGATCAACAGGTTTTTTACTACCAGTGGAAGTAACCGGAATCCGGATGGACTGTATTGGTCGTAACTCATGACTGAATGTCGGTTTTAAATTTTTTGGACAACTCTTCCACCGAGAGCAGGAACATGGTGGGTTTCCCATCCGGTGATGTCTCCGGAATCCGGCAGGAGAAGAGGTCCGATATCATAGAACTCATCTCTTCCGTTTTCAGGCGTTTTCCCGCCTTGGCAGCCGTCCGTATTGCCAGCGATCGTGCCATCCTGATATTCATCTGTTGACAAAACCGGTCGCTTTCTTTCTTATAATCTTCCAGGATCAGGTCGATGGTTACCTGGATAGATGATTCTTCCATCCCTTGCGGCGCAGCATGAACCAGGAAAGTGGCGTTGCCAAACGGGGTGATCTCGAAGCCGGAATGAGTAAAGGCTTCGGAAAGGTCCTGCATCAGGTGCTCATCATCAGGGGCGACACTAATGCTGGCCGGTATCAGCAACCGCTGGGCAGGTATGGTATTCTTCTCCATCTTATCCAGGTAACGTTCATACAGTATCCTTTCGTGTGCAGCCTGTTGATCAATAATGACGATACCTTTGGATGTCTGCGTGACGATGAACCTGTTCAGAAGCTGGATCGAAGGAGGACCGCTCTGTTCTACGGTACTGATCAGGGGAGCAGCTTCGGTTTGATGTGGCATCACCTCCGTCCCCGGACCGGGCCGGTATTGTTTCAGCGGATCCAGTAGTTTTTTCCACGATTCCGGATTACCACCGCCCGGGTTGCCAAAGCGCATCTCCACCTGCGGCCTGGTTTTCTTTTCAAAGGGATTATAATCGGGATTGATCGTGATGGTCGGTTGTGAGACAGGTTGTTTTAATACCGATGGCGGCAGATCAAAGCTTTTCTCCGTATCGAAATCCAGGGAGGGAGAGAGGTTGAATTTGCCGATGGATTGTTTCACGGCTGAATTCAGAATGGCATAGATGCTGCGTGCATCCTGGAAGTTGATCTCGGTCTTGGTAGGATGGATGTTGATATCGATCGACTGCGGTTCGACTTCGAGGTAAATGAAATAGGTAGGGAAGGAGTCGCTGGGGATCAGTTCATGGAACGCATTTTCGATAGCATGGTGCAGGTAAGGGTTCCGGATAAAACGGCCGTTGGTGAAGAAATACTGTTCTCCTCTGGTCTTCTTCGCAAATTCAGGCTTGCCGATAAAGCCGGAGATGTTCACCAGCCCGCTCTCCTGTTCGATCGGGATCAGCCTTTGTCCATATTGTGAATTGAAAAGGTTGACAATACGCTGTTTCAGGTTGGAAGAAGGAAGTTGAAAGAGGATCTTGTCGTTGTTATACATCACAAAATGGATGTCGGGGTTGACTAATGCTACCCGGAAGAACTCTTCGGTGATGTATTTTAGTTCGACATTGTTTCCTTTCAGAAAATTACGCCGGGCCGGTACGTTGAAGAACAGGTTTTTGATCGAGATATCTGTTCCTTCCGGGCAATTGACAGGTTCCTGGGAGATGAATTCCGATCCGTTGATAATGACAGTGGTACCCACCTCTTCTCCGGTCTTGCGCGTTTTCAGTTCCACCTGGGCGATGGAGGCGATGGAGGCTAATGCTTCGCCCCGGAAACCCAGGGTCCGGATGGCCATGAGGTCATCGGCTGATTTGATCTTGGAGGTGGCGTGGCGTTCGAAGCACATGCGTGCGTCGCGTTCCGACATGCCACATCCGTTATCGGTCACCCGGATGAGTGCCTTCCCGGCATCCTTGATGATAAGGTTGATCCCGGTGGCTCCGGAATCCACGGCATTCTCCAGCAGTTCTTTCACTGCCGAGGCGGGCCGCTGCACTACTTCGCCAGCAGCGATCTGATTCGCAACAGAGTCGGGTAGAAGTCGGATAATATCTGCCATCGGACAAATTTACCTATTTTTTCCATGTTCTATGGCCTTCCGGGATACCTGTTGATATCTTTCGAAGACCATGAAAAAAATGCCATCCTTTTGCAAGAATGGCATTAGCACTATCGCTGTGGATCGTGACTTGTTTTTTATTGTTCCGGTGTCATCATCCTTCTCCTTGGAAAGAATGAAGCGGATTCAGCTTTTCAGAATCTGGAGCGGTCCAAAACAGGGAACCTCATCTGTGCCAGATAGAATGCGCCATAGAAGACAGAGCTGTAGAACAGCGTACCTACTACATCATTCATAAAGAATGAAATGCCATTGGCTGCATCGTTGAAGAAGGCAAGGCCTGCGATATAACTTTCAGCAAGGCCGAGGATGGTTTGCGGGTAGAAGGGGCTTGCCAGCCATGCAGCAAAGTTGGTAACGAGGAAGAAAATCACCGACGATCCGATAGAAGCGAGGGCGATGTTCCTGACTGATACCTTTTTGCGAATTGCCATCCCAACGAGGACCGTAACGGCAAAACTCAGATAAACAGCTGGCATGTTAGCGTGCAGACCAATTACGAGATCGCTGATAAACATAGCAGTGATCGGGATAGCGAAAGCATAATGCTTTCTGTCGAAATAGGTCCCGGCAAACAATGCCATTGCTGCTATCGGGGTAAAGTTTGGCCAGTGCGGCAGCAAACGAAGTAGCGCAGCAACAAGAATTACTGAAAAAACAATAAAAAACCTTGGTGTTAAGGCTTTATATTTCATTATATATTATAGTTTATGCAACACAAAAATAAGAAAAGCTTTTTATGTTTGTCAAAATAAATAAAGAAAATGTTCTGATATTTTTTCATTTTTACACGAAAACTGAAATAAATGTACCCCAATGAAGATATCAAAATACTGCTTTTTTTTGATTATTCCGATGACGATCTCTTGTAATCTGTTGAAAAAGAATGCAGATACCCTGCTTTATAACGGGAAAATTTTCCTGGTTGACGAGAGAGGCAGTTTTGCTTCTGCCATGGCCATTAAAGATGGCCGGGTCATGGCTGTGGGTGAAACGGAGGAACTGAGGCGCAACTATGCTGCCGGCCATGAAGTCAATCTGGAAGGTAAGACCGTCTACCCGGGTTTCATCGATGCTCATTGCCACCTGTACGGACTGGCTTTAAGCCTCCAATGGGTTGACCTGCGTGGCGCCGGAAGCTTTGACGAGGTCATCCGGCGGATGCAGGAGCGGGCTGAACAGCAACCCGACGGTTGGCTGATCGGACGGGGATGGGATCATAACCTGTGGCCGGGAAAACAGTTTCCCGATCGCGCCCGGCTGGATCAGCTGTTCCCCGGAAGGCCGGTGGTGCTGATGCGCATCGACGGCCATTCGTTACTGGCAAACCGGAAGGCCCTGGAGGCTGCCGGCATCGACACCCTGCGACGGTTTCCCGCCGGGGAAGTGGCGACGGTGAACGGACAATTGACGGGCATCCTGAGTGAAAATGCGGCAGATTATATGCGGAGCATTATCCCCGGACCCGAAAGACAAGAGCTGTCGGAACTGCTGAATCGCGCTCAGGAGATCTGTTTCCGCAACGGACTGACCGGTGTTACGGATGCAGGTCTCGATCGGGAAACAGTGGAGCTGATCGATTTGATGCACCAGAACGGGACGCTTAAGATCCATGTCAGTGCAATGCTGAACCCGACCCGGGAAAATATCGACTACTATATTACCAAAGGCCCTTATCAGACCGACCGCTTACACGTTTCCTCCATCAAACTTTATGCTGACGGAAGCCTCGGAAGCCGCACGGCGTTATTGAAACAACCTTATTCCGACGACTCGTCCGTGAAAGGGATACAGGCGGCTTCCATCGACTCCCTGAAAAAAGTATGCGCTTTGGCTTACCGGCACGGTTATCAGGTCAACACTCACTGCATCGGCGATTCTGCCGTGAAGATGATGCTGAATATCTATGCCGGCTTCCTGAAAGGAAAGAACGACCGGCGTTGGAAGATTGAACATGCTCAGGTGGTGGATCCGGCTGACATGCATCTTTTCGGCGATTTTTCAATTATCCCGAGTGTTCAGGCTACGCATGCCACCTCCGATATGTATTGGGCCGTTGACCGGCTGGGGCCGGAACGAATTAAGGGAGCTTATGCCTATAAGCAACTGCTGGAACAGAATGGATGGATACCCAACGGGACTGATTTCCCGATAGAGCAGGTGAGTCCCATCCTTACCTTTTATGCGGCGGTAACCAGAAAAGACCTGAATGGCTTTCCCGAAAATGGTTTTCAACCGGAGAATGCTCTTTCCCGCGAAGAAGCATTGAGGTCTGTGACAATCTGGGCTGCCATGTCCGACTTTGATGAGAAAGACATGGGAAGTTTGCAGAAAGGGAAATGGGCCGACTTTATAGTAACAGACCAGGATATCATGACAATACCCTGGTCTGAGATCCCCCGGACGAAAATAAGGGAAGTATTCGTCCATGGAGAAAAAGTGTTTTCTGTTCCTGTTTCCCGTTAAACTATTTCAGGACGTTTTTAATGAGAAAGCTACCGAGCCAGTCTCCGGCGCGGTCATAGCAACTTTGGATGCGGGCGCCTGTATCAAAATCATAACCGCCCATATAAACACTCTGGACTTTATTCATTGACATCGAACCCAGGACGGTCCCGGGGTTGGCTGTTTCTACCAGGTCAACCACCACATTGATGAAGGCATTCTGACGGGTCACGCCGACATTGAATCCGGGTTCGGTGAAAAGAACATGAAAGACAAAGGTGTAGGTGGCATCTTTCGCATTCTGGCCGCAGGTAACTCCGTATTCTGCGAGTTTCCCGTTCAGGTTCTTTTCGAACATCGGATGGAAACGGTTATCACGGTCAGCAATCCAGGCTTTGGCCCATGTATCGCCCGTACCGGCTTCTTTCTTATTCATATCAGCCGTCCGCTTATTGATGTAATCCTGTTCATTGCTGAACTTGCCGACAGCCATCTTGGAATAGTCATACTGAATGTTGACGGTTTTCTGGCCCTTGAGGGCGTCGAAGCTGCCTGACACCAGTTTCTGGGCGAACAAATGACCGGTCGCAAACAGGAAAAGACCGGCTGACAGTAACATGCATACTTTTTTCATAGTCTCAGAATTTAGGTGTTGATGAATGAATGAATATTCAGATCGTATTTCTATTGTCAATGAATTTTACCGGTTTACGGCTTGATTCCGGAAATTGAAGCTTGTTGATTTGTTCAACCGTATTGAAGGTGATGGAAGGCGCCACCCGGAGTCTGGCCCGGAAATGGTCTTTGATGTCCTTTTCCATATGTTCAATGGGCGTTTTGCTGCCGATATGAATGATAATGTCGTCCGTTCCGATCTTGTTCGTGCTTACTTCCACTACGTAATTGGTGATCATGGCGATGTTGTCCAGGATGTCGTATAAGGCGGGAGGATAAAGGGTAGTGCCTTTGTACTTGATCATCTGTTTTTTTCGTCCGATCACCGGTCCCAGTCGCATGGAAGTTCGGCCGCAAGCGCAGGGCGCGGTATAGTGATGGCATACATCGCCCGTCTTGAACCGGAGCAGGGGCATGCCTTCCACTCCCAGGGTGGTGACGGTCACTTCACCCAGTTCTCCTTCCGGGACCGGGCGGTTTTCGTCATCAAGGAATTCCACGATGATCAGTTCCGGATGATGATGTCCGCCTTTGCCTTCGGGGCATTCTGTGAAAGAAGTCCCCATCTCAGTAGAGGCGTAGGTAGAATAGAGTTTCAGCGGCCACTTCTCGGTGATGCGGCGTCCCAGGGTGTTCAGCGAGAGATCCATGTCGCGCAGCGGCTCCCCGATGCAGACAGCTCCTTTGATGCCGGAGTTGCGGTAATCGATGCCATGTGCTTCCGCGTAATCGATGATCTTCATGATGAACGAAGGTACAGCGATGATGGTATCGGGATGAATACGCCGGATGGTGTCCCATTGAAACTCCGGAATCCCGTTTCCCACCCTGACAATGCCGGCGCCCATCATGCGGATGCCGAGGAAATATGCCAGGCCGGCCATGAACCGGCGATCGATGGTGGTCATCAGTTGAAAGACATCGCCCGGTTTCCCTCCGGAGCAGGTGAAACTGATCGCCTCGTTGTAAGCAAGACGGTCGAGGTCCTTGTCGGTCATGGCAAAAGTGACCGGGTCGCCCAGGGTACCGGAGGTGGTGATGTAATCGATGATCTTTTCTTTCGGGACGCAAATGAAATCTTTGTTCCGTTTCTGCAGGTCCTCTTTCGTGGTGACCGGGATATTCCGGAGGTCGGCAGTGGTGCGGATCAGCTCGGTACGGATCCCGTTCTTCCGGAACAACTCCTGGTAAAAAGGAGAGTGCCCCTTAAGGTATTCCAAGTGTTCAACAAGACGGTGGTTCTCGTACTCATGAATTTCAGTCAGCGGACGTCGTTCAATTTCCGGGAAAAAGGTATTTTGAGGCATCTGAAAAAAACATTAAAACTTAAACCCGACCATGAGTTTCAACATGCGTTGATTGTCCAATAAATCGGGGTTTTCATCATCAAAATCATTGTAGTTGATCTTCTGCATATCATAATTAATGCTGAAAGCGATCAGTCTGTACCGGATACCCAGGGAGAGTTCCTGGGAAGAAAGGTCAATCCCCCAATCATCGTCAAAACCGGATCCTGTATACCCGATTTTATAGGACAGGTCTATCATCAGGTTATCAACAGGGTTGACCGTGATCATGGGACCGAATTTCTGCCCGGCAAAAAAGTAGTAATAATCAATTTTTTTCTCATCACCGGTATATACATGGTGTGACGGATGATACCCCACCGACAGGAAGTCCGCGTCGATGCCGGCCCGCAGAATATGGTTGGCAAAAGAGGGACCGATGTAAATCAAGTATCCGAAATCAACAAAGAGACCCGTTTTACCGCTTTCAAAGGTCTTCAGGGTATCAAAGGGATTGTTATCAGCAGTGATATATCGGGTTTCCTTGAAATCCTTCAGTGGAAAGGAGGGACCCAGTTTCATGTAAAAACCGCTGTTGAAGTTGCCGGAACGGATGCCCGGAGTACTCTGTCCTTGTGCATCAATGATCACAAATGCCAGAATGACAAGCAAAGCAAAACATTTTTTCATAGATGAAGTGTTTGAGGATAGATGCTTTCAAATGTAAGGAGAATAATGATACCGGGACATCATCTTGTCCATCTTCTCATTAATCTCCTGTTTTTCAGTATCAGTAAGGTTAAACGTGTTTTTTCGGTAACTGCTTACTTCGGATAAAAACTTTTTCAGGTTGGTTTCAAAGGAAGCCGTGTAAGGGATTTCCAGATCCTGATACATCGATTGAATGGTGTTGAGCGGATCTTGTTCCAAGTCTTCGAACCGGATTTCCCGGAACCTGTTCCCCGGCAGTTTTTTCGATTGAATGTCAACCTGGTCAAGGAGGTAGTTCAACCCATCGCAAACTTCTCCCGTTGTTGGGCGACATGCGTTCCCGTTGAGACAGTTTTGCCGCTGAACAATGTTCCACATGTTGATCGTGGAGGGGATGGAACGCATGGGGTCTCTGACGATATGAATGAAGCGCGCCTCGGGGAAGAGACGTGACAGTGTTTCGATCCGGAGCGAATGAAACGGGTTTTTGGAGACAATCCGTTTCCCGGTATGGAAGGTGATCTTTTGGAAGAAACGGATGATCTGCTGTTCCCATTCGGCAGATTGCGAGTCGGGTGGCAGGTACGAACCGACGTCGTGCAGAAAATACCGCTTCTCCCGGGGGAAGATCAATCTCGTTAACGGAGAGAAGCCGGTGAGGCGGTAAAGAGCGTATTCATCCTCCTGTGGTTCATCCATTCCCAAGCGAACATTATCCATCGGACGGGACTTCTCGACCATGGCCAGGAAGACAGGCCGGTAATAGGGATAGGAGGTGATGAAGTTGTCGGGTTGCGCGGTCTGAAACAGGGTAGGGGCGGTGAACTGCGGATCGCAGGTCATGATTTGGTGCAGGAATGTTGATCCGCTGCGCCAGTGTCCGATGATGAAAACAGGGTTGACAGGTTCAGGAGTATGACGGAGGGTTTCCCCGAACCGTACTTTTTCAATCTTAGTAAAGAAAGAAGACCAAAGTCCGCTCTGCAGCAGAAAAGCCATCCTGGCCAGGTATTTGGGACGGAAGGATACCTGATTTTCCCGGAGAAGGCGCATGAGTGGGGAAAAACGAATACCGGCTGTGAGGTAACAACTTTTCAAGGGCTATTACTTGTTCTTTTCCGACACGATGAAATCGGCCATGCTGTTGACTGACTGTAATGAAAATCTCGCTTCTGCCTGGTCGGCAATACGTATGCCATAAGTCCGCTGAATGGCCATGATGATCTCCAGGGCATCGACAGAATCCAGCGTGATGGCATTCTTGCCGCTGAATAATGGCTCTTCATTGTCGATCATGTCCGGAGTGACATCCGTTATATTCAGGGTGGTCATGATCATGTTTTTTATTTCCAGTTTCAGTGAGTCCGTTACTTCCATTTTCATGCAGAGATTGATATTAGACAGTTTGATACAAATCTTTAAAGAAGTTCTCTTCCATACCGGCAAGTTCATACAACATCTCGCTTAGTTGTTTCATCTTTTCCGGTCCGAGATCACGGTTTTTACCGATTCGTGCGGCAAACAGGGAAAACTTCCTCCAGTTATCGCCAATCTCCATCATCTGTTTGGAGAAATCGTGATATTCTGGGCGATTCAGTTTCTCGGCGGCCTGCTGAAGGAAGGTGGCGTACATATAGCGGAAACCGGCGCCGCCCGTGCCCTGGTCTTCCAGCAGGATGTTGATCTTCATGATCTCATGCGAGAGATGTTCCGTATCCCTGGTCAGCGTTGGCCATTCGGTGATCCTGGAAGCGAATTTGCGAATCCCTTTCACGCCGATAAAAGGAACCGGCAGCTTCAGCATGTTATAACAGGCTTTGCGGATCCCTTTCGGGATGACCTTTTCGTATTGAATCTCTTCCGGGACGAAGAGAGGATGAAAGATGAATCCCTTAGGTGACATATTTCCTCCGGCGAAACGGGCCTTCCGCAGTGAATCCTTATGGAGGTGTGCCAGTCGCGGGAAATAGCTGTCACTCACGATGTAGTCATCACCCTCTTTCCCGATGACGGTCATAAAATGAACATTGATATGAACCCGCTCCCATTCCGGCAGATAATCCATATAGAAAAAATCAACCTGATTAGCTACGGCGATATTCAATTCCAGCAACCGGTCCAGAGCTTCCATTCCCTTATCCGGATTGCGGAAAGTAGCGGTTGCAAACTTGGCTCCCAGTCGTCTTTCAGCAATTTTTCTCATCTCACCCGGACGGCTTCGAACGATGAAAGTAGGGAAAGCAAAAGACTTGGAATGATGGAAATATCCGAAGAAAATGCCATTCGTGATCCCGAACAACATCGGCTCGGTGATGGCCAAACCGCTATTGTTCAGCATAGTCGTCAGCGTACCCGATTCACAATGGGCAGCCATCTGGTGTTTGTAGGGTATTGTCGTCATGTATGTTTTCTGTCAGCCGTTATAGAGTTCCATCAGTTGAATGACCTTTATGTCGAAGACCTCCGCATATTTTTCCAGGATAGCCGGTTTGATCTTCGGAAAATATTCAGGCCGCATGTGTTTCTTGATTTTTCGCACACTGATGCCGACACGGGAAGCTGTCTCGGCAGGGGTCAGGTCTTCGAGGGTCATATAACAGGCAATGGGACTGATCTCTTTTTTTCGCACTTGTTCTTTCAGTGACATCTCGAGCCGTTGACGTTTCTCGAAGAAGTCGTTAATATAATTTTTCGTGATGAACGAGCCTGTCTGAACGGGGCCATAGGTGCCGTCTTCCTTTTCAACATAAAGAATCAACTGTTGTTCCGGGCAATCTACAAAACTGTCTTTCTCTTTCATCTGGAAATGGTTATAGAGACAAAGTTCTTGAACGGGCAAAATTATGAATGGAAATCATCATTGCCAAAAAGAAAAATACCAGCAGGAGCAGAAACCGCGGAAGTATATCCGTGAAGCCGGCTTCCCGTATGAATAATAACAGGTAGTTGTCGATGCCCCATCGGATGGGAGAGAGCAGGCTGATATACTGTACGGTTTCCGGAAGCAGGTGAACGGGGAAGAACGTCCCGCTGATGAGTCCCAGGATAACAGCCATCACCGACCCGAACAGGGCCGCTTGTCCCATGTTACGGGCGAATGTCCCCGTGAGGACGCCAAAGCCGATCGCAGCCAGCGAAGAGGCGATGGTGGTAAGGGCGATCAGCAAGTACTGATGGCCGATGCAGAGCGTATCGAGTCCGCATATGACCGGGAATACCCAGGTGCCCATGAGGATCATCAGCAGAAACTGCAACAGACATACTCCCAGGTAAACGATCACTTTGGAAAACAGGAAATAGCTTTTCGGCACCGGGAGAGTCATCAGCCGCGTCCAGGCTCCCGCTTCTTTTTCGGAGAGGATGCTGGCTGATAAGGGGATCACGATAAAGAACATCGCAAACAGAATAAACCCGGGAACATTGTTTTGAATGACCGAAGGCCGTATTGAACTCTGTTCCGGCAGGTCGTAATGCTCGCTGATCGCGGGCATCCTGTCCATCTCCGACCTGATGGCAGACCTGACCATGGCTTTCATGGTAGTATCCGAAGTGATGAACATCCTGTCGAGGGTGTTATCCATCACCTGCCTTCCCTGAGCTCCCTTGATGATGAAGGTAAGGGTGCTGACCATCATTTTTTTTTCCGCCACCGAGACATCGGGGTTGATGGTGAGGGTGAGGGCTGAATCAGCCTGTGAGAGATGAAGCAGGAAGAGAAATTTGTTCTTTTCAGGTGCAGCGAGGGAATGGCTGACCGTCATGCTGAAAAGGCCTGAGCTGTCGATGTCGTTGATGATACGATGAGAAAGGGGGGAGCCGGATTCATCGATGACCAGGAGGCTGGTTTTCTGCGACGGGTTGATGGAGTATTCCTGTGCCAGGGTGACGACAAAGACAAGAATCAGCGGCATCAGGAAAAGAATGGCGAGTCCGGGGAGGTCACGTACCAAAAACAAGGTTTCTTTACCAATGGCGCAAAAGAGTTTGTGCATTCCGCAAAGATAAAACTTTAAACCGTTCTGCTCCTTTTCAGCGGGTAACTTCAATCAGGGAAATGGGAGCAATGGTGGGAATTACCCGGGAAACCTTCAATCCGGCCATCGCAGTCATGACTTTGAATTCTTCCAGCGTCCGTTCTCTGGCATCTTTAAAGGAAGACAACATCTGGATATCCAGCAGGCAGGGTGTGGCATTACCTCCGTGTTCGGGTATGATCATCTCCATGATCAGGATCTTCGCTTTCTCCGGCATATGTCGTGCGATATGGGAAAGAATCAGCGCCGAATGCTGATCATTCCAGTTATGAACGATATTTTTCAGCAGGTAAAGGTCAGCTTTCACGGGAACGTCATCCAGAAAATCGCCTTTCACAATTGTGATCCGGTCTTCGGTATGCTGTTCCTGCAGAAACGATGATGCATTCACCAAGGCTTCCGGCAGATCGAACAGGATCCCTTGTGCGGTGGGATTGCGCGATATGATGGCCGATAACAGGAATCCTTCTCCGCCGCCGATGTCGGCGATGGTGTGGTACCGCCCAAAACGGTATTCATTGAACATGGGAGCCAGGCTCAGGTCAGAAAGGTTGCTCATGGAGCGGTCAAAATCATAGTAATTGTCGGGGTTTTCCCGGAGAAATGCATAAATGTCTTTCCCGTATCGTCGCGAGAAAGCATCCTGTCCCGTCTTTACGATATCCAGGAGTTCACCCAGGTTTTGCCAGTTGACAGGTCCTAGGTGATGAATAATCATGTACCGCAGCGATCCTTTGCCATCAAGCAGGACTCTTGATCTACGATTCAGTTCATACCGGCCGTCTTTTTTCTGCCGGAAGATTCCCTGGGAGATCATCGCCCGCATCACCCTTGCCAGAGGACCGGGTTGGACGTCTACTTTCCTGGCGAGTTCCTCCGCTGTCAAAGGCTCTGCTTCCAGGCACCCGGCAATATTGAGTCGGGCGGCGACATATAACGAGGGCAACAACCATAACGTTTGAATCTGTTCATACAGCACGGGGCCTCCGGGGAACATCCGTTGGTTCAGGTTTAATAATCCGTTTCGGAAGAGCTGTATCAGCCTGAGAAAAAAATATGGTGGCATTGTTAAAATCGATTTATATAAGTAAAGAAAACAAAAAAATTCTTCATATGATGTACTCATTATCAGAACTGGATCCTCCAGGTAGCCATGGGAAGGAACCCCATGTCGAAGTATCTTTTGATCTGTCCTGTCGTTGGATTGATGCGCTGCAGATAAATATTTGTGTAATTGGTCCGGTATTGTAAGTCGAAAAGGAATTCAATGCTCTTCGAAGGAAGATTTCGTTTGATGCCAAAACGGAAAGATAATCTTTTGTAATCGGGGTAGCGGCAGGTGAATGAGTTGTTCCAGTCATAGACGGGCTCGCCGGTGGCCACGGTCTGTTCAACATCGTAAGGGATATACGGGTTTCCTCCCGACCATGTCGCCCGGAGACCGAATGACATCACACTCTGTTTGCGTTTTCCGAATTTGAATTCATAGCCTCCCACGGCATTCAGGACATAGTTCACGTCGAATGCGGTATTCCGTAACTCCTGGTCCCAACCCCGGTATTCGGAATTAAACAGGGAAGTGGTGAAGAGGAAGAAGTAGTTTTTATATAGAAACCGTTCCAGCGTGAGTTCAATTCCGTAATTGTGACCGGTTCCGTCATTCACCAGGCTGTCGGCATACTGGCGGTCGAGGAAGAACTCATGCCCCTGGTTGATCAGCGAATATTCCGGAATAGAAGGCTTCACGGGTATGTCGTAGAGGTATTCATAATAGATCTCGCTTTTGAAACGGAAGTGGTCATTGAACAGGTAGTCGTACCCTGCAGCCACCTGAGCGTTACGGGTAAAACCAAGATCACGGTTTGTCTGGAGGCAGGTTCCATCGGGAAGTTGTGACAACACGAAATAGATCACTCTCGGTTGCATCTGGCTGTACAATCCTGCTC
This sequence comes from Bacteroidales bacterium, assembly GCA_035403225.1. Lineage (GTDB taxonomy): Bacteria > Bacteroidota > Bacteroidia > Bacteroidales > FEN-979 > DAIRDK01. The sequence goes on along the minus strand of DAONET010000006.1, from coordinate 47,311 downwards.
CCAGGGTAATGGTATGGTATTTACTCACGATCCAGTTGATCCCCAGACGGGGCTCGATCGCATAGGATTGGTTCATGGCCATAAAAGAGCCGAACACTCCTGCTGTAACCGAAAACTCATCCGAGAAATGCCGTTGGTACTGTGCGAAGCCCTTGAGGAACTGCATCTGTTCTCCCGAGTTGGTATTCAGCCTGAAAATCCCGTGCGAGATGATGCTGTCGTGGAAATTCATGTTATAGAAGTCAGCCTGCATGCCGATGTCCAGGATATTTCGTGGATCGAATTTGCGGGTGAGTTGAATAGAGCCGCTGTATTTTACTTCGGAAGAGAGTTCGCCCGCCCATGCAGCGGGTTGCGGGTTTTGAGTGCTGAAGGAATCGATGGCCGTGGTCACCTTCGATCCCACGGCATAGATCATGCTTTTGATCCGGGTTCCGGGGTTGAAGAAGTAGATATGCGATAGGCCGAGGACACCCAGGTCGGAGCCGTTGGACAGGTTTTCGCCGTAACCGGGGAAGGTCCAGTCGTCGGCGGATTTTTCACTGTCATTCATCTCGATGTAGCTGAGCCCTCCGATACCGAGGATGGAGAAGGTACCGGCTTTTTTCGTCGGGATGGAGATCTTCAGGTTGAGATCCTGGTAATCGGGAATGACGTTGAGTTTGATCCCCAGGTAGCTGATCGCTTTGAGGAGCGAGTACCGGTAGGAGACCAGGTAGCTGGCGGAAGAATGAGGGGAGAAGGGTCCTTCGGCTCCGAATTCGATCCCGTTCCAACCAAGTTGAAACCAGTATTCCTGTTTGTTGGCGTTACCATTACGCATTTTCATGTCGAAGATTCCCGACAGGGCGTTGCCGTACTGTGCAGGGAAAGCGCCGGTGAGGAAGTCGGAGTTGGCAAGGAGATTGTTGTTCAGCACGGTCACCGGTCCGCCCGAAGTGCCGACAGTGGCGAAGTGGTTGGGGTTGGGGATTTCCATGTCGTCAATGCGCCATTGCAGCCCCATGGGGGTGTTCCCTCTGACGATGATATCATTCCGGTTGTCGATGCCTGAAGTGACACCCGCGAAGTTGGCGGCCATGCGGGCCGGATCTCCGTAACTGCCGGCGAAACGGTTTGTCTCATCGGTGTTGAAAGACCGTACGCTGACAGTGGCCATCCGGTTGATCACGTCATATTTCCGCTTATTGGCCACGATCTCCACCTCCGGGGCAGTTATGATCATCTCCCGGAGGGTGACTTCAAGGACAGCCTGCTTGCCCGACCCGACCTGAATCTCACCGGAAAGAAAAGGAGCATAGCCGATGTAGGAGACGTTGACCTGTTGTTTGCCGATCGGGACATTCGTGAGTAGAAAATTGCCGTTGACGTCGGTGGTGGTGCCGTTCAGCGGATCGGAGTTAACTAATATGATAGTAGCCCCGGGCAGGGGAGCCCCTGTTTGCTTGTCGGTGACCGTCCCGCGGATGGTCTGCCTGATCACGGATTGTGAAAATAAAGATGGAGAAGGAAAAAAGATCAGAATAAAAACTAACAGATATGGTATTGAAATTCTGCTCATCTCGATGGATGTGAAAGAAGACAGGCTTCCATCATTTGATCTACTTCTTCCCGGACAAGTCTTTTCCATTTCGGATTGACGAATTTCTCTCCGTCCCAATCAAAGGTAACCAGATCAAACGTCTCTTCATAGAATGTCAGTTTGCTGTGAAGGTCGGGAGTATGTTCGATAAAAAGGAAATCTTCCCTGTTGCATCCGGTTTGTTGTAAGATGAGGGTAGCCAGCGGGGCGATCCATTCGGTGACGGGTGTTCCCGGGTTTTGGCGATAGATCTCTGTCGCGATGGCAATCGTTTTTCCGTCCTTCCGTTGTACTACGCGTAAGCCGCAGCGGGAGGGGACATCCCATTGTCCGGGGTAGTCCAGGTAGTGGTCCATGTATTGGTTAAATTCCGGATTCGTTTCCATAGTTAAGCAACTTTTTCAACTTTTTTTCCAAAGCTCTGGTTAGCCAGGTCGCGGCGTCGCGGAGTGTATGTTCCGTCGTTAATTTCCCTGGAAATAACTTTGTTGATGAGGTTGAACATCTTCATGGTCTGTGGTTCATCGTGGTAGAAGGTATCCCAGGCGTAATGGTAAAGTTCCTGCAGACGTTGGGCAGTCATGTGTTTCGGATGATAAACAACCTTGCCGGCGTTATAATGGTTCCAGTCGGTATCGAAGATCCGCCCTTGTTTCATCAGGTCACTGTAGGCTTTCGTATGTGGGAATGGAGCCAGCACCGTGAATTCAGCCAGGTCGAGATCGATCTCCAGGAGGAAGTCGATCAGCCGTTTGATGTCATCTTCCGTTTGGTTGTCAAGCCCAAGCAGGATCGTGCCTTCCACGGCAATCCCATATTCGTGGTATTGTTTGATACGTTTACGTATATAGTCTGAAGTATCGAACACGGCTTGGTAAACGTACCATGCGCCAGCCTGTGCTGCCAGGTCAAGCACCTCGTCTTTATCTTCAATGGTGTGGCTTACCCATTTCTTCTTCAAGGGGATCATCGCCTTGAAAAGGTCTTTTTCCCAGTTGGTGTCCAGCGCCAGTGAGTTATCGACGATGAACAGACGGTTGTTATCCATCTGCGAGAGTTCTTCCACCACGCGTTCGATAGGCCGGGGACGGAATCCTCGTCCGCCCAAATAACGCACGGCACAGGGGTAGCAGTCGTAAATGCATCCCCGGGAGGCATGGAAGAGATCCACCATGCGGAACCCCTTGTGGTAATAAAGGTCTTTTTTCAGAATGTCGCGCCTGGCAGGACCGATTAAAGACATATCGGGCGGATTGCTCATGAAATTATAGATCTTTTTCAGATCATTCTTCAGAAAATCAGCGAAGACATCTTCCAGCCTTCCTTCTACTTCGCCTAAAAAGACGGAATCGGCGTGCAGCATGGTCTCTTCGGCGTGAAGCATCGTGGAGATGCCACCAAAGATGACTTTCTTTCCCAGTTTCCGGTATGCATCAGCAATGGCCCACCCCCGTTTGACCTGTGTGGTGAGCATCATGGAAATGCCAACGAAGTCAGGACTTTCGTCGATGACGAGCTCTTCCACATTTTCGTCGCAGAACTCGACTTCCCAGTTCGCCGGGATGGCAGCTGCCATGACAACAGGCCCGTGGGGAGGCAGGTTAAAGATAGTTTGTCCTTCGAGTTTCTCCCACCGGGGATAGATCAGCTTGAATTTCATCTTATGGGTTCTTTGATTTCAATAATACATTTACTCATGTTCCGGATAATCTTCTCACGTTCGGCTAATACCGGGATTTCTCTCTTCAGGGCAAGCCGGTAATAGTCAAGGGCTGTCCCCGGTTTTTTGTTCATCATAAACCAGTCGCCGGCGAGAGCATATCCTTCATAATAATCCGGATTAATCTCCGTGAACTCATCAAAAAAAGAACTGTTCAGCACACCGACATTATAATCCTTCATCAACTGTTGTAAGGAATCCCGCATGATTTTGTACTGCAGGAACTTAATGTATTCAGTTGTGCCGAGGAATGAATCAGCCGCGATATTCAATCCGGCTTTTTCAATTACCGTCCTTTGTTTCAGGGCGCCAAATGTATTAAAAATTTCATTCAGGTCATAACATATGTATGACCCCGATTGCCAGGGGCCTTGTGATACCCACACCAACCTTTTACCGGGCATGAAGATGATCGAATGGTGCGCAATCAGCTGGTTGACAGCTTTCTCGTTACCCATCCCGATGGAGCGGTCGTCCCATCCTTTCTGATCCCGAAGGATGGCTGCTGCCTTGATGACATCAATGGGTTTCTTTTTGCTGATAAGCTGTTCTATCCTCCGGAAACGATACATGGAGGCGCTCTCGCGGATGTTCTTCCGGTTCAGGGGGTCATCGCGGAATTCGTCCGACTGAAAATGATTGGTGCAGATGATATGGTTTTCCCGCGACATGACAAGAGCGGTGGTGGCGGGTGACTTTTCGATGATCGCGGCACGCTGATCCCGGGCCGAGCCAATGAGAAGCGACTCTGAGACAAAAGTCTGCCGTTTTTTAGCGATGTCGTATGCTTCTTGTATGTTACCGGCATACTGCAGGATCTCCCTTGCCAGAATGGAGATGGGGGTGCGGGCCGACATGGGGATCTCGGATTTGGCGGCGTTGATGGTGACCGTGAGTCCGGCGAGATTCATCCCCGAAACAGATCCGATCATACCGGCCCAAGTGACCATCATAAAGGGATAGCCCTTCTCCGGTTTCTCGAAGCAGACGATCTTGTTCTTCGCGAATTTTTCACCCATGTAAAAATCAAAGTTCCGTCCGATGATCAAGGAGCCATCCGAGGTGCTGTTGCCCCAGGCGCCGAAAGAAGTACAACCCACCATGGCCAGGTCCTGCAACGCATGCCCGATGTCGTGGGCCGAGTGATAGTTCAGCATGCGATGATAACCCGACCCGATGAAGTCGTATTGGGAAGATGCAGACAAGGATACACCGTAGATCTCCTGAAGATATTCGTCCGGGACATATTCATCAAGGTCGCGGTTGAACCAGTAGATGAAATATTTCAGAAATTTAAGATAGGAGTCGGAGGGGATCATCTCCCGGATCCGGGAGACAAAAGCATCTTCCTGCTCATAAATAAGCCGGCGGCTGAGCTTCCCGTTCGCTACACCACATTCAAAAGGACTGCCGGTGACATACATCTCCCACAGTCCGCTGGTACTGTGCTGCAACCAGCTGCTGTTGCAGGTATAGAACCCGGGATTGGGTTCCCTGACAGAGTCGTAAACAGCCAGGGGTTTGTCTACAAGTGGCAAATTTACCTGTGTATCAATATCGTACCACAGAATCAGGCCGATAACCGAGAGCAACAGGATGACCGGAATGAGAAATCGTTTCTTCTTATAGAATGGTCTTTCAGAGGGCATTTTTGATCGTTTTTAGCACATGTGGCAGCCCAAGGATCTCACCGCAGGTCATCACAGCGCCGATGGTGACACCTATAGCGCCGTGGATGTTGATATTCTGACCGGTAAAGAAGAGTCCCGGAATTTTGGTTTTGGGGAAGATGGTGGAACGGAAAGGGTCTGTGGCATCTCTGACGACCCCGTACATCGATCCATCAGGTGAACCTGTATAGTCACGCCAGGTCAGGGGAGTGGATAAGTCAACCGATGAGATCGCCATCCGGAGGTTCGGGAACTTCGAGAAGACGCACTCCAGCAGGAGATGGGCTTTCTGTGACCGGAATACGCGATAGGATGAATCACGGTGACCCGGTTTTGACTTTTCCCACTTATTGAATTCGGAAAAGCGCATGGGAGAAAGGATCACCGCGGTGTCGGCCCAATGATCCTGCCCGATACGGGGAGGAGTCATCAGCAGGAAACTCCCCGGCCAGTAATGATCGGTGACGTTTTCAGAGGTCCATATCTGATCGGTGGTATGATGATAGAGGTTATGGTTCATGTACCGGAAAGAGCGCGGCTTTAGTCCCAGGTAAAGACAAAGGGCCGACACGGTATTCTTCGCCGAAAAGATACGTTGTGAGTAGGCTTTGGGCATGGTGATCCCGTCGATCATTTTCAGGGTGGCAGACGGATGAATGCCGGAGATGATCTTCTTGCTGAAAAAATGATCACCATCGGCGGTTTCGGTACAGAAGACTCCCTCTTTTTTCGTGATCCTGTTCACCTGTTTTTTACCGATCACGGTCCCTCCGTTATCCCGGATGCCTTTCACCAGCTTGTCGACGATGATCTGGCTTCCGCCTGCGATACGCCAGGCAGAGGAGATGAAGGAGTGGTTGATGAGTGCATACTGATAAAGAGGGGTGGTGGAAGGGTTCCCCGCATAAAGCAGGTTATTGCCGGCCAGGACCGATGTCAGCGGGATGCCGGGAGCCGAGAGTGAGACACCGGATGAGATTTTCTTCAGCATACTCCAGGCTGTGACCGAATCGGAGTGCTTGTTTGACTCAGCTACCGGCAGCTCGAGATGATAGAGCGGATGGTTGGCGGCAACGTTTTCGAGAGCGCTGGTGTAACTGCTGAGCGCCTTACGGGCATCAGGGAAAAAGGGAAGCAACTGCTCGCTGAAATTTTCAAAACCCTGGGCTACCGGGAACTCAGCGCCCTGAAAAGAGATGATGTCGAAGCCTTTTTCATCCATCCGGGTCAGACCGGGAAGATCCGTCAACCCGAAGTACTTCCAGTAATTGTGTAAAGTCTGCCCGGGTAACAGGCTCCCCAGGTAGTGTATCCCGGTGTCGAAGGAGTGCCCGGCCCGATCGAATGACTGAAAGTTGCCGCCTAACTTATTGTTTTGTTCCAACACACAGACATTCTTTCCTTCTTTACTGAGAAGGAATCCTGAAAGCAAACCTCCCAGGCCGGATCCGATAATTACAAAATCAAAATTCATGTCAGGGTGCGAAACTGTTCCAGCGGGAAAAAATCATCATTTTATCCCGCTGTCAACCATTCGTCATCTGCAAATGTATTACTTTTATGCAAAATATCCTTATTATGATCGATCTGAGAAGCGATACCGTAACAAAGCCGTCAAAAGAAATGCTGGAAGCTATGTTTTCCGCGGAAACAGGGGATGATGTTTTTGGCGAAGATCCTACCGTTAATGAGCTGGAACGCAAGGTTGCCGAGATCTTCGGAAAGGAAGCTGCCTTGTATTGCCCTTCCGGCACTATGACCAACCAGATAGCTGTCAACGTCCATACTTCTCCCGGCGATGAAGTGATTCTTCATCAGTTTTCTCATGTTTATTATTACGAAGGAGGGGCGATGATGCGCAACTCCGGGGTTTCGGTCTGCCTGCTCAATGGACCGAGGGGCATGATATCCGCCGGCGAGATTCTGGATCATATCAACCCTCCGGATGATGTTCATCGTCCGCTGACGACGCTGGTAGAGGTGGAAAATTCCATGAACAAAGGAGGAGGGGCGGTCTATCCTTTCCCCGTGCTGGAAGAGATATCCGCTGTTTGTCGCGGGAAGGGGCTGAATCTTCATCTCGACGGAGCACGTCTGTTTAATGCGATGGCAGTGGGAGATAAAACCCCGAGGGATTACGGGAAGCTATTCGACAGCATCTCCACCTGCCTGTCCAAAGGACTGGGCGCCCCCGTAGGATCTGTCCTGTCGGGCAGTGCGGCTTTCATCAAAAAAGCACGCAGAACGAGAAAAGTGTTTGGCGGAGCCATGCGGCAAGCCGGTTACCTCGCAGCTGCAGGGATCTATGCCCTGGATCATAACATCGAACGACTTAAACAGGATCATGATCGTGCCCGGTACCTCGCCGGAGTGTTATCCGGATTACCTTACGTGGAATCAGTCATGCCTGTCGACACCAACATCATCATCTTCACCCTCCGTGAAGGACTGGAAGCCGATGCTCTCATCGCCCGGCTGAAAGAAAAAGATATCCTCGCGCTCTCCCTGAACCGGCGTTCCATCAGGTTCGTGACACATCTCGACTTTACCCCGGAAATGGTGGATCCTGTCGAAAAAGCGCTTCGCTCGATCAGTCTGTAGAAGCGCTGGTTATTTTGAACAATTTGTTAGAGGTCGTTTTCTTTTCAGAGAGGATCGTGACAGTCATGTCATGCTTCAAAGCGAGGTCCCGGATGGTGTCGGCCGAAAGGAACTGCAGATGCTTGCCGGGATCGGGCGTTTTATTGAATCCCATCCTTGTACTGTAAAACTCGGTGAGACGGGTGACACGATGTTTCCCTGACTCATCACTCATTCCTTCGCGTATAAGCAACACGCCTCCGGGATTGAGGTTCTCCATGCAACGGTGAAGAAGAGCTTCCTGCTGGTTTGCGTTGAGATAATGCAAAACGTCACCCAGCACGATCCCGTCCTGAGGACCGAAGGAGAATTCCGTGATATCTGCGCAGATAAACTCCGTCATTTTGTTTTTTCCGAAACAGTGTTGGGCAACGGATATCTTTTCTGCATCATGATCCACCGCGGTGATCTCCCGTTCAGTGGAGGTGTACGCCAGCATGTAATCGATATACCCGTATCCGCATCCAAGGTCCAGGATTTTACCTTTAAGGGGAAGATGCTCATGAAACTGCCTGAAATTATCACCCAGCATCATCTTCACCCGTACATACCACTCCAGGATCGGACCTTTAAACAGATAATTGTGGATCACGACCCGGCGGTAGTAATCGGGGGTTCCGTGTTCCAGCTTATATTTCCGGTATTCTTCAATGTAATAATGCCGGATGTTACGTGTACGCTCCTGGTAGGTGGTTCCGAAACGAGTGTCGTCGGGATGTATCCGCGGCATGATCTTCATGAACAGACGGTTGGGTTTACCCCAGAAATCGGATTTCTTCAGAAAATCACCGCTGCCGAACATCATCACCGGTACGATATCGATATTCAGTTTCTCCGAGAGATAAAAAGCCCCCCGGTGAAAACGTTGGATATGTCCGTCTTTTGAACGGCTTCCTTCGGGGAAGATCAGAATGGAGTAACCTTCGGACGTCTGCTGTCTGATCCTTTCCAAGGATTCGTCAATGCCGGTGGTGATGGGGATGAACCCGGCAATACGGGCTACCGGTCCGAAAATCCAATGATGGAAGACCCACTCGTTAGTGAGGATCAGGATGTTCGGATGAAGGCGCAGCATGGCCGGCGTCTCGATCAGCGATTGATGGTTGACGATGATGATGGAGGGTCGCGAAAAATCTTCCCCTCCTTCGTTTTCTACCTTATGATTTTTCGGAAAGTTCGAAGCGATGTACCAACGACTCAGGGTGCTGAACAGGCGGCGGAAAAGCTCCTGCTTCTTCGCCCGTTTCAACGGGAGTATAGGACTGATGAGCGTTGCGTAGGTGATCAGGATCAGGGCGATGGTCGATATCGGGACCCAGGCGATGAAGATCGCATGAAGAAAGGCTCGTCCGAATACGGGACTGCATCCTTTCTCTTTCCGGTTGAAAAGAAACCATCTTACGGGCAGTGGCTCCAGCGCCCAGGTGGCCATCACCACCATGAAGACACCGAAAACAGATACCAACGCGATGGAATGAAGAGCCGGGTGCCGGGCGAAGATTAAAACGCCAACGCCGATGATGGTAGTGGCAGAGGAGAGGAAGATGGACACTTTATAAGTATCGAGGATATTTTCGCCGTATTTATACTGATGTAATAAACCACGCATCATCAGAATACTGTAATCAACCCCTAATCCGAATACAAAAGAGGAAATGATGATGTTGAAGATGTTGAACCGGATCCCGGTGATGCCCATGAAACCCAGCGTCAGGGCCCAGCTGAAGAACATAGGTATCGAGGCGATAAGCCCTGTCTCAATACGCCCGAAAGAAAAGATCAGCAGGAGCGTGACAAACACCATCGTCAGGGTGATCAGCCGGTCGAAGTCAGACCTGACCGTATCGACAAATACCTGCGTGAGCTGCAGCTTGTCGAAGACCGTGACATCGGGTGAGTTGCCCAGGGAGTGGTACACCCGTTCCCGGTTTGATTCCGGTACCTTCAGGATGGTCGACACATAGACGCCATGATCATGGATGCTGACCCAGTTGCTGAAAAAGCCGTTGGCCAGGGCCGTCTTTTCGGTTTCCGATAACCCGTTCCCCGGTTCTTCGGTCATCCGGAAAAAGTTGTCGAAGATGCCGGCTTTGAGTCCTTGCGAGCGGGCGATACCGGTGATCTCGTGCTGAACGGCGGCTCTTCTTTCCGGAGTCCAGAAATGAACCCAGCGTTCCAGCCGCTGACGCTGGATCTCTTCCGGGAGCAGCATCTGTTGGACTCCGCTGAAGTTCCGGATGACACCCCTGGTTTCAAGACCGCAGACCGGCTGTTGGATCAGGGCTGCCGATGCCAGCGCCTCATCAAGCGTTTTTCCTTCCGTCACGACATACATGGTCTTCAGGCTGACTTCGCTGATCCGCTCCAGTTGATCACCGGCGGCTTTTAACTCAGGGGTGACGAAGTTCATCGAGTTCATGTCTTTTTCGAACTGCACCTTCCCCATGAAGAAGAAACTCGCGACAGCGCCGGCCAACAGGAGGAAGATCAGCCAGAGTTTCCTCTCAAACCTTATGTGGCAAAGCTTATCGATGATGTTAGGTTTTTGAGTTTCCTTCATCTGCGCGATCTTTGTTCCCAGCATGTGAGGGAGGAATACCAGCGCGAAGATGGCGGCTCCGGCGAGACTCAGGGAGGCAAAGAGGCCGAGGTCCAGCAGCACGCCCGAATCCAGGAATACCAAACAGAGAAATGCGCCGATAGAGGTGAGTGCGCAAACGATGATGGTCTGGGACATCTCGCGTAAGACAGTTTCCACCGATCCCGATCGCTGATACCGGTTGATGATGTAAAGCGCATAATCTACGATCAACCCGAGCAGCACGGTGCCGATGCCCAGGGCGATGGCGGAGACAGTACCTTTAAAGAGATAAAGGATAGCCAGGGCGGTCACACCTCCGTAGATCGCGGGCAGAAAGCCAAGAAGGGGGATCCTGAAGCTGCGGAAATACCAGGCCAGCAACAGGAAGATGAGGAAGATCGCCAGGGATAGCGTCAGCATGATGTCTTTCTTCACCTGGGTGGCGTTACCGACGGCCATGGCTACGCCTCCCCAATAGGTCGCTTCGATGCCGGGGTACGTCTTTTTGAGATGATCGATCTGTTGACCGATACCGGCCAGCAGCATCCCGTTCCTGGCTGTTTCACCTGCCGGGTTGGCCGAGGTGAGGAACAACAGCAGGTTGTTACCGTCGCGGGTGAAGACATATCCGTCGATGACCGTGTATTCGTCTCCGACCTGCAACGACTTCAGCTTATTCATCGCCAGGCTGGTGATACCGAGCGGGTCGGACAGGATGCGATCGCGCATCACCATTCCCGCGGGGGTCGTCAGCAGCCGGTAGTTGTTTTCCATGATCCGGCGAATGGATTCCGGAGTGGTCAGGCTGTCCAGGGTGTGGTAATCTTCTTCATCAAGAAACACAGGCAGATCCCGGCCGATCAGTCCTGTCAGATACTGAAACCCGGTATCGGCGGGGTCGGGAGAGATAGAACCAATAAAGGTAGAGTCGAAGTTGGCGAGTAAGGAATCGGAGAGCTCCGCAGCGAAGGAGGTCATGGCTGAAATGTCAGCGGGGACGGTGGTGTCTGAAGGAAAAATCCGGATGATCAGGTTGTCCGTAAGACGGATGTTACCCGCCACCTCCTGGATTCTGGCGATATTGCTTTGTTTACCGGTTTTTTGCGTGATCTGCTCATCCATTTTCAGCTTGGAAACACAGAAGACGGAAAGACCGATGATCAGAAAAAGGAAAAGCCAGAAAGCAAGTTTGTTACGCGAGAAAAAGTGATAGAGTCCGACGAAGAAATTTCCCATGATAAGTAGATGTTACGATTCCGTCTTAACCGGTGGGTTTTTGCGGAATATGCTTAGAAAAAGATATGAGATCAGGCCCAGCGCCAGTCCGAAGAGAATGGAAAAGACGAAACTGCCGACCAGGTACTGCACCAGATTCGAGGATACCCATTCGAGTGAGATCCCATTATCGTATTGCATCCCGTTGATGTTGTTCCCCATTACCCATCCTCCGGTGATAAAACTCATGAATAGAATGAACGGCAATATAGGCGGTATGCTGAGGTTTGAAAAGATGAATGCCACGAGTTTATTCAGCCGCAGTGCATACGCTACGGCCACCACGGCGACCATCTGCCATCCCCAGATAGGCAGTGACGAGAAGGAAGCCCCAAGAGCAACAGAGGCAGCCAGTTTGAAGTTGGAGTCCTTGCTCTTCAGTATCTTCTCGTTAAAGAATTCTTTCCATGATTTTCCCTTCAGGTTCCGGAAAAGGCTTAACGGCCTGACCCAAAAGAGAGCCCACAAAACCAGGATGGTATTCAGCAGGCCGGTGCGGTTGAAATCCCGGAACTTCCGGAAATGGGTGACCCGCTCGCCTTTGGGAGCATAATATACTTTCACGGGCACATGAAGGATAGGAATCCTTCTCCAGGCTGCCCGGACCAGCACCTCTACCTCAAACTCAAACTTCCGCGTAAAAAAACGGATCCCGTTGATCTTCTCCAGCGGGTACAGGCGAAACCCCGTTTGCACATCGGGAACCTTCAACCCCGTCTCCACCTTAAACCAGAAGATGGAAAACTTGTGCCCGAAACTGCTGCCGGAAGGGACATTCTCCTGGGACATATTCCTGGCGCCGATGATCAGGGAACCGGGATGCTCGCTGAGGAGCGCCACAAAAGCCGGGATGTCATCGGGGAAATGCTGTCCGTCGGAATCGAGGGTGATGGCATACCGGAAACCCATCGAAACGGCTTTTTGGAAACCTTCCCGCAAGGCATTACCTTTTCCCCTGTTCGTCGGGATATTGACGATGGTATGAGCAGGAAACTGTTCCAGGATCTGGCTCGTTTCATCGGTGGACCCGTCGTTGACGATGATCAGATCATCGGTATATCGTTCCACGCCGCGTATAACCTCTCCGAGTGTCTTCCCGTTATTATATGTCGGGATGATGACACAACAGCAGAGTTTCTGCATCTGTTCGGCGATAGTCCCGGTTTGCATCGATGGTTGTCAGTAATGGAGGTGGAAGGCAAAAATAGGGAAAAGAATATGAATTTCTTAATTTTGCCCTGATGAAAATACTGTTGATCAACCCGCCACGTTCGCCGTACAATGATATTCTGAAATTTGCGCCGGATGATGCTCGTCCTTTTATCCATCGTCGTCTTGTCGGCCCGCCGCTGGGTTTGCTGACGATCGCTTCAACGGTTCCCGATCACGATGTCGTGCTTTTCGACATGAAAGGGGAGTACGACATGAACCCGGAATCGCCGCCACTGTCGGTCCTTACACGCCAACTGCTGGAACAACATCACCCGGATGTCGTAGGCGTGACGGTCATTACTTCGGAATTCAATTTTGCACTGGAGATTTGCCGGGTGTCCAAAGAGACCGATCCGTCGGTGATCACGGTAGTCGGGGGACTGCATCCCACCTTGCGCCCGGCCGATTTTACCGATCCCGTTGTGGATATCATCGTGCCCGGACAGGCGGCGAACACCTTCCGGATGCTCATCGCGATGATCGCAAAAAAAGAAGATCTGCATCATCTCCCTGGGATCTGGCTGAACACGGGCGAAGGCCCGCAACGAAATCCCGGCGACCTTCCGCCGGTGGATCCGGCCGGATGCGACTTTGTCTTTCCGGACCGCGACAGACTGAAACGCTGGATATCGACCTACAAAGTTGGGAAACATCCTGACCCGACCACCTATCTGTACACCTCTCTTGGATGCCCGTTCACCTGCACTTTCTGCAGCATCTGGGGACAGTTCAACGGGAGATACCATCAACGCAGCGTCGAAAGCCTGATCACCGAACTGAAGCAGACTACCGATTACCCGGTGGTACGGTTTGCGGATGCCAATACTGTCGTCAACGTTGATTTCATCCATCACCTGTTTGACCGCATCCACGAAGAGGGGATCCGGAAAGAGTTCATCATGGATATTCGCGCCGACGTGGCGGTGAAACATCCCGAACTGATCGAAAAAATGGCCCGTGCAGGTCTGAAGGTGGTCATCTGCGGTTTTGAGTCATTCCGTGATGAAGAGCTGAAGCGTTACAACAAGCGAACACGCGCCGGTCAGAACCTGGAAGCCATTCATGTCTTTGATGCCAACGGGATCATGGTGCGGGGCAATTACGTCATTCCGAACGATTATACCGAAGCCGATTTTGATGCGCTGGCGGAGTTCTCTTCACAGAATCCCGTCGTCTACGCGGGTTATACCATCCTGACACCCATGCCGGGGACCGTCTATTTTGAAGAAGTAAAAAATCAGATTGTCGAACACGACTTTGCCAGGTATAACTTCTTTAACGCGGTGTTGCCTACTACGCTGTCGTACAGGCGTTTTCATGAAAGGGCCGGAGGACTCTGGCTGATCAAGAAAGGCACAGACGTTATTTAAGGGGAGGTTCTTCAGGCTGAAGATAAGATTCTGAAAGCAGTTCCGAAGGATGATAAAAACGGAAATCTCCCTCCAGAAACCTTGCATTTCTCTTCATGCCCCGTCCCGGGCCACATTCCACAAAAGTCTTCACTCCCAGTGAGAGCAGTGTCTCATGAGCGTTCATGGAGTTCATATGCCGGAAAAGGTTCTTCACCAACTCTTCGCGAATGTCGTCAGCAGTATGCAGAATACGTTGATCGATTTGTGAAAGGACGGGGATGGTCGGCGGATGGATCGCGGCGTTGCGTGCATGGACCGAAAAAGAAACGGCCACCGGCTCCAGGTAATGGGTATGGTATGGCACAGAGACGTTCAGGATGTGGGTCTTCAGAGCCCCTTCGCCGATGGCTTCTTCCAGGAGCCGTCTGACAGGCGCTGAGGGACCGGAGACGGTGATGGTGACCGGACTGCTTTGGTTGATGATTTCGAGGGGGAGACGGTATTTTTCCACGAGCCCGTTCACGTCGGAAGGAGAGAGTCCGATGACAGTGCCCATCGTGAATGTCTCGTCAGGCAGGCATTCCACACTGTCGTGATAGGCTTTCGAAAGAAGATCAAGGCCGGTCTTGTAGGTAATGCTGCCGGCATGATACAGCGCCGAGTAGATCCCCATGCTGAAGCCGGACACATAGGCGGCACGGTATCCCTTTTCGCGCAGCATATCGCTGACGGCGCAACTGTAAGCATAGGTGATTACCTGAGTGAGGAATTCGTCACCGAGGAAATTGTTAGTAACGAAATCAAACCGGGCAAGGTCTTCGGAAAATAAAGTCAGCATCTCCCTGAACCGGATTTCCAGTCCTGGAAGGGCTTCCTTTGCTTCATGGGTGTAGTTATTGGCAAAGGCGGGAAAGACGAATGCTGGTTCCTGAAGGTACACGGAGGCACTCGGGTTTATTTTTCAAGATCAATCAGTTTGTTTTCAAACTCGATGATCTTCATTTGGGTTTCTATCAACTGCCCGATTGTCTCCACCGGGTGTTTCACGGTATATTTCCCAATGGTCTTTAATTCGACATCCAGGTTGTATTTCTTTTTAAAGATCTCAATCAGTTCCAGGAACATCAGCGAGTCGCCACCGAGATCTTTAATGATGCGGGTATTATCAGTGATGGTTGACCGGTCAACTTCACACTCTTCTGCAAAAAAATCGCAGATGACCTCTTTTACCTCTTTGATAATATCGTTTGTAATGACAGCCATTTTTTTCTCCTCATCATTTTTTGCAAAGGTAAACTATTTTCAAAAGCACGAAAGTCAGGGTTGGAATTTGCGAAAAACGAGGGAAGCATTATGTCCTCCGAAGCCGAATGAGTTCGACATGGCAGCGCGGATAGTGTGTTTCCGTGCCTGGTTGGGAACATAGTCGAGATCCAGTTCAGGGTCGGGGTCATCGTAATTGACAGTGGGAGGGACGATGCTTTCCCGGATGCTCATCACGGTGATAGCTGATTCGATGGCGCCGGCAGCTCCGATGGTATGGCCGGTCATGGATTTGGTGGAAGAGACGGGGATGTGGTGAGCCCGGGGGCCAAACACTGTTTTAATAGCCATGGTCTCAAACCGGTCGTTGAGTTCGGTGGAAGTGCCGTGGGCATTGATATAATCGATATCATCGGTGGTAAGACCGGCGTTTTTCAGGGCCTTTTCCATCGTGATGGCCATCCCGGCGCCGTCGGTCATGGGCGCCATGATGTTGTACGCTTCTCCGGTAAGGGCATAGCCGGCCACTTCAGCCAGGATTTCCGCTCCACGGGCCCTGGCCGAATCCTCCGATTCCAGGATGACGATTCCGGCTCCCTCGCCAACGACAAAGCCGTCGCGGTTTTTCGAGAAAGGACAGGAGGCTTTCTCCGGCGGATCATTACGTACCGACAAGGCATAGAGGGCATTAAAACCGGCCATCTCTTCGGGATTGATGATGGAGTCAGCGCCGCCGGTAATCACCAGATCGGCCTGTCCGCTGCGGATGAGGTCAAAACCCAGACCCAGGCTGTAGGCGGATGAAGCACAGGCGGTATTGACGGCAAAAGAAGGGCCTGTGAGACCATATTCCAGGGCGATCCACGCCGGCATGGAGTTGGTCATGCTCTTAAAAATCGTATTCTGAGGCGTCGTGCCTTTCTCAACACTGGAGTTACCGGTGTTGACCACCCCGATGATGACGGCACAACGCGACCGGTCTAACTGTCCGAAGTCGATATGGGCGGCTTTGACAGCTTCCATGGCGCACACGACGCACATCCGCGTCACCCGCGTCATCTGACCGGCCTGGCGCTTCCTGATGAACGACTTTGCATATTCCTCGAATGAATCCGGAACCTCGGCAGCGATCTTTGTCTGTAGATTGCTGGCATCAAATCCCCGGATATAGCCGACTCCGCTCTTCCCTTGTACCAGATGTTCCCAGTTTGTTTGCAAATCAAGTCCCAGGGACGAAATGATGTTCATCCCTGTCACGACGACCTTTCTTGTCATAGTAGCTCGTTATGAGTAAGTGATAGTGTTATGGTTGAAATTGTTTTGTCCAGGCAGTGATGATGGCGATATCTGCTTCGGTCGGAACCCGGTCGGGATTATTCTTCCGGAAACCGGAAGGCGGCATCACGCCCTTGGTAACGACTTTGCTGATATCGGCAGCTTTATCTGCCTTCTTCCCGGCAGTATAGGAATCCCATTTTTCAAAATTCACCTTTCCTTTTGCCATGCCATTGCCGTTATCGGAATGACAGGCAAGGCATGATTTTTCCAAAACGGCATACACCGAATCGGGAATGGCTTCCGGAGCAGACGTTGAATTCATCCTTCCGAATGAAGCCATGGTGAGAATGATACCCACCAGGATGGCTGCGGTTAAAATAGACGAAGCTTTCATGCGGTTTGTTTTATTTAAACAAATATAAGCAGATATCAGGAGGATTCTTCAGCCGGAGGTACACGAATTCACATGCCTGCATATTCTTGCAACCCTGCTTCGATTTCCTCCCGGGAATAAGACAAATCGCGGGAAAATTGTTCCATGGCGTCATGAAGGATCGTACGAAGATGCTCTTCTGCCCGGGAAAGGACTTCCGGAGAAACATTACGTAAAAGATCATCCCCGGTGTCGGTTTCATCAGGATAATCGAAAAAGCCTCTGCCGGATTTAACACCCAGCCTTCCATCGGCTACCATGGCCTCAAGCGTTTTAATCAAGGAATCATGATCAGTCCCCGAAGGGAAATCGACGGAATAATGACGGATGGCAGGTAACATGACATCCAATCCGACGGCATCAAAACACTCAAACACACCCAACGGAAAAAAACGTTGGTGTACGAACTGATCCATCTGCCTTGCAGAAAACAGACCTTCGGAAACCATCTCCCAGACAGCTGATTGGAACTCAAGGAAAATACGGTTGAACAGGAAAGCTTGATCTTCCGGCTGAAGGAAATACCGGCGGCCAATGTCCGACAGGAAAGCCTTGGCGGTCGTAACCACATCCGGCGAAGTCTGCTTCGTGACTACCAGTTCCACCAGATTCTTGAGAGCCACAGGATAGAAGAAGTGCAGACCAATGACCGAAGATGCTTTTTCTTCAGAAGGAATCAATAAAGAAGGCAGGATGGAAGAGGAATTAGAAGCCAGGATGCAATCCGTTGGAACGATGCCATCAATCCGTGAAAACAATGCTTTTTTCAGGGAGACCTCTTCGGGGATGGCTTCTATGACCAGCCCGCAATCACAGAGCGCTTCAGGGTCAGTGGTGATGACGACCCTGTTTAACCGATCAGCCGTTGTCCGATCAATAATATTGGTATTTAGGTTCCGTAATACCTTTTTGGACCATGTGCGTTGCAGTTTGTCAACGTCGGCTTCGGGACTCACGATCCATCGCATCTTATAGGGAAATCCGGAGATATAATGAAAGAGGTTTGTCCCCATGCGTCCTTCTCCGATGATGCCGACGTGGGTGATCATGAGCGATTCTCCATAATATAACCGGCCTGCATGAACTTACTCACTTCCGTGACGAAACTGAGGATCAGGTCTCCCGGGTGCAGTTCTTCTTCTTTCAGGATCCGGTCGAGGCAGATCAGGGCCATGGGAGGACCGGGATATCCCATGGATGACATTTTAGTATAGAGTGTTTCCGGGCGGATGCCCAGTTGGCCGCATTCATCCATGATGAGGGAGGAGATGTGTTTGGAAGGGAAGTTGATCTGGAAGAAACGGAGTTTGTCAAGATCGGGATGATACGTATCCAGCATGCGTTTCACTCCTTTCAGAAATACAGAACCGTCGCCATCGTGGAAGTTTGCCCGCAGGTCTTCCTGGAACATTTGCGAAAGGTGGTGATAGCCTTTTTCATACTCTTCGCGCGGATTCATCCAGTAAGCCGGGCGCCGGTTTCCCATGGCCGATGGTTTCTTTCCTCCGATAGATTCAAAGCAGGTATGTTTGACGTACAAGCCATCGGTCGATGCTGTTTCTCCTTTCAGGAACAGGGCGCCGGCTCCGTCGCTGAGGAAATAGCGTAGAAAAAGTTCTTCCTTTTTTACCAGTTGTTGGTTGTAATATTCGGCGATCAGTTCCGATGACGAGATGGAGGAGGAGAGAACCAGAGCGTTACGGAACCGGCCGTTCCGGATCATATCGTGAGCGATGGTCAGGGCCTTATAGGCCGACGTGCAGTTGGCATGCACAGATATTTCAGCACATTGTTCAATGCCAAGTTGTTCCTGGATCCTCACGGAGGCAGTAGGCATCTGATCCTGGTGGGCGCTTCCGTATACAATCAGTTCCACCTCTTCGGGTTGAACACCGGCATGCGCGAGAGCTTCACGGGCTGCTTTGACAGACATGGTCACGTTGTCGTCAGTGAAGGTCCGGGTTACCGGGTCCAGCGCGAAGTGATAGAAGTCCACTTCCAGCAGGTCGCTCATGAGTTCGCGAACCCGTTTCAACCAATTCTGCAGTTTTACCGGGGCTTCGGTAAGTTCACCGAGGTACAAGTCCGCATCGGAAGCAGGGATGGGCTTCCCCGGCAGGTACGATCCGGTACCTGCCAGTCGTACATTTACCGGGCTCTCAAAGGGTCGTGTCTTCGGCAGTGCCATGATGTCGGAGATATCTGGTTAAATATAACGGACGTTTTTCTTTCCGGTAGTTTTCACTGATTTTCCGGATGAAGGAGGCAGCGGTTTCATGCAGTTCATTTTTAGGGACGATGGCATCAACCAGATTCATGGCAAGAGCTTCTTCTGCACTGAAAGTATTCCCATGCAGGATAAGTTCGATGGCATGAGCTTTCCCGGCCAGCTCACTCATTCTCCGGATGCCTCCCAGTCCGGGCATGAGGTTAAAGGTGGTCTCGGGCAACCCGAACACCGCTTCGGGAGTGCAGATCCTGAAATGGCACAACAGGGCAAGCTCGAAGGCTGAACCGAGACATACTCCCCTGATCGCCGCAACCACAGGGATGGGCGTAGCCTTTAATCTCAGGAACGACCGATAGTTCTGTAACAGGACATGATCTTTCTTATCGCCGGGGTGATCCGAGATTTCTGATACCGTGATATTTTTCAATAACTCATCCAGCGCCATTCCCGAACTGAAATGGCGTCCGGCTCCGCTGACGATAATTCCCAGCAAATCTTTTCGGGTAGTGGCATAAGGAAGCAAACGATCCAGCTCTTCGAAGAAAACGGCATTCATTTCATTCGAAGGTGGTCGATTCAGAATGAGCTCGCCAATGTGATTGGTGGCGCTCCATCTGATGCTCGACAATCCGGTGAGAGATGCTTCCTGATTCATGATTGTTCAGAGGATCTTCGTTCTGATTCTTTTTTCGCCAGTTTGCAAAACATCCGTGTTTCTTCCCGCATGGCTTCCTCTTCGGTCATCGTAGAGGAATGGCGCAAGGCATTCATCACGGCATGAATGACCTCGGGCTGACGATTCCGGGTCATCTTCTGAAGCAAGGCAATACCAGCAGAGAACAACTTTTCACGAGGAAAAATGCGGTCAACCAAACCTACCCTTAATGCTTCTTCGGCATTGATGGTGTCACCTCCGAGGATCATGGTCAGAGCAGCTGCCGGACTGACGGTCTGTTGCAGCCTGACCGTTCCTCCCAGTCCGGGGAGTACCCGGTGATTCACTTCGGGAAAAGCGAATAACGCGTTCTCCGCGCAGAGTCTGATTTTACAAGCCAAGGCTATCTCCAATCCCCCGCCGAAACATACTCCCTGAATGGCAGCCACAACCGGGACAGGTAATGCTTCCAGATGGCTGAGTATCTTCTTGCCATCGTTCATCCTTTCAGCCGTTCTCTCTTCGGAAGCGGCCATCCGGGTAAGACACTCCAGATCAGCTCCGGCAGAAAAATGTCTCCCCTTACCGTGTACCATGATCCCTTTCAACGAGGGATCGGAGGTCCATTGAATCAGCGTCTCTGAAGGAACAAAAACAGGATCCGCTAACAGGTTCCCGGGAGGGGGACCCAATGACAAGACCCCGATGGCCTCCTTGATCTCCCAAGTGATATTTCCGATCGTTTCCATCAGTGGTTATAGTTTCAGAATGGATAAAATAAATTCAGGGATGTCGCAAGGTTCATGCTTTTCGTTGATGAAAATCGTCTTCGATTCCGCTTTTGAGACTGCCTGTCCGGTTTTCCGGTTGAAGATGCGTTGATGGAATATCAGGAACGGACTTGTTTTACAGATTGTCGTCTGCACCTCCAGTTCATCCAGCAGGTTGGTTTCCCTGATGTATTTTATTTTGATGTCGGTGACAACCAGCTTGAGTTCAGAGTTACGAAGAGACTCCAACCCACCATTGTCGCGGAATGCTTCCCAACGGGCTTGTTCATAATAATTCAGATAGACCGCATTGTTAACATGGTCATAGGAATCGAGTTCATTGCCCCGAACGGTCAGGTAAGTCTTGTACATAGTGTTCCTTTGAATTTTAGGAAAACAGTCTCCCCATCCCTGATGATGGCCGAAAAGCAGATGTCGGGGTCACTGGGAGGCTTGACCGTATATTCGATAGTGAGATCGGGATGCTCGGAAGGAATGATCATGTTCAGGAATTTCACATTGTCGGCGACAGTCAGCATCCCATATACTTGTTTCATGTTCTCCAGTCCTTCTTTCACCATCTGGATCTGGCATACGCCCGGCACGACAGGACTTCCCGGGAAATGTCCCTGATAAATACGATGTCCGGGATCGAGGTGAACCCTGATTCGGAATGATTCCGTCCCCGGCGTGGTTTGGTTTTCTCCCGGCAAAAATTCCGAAGAAAGGATCGTGTAAAAATCTTTCTGAAGCATTTGATACGTTCTTCCTAATAGAGCAAAAATATGAAAAAGGTCAGAAAGAAATCATCTGGAGTTGCATCTTCAGGTTAATGAATGGATTTTCAATGATGACGGAAGAGGGGACGCCGGCAGTGAAGTTGGAAAAGGAAATGAAGGTTTTGTCGGAGAAGTTGGTTTTTCCGTTGATAAAGATACTTCCGGTTTCAGAGCTGCGGCCCGACCATGTCTTGTACCTGCCCGAGGTTCCTGACACAACCACGGCGCCGGTGGATCTGTCACAGTAAAACTTTCTTCCGTCTTCCCCGATATTATAATCCAGCATCAGTTCAAAGCAGGTCCTGAAAATCCCGATCAACGCTTTTTTATTCATCGGTTCAAAGCAGTATTCGGGGATGAACCCGTCATCCTTCATGATAAAATCAAAATAGGTCATGCCGATCTCGTTGGAAAAGAACACGTGCGTGACAGTGTCGCTGGTTTTCTTCACCAGGATAAGTCCGGTCAAACGCTGATCGCGGATATCCATAGCGGCGCGGAACAACATCTTTTCGTATGTCCCGGTGAACGGCGATTTCCCGATAATCCCGGTGGTATCGGTCGTGCGGCAGGGCTTTAACCCGGCAGGTTTCAGCGAACTACAACCCGTAACCAGCAACAGAAACAGCAGACTAACGAAGGATAAATTTCTCATTGGCGACAGGTTGATTGAATTTTTTATCTGTGAAGATGATGACGGTTTTATCGCCGGTGTTTTCGGTCATCTCTACCCGGTTCACCGAGAAATCTTTCTTGTCGAAATGCAGGGTGATCTCTTTCAGACTGCTTTTCAACGCTGCCGACAGGGGTACAAGCTTCACGATCCAGGCAGCAGAGGAGTTATAGTAAGAGGTTCTGAAGTTTTGAGGATCATTGAGAAGGGTTCCCCGGATACTCCCTACGATAATTTTGTTGATCTCGCCGAAGACTTTGTTGCTGCGGGTATCGAAGCTGTTGGTCTTCTGCTCATCTTTGATCGTGATGCGGTCGTTATTGATGATGATGATGTACGAATAGGGTTTGGTGTATTCCCACCGAAGCTGTTTATCTTTTTTAAAATAGAATCTTCCGGTGGAACGCATCTTTTCTTCCAGGATGCTCATCTCTTTCTCCTGAGTGAATCCGGCCACAATGGTGGAAGTGCGCAACGCTGCTTCTTCAACACCCTTCTTTACACGGGCGATGGAAGCAGCATCCAGGGGAGTGGTTTGTGAAAATGCTCCGGGGATGGACAATAAACAAAAAACGATAATGGAAAGGCTAATTTTCATAAGCAGCAATGTTTAAGAGTTGATCCAATGGAACGATTTGATAACCATTTCGTTGAATCTCGGTAATGAGAGTTTCGAGGTGATTTTGGGTAAAATTCGTACGATCATGAAGCAGGATGATGGCTCCTGGATGGAGGTTCTTCACCAGCTTATCCAGGACTTTCCCGGGGTTCTTTTTCATCGTATCAAGCGAGCGAAGGCTCCACCCGATCACATGAGGATAAACGTTCTTCAATCCTTTCACCACCATCGGATTGATCACTCCGTAAGGTGGCCGGAACCACAGGGGTGTTTTCCCGGTGATTTCCCTGAGAAGGTCGTTACTCCGGAGAAATTCTTTCTTTATTTTTCTGCCGGGGAAGAAATCGAAGCAATAAGCATGGCTCCAGGAATGAGCGCCGAGGAGATGACCTTCCTCCTGCATCCTTTTGACCTGTTCTTCATTTCCTTTTAATTTGCTGCCGATCAGGAAGAAAGTGGCGGTCACTTCATGTTTTTTTAGAACATCCAATACCACCGGGGTATAGACAGGATCCGGCCCGTCATCGAAGGTCAGCGACAGGGTTTTCTCTGTACTGTTTCCCCGGCAGATGACCGGATAATGATATCCAGACCGGAGGGAAAAGGCCATGAGAAAAGAAAGACCGAAGAAGATCAGGAAGAGGCTTACATAGAACCAGGGGAGTTGATCACAGAAGAAACAGGTGTTGCTGCCACATACGAAAATGGCTGCCAGGTTCAGTCCAAGCAGCAGCATCAGGAACAGAAGCAACATCCGGCGGAAGGTGATCATCATACCCGGCTTAAAAGGATGAGAGAATGATGAGTTTGCCGGTAGTGGTTCCACACCAGGATATGATCAAGGGAGCGGGGCGGCTCGTTCATGGCGACCACATCGGGCACCGACCCGTACTTCAGGATCATGGCGCCCAGCCATGTGCCAAATGCCGAAGCTGTCATGTATTCTCCGCAGAGGTGTTTGTAACAGGCCAGGGGAATACCGGCAAACCGGGTGTCGATCAGTTCGTGGTAGATACGATCTTGTTTCGGATCCCCGTTCATACCGGGGATGAGCAGGCTGATGTCGGCAGGCTTCAGCCCGTATTGCGCCAGAAACCGGCTGATCCATGCTGAAATTTCTTCTGATCCTGCAGGATCAAACAGTGTTTCCACTCCTTTCAAGACAGCATAGCTGTTTGCTGTTTTTTCTTTTTCCAGGAAGAAGAAAGCAGCGCCTTCACCTGCAATGGTCCCGCGTGTCGTGTCATGAAACAACTGAAGGGAGGGCATCGGTTTTCGCTTCCAGAATCCCATCCGTTGCATGATTTCGAACGACGGGGTCGTGAGTTCGTCGACACCTCCGGTCAGGACATTCTTCGAATCGCCGTTTTCGATCCGCATCATGGCATGAATCAGGGCCGACTCGAAGGAGATACCTCGGTGTACGTATGCGAAGTTGAAGCCATGACATTTCAGCAGCAGGGCGATCTGACCGCCGACGGTATTATGGGTTGACTGGATAAACGAGGTGGGAGTGAGGAACTCCTCGTTATTCCGGATCAGGGTCCCGAGAAATTTCTCGGTATCTTCCAGGCATCCGAGTCCCGTGCCGGTGATGATCGCGTCAGGGACGGCGCATCCTGCTTCCTTCAGACAGATCTTTGAAGCGGCAATCCCCATCCTGATGATGCGGCTCATCCGGCGTATGAGGTCAGGAGGGATGAATTCTTTATAGCCCGGATCGATGCTGCGAAGCTGCGATCCTTCGTACGAGACCGGTTCTTCCAGAAAATGATGGTTGTCTGCTGTCTTCTGCGGAGAGATATTCCCGATAGCGTTGATATATGTGCTCATAGGACGGTCAGGCTTTGGAAAGGATCAGGGTTGAGTTATTACCTCCGAACCCGAAGGAGTTGGAGAGGACATGACGGATGTCGAGGCCCTTCTGTAAGGTCGTCTCGGGCCGGATATGCAGTTCTTTCATCGGCGTCTCAAACCGGAGGTTGGGGTAGACCAGTCCATGGCGGATCGCCAGCACGGCAAGGACGGCCTCTACGG
Source organism: Bacteroidales bacterium (assembly GCA_035403225.1). GTDB lineage: Bacteria > Bacteroidota > Bacteroidia > Bacteroidales > FEN-979 > DAIRDK01. The sequence goes on along the minus strand of DAONET010000006.1, from coordinate 22,542 downwards.
CACCGGCGGCACCCAGTGTGTGGCCGGTGAAGGCTTTGGTGGAACTGAAAGGCGGGACATGGTCTCCAAAGACCTGTTCGATGGCGACGCCTTCCGAGAGGTCGTTATTCTGTGTGCCGGTGCCGTGGACATTGATATAACTGATGTCCTGCGGTTTCAGCCTGCTCATTGACAAGGCGAGGCTCATGGCCATGACTGCGCCGGCGCCATCGGGAGAACTGGCTGTCTGATGATAGGCGTCATTAGCATTGCCATAACCCGTCAACTCAGCCAGGATGGCTTTATGTTCCCTTTTCACGAGCTCTTCCGATTCTAAAACGAGGAAGGCAGCACCTTCGCCCAGGGTGAGACCGGCCCTGTTTTCGTCGAAGGGACGGCATCCGCCTTTATCCAGGATCATCAGGGTGTTGAAGCCATTGAGGGTGAAGCGGGTCGCTGCATCCGTACCACCGGCGATCACCCGGTCAAGCTTTCCCGAACGGATCATCTCCGCACCCGTCATCAGCGTGTTCGCCGATGATGAACAGGCGGTGCTGATGGTCGAGACAAAATCTTTAACGCCCACGTGCCGGGCGATCCGGTCAGTGCTGTCGGCACAATCGTGGTTCATAACATCCCGTAGACGGCCTTTTCCGGCGTCGGTCAGAAATTCACGGTAGAAATCTTCGCTGCGTTCCATACCGCCGACAGTGGTCGCCGAGAGGAGACCTGTCCGGTATTGGCGGATATCGTGTATCCCGGCCGATCTGACGGCTTCAGCAGCAGCAATCATCCCCAGCAGCGCTGTGCGTGTGTAACATCTTTCGCCGGCATGACCGGTCATCTCCAACAAGGCAGATGTCGGAAGTTTGACTTCGGCCAGCGGGAATTTGCCCTGGTGAATGGTAGGGAAGAGGGTGATCCCGCCGATCCCGGTTCGCCCTGACAACAATGAATCCAGTGTTTCGTTGACCGTGTTCCCGATGGATGAGATGATCCCGATCCCCGTGATAAAAACCCTTTTCGGCATTCGTCGCGTTGGTTTATGGGTGTGAAGTAATACTGCAAAGTTAGCCGAAAAAATGAAAGAGAAAAGAAAGGTCTCCTAAATGGCGGAAAGCAGGAACAGCGAGTGATATTCTCCCCGGTACTGGTTGTAAACAAGCACGCGATGCGCCGGGGTGGCAGCATCGCCTCTGAGCAGTACTGCAGAGGGGATCCGGCCGTTTTTCAGCATGAAGGCGCCCAGCCACAGTCCCATGGCAGAAGCCGTATAATATTCTCCCGAGAGATGTTTGAACCAGGTCGTGGTTGCCGAGGAAAACAAATCACCGGCAAAACGGTCATAGATACCGTCAAAACAGCTATCCCCATTGTAACCAAGTACCAACAGGTCGATATCATCCGGGCGATAGCCCCTTGACTGAAGGAAGGACCGTATTTCCTGTTCTCCCAGACCCTCCGGTGAGTCCCGATGGAACATATCGATGCCTTCCACCTTACAATACGTGCTTGCAGAAGGTTCTTTCCCTAACACGAAAAAGGCCGCCCCTTCACCCGCCAATGCTCCGGGAGTGCTGTCTTGCAGCAACGTGATATTGGAGGCAGGCGCTTGTTTCCAATGACCGACCTTACGCATGATGTCGAGGTGCATCATGGTCATCTCATCAATGCCACCGGCCAGCGCGTTATCCGCCATCCCTTCCCCGATCTGCATCAGGGCATCCATGAACGCGCTTTCGAAGGAGAAGGAACGATGGACATACGTCGAATTATAATGATGGCATTTGAGGTTGATGGCAATCTGTGAACTGATGGTATTGTAGGTAGACTGAATGAATGGGGTGGGGTTGAGGAGGGTATTACCCGAATCCATATCCATCAGCAGCTTTTCTGTCTCTTCAACACTGCCCAGGCCTGTTCCGGTGATGATGGCTTCGGGCATTTCGACGCCTGCATCCGCCAGGGCCAGTCTGGCCGAGGTGATCCCCATCCTGATGAGCCGGCTCATTCGACGGGCCGCGATGGGATTGATGAACCGTTTGTAATCGGGGGGAAGGCATGGCAGGAAATCGACCCGGTATTCCTGCAGGGTCTCCGGGAATCCCCGGGACAGATCCTGTGAAGAAATAACTCCTATGCCATTGATGTATGCCATGTATGGATCAGTCGCTTATTCTTGTTTCACTTTCTTAAAAATCAATGAAGTGTCATTTCCGCCGAATCCGAAGGAGTTCGACATGACATAGTTGACCGGCACATCGGTTATCAGCTCTTTTACCGGGGTGAAGGACAGTTCCGGCATCGGATCCCTGAAGTTCAGGTTAGGCCAGATCATCTGGTGTTTCAGACTCAGGATCGAGAGGATGGCTTCGGTGGAGCCGGCGGCGCTGGTGGTATGTCCGGTGAAGGGCTTGGTGGAGCTGACCGGGGGGATGTGTTCTCCGAAGAGACGTTGGATGGCAATGCCTTCCGAGAGGTCGTTGTTGTCGGTACCGGTGCCGTGTGCATTGATATAATCGATTTGTCCCGGTTCGATCCCGGCCGTCTCCAGGGCTTTCTTCATAGCCAGCCAGGCTCCTTGTCCATCGGGAGAAGAGGCAGTCTGATGGAAGGCCTCGCAGGCGTTTCCATAACCGGCCAGTTCTGCAATGAATTCCGGAGCATCTTCACGGGCGGCCTCTTCCGACTCAATGATGATATAGGCGGCGCCTTCTCCCAGCGTGATGCCGCTACGGTTGGCATCAAAAGGCCGGCATGGCTGCTTGTCAAGGATCTTCAGTGCGTTGAAGCCGTTCATGTGGAAGATGGTCAGTGACTCCGTTCCACCGGCCACGACGCGGTCGAGATAACCGTCGCGGATCAGCCTGGCGCCGAAAAGGATGGCGTTGGCGGCAGAAGAACAGGCGGTACTGATGGTCGTCCGGAAACCGGTGATGCCCAATTGACGGGCGATCTTTTCGGTGCTGTCGGCACAGTCGTAGATCTCAATAAAATCATTATAGGAATCGCCTTTCAGAAACTCCTGGTAGTACTTTTCACATTGATCCATGCCTCCGACGGTCGTAGCCGAGATCAACCCGGTACGTCTCTTTTTCCTGGTCCCCAGCTTTGCATGATCCCAAGCCTCCCGGGCAGCGATGATTCCGAGCAGTGAATTACGTGAATAGGCTTCATGCGATGAGACTCCGGTCATGCCGAAAAGTTCTTCATCGGAACACTTTACTTCCGAAACAGGAATCTCTCCTTTCAGGTGCGTGTCAAGAAACCGGATGTCGGTAATACCCGGCCGGGAATGGTATAGGGAGGTAACATGCTCGTTCAGATCCTTGCCGATGCCGGAAATGATCCCCAGGCCTGTTACGAATACCCTGACTGGCATGATCAGGATTTTTTATGCTCCGTGATGTATTCGGCCATGGTGCGGATGGAGTGAAATATCTTTTTCCCGTCTTTAGGATCTTCAATTTTCAATCCGTAGTTTTTTTCAAGCAGGACAATCAACTCAAGTGCGTCAATGGAATCCAGGCCCAGGCCTTCTCCGAAAAGTGGTGAATCGGAGTCGATATCCTCCGGTTTGATGTCTTCCAGGTTCAACTGCTGAATAACTTCCTGTTTTAATTTGCTGATCAGTTCTTCCATATGTAGTTCATCAGATTTTCAGGTATAACTTCTCTATTTCTTCCGGACAAAATTCTATTTTTTTCTGTTCCGTATCCGGTGATATATTCGTTTCTTTTTCAACGATAAAAAGGAGCGATTCGTAACGTTCGCGGAGCAGGTCGACCCAACCTCCGATGCAGACATCCATCCGGCCGTGATCCAGCGCTTCCCTGATGTTCGTATATAAAAGACCGCTGTCAAATTTCTCAGAGATCAAAAACGTGTTTTCCCCTTTGAACTTATTACGGATGCAGATCTCCCCGATGACAATATTGGGGAGGGTATAAACGAAAACCGAAGGGCTTGGAAAGTACTGCCGGCGGTCGCGGATCGTTTCGTGGAACGCCATATCTGTATCAAGGCTGGAGGCGGAGTTTGAAAGGATCATTCCGACCCGGGTCCCCTGATATTTGCCCTTTTCTTTTCGCTTCAGCAACATTTCGGCAGTCAGGAATCCCAACTTGCTGAGGCCATCCATTTTAAAGAACTTCGGGTAGCTGATTTCTTCTTTTTTATAAAGAGATTTGATCAGGTCGGCAAAGGTATAAAAATTTTCCTCATAATGCTCCAGACGGTCGTCGACCATGGCTACCTGATTCCGTATGCTGCAATATCCCGTGATGTTATAGTTCATGGTCATTTTTTCTGAAGGATGATCGCTGCATTGCATCCTCCGAATCCGGAGGCTGTTTTCAGGCAGGTTTGCAATGATGTGTGCGATGTTTCTTTGATGACGTTGATAGGCTCGGGAACACCAAGGGTATCGAATCCTTTGGTGCCGATGAGGGTGTCGGTGGCAAGCGACCGGGCCGAAGCTACGCATTCGATCACGCCTGCAGCACCCAGCGTATGCCCCCAGTAGCCTTTCAGGCTGTTCACGGGCACGGCATTCAGTCTGGCACAGGTGATCGCTTTCGATTCCATCTCATCGTTGTAAGGAGTGGCAGTCCCATGGGCAGAGATCAGGCTGATATCAGCGGGCTGTAAACCAGATTCCTCCATGGCAACCTGCAGGGCCATCCCGAGTTCTTCCCCCGTACGCGACGGCCCGGAGATGTGATTGGCGTCATTGGTGATCGCTCCTCCCAGTACCCCGATCGCCGGCCCTTTCTCGGGCGCGGTATCACTCAATATGATCGTGCCGCAGGCTTCCCCGAGCGAAAGGCCATCGCGACTGATGTCATAGGGTTTGCAGGGAGAAGAGCTGATGGACTGGAACGACTGGAACCCGGCGATGACAAATTCAGAGAGCATGTCGCCCCCGGTGATCACGGCATGAGTGTATTTCCCGGAACGGAGATGACGGGCTCCCATGTTGAGCGCGACGACTCCCGAAATGCATGCATTGGAGATGATCAGCGGGGGATTCGAAAAACCGAAAAAAGAAGCGATCACGCGTGCCAGCTCCCACAGGAATACCCTTTTGTGATCAAATACCAGACGGTATTTTTCTTCCAGTAATTGGATGTTGCCTTTGGTGGTGGAAAGGATGAAGAGCAGTTTCGGACTCCGCAGATCCAACGGGAGGTTGCGGGTGGCATCATACACCGAGAGGATCATCATTTTTTCCAGCCGGGTGTACGAGCCGGGAGCATTCGACTTGCTCATTTCCATCAACATCAGGGCAAACCTTTCCTCTAAGGAAAAATTGTCAACTTGGGAGAGCAGCAGGGGAGAAGGCGACAGACTCTGGTCCGTACATTCCCTGATCCCGCTCACTCCGCTTTCCAGCAAGGCAAAGTTTTCCTCTGTGGTGAATCCCAGAGAGGATATGATATTGTCGCCGGTGATGTAAATTTCTTTCATCTTGTCAAGAATCAATGCCCCAGTGTTTTTTCCAGGCAATAAAAAATTCCGGAGGCATGAGCAGAAGCTCTGCTTCCGGCGTGAGAAATACCTGGACAGAGGAGCCGGTGGCCATCACTTCGTTATCGGATTTGCGGAAGACAGTGTATTCAAATACGATCTTGGCCGCTTCCGTGTTGACAAATCGGGTTTCGACGATGGCTGTATCGCCGTATTCCAGCGGACGCTTGAAATCGCAGTTGATCTTCACCAGGGGGATCATCACGTTGTGCTTATATACATCGAGATATCCCAGCTGGTATTTCAATCCGAACGATTCTCGCCCGTCTTCAAAATATTTCAGGTAGTTCCCGTGCCAGACGATCCGCATTGAATCGACTTCGCTGAAGCGTACTTTGATCTCGGTACGGTCAATGAGTTCCATGGTTATGCGCTGATAGGGGGTTTCCATTTGCGGTAGGCAGCAGCGATACCGACGGTGATAAGGAAGAATAACAATAACTTAGTGATCTCGGGCAGGATCTCAACGATCAGGCCGCCACGCAGGAAAATATCATAAAACCCTGTCTGAGCCCAGTTCATCGGTGAGAAGGTGGCCACAACACGCATTGTTTCCGGCATCAGATACGTCGGGACCCACAAGCCGCCCATGGCCGCCAGGATAACGACAGAGACGGAACCGAAGGCTGCTGCCTGCTGGTGTGTCCGGGCAATGGTGCCTACGACAATCCCGAAACCTAATGCGGCCAGACTGGTCGCTACCGCCATCAGGATCAACTGGAACAACTTACCGCCAATCTCCAGGGCAGGAATGTCAAACAACGGCATTACCAACATGCCGGCGAGCATCATCAGGGCAAACTGAATCAGGCATACCACCAGGTAAACGCCGATTTTGGCCATGAATACCGTCATGTACGATACCGGCATGGTCAATAACCGGATCAGACTTCCTTCTTCGCGCTCCCGGATGATGCTGCTCGTGAGCGGAATCACGATGAAGAACATCGCGAAAATGGTCCATGCCGGCACATTGTGTTGGGTGGTGTTCGGGAGAATTTCTTCCGTCTTTCCCGACGGATACGACTCCTTGAACATCACGGTTTCGGTATACACATTATTACTGGGTTTGTAATAGGGAAACATCATCCCCAACTGCGAATTGAAAGTCTGGAAGATCATCTGCGATTCCACTTTCAACGTGTATTCCCTCATGGAACAAAGCACGGAGTTTTTGAACGAGGGTTTTATCGCGGGATCAAGATAGAGTTGAACCTGTACAGAATCATTGTATTGCAAGTCAGAGAAGGGATTCATAGAACCCATCTTCAGCCCCGACATCATCTTAATGATCATGAACTCAATCTTCTTCTGGACTTTTTCGGTCGAGCCATCAGGGATGATGACCGCGATCTGGTATTTTCCTTTCCTGACCAGTTCACGGGCTGATTCGGCCGTGACAGGCTTGTCATCCACCGTCTTCACTACCTGGAAGAAACTGCTGGCATCCAGCCCCCTTTCTATCTTCGCGGCCAACGAATCCTGGTCAAGGTCGACGAACAATACCGGTAGTTTCGGGTCACTGGCTACATCCTTCCATCCAAACTCCTGCACAACAGCCAGAATTACGACCATACACATGGGCATGACGAACAAAACGATCAACCCGGCAAGATCCCTCACCAGGATCAGCCATTCTTTTCGGAAGGCAGAGAAAAATTTAAACATCATCGCGCAGATCTTTTCCGGTTAGTTGGAGAAACACTGTTTCGAGGTTTTTGAAACAGGGATTGGAGTTAATGAGTTCAGTAGGTTTTCCGGTGGCGATTAAATGACCGCGATCCATAATGGCGACCCGGGAACACAGGTTTTCAGCCTCTTCCATGTAATGGGAGGTATAGATGATGGTAGTTCCGGAACGTTTCAGCTCATGCAGGAAACAAAGGATCACGTTCCTCGACTGCACATCGATGCCCACGGTAGGTTCATCCAGAAACAGGATCCGCGGACGATGCAGCAGCCCGGCGATGAGGTTTACCCGGCGTTTCATGCCGCCGGAATAGGTGGATATCTTTTTATTCCCGAATTTCTCCAGACCGAAAGTGACCAGATTCTCTTCGATACGGTCACGCAACTCTTTCCCTTTCAATCCGTACATATTACCGAAAAAAGTCAGGTTTTCCCGGGCAGTGAGCGTTGGATAGAGGGCAATATCCTGCGGGACGACGCCGATGATGTGCAGAATCTTCTCCAGATCCGTGTGAAGGTCAAACCCGCCGATCTTCACTTCGCCCGAATCCGGCCGGAATAATCCGCAGAGGATGGAGATGGTAGTAGTCTTACCGGCTCCGTTGGGACCCAGCAGTCCGAAGATCTCGTTTTCTTCAATATCCAATGAGATCGAATCGATGGCCGGTTCATCGGATCCTTTGTATTTTTTAGTCAGTTTTCGAATTTCGATGATAGACATATCAGACTTTAAATCAATATTTTATCTAACTTCATATAAACCGATGCTTCCATATCGGCAATCAACAACATTTTTTCTCCGAGCGCATCATAATCTTCTTCGGGTTTCGACCGGTTTTTGCAGTTTCGGGCGCCGGCGAAAGTGAATTCTCTCCATTTGTTGGCTGCTTCGCCCATCATACCAGCAGCTTCCAGCAGTGCCTGGTTGTTCAGCAGCTGTCCGCTTTCTTTCAGAAAGGCTCCGAAGATATAGCGGAAGCCTGCACCGCCGGTACCAAAGTCCTCCGCCATTCGGAGAACCTGTCCGAGGTAAAAAGAGGCTTTTTCATTTCCGTGTTTCTTCGGCCATTTCTTAATATCACGGGCCATAATCCGCATCCCTTTTACACCGATCAGGGGGAAAGGCACCTTGGTCATCTCATAAACGGTCTTCCGGATGCCTTTGGCGATGGCGTTCCGCATGTCGATCTCTGGCGGTACCTGATTGATCCAGTACATCTTCCCTTTGGGAGCGAAAGCGCCTTTTGCCCATCGTACCCGCAACAGGTCATCATACGATAACGTTTGAACGGTCTCCATCACGGTATCGCTGATGAGGTACTCGTCGCCTTTTTTTCCAAAGACGACGAGGTTATGCATGTTGTAATGCATCCGGTACTCGGGAGGGAAAAAGGTCAGGTTGAAACAACCAACCTGTACGCCGGTAGGGATTCCCTGTTCCAGGTTCCGGTCGAGGGCGTCCATCGATTCCTTCGGGTCCCTGAATTTTTTGATCACGCCGGCATCAATGTCCATATGCTTCATGCCCCGGTGGAACACCGTGTTGGGGAAGTTACGGAATGACATCATCGGTGCGTACTGCAGTTTCAGGAAGGGGAGGTAGCTGAAATACAAACCGGTCCCGATGCCGAAAGCCATGGGTTCCGAGATTTCTTTTCCATAAAAATGCAGCAGGTTGGAAGTGGCGCCGCTTTCGCAGTGGCCGGCCTGGCGGTGTGTATAATCGATGACAATATCTTTCATTATAATCGGTAACTATTCAACTTTTCTGAGTTGATCGATAGTGATGTTGAAAGCCTCGGCGTATCTCTTCAGTTTCTTTTCAGATAAACGCTGAAAGGCTCCCGGTTTCAGGTGACGTTTGACAAACCAGACACATATTCCCGTGTGTGTGGCAAGATCCTGCGCATTCAGCAGGTTCTTCTCCATGTAATACAGGATCGGACTGGCCTTCCCCGACAGCACCTTCTGCCGTGCATCTTCGATCCGGTCTTTAAATTCATCCCAGACCTGCTGAAGGATCACTCGTTCGGAGGCTCCGTGATATCCGACCTGCTTCGTAAAATTACCGTCCTTATCATATCCGTACAGCATCTCCCGGTACTGTCCGTGACGGTCATCGGTATATACTTTTTCCGGCTCGTCTTCCATGGGTCCTGTATTGGTTCGGCGTTGCCGCAGATTCTTGCGAAAGTAAGAAAATTATCACATCCGGGATAGTTTTTTGAAAATCTTCTCTTCTCTCCCGGCACATGCATAGAGCATATCTGCCAGCATATCATAAGATTCTTCCGGTTTGGCGCGTTTTTTACAGTTTCTTGAACCGAGGTAAGAAAACTCTCTCCATTTGTTGGCATTTTCGCCCATCTCTTCTGCCATTTCCCGGAGGAAGGGTTTATTGAGCACCTCTGCCGATTCCTCGAGAAAGGCTCCGTAGATGAACCGGAAGCCGGCTCCGGCAGTCCCGATCTCTTCTTCCATCCGCAGAACCTGCCCCAGGTAATAGGAGGCTTTGGCTTCACCATACCTTTTTTCCCAGGTTCTCATCTGCCTGGAAAGATAACGGATCCCATTCACTCCGACCAGCGGTATGGGGATGCCAACCATGTTATGAGCCGTTTTTTTGATCCCCGAAAGAATGGCAGGACGGATATCGACGGACTCAGGTACATCATACGGGTAGTACATCCGTCCCCGGGGTGCAAAAGTGCCCTGGGCAAACCTCACCCGGACGAGGTCGTCATAGCTGATCTCTACCGGCTTCTCCATCAACGTGTCGCTGACAAAAAAGGTGTCGTGATCATACCCGTAAACTACCATGTTATGCATGTTGTAATGCATCCGGTACTCGGGAGGAAAAAATGGAAGATGGAAGGTTCCGACCTGCATCCCGACCGGAATTCCACTGTCTAGGGTGCTTTTCAGCTTGTCCATCGACTCTTTTTTGCTCCGGAAGGTAAAGATGCCGGATTTGACCCCGAGTTCACTCGTGGCCCGTTTAAAGACCATTCCCGGCCATACCCGGAAGGAGGTGACCGGAGCGTGCTGCATCTTTAAAAAGGGAAGATAGGAAAAGAATAATCCGGCGCCAATCCCGAAAGCCATGGGCTCGCTGATCTTCAGTCCGTAATAATTCAACAGGTTAGAGGTGACACCGCTTTCGCAATGACCAGCCTGGCGGTGTTCAAAGTTAAGTTTGATCATTAGGTTCCTTTCTGGGGTTGATCCATCGGATCGATATTATCTAGTTCGTTTACAGAGATGCCGAAAACGGCAGCATATTTACTTCGTAATTCAGGGGTCAGCTTATGATATCCTGATGGTTTCAGGTGACGCCTGATCCTCCATTTTGACAGCTTCATATAAGAGGCCAGTATCGATAGCTCCATCAAACAGCGCTCCATGTGATAAGCGATCGGACTGAGGATTCCGGCTGCGATCTCCTGCCGTACTGCGTCCAGACGATCTTCGGCTGCATCCCAGCCCTGCCGGATGATCTGTTGGTTGGCGCTGTACTGGTAATCGACTTTCTGGGTGAAACCTGTTTCTTTATTGAAAGAATAAAAAACTTCCCGGTTGTAGCGGTACATCAGCGGATCTGGTTGTTCTGCCAGGGTCTCCGGTGGATCTGGCGCTTTTTCTTCGAGGAATATTTTCAGTTCACCCCGGGCGATCACTTCGTCGTGACAGGTGACTTCGGCCTCTATAATGGTGGCATTTAGTACGTTGTTTACCACCATAACGCGTGTGATGATCTCTTCCCCGACAGCCGGCAGCTTATCTATTTTCAGGTTTTTCAAAGCTCCGATATATCCTTTCCGCGGCTTGCTCTCCGGAGTGGATGATTTCGCACCCATCCCGGCAGCGGCTGTCTGGGCCATGTTTTCGATCAGCCCGGGTTCCCGCAGGTAGCCGTTCTCCACGAAGACGTTGTCGGCGCTGACCACCAACGCGGTGATGGTCTCCGCCTCATCAGCCTTGATCAACCGGTCGATCATGACCATCGGCGGCTGCTGGGGGATATTTATTTTTTCAGATGATGCCATAACGTTCCTTTTCTGTGTCTTTTTCTCATCCGCTGCATCACGGTCACTAAATCTTCGTCGGGGAAAACCCACCGTTTCCCGCTTTCATCTGCCCGGCTTTTCAACGTAGTGTAGTCGATATCGGGCGCCAGATAATACACCGGTTCCAGCAACTTATCTTCCGGATCAAGGTATCCTTCCGCCACCGAAAGATCGTAGAGCTTGGTTCCCGGATAGATTCTCATGCCGATATAAGGGAAGAATACGGAGTTCTCGATCCGTTTTGAATTTTCAAAACCCTCGTTGATCGTCTCTTCCGTCTCACCATACCCGCAGAGAATCATGAAATGGGCGAAATATATCCCGATTTTATTACAAAGATCCGAAGATCTGACGATGTCATCGACCGTGAAATGTTTGCCGTAATTCTTCAGCGTAGTATCCGATAATGATTCTGTCCCGAACTCGATGTGGGTCAGTCCGGCCCGCTTGTATAATTCCATTTTTTCCGGGTCCAGGTTCCATGGCGAGAAATAGGCTCCCCATTCGATCTTGATCCCCGATTTGATGATTTGTTCCGCTAATTCGATGTTAAAATCGTCGCAGATATTAAAGATGGAGTCAGTGAAGAAGAGATAAGTGATATTTTTATTGAAATACAATTCTTTCATCGTGTGGATGATCCGGTCGATATCCAGGGTACGCACTTTTTTCCCTTCAATCAGGGGATAGGTGCAGTAAATGCAATGATACGGGCAACCTCTTTTGGTCTGAACATTGAGCATGCCGCTTTTATCCCAGTAAAAATCGATCAGTTCCGGTTCGAAACAGAGATCGAGGGATTTCAGGTAATTCTGGCGCGGGTTGACGATGACGTGTCCGTCTTTGCGGTATACCAGTCCATCGATGGAAAGATCAGGCTGTTCTTGTTCGAGGCTCAGCAGCAGGCGATGCAGGCTTTCTTCTCCTTCACCACAGATCCCGTAATCGGGTTCGAAAAAGCAAAACAGGTCTTCGGGATAGATAGAAAACGCCGATCCTCCGATGATGAGGGGAGAATCGGTATGGTTTCGGATGATGGTGGTCAGCTCCCGGTATCCGTTCAGGAAACTCTCTTTGCTGTAAAAATCAACATCGTCCACGTTCCGGAACGAAATCCCGGTAAAATCGGGGTCGAACTGGGTGATTGTCAGGGAGAGTTCTTCTGGAGTGCCCATGTTCATGTCATAGATCCGGATGTCAAAATGAGGCAAACGATCGCGAAGATAGGACACCAGGTAGGAGAGTCCCAGTGGATAAACGGGGTACGGCTTAACAAAACGGTTAGCAGAAACAAGCAGGAGTTTTTTCTTTGGTTTCACGGGCGTAAGGATGGTTTTGAGAAAGAATGCTCCGGGAGTTTCCAGAAATCATAGTAGTTGAACCACTGTGTCGGGTAAAGCCGGATGACCTTTTCCATCTCTGCCACGAAGACCTTAACAGCGCCGCTAAGGAGTTCATCGCGTTTTTTCAGGTTGGTCGTGAATGCAAGATGATAAGGTTCAGTAGCATAAAAATGGTAATGTTTCCGGGTCTCTTTGACGGCAAAGACAAATGATACAGGGACGTTGAAACGAGCTGCAAGATTGACCGGGCTGATCGGAAAGGCGGCCGGGTGTCCAAGGAAATTGACAACCGTGGTCCGGTTTCCGGCGATAAAACGGTCGGCGTGCATCGCCACAATATCACCGGCAGCGAAAGCGGCTTTTATCTGATCAAGATGGCTGAAATCATCACGGATGATGATGAAATGGACCTTCCGGTTGGTCATGACATCCGACAGGTATTTTTTGATCTGTTCGTGTTCGGCATCATACAGGATGATGTGTATATGTTTCTCCAGCCGGTTCAGCATCTGTCCGGCAATCTCCCAGTTTCCGATGTGAGCGCTGATCAGCAGTCCGCCGTGATCCATTTGCCGGAGATATTCTTCTCCTTCGAAATTAAAGGTGAAGGCGTGATGAAAACCGGCCATCATGGCGACCTTGTCGAGCAGGACCTGCCCGAACTTGTAATAGTTTTGGAAGAGGCAGATCAGGGAACGGAATCTTCCGAATTTCATCTTTTCATGATAGAAAGAAAAGATATGCCGGTTGGCCTCTGCAGATGTCAGGATAAAATAAAAAACGACAGGGAAAAGGATCAGGTATGCAAACGAGATACCCAGGTTTTTCAGTACCCAGACAAATATTTTATATCCAAGGACGCCTCCCCTGGTTTTACCTTTCCATTCCGCCATGGAGGGCTAATTTGGATTCACACGCAGAAAAATATAATTATAAAAATCCTGAAGAGTCTTGACCGCAGTCATATCCTCGGCTTTCATCTTAAAACCAAAATTATTCTCAATGATAACGAACAGATCAACAAAATCAAGGCTGTCGATACCAAGGTCTTTTTTAAGGTCCGCATCAGGGGAAATCTGCTCTTCATCAATCTCTATCTCCTTGACCAACAAATTGTTGATCTTAGTGATAATCTCCTCTTTGTGCATCAGTTTTGCTTTTACTATGTCGCAAAAATAAGACTTTTTTTTAGCGTAACATAGCAAGAGGCCATTCTACCTGAACCTTTTTATCACCAGTGCGGAATTTGTACCTCCGAAGCCAAAGGAGTTGGAAAGGAAAGCATCAAACGAAGCCGGGGTTGTTTCTCGGACGATATGGAGGCAGGCAGTCACCTCATCAGGATTTTCGAAGTTGATATTGGGAGCGATAAATCCTTCGTTCATCATCAGGGTGGAATAGATCACTTCACTGGCGCCTCCCATCCACATCTCGTGTCCGGTCATTGATTTTGTGCTGCTGACAGGTGTTTTACAGTCTCCGAAGATAGAATCGATGGCTTGGGCTTCGTTGCCGTCGCCGATAGGAGTGGAGGTGGCATGCGCATTCACATAGCCGATATTACCGGGAGTGATGCCGGCATCCTTCAGGGCCATAGACATGGCACGGGCAGGTCCTTCGGCATTGGGCTGAGAGATATGTTCCCCGTTAGAGGAGAATCCGTAACCGGCAATTTCGGCCAGGATGGTGGCTCCTCGTTTCATGGCTGACTCATAACTCTCGATGATCAGAGAGGCTGCACCACCGCTGGGCACCAGTCCGTCGCGGTCACGATCGAAGGGCCGGGAAGCTTTGGCAGGTTCCTCTTCCTTGGTAGAGAACGCATTGAGTGCATCAAAGCTGGCAGTCGATTCGGGGTTGATCTCCTGGGCGCCACCGCAGATGATCATATCCTGCAATCCCTGACGGATCAATAAAAAACCGATACCTAAGGCATGAGATCCGCTGGCACAGGCTCCGCTGATGGTGAAGTTGATGCCTTTCAAGCGGAATATGACCGAGAGGTTCATGGAGACGGTGGAATTCATCGATTGGAAGATGTATCCCGAACCGATCATCATCGTGTCTTTTTTCTGACGAAGGATGTCGACCGATTCCACAACCGGCACCGCAGAGCTGTCATTCCCGTACAGGATCCCGACTTCATGACGGTCGATATACTCCTGGGAGATTCCGGCGTTTTGCAATGCCTGGAGGGTAGCCATGTAGGCATATTCCCCTTGTACGGCCATTCCTACACGCAAACGGCGATCGAGGATCCCTTTCAACTGCGGACGTTCCACCATGCCGGTCAGCGATGAATGAAACCCCATCTCTTTGCGAACAGGGTCAAGCACGATTCCCGATCTGCCTGTTTTCAGCGAGGCAGTAACTTCTTCCAGATTTTTTCCGATGACGGAATAAATCCCCATTCCTGTTATAACAACACGCTGGCTCAATATCTTGGGTGATTAGGTATAAAGTCCTCCGTTCACGTTGATGACAGTGCCGGTAATATACGAAGCTTTCTCCGAGGCCAGGAAGGCAACAGCCTCTGCCACCTCTTCCGGGTTTCCGAACCTGCCCATCGGGATCATCTGCTTCAGTTGCGATTCATCCAGCTCTTTGGTCATGTCGGTCCTGATAAATCCGGGCGCCACGGCATTCACGGTAACGTTTTTCTTGGCCACCTCCTGTGCCATGGCTTTGGTAGCTCCGATGACACCTGCTTTTGCCGCTGAATAGTTGGCTTGCCCCGGAAGCCCTTTGAGCCCCGAGAGGGAGACGACGTTGACGATGCGGCCGAAGCGCTTGAGCAGCATGTCTTTGATCAGAAAACGGGTGACGTACAGAAAGCTGTTCAGGTTGGTGTTCAGTACATCCTGCCACTCTTCGTTCTTCATCCACATCACCAGGGCATCTTTTCTGATGCCGGCATTATTCACCAGGATCGAGATGTACTTGCCTTCGTTGGCCGACTGCCACTCGCCCAGTGCCTTTTCCACCTGCGACTGGTCTGAGACATCAAACTGAAGGGTCATCCCGTCTCCACCGGCTTCTTTTACCATTTGGAGCGTCTTTTCAGCTTCTTCCGGACTGTGGTTGTAATTGATCAGGACATAGCAGCCAGAGGAGGCCAGCTTCACGCAGATGGCTCTTCCGATACCTCGGGATCCGCCGGTAACAAGCGCAATGTTCATGATGGTTTCTGTTATCGGGGTTAATCCTCCAGTTCAAACTGGGGTTTATTCTCCATAATATAGTTTGCCACCGCCTGGATCTCGTTGTATTTGGTAGTGTCTTCGGTGAATACAGGCACGATTTGACGCAGGTCGTCGTACTTTTTCCTTGAATAGGATGAGAGCTTATCCTGGATTTTCAGGTAGTCAATAGCCTGCAGGATCGTCATCATCTCAATGGCAAGGACATAATACGAATTGTCAATCACTTTCTTGGCCAATAGACCGGCATTGGTACCCATACTGACGATGTCCTGGTTATCGTTGTTATTCGGGATGCTGTGGACATACATCGGGAACGAAAGAGTCTGGTTCTCGGCCACCGTTGAAACAGCCGTGAACTGAACACCTTGCATACCCAGGTTTAATCCGAGTTTTCCCAGGTTGACAAATGGCGGTAAGATCTCGTTCAGCTTGTCATTCAACAGGTAGTTGGTCTGACGTTCCGACAGCATGGAGAGTTTGGTGATAGCGATTTTCAGTTTGTCCATTTCCAGCGAGATATAATCACCGTGGAAGTTACCGCCATGGTATACATTGCGGTTTTCGTCGTCGATGATGGGGTTGTCGCTGGTAGAGTTTACTTCATTCATCAGGACATGGCTGGAGTACATGATGGTATCCATGATAGGACCCAGGATCTGCGGGACGCAGCGGAGAGAATAATACTCCTGTACTTTATGTTTGAAGATCTCAACTTCTTCGTGTTTATTATTGATGTAAAGATGGTCGGCGCGACGGCGAATCATACCGCTGTCCTTCAGGATCCATCTCATGACCCGGGCCACCTGTCTTTGTCCATGATGTGACTTAGCGCGGTTCAGTCCTTCGGAGAAATGATCATCGTATGATTCCACGACCTCATTGATCATCGATGAAGCCAGCATCACCCAATCGAGCAGGTTGTGCGCATGGGTCACGTTGATCATGCCGATACCTGTCATGACAGAGGTCCCGTTAATCAGCCCGAGACCTTCGCGGATGTGCATATTAATAGGAGTGAGACCTGTCTCTGCGAATACTTCGGTTGTTGGACGCAACTTGCCCTTATACGTCACTTCCCCTTCACCCATCAGCACCAGGGCCAGGTGGGCAAGCTGCACAAGATCGCCACTGGCGCCAACGCTTCCATGTTCCGGAATATATGGGTAGATGTCGCGATTGATCAACTCCATAAGCAGGATAGCAGCTTCGGGATGAAGCCCCGACCGTGCCTGGATCAGGGTGCTTAAACGAGCTAGCATGGCTGATTTCACATAAATGTCTTCAAGCTTGGGACCGCAACCTGAACAGTGACTGCGGATCAGGTTCTTCTGCAGTTCCAGCTCTTTGTTCCCGTTGATCTTATATTGAGCCATCGGTCCCAGACCGGTATTGATCCCATAGATTACCTTGCCTTTGGCAAATTCTTTCAGAAACTCATAGTTATTGTTCACCCGCTTCAGGGCGCCGGCATCAATCTCGATTTTTTCTCCATCAAAAAGAATTTTATAAAAATCCCCGACTGTTAATTTCCGGTATCCGATACTTATCATGGCAGATTAATTTATATATGTTTATCCTAGTATATTGCAAGCAAGACAAGGCAAAGTTATTAAATTATTTTTATTCTTCCGAAAGTCCAAGGCTTAACTTACCGGAGAAGGTGACCAGAATTTTGACAGAACTCCGGGTGATGGCAATACGATCGATGTCAATGTTGTTGAGAGATCCGCTGATCGTGATATATTCATAGCGGTATCCGGTCGACAGGAAGTTGTGTAACTGTAACCGTGCCTGTTCTATCAGATCGCCGGCAGGGAAAGTGCATTTCTCCGAGATCTGGGAGGCGATGGTACCACGCAGCAGCCATGAGGCTGATTTGATGAGCGCGTTTTTTGTTTTAAGGTCGAAATCCAGGTCACGTATCTTCAGGGTCGAGGTTGATTTATCAAACCAGGGGGTGCCAGCCAGGTAAATGGTTCCGTTTATGCTACCCGATACTTGGGCAGCCACCACCAACTGTTCTCCGTTTCCGTACAGCGATAAATCTTCGATCTTCAGTTTGTACCGGCCTTCGGTGAAGGTGTACCCGGCAAGTTGTTTTCGGGCTATTTCATTGATATCAGCGAAGGGGAGATCCGTCAAAAGACTCACCCGGAAGCCATCGTCCATACGGCTGGTAACCTTCAACGGCGGCAACACGGGGTTAACCTCTTGATCGGGTTTGGCGCCGTAATAGAGCTCGGCGGCTACCCGTACACCCATCAACTGCCGGAGCATATTGCCGGTTCCCTGGATCGGCACGGTCGATGCTTCCTGCGGGGTGACCAGAAGCCACAAAGGCGGATCCGCTGAAATCCCGATGGGTTGTTGTATGCCGCGCCAGGCTTCGCCTGCAAGCTTCTTCAGGTCAATCGATGATTTGATCGACGCATCAATCTCGCGGTTGATCATGCCGAGGTTTGACTCCAGCAATACATCCGAAATCACCGGCAGCGGTATACTGACAGAGCCTACTTTCACGGAAGGGGTGGAGATCCATTCGTACCCGTCGGAAACGGTGTACGAGGTGATGGTCCAGTCGCGGTTGATCGACAGTTTGGTCTTAAATTTCAACACTACGCTCCCGGATGCTTCTTTCACATCTGTCACGGAAAACCCGAAAGCGCCGACACTATACTTGTATTTGATCATTACCAGCAGCGGAACCCGGTAGGAGAGTTCGTTGCCGTTTAAAGAAAAGCGAATGTTCTCCCGCTTGTAGGCGGTCAGCTTCAGGTTGTCGTTGCCGTTGTTGGTAAAACTGGTATCACTATAAATAGCTCCGCGAAACTCGTTGTTAAACATGGTTTCCAGCTTCCGGATGTCCAGTTCAAACGGAACATTGATGATCGAAAGCGGTGGTTTCACCGAAAACTCAGGATAATTTTCAGCCGGTGCTTCCGGCTTAATGGTACTGCAACTGCTGACAACAATGAGCCATCCCAGTATCAATAGCAGTCTTTCTATTTTCATGATTCGATCTTTTCGGATGGTAAAATTAACCAAAAGATTTCAGCACAAGGTTACTTCCGTGGTCTTTCAGAAGAACCGATGTTGACAATATTTGATGAGCCGGGTTTCTTTGTCTCAGAAACAAAAAGCCCCGTAAGTAACACTTACAGGGCTTTTTCATACATCTTGTGACTCCGGCGGGATTCAAACCTGCAACCTTCTGATCCGTAGTCAGATGCTCTATTCAGTTGAGCTACGGAGCCATTTGAGGGTGCAAATTTACAATTTTTTTCTATCTGATGAAAAAATTTCCATGAAATCACTTCTCCCCGGCTGTGGTCATGGCCATTTTTACCAGTTCATCACCGGTGCCGATACGGTATCCTTCTGAAATAAAGTTAACTTCTCCTGCAGGATTGATAAAAACCACGGCAGGTAAGGATTTACCGCTTGTTTTGAGCAAGGGACGTATGTTGTCGATCGGGAAGGTCGCCAGGAAATTGTATGAACAATTAGCGGGGAGTTCCTTCGCGTGTTTCGCTGTGAAATCTTTCATCTCCTTTTCCGTCGGGCAAACGATGATGATCCGGCCTTTCCATGTACTTAGTTCGGATCTTTTCTGGACAAGGTCGGCCAGCAGATGCTTCGTCGGCTCTTTATCAGGCTCAATATAAGCCAGGATCAGTCCGCTCTTCGAAGGGGTGGTCAGGTATTTGGAAAGATCTACTTTCCCGTACACCGGCAATGGCGACACATCTTTTCGGAGGGTGATCGTGGCTTCTTTCTTTGCGCCGACAGGAAGGGTGAAGAAGTTGAGGGAAGCAAGGACCGTACCGTCACCCACCCGGTTACCGGTAACTACCAGGTACGAGCCGGGCAGGATCTGCAATGAGCAAGGGAATGCCTTCACCGACGGGTCAGTTTCGTAATCGAGCGAACGGTAAAAGCCGTCTTTTAACTGTTCCACGGTATAATGGATGTAATACTCCGGATTGATCTGGTTGGCCGGGTCGTTCTGAAGCATCAGCGTAGCGCGTTCGTTTCCTGCTTCGGCTTGTTTGGCAAACCATACATCGTTCCATTTTCCATCGAAATAATACTGTGGCAGGCGGGTGGCGGTCTCGATGCGGGCCGGTATCCCGAAACTGCGGCAGAGCGCGGTGAAAAGCATATTCTGGCCTGTCTGGTCGGATACTCTCAGTTCATATACACCAACGGGGGTGATGGGGGCTTTCCCGTAGTTGGCGTTGTTATCCACCCGGATGTTCTCTTTTACCCAGGTGAAGATCTTTTGCGGGTCTTTCCGGGCCGATTCGATGAAATTCTTATCAAATTTTCCCTGGAAATATTGTCTCCATGGTTTCAGAAACTCGTTGTCAAACCTGGGATTCAGAATAAACTTCACAAACATCTCCTCATCGGCTGCCAGTGGCTCGTAGGTCCGGGCAAAAGCCAGGTGATCCTTAAGCGCCAGCGGGTTCACATCGCGGAGATCTTTTTCGGAGATGCTGCCCAGGAGGGGGAAGATCCATTTCTTGTCTTTCGCCGGAACAGCAGAGATGAAATCCATGAGGTCGCGCCAGTTACCGCGGCTCTGACGGAGGAAACGCCAGAGTGTGTCGCGGTTCAGCCCGAAGGCCTCTGCTGCGCGGTAAGCTTTGAGAGAATCGATGAACGTGCTTTCATACGCTGCCCGCTGTTTATCTTCAAAAGCCAGCCGGTCGGTATTGATGTTACGGGCAGAGTCGCTGACTTCGGCTGTCACTTCCTGCTTTACCGGGGGGACCAGGTCAAAACTCACAGAGGCCGTATAATCTTTGGTCTTATCCAGAACGATGAGCACGGTATCCATGGTTCTTACGTCGGCTTTGGCAAATCCGAATTTTCCGTCTTTGGAGGCCCATAACAGCAAATCGCCTTTGCCGGTCAGCAAGGAGGCAAGCCCGTCTTTACCGGTAGCAGTCCGGTGAAGAGCATAAAACTCGGCGTAGTTATATAACTGAAATTCAACAATGGCGCTGTCGACAGGCTGTTGTTTCTGATCAACCACTTTCGCGTAGATCCGTTTTACGTCGGTATAATTAGACAAGATATTGATCCGGGTGAAACGTTCGTCTTTCACCAATGCATCTTCCGGTCCCTGGTAGACGCCGAAGACATTGGTATTTACCAGCATGGCACGCTTAGCAGGAGCTGTGAACCAGGCCATATTCAGATCAGGTTCCGGCTCGCAGGCTCCGATGAAGTACCATTTCCCGTCGGCCCACACTTCCACCCAGGCATGGTTATCATCGCAGTGCGCCCACCGGGGGGTGTAACATTGCCGGGCAGGGATTCCGGCAGCACGCAAGGCAGCTACCGTAAAGGTGGATTCCTCACCACACCGTCCATAGGCTGTCTTCATGGTCGACAGGGGAGAAGAGGTGCGAATATCGGTTCCGCGATAGGTCACTTTTTCATGGCACCAGTGGTTGATCTCCAGCACAGCCTCTTTCATGCTCATGTTGCGGATGCGGGGTGTCAGCTCCCGGAAGAAAGCCATCCGGGCTGTATCAAGATTCTCGTTGTTTACCCTGATCGGGAGTACAAAATGACGGAACAACTCTTCGGGGACAGTCTTACCCCAGCTGAAAGTATCACGGGCAGCCAGCGAGGCTCTGACATTTGCCAGGTAGAAATCACCGGTATAGTCGGCCAGGTCGCTCAGCGGCATGAAAGCGTACAGGAACATCATGGCTTCCCGCTCGCAGAGAGTGAGGTCGCCGTCCATGACCTTAAAAAGCTGATCGGAACGGTTCGAAGCCAGTTTTTTTTGTTTCTCATATTGTTCCGATACGAGTTTGCGGTATTGACGATCAGAGATGAAATGACGGTGGCTGTTGCACGACGTCAACAGTATTCCCAATACCAGGAAGAGGGGGATGAGTTTTTTCATTCGTCAAAGTTAATAATATCCATATCAGATCAGATACCTTGATGCTCTGTTCTGCGGATGATCTCATTTTGGAGGTCTTCACCGAGGTCGTTGAAATAGTCGCTGTAACCCGCCACACGGACGATCAGGTCACGGTATTTCTCCGGATGTTTTTGGGCATCGCGAAGCGTATCTGCGGATACGACATTGAACTGGATGTGATGCCCGTCCATCCTGAAATAGCTGCGGATGAGCCTGGTGAGCTTATCGATGCTGTCGGGGCTGTCAAAGAATGACGGAGCAAACTTCTGGTTGAGCAGGGTGCCTCCGGTGCGAACGTGATCGATCTTTGCCGCCGATTTCAACACGGCAGTAGGCCCTTGGTGATCAGCCCCCTGGAAGGGAGAGATGCCCTCGGAAAGAGGTTCTTTCGCTTTTCTCCCGTCAGGCATGGCCCCGATCACACTGCCAAAATAGATGTGACAGGTGGTCGGTAACATATTGATGCGATGGACACCACCAATAGAAGTAGGGCGTCCGTTCACGCTGTCGTAGTACATTTCGAACACCATCCGGGCCTGATCGTCGGCATAATCATCGTCATTGCCGTATTTCGGTGTGTTATGAACCAGCTCGACCCGTAACTCATCGTAATCTTCAAAGTTGTTCTCCATCGCTTTCAGCATCCCGGTCATGGAAATGCTTTTTTTGTCGAAGACATGATACTTCATGGCCGTCAGCGAATCGGTGACAGACCCGAGTCCGACACCCTGGATATAGGTTGTGTTGTATCGGGCGCCTCCGGCGTTATAATCTTTCCCGTTGGC
>DAONET010000005.1:114363-116428 GCA_035403225.1 Bacteroidales bacterium | reverse complement strand
GTGGTGGTTTTGTGGTCTCTTTTTCACAGCTTGAGATGAATATGGTTGCTGAAACCAAAATGAATAACATCGACAGATTCAATAAATTCTTCATAATCTTAAAATTTAAAATTGTTAATATTTCCGTTATTCTTCTTTATTATCACATTGTGCGTCGAAACTCATAAATATTTTATTTGTAAGACATATCTAAAGGATTCTATGGAGAAACCTCAATATATTCGAAAGGTAATTTGACTTTTTCGGGGATACCTGATGTCCCAACACTGTATCCACCTCCTGTCAACTTTTTTAATTGTTTTTCGGGATCATTAGGGTTATTATAATAAATTCCGTGCGTATGTATCCCGTTTGGGTTATTAGCATTTTTGGGGGGGTAATTCGACAGTGCTGTGCTCTGAATTGACTTTGATCATTTCATTGAAGTGATGGCAGTGGTTCGAAAGTGTAAATATAGAAATTTTTTGTTTATCAAAAATTTTTTATAGATTTTTTTTACTATTATTAAACAACCCTGATCCTGGGTTTCCCGGCAACTTTCTGCTAAAACATGCTTTACAGACGTCGTATGGATTGTGGCGAGAAAGTTCTTCTACGTTGGTTACTCTGTGGGTAATTTAGGCTTTCCGGATAATGCCGGAGACATTCCCACAACCCAAAATCTAAAAACCATACCTTTGCCAGAGCATTAAATGGATGGCTGTATGAAAAAGAAATTCTCGCGCCGTGGTTTTCTGAAGGCGAGTGCGCTGGGCGCCGTTTCGCTTGGCTTTTCGGATATGTTGTTTGCTTCGAAACCGGGACTGGCGGAATCGATGCCGGACAAGGTCAATGTCACCCCGGCGCGGTCAGGGAAATCGGTGATCGGGCTGACGGCGCCGCCGATGAAGCCGGTGAGGGTGGCGTTTATCGGGCTGGGAAACCGGGGAGCGGATCACGTGGAGCTCGTCAACGCGCTGTGTCCCGACAAAGCTACCATCGTGGCGATCTGCGACATCCGGAAAGAGAAAGCCGACGAGGCGCTGGGCATCATCAAACGGACCACCAGCGGGCAGCAGCCTGCCGTGTACGCCGGCCGGGCCGACTCCTGGAAGGAGATGGTGTGCCGCGATGACATCGACCTGGTGATCATCGCCACCCCGTGGGCCGATCATACACCCATGGCGGTATTCTCGATGAAGAAAGGGAAACATGTTGCGGTGGAAGTCCCCGCAGCCATCACGGTGGAAGAAAACTGGCAACTGGTCAACACGGCCGAGGAGACGCAGAAGAACTGCATGATGATGGAGAACGTATGTTACGGCGATGAGGAACTGTGGCTGCTGAACATGGTGCAGCACGGCGTTTTCGGCACGCTGACCTACGGCGAAGGCGCTTACATCCACGACTTGCGCGAGCTGATGTTCTCCGACACTTACTATTACGATTTCTGGCGGATCAAAGAAAATATAGCGCGCGACGGCAACCTCTACCCTACTCACGGTCTCGGCCCGGTGGCGCAGTACATGGACATCAACCGGGGCGACGGCTTCGATTACCTGGTCTCGATGAGCTGCCTGCAAGCCGGCATGAGCGCTTATTCGAAAAACATCGATCCGGCGAATCCTTATTATGACCTGCAGAAGGCCCGTCACGGCGACATGAACAACTCGCTGATCAAGACGGCGATGGGCCGGACGATCCTGGTCCAACACGATGTGATCTCCCCGCGTCCCTACAGCCGCATCAACGCGTTGGCCGGGACTCTGGCCTACCATGAGGGATATCCTTCGCGGCTGTCGGTCAACGGCGAAGGACACGGCTGGCTGAAACAGGAGAAATTCGATGAGTTCCGCGCGAAGTACCGCCACCCGATCTGGGACCGGCTGAAACCCGAGATCGAGAAGTACGGCGGTCACGGAGGGATGGATTTCGTGATGATCTACCGGCTGATCGATTGCCTGAACCGGGGGGTGCCTCTCGATATGGATGTGTACGACGGAGCAGCCTGGTCGGCGGTTACGGCCCTGTCATCTGTATCCGTCGCGGACGGAAGCAAGCCGGTGAAGTTTCCCGACTTCACCCG
>DAONET010000005.1:0-114263 GCA_035403225.1 Bacteroidales bacterium | reverse complement strand
GCAAAGGCGTCCAGTACCGTCGTCCCGAGTCCTTCTGTCTTAGAGGTCATCAGAAAGATATCCAGCCCGGGGAGCAACCGCGGAATGTCGGCCCGGAAGCCGGTCATGATGATCCGGTCTGAAAGGTTTTTCGACGCGATATAACGAGCAATGGTATCGTACAGCGGACCGTCGCCGATGATGAAGAAGCGGAAACGGCTGTCGTGGCTTAGCAGAATCTCTGCGGTATCGACGAAGGTGAAATAGTCTTTATGGTCGGCCACCGCCGAGGTGTTCCCGGCCAGGACGACCTCTTCGGGAAGGGAGAACTCCCTGCGGAGGAACCCCCGATCGCCTTCTCCGGCAAACCGCCCGGGGTCGATTCCCGAGTGGATGGTGACCAGGCGGGACGGGTCGCCCAGACTCTCCGCCATGATCTCTTTAATTTTCTCCGACACGCAGATGATCTTCTTCACGGCTTGATGCCGGTATTTCCAGTTGGACAGCCATCCTTTGCCGGGGGCGAAATCCACACGCCGGCTGACGATCACCGGGGCCGGAGTACGTGTCAGCGACGAGGCGATGACGGCCATGGTATGAGCGTGCGAGTCGTGAGCATGCAGGATGACGCCGGGGTTTTGTTTCACCAGTCTCAGGAGCCGGCAGGCTGCGGACAGGCTGAAGGCGGTTCTTCGGGTGAACGTCGTCACAGGGATGCCGGCGGCGGCAGCGCGTGCTGCCAGGGGGGAGCCGGCGGGACACCAGATCATCTGCGGGAAGCCTTGCTCCTGCAGTTCACCGGCGAGGTACCACAACTGTTGCTCTCCTCCCCGCCACGAGGCAGCGGTGGAGATATGGATCACGCCGATTTGTTGTTGTTGTTTCATCCGCTTCAAAAGTATTAAAATTGGCCGAGGTGACGTTAGTTCTTCCTGACTACTTGCGGTAAAAAAACTATCTTTGCGTAATTTTCCTCTATGAAGAATCTCAATAAGCTCCTCGTCTTTATGAAGCCCTATTGGGCTAATGCCGTAATGAACGTCCTGTTCAACGTGCTTTCTACCATATTCGCCCTTTTCACTGTCACGATGGCCATCCCCTTCCTGAACATCCTGTTCGGGAATGAACAACTGGTCACCACGGCCGGGCACTTCACCCTGTCCACTTCCGGCGTCAAGCATTATTTCTATTATATCCTGAGCTGGTTCATCATCGGATACGGGAAAGCTGCTGCGCTGGGGATGGTATGCGCCCTGGTCATTGTGATGACGTTTTTAAAGACCTGGTTCCGTTACATTGGGATGTACAACCTGGCGCCCTTGCGCAACGGCATTGTGAAAGACCTCCGCAACCAATTGTTCGTGAAAGTCCTGGATCTTCCCTTATCGTATTTCACCGATGAGAAGAAAGGCGACATCATGTCGAGGATGTCTAACGACGTCAAAGAAATCGAGTGGTCGATCCTGAGTTCGCTGGAAATGTTATTCCGTGATCCCCTCACCATCCTCATCTTCCTGATCACGCTGGTCATCCTGAGTCCGGGACTGTCGTTGTTCGTGTTCCTGCTTCTTCCCATCAGCGTTTTCATCATCGGGAAGCTGGGAAAGAATCTGAAGAAACAATCGAAATCGGGTCAGGAGAAAGTGGGTGAGTTGTTGCAGATGATCGACGAGACAGTGGGAGGCATGCGTGTCGTCAAGGCCTTCACCGCGGAAGATATGGTGCTGGGGCGTTTTTCCAAACTCAACCAGGGATATACTTCATTGCAAAACAAGATCTACCGTCGCACCTACCTGTCGAATCCCCTTTCGGAGTTTCTGGGCACCACGGTGGTGATCGTGGCCATGTGGTACGGCGCTTTCATGGTGATGAACCACCTGGGTTCGCTGAGTGCAGAGACCCTCATCGCCTACCTGCTTATCTTCGCGCAGATCATCAACCCGGCCAAGTCGTTTTCTCAGGCCAGATATAACGTCAGGAAAGGGCTGGCGTCAGCCGACCGCATCTATGAGGTGCTGAATACGATCAACCCCATCCAGGAGAAACCGGATGCCAAGCCTATCAAGACTTTCGAAAGCAAGATCGAATACCGGGGTGTCTCTTTCCGGTACAATACGGAAGAGGTATTGAAGAACATCGACCTGACGATCAGGAAAGGGCAAACCATTGCGCTGGTAGGGCCGTCGGGTGCCGGGAAATCGACCATGGTGGACCTGCTTCCCCGTTTTTATGATACGACGGAAGGCGACATCCTGATCGACGGGGTATCCATCCGGGATTATAAGATTGGGGATCTGCGCTGCCTGATGGGCATTGTGAACCAGGAACCCATTCTCTTCAACGATACAATATTTAACAACATCGGGTTCGGCGCTTCCGAATTCTCTCTGGAAGAGGTGGAAGCCGCCGCACGGATCGCGAATGCCCGTGAGTTCATCCTGAACACCGACGAAGGGTACCAGACGGTGATCGGCGACCGCGGCCAGAAGCTCTCGGGCGGCCAGCGTCAACGGCTCTCTATCGCGCGGGCTGTCCTGAAGAACCCGCCCATCCTCATCCTCGATGAAGCCACCTCCTCGCTCGACACCGAATCGGAAAGGCTGGTACAGGATGCCCTCGCTAACGTGATGCAGAACCGTACTTCCATCATCATCGCTCACCGGCTCAGCACCATCCGCAACGCCGACCTGATCTGTGTCCTCAGCGAAGGCCAGATCGTGGAGATGGGCAAACACGATGAGCTTCTGAAGAACAACGGTCTTTACAAGAAGTTACATTCGATGCAGATGTTCGATTAAACGATCACGACAGGATGAAGATCAGCGGATTTTCGATGGCCCGTAACGCCGACAAGCTGTACTACCCGATGAGGGAGGCCATCCTTTCCGTGCTCCCGATCGTGGATGAGTTCGTAGTCGCTATCGGTAAAGGTGATCCCGACGATCATACGCTGGAGCTCATCCAAAGCATCGGAGATCCGAAGATCCGTATCATCGAGACCGTATGGGACATCAATAAGTTCCCGCGTGGGATGGAAAACGCCCACCAGACCGACATCGCGAGGAGTCACTGCACCGGCGACTGGCTGTTGTACCTGCAGGCGGATGAAGTGATCCACGAGAAGTACCTGCCCGAGATTGTCGAAAAGTGCAACCGGTATGTTGACGATGCAGAGGTTGAAGGGATGATCTTCAAGTACCGTCATTTCTGGGGGGACTATCAACATTACCAAAAAAGTCATCACTGGTACACGCATGAGATCCGCATCGTGAGGAACGACCCGGATATCCATTCGTGGGAGTCGGCGCAGTCGTTCCGGCGCATTCCCGGTTTTGACGGGTTGAATTACCGGCAACAGGAGAACACCTTTAAGTTAAAAGTCATTGCGTTGGATGCCTACGTATATCATTATGGATGGGTAAGGCCACCGGCGCTCATGGTCAGTAAAACAAAGTCGCTTGATACGATTCACAAGGGAGAAGCTGCCATTGCGAAGGAACAACGGCCGGAGAATGCCGTTTTTGATTATGGGCCGCTTCATTACCTGAGTGAGTTCAGGGAAAGCCATCCGGCGGTGATGGCAGCATGGATAAAGAAATTCAACTGGCAGGATCAGCTTCAGTACACGGGGAAACCGGCTAAAAACCGGCGTCCGCATGTTCATGAACGCTTCAAGTACCGTTTCATGGGCTGGATCAAACGTAACCTGCCGGGGGCTGAGACTCTTGGAGAATTCAGGAATTATATCCTTCTCAACAAATAGCATTCGGATGCATCAGACGTCAAGCCCTCGTTTCCAGCGCCGGCTGAACTTCTTCGATTCCACGGCCATCGTGGCCGGATCGATGATTGGTTCGGGCATTTTCATTGTCAGCGCAGATATAGCGCGTAATGTAGGTTCCCCGGGATGGTTGATGGCCACCTGGCTCATTACCGGAATCATGACCGTTTTTGCCGCCCTCAGCTATGGCGAGCTGGCCGGCATGTTCCCCAAAGCCGGCGGGCAGTATGTATATTTGAAAGAAGCGTACAACCCGCTGACAGGGTTTCTTTACGGATGGACGCTGTTCCTGGTCATCCAGACCGGCACCATCGCCGCCGTGGGGATGGCATTTGCCAAGTACGCCGGGGTGCTGATACCGGCTATCTCCGAAGAGGTGATCTGGTTCCGGCAAGGTTTCCTGAAGCTGGGACCCGTGCAGATCGTGGCGATCCTGTCGATCGTCGTCCTCACATGGATCAACACACGGGGAATCAAATCGGGCAAGCACGTGCAGAATATCTTCACCTCCGGCAAAGTGCTGCTCCTTACCCTGTTCATCGTCATCTGTCTCTGTCTGGCCACCAATCACGAAGCGATCCGCGCGAACATGGATCACTTCTGGACGGCGCAGAAGATGGTGAACGGACAATGGCAATCCATCACGGGTTTCGCCCTCGTCGCTGCCATCGGGATGGCCATGGTAGGTTCTCTCTTCTCTTCGGATGCCTGGAACAACGTCACCTTCACCGCCGGTGAAGTGATCAATCCCCGGAAGAACATTCCCCTCAGCCTTGTCTCGGGCACGCTCCTGGTCACGGTCTTTTACCTGCTGGCCAACGTGGTGTACATCACCGTGTTGCCGCTCCGGGGATCGCCTGATGGCGTCACCGTCGCTGAGCGAGGTATCCAGTACGCCCTCTCCGACCGGATTGCCACCGCCGCCATCTTTTCGGTATTCGGCAACTATGCGGCCATCATTATGGCCGCCTTCATCGTGATCAGCACCTTCGGATGCAACAACGGGTTGATCCTCTCCGGCGCCCGTGTTTATTACGCCATGGCCCACGATGGCATGTTCTTCCACCATGCCGGGAAGCTCAACAGCCATTCAGTACCCGCCAACGGGCTGATCTTCCAGTCTGTCTGGGCATGCCTGCTTTGTCTCTCCGGGACTTACGGGCAGCTGCTCGACTATGTTGTGTTCGCGGTGCTCATCTTTTATGTTCTCACCATCACCGGCATTTTCATCCTGCGTAAGAAACGCCCCGAAGCCCGTCGCCCCTATCGCGCCATCGGGTACCCCGTGATCCCCGTCGTCTATATCCTCTCAGCGCTTCTCATCATGGGAATACTGCTGATCTACAAACCTGCTTATACCTGGCCCGGCCTGCTTATCGTCGTGGCCGGAATACCCGTCTATTTTCTCTGGAGGAAACGTGGAAAAAAATAAGTTACCGTTCATGCTCGTTCTGCCGGTCTTTCTGGCACTCTTCTCTTTCGGGACCTTGTACGCACAATGCTTTGAAGGCAACAGCGCCTTCGGCGACGGAGAGGTCATCTCCTACCAGATCTCCTATAACTGGGGACCTATCTGGGTGAATTGCGGCAAGGTGAAATTTGAAGCAGCTAAAGCGCCTTACAAAGAGAAAACAGCCTGGCATCTGAAAGTAGCCGGACAGACCTACCCTTCGTACGACGGCCTGTTTAAAGTAAGAGATTATTACGATGCCTGGGTGAATCCTGCCACCTTCCGTCCTCTGGAATCGCACCGCTACGTCTTCGAAGGAAAATATTCTCTTCAAAACACCATGCTGTATCTTCCGGACGGGACCGTGATCTCGAACACCATCCGAGGCCGGAAACCGCTGAAGATTGACACCTTGAAACCAGGCCCTTGCGCTTTCGATATGCTGTCATCCGTATATTTCGTGAGAACCCTGAACCTGGCTTCCATGCCACTGCACGTGAGACACCCCGTTACTGTTCTGATTGACGACAGCGTCTTCACGGTCTATTTCCGGAAACTCGGAACGGAAACCATACGGAATACCGATGGCAACTATTACCGGTGTATGAAAATCGCTGTAAAAATGGTGGAAGGGACCGTATTTAAAGGCAATGAAGACGTGATGGTCTGGCTGACCGACGATCAAAACAAGATCCCCATCTATATCGAAGCAAAGATCCTCATCGGCTCCGTGAGAGCTTATCTGAAAGAAACCAGAAACCTGATGAGACCGCTGACCGTGATCCGTCCACGATAAAATATTTATCTATCTATATTGATCTATATTAACACTCTGTGTCTTGACAGGATGATGAAAAAGTCATACTTTTACGTCATTAAAAAACACATCAGCATGAAACGTATTTTCCCTCTTGTCCTGATCGTCGTATTGACCGGACTCTGGGCCTGCAGCCCGAAAGAAACCAAGGATGAAAAGAGCAATGCCCCGTTGATCGGCAAGCCCGATGTAAAACTCACGAGTGACCTGATGACGCCGGAAGTGTTGTGGTCATTCGGCCGTACCAGCGAGCCGGTCGTTTCTCCCGACAACAAGACCGTAGTTTACGGAGTCACTTATTACGACATTGCGCAGAACAAAGGAAATCGTGAGCTGTGGTCGGTCAATATCGACGGCAGCAACCGGAAGCAACTGACCACAACGCCGTTCAGCGAATACCAGGCGTTATGGCGTCCCGATGGAAAAAAGATCGGGTTCCTTTCGGCAGAATCAGGATCGATGCAATTATGGGAGATGAATCCTGACGGGACCGGACGGGAACAGATCTCCGACATCAAAGACGGAATCACCGGCTTCTCGTATTCTCCGGATCAGCAAAAAGTGATGTACACCAAAGACATCTTTCTTGATAAAGTAGAAAAGGATCTGTATAAAGACCTTCCTCAGGCCTCCGGCATGATCTTCAACGACCTGATGTACCGCCATTGGGACTGCTTTGTCGAGACGACCAGTCATCCCTTCATTGCGAATTATGACGGGAAGAAGCTCACTAATGATATAGACATTATGGCCGGCGAACTTTATGAAACGCCCATGAAACCTTTTGGCGGAATGGAAGAGTTTGCCTGGAGTCCCGATTCAAAGAGTCTGGCATACACCTGCCGTAAAAAAACGGGAAAAGCATACGCCATCTCCACCAACTCAGACATTTATGTTTATAACCTGGAAACGAAGCAAACCGTCAATCTCTCCGAAGGGATGATGGGATACGACCAGGATCCTGTCTTCTCTCCCGACGGGAAGAAGATAGCCTGGGTCAGCATGGAGCGTGAAGGATACGAATCGGATAAAAAACGGTTGATTGTTTGTGACCTGCAGACGAAAGCGTGGACTGACTTCAGCAAGGCTTTTGACCAGAGCACCGAGACACTCGACTGGAGCGCTGACGGGCAGTCGGTATACTTTGTCTCCGACTGGCACGCCACAGATCAGATCTACCGGCTCACCCTGGGTGACGGAAAGATCACCAAGCTGACGGACGGCGTTCACGATTATCAGTCGGTGAAAGTCGCCGGCGATAAGCTGGTAGCAACCCGTATGTCGATGTCGATGCCATCGGAGGTATACGCTGTTGATCCCAAAGACGGCAAAGATGTACCGTTGAGTCTCACCAACAGCGACCTGTTAGGCAAGCTTACGATGGGCAAGGTGGAAGAGCGCTGGATCAAGACAACGGATAACAAAGACATGCTGACCTGGATCATCTATCCGCCGCATTTTGATCCCTCCAAAAAATACCCGACACTGTTGTATTGCGAAGGTGGTCCTCAAAGCACCGTGAGTCAGTTCTGGTCATTCCGCTGGAACTTCCAGATCATGGCAGCTAACGGATACATCATTGTCGCCCCGAACCGCCGCGGTCTTCCTGGCTTCGGTATGGATTGGCTGACCCAGATCAGCGGTGATTACGGCGGGCAGAACATGAAAGATTATCTCTCTGCCATCGATGCCATGTCAAAGGAGCCTTTCGTTGACAAAGACCATCTGGGAGCAGTAGGCGCCAGCTATGGCGGTTTTTCCGTTTACTGGCTGGCCGGCAATCACAACAAACGGTTCAAAGCCTTCATCGCCCATGATGGTATGTTTAACCTCGAAGCGCAATACCTGGAGACGGAAGAGATGTGGTTTGCCAACTGGGATCTCGGCGGCCCCTTCTGGGACAAAAGCAACACTGTTGCTCAACGCACGTATTCCAACGCCTCACCGCACCGGTTTGTTCAAAACTGGGATACGCCCATCCTGATCATCCACGGCGGTCTCGACTATCGTATTGCCGCCACCCAGGGTATGCAGGCATTTAATGCTGCCATCCTGAGAGGAGTACCGGCGGAATTTCTGTATTTCCCTGACGAAAACCATTGGGTATTGAAACCTCAAAACGGCATTCTGTGGCAACGGACCTTCTTTAACTGGCTCGATCGCTACCTGAAGAAATAGCATTGTTACCATGACATTGGAAGATAATATCCGCAACGCAGCCGCGCTGATGCGGAAATCGAAGTTTACCACCGCTTATACCGGCGCCGGTATTTCCGTGGAAAGCGGCATCCCTCCTTTCCGGGGGACAGACGGATTATGGAGCCATTATGATCCCCGCAATCTTGAAATAGACTATTTTTACGAGAACCCGGCCGAATCGTGGGCGATTATTAAAGAGATATTTTACGATTTCTTCGGAAAAGCAAAGCCCAACAAAGCGCACCTGGCATTAGCCAACCTGGAAAAACACCAAATGATCCACCGCGTGATCACCCAGAACATCGACAACCTGCATCAAGAGGCCGGGAGCAAAGAGGTCTATGAGTTTCACGGGAACTCGCAAAGGCTGGTCTGCGTGGAATGCCATGCCGTATACCCGCACGGAGAAGTCAGCCTCGATCACCTGCCTCCGGTCTGCCGTCAATGCGGTGGGTTGCTGAAGCCCGATTTTGTGTTCTTCGGAGAGTCCATCCCCTCCATCCCCCTGAATGCCGCTTACGATGCCGTGTCGTTATCCGATGTCTTTCTGATCATCGGGACGACCGGAGAGGTGATGCCGGCGAACCAATTCCCCGTCATGGCCAAATCGAACGGGGCGAAAATCATTGAGATCAATCCGTCAGCTTCGCATTATACCGACGCCATAACGGATATCTTTCTGCAAGGAAAAGCAGGTGAGGTGATGGAGAAACTGGAGAAGGAATTACTTTCCCCTTCCCTGTAAGATGATCAGGGCTGTGTAAATCAGGATCTTGAAGTCCATGGCCAGCGACATGTTCTCGATGTACAACAGGTCGAACCTCAGTCTTTCGATCATCTGATCAACATTCTCAGCATAGCCGTATTTCACTTGTCCCCAGGAGGTGATTCCCGGTTTTACTTTCTGTAAAAGCCGGTAATGAGGCGCACGCTGAACGATCTGGTCGATGAAGTGCTGTCGTTCCGGCCGGGGACCAACGATGCTCATATCCCCTTTTAACACGGTGTAGAACTGAGGTATTTCATCGAGCCTGACTTTCCGGAGGAACTTGCCGATACGGGTGATACGCGGGTCATCTTTGCTGGACAGCTGCGGACCATTTTCTTCGGCATTGTTGTACATCGTCCGGAACTTATGCATGAGGAAGGGTTTTCCTTTCAGGCCTACTCTCACCTGGGAGAAGAACACGGGACCGGAAGAACTCATCTTGACGGCGATGGCGGTCACCAGGAATACCGGGGAAAGGATGATGAGGCAGATCGTCGATACCACCACGTCGATAATTCGTTTGAGCGACATCTGCCAATCGGGCATCAGGTCGGGGAAGATCTGGATCAGGGGAGCCTGGAAGATGGAGGTGGTCTTCACGGAGCCCAGCAGAATGTCCTGAATGACCGGGATGATCTTGATCACCACGGAAGTATCCTCCAACTGGGTGATGATCTTTTCGACGGTATGGTTTTCGGAAGGTTCGATCGCCACGATCACCTCTTCGGCCTTGGTTTCACTGATGATCTTGTTCAAGTCTTTGAGTTCTCCGAGATGAGGAATGAACTCCGACAGTTTATACCGGGTATATCCTTCCACATTTACAAACCCGATAAACTTATTTCCCGAAGATCTCTCCTGACTCTCGATTTCTTTATAGATAGCCACCGCATTCCCGTTGCTTCCGACGATGATAGTCCGGAAACCGATAATCCCGTGATGTATCTTATAAGCGATCCTCGACGAAATGATAAAACGTGCCAGCGCCGTGAATGTAAGATGGAGCAGAAAGAGGACAATGAAGTATTTCAGGTAGGTATGATTGGAGATGATGATGTCATCAAGGATGAGGGAGAAGAAAATGATGGTCACGCCGAGAAACGTGATCAGGACTGTTTGTCCGAATTCTTTCAGCCTCGATTTCCGGAAGATCTGGCGATAGGTTCCCAGGACCAGGTACATGATCAGCCAGAATATCGGGATGACGGCTATCCCCACATAGAGATTGGGGTCTGTAAAGATGGATTCAGGATGGTGAAAGACATCGGCATCAACCGTCCATTTCCGGAAACAGAAAAAGAAGAACCACGCAACCAACGCTGTGATGTAATCAGCTACAACGTAAGTAGCGACTTGTTTCCGTTTATTCATGATCTCTGATTATTTTGAAATTACCCTTGATATTACTTTAATATTATCCAGCCGGATCTCAGCATGTTCCACTCCTTCGGTATGGGTTGCGCTGATGAAAATCCTGAAATTTTCCGCCCCTGTTTGAGAATTCAATACGTTGGTCAGGTTGATATAGATCTTCTTCCATGCACCGTTAGTCGGATTCAGGTAAATAACGGGCACTTGGGTGATCATGGAGTATCCATAGAGGTATACGCCCACAGCCACTGGATTGTTCGTATTAAAATTCATCTCCATGTAAACGGCAGCGGAAGGAATTTCGAAGTCGGCATTATTGACGCACTCGAACAAGGTCCCGACGGAGTCCATCTCTATCAGGGCTGAATGGTTCCCTTCAAAAGTGGCAGGATATCCCACAGGTGTTCGTTGGATGGGCACTTGGCTGCGAGAGTTGGTGTCAATGTCACATGCCACTCCGTCGAAGTCTTCGAGCAACAGGAACTCAGTGCTTGCATAATAGCTGGTTTCCAGGGTGCCCAGGCTGACGGTGCTGTCTTCGTACAAATCGAAATTCATGATAATGGGTTCACAGAACGGGTAGTTGGTGCGGGTGGCAGCGATACCGTTGTTCTTGATCCCGGGCATGATGGTGATCTTGTGCGTCCCTTTTGCCAGGACCGGAAATTCGGCGGGAAGTTGAAAAGCCCCGATCATGTTATCATCCACATAAACCCAGGCATCCGTGAAGTTATGCGACTCCGTACCTTCATGGGTATAATCGGTCGTAAGTGCTATGGAATCGATCTTCAGATAGGCGGGAATAGTCTGATCTCCTTCAAATTTTTCGCATGCGCTGAAAGCAATTAATAAAAATGACAGACAGCCAAGAGAGATCGTGTGTAAAAATTTCCGTTTGAACATAGTTTCTTTTGAGTGTTAACAGTATTTCTGTAACGGCTCTGATAAAGGTATATTGCCTGTTTTAAGGTAAGAAAAGAGAAACCGGAAAAAGTTGCATCAGAAAACTACAATTTTGCCAGCGATTGGTTAATTTTTTGCATAATCTGATGGGCGACGTCCAGGGCATTCACTCCGTCGTTGATGGTAACCGGAGGTTCGGTATTGTTGATGATCGCTGTGCAGAAGCTTTCCAACTCGGTTTTGATGGCATTGAGGGGTTTCACTTCAGGCCGGTCAATGACGATCTTCTTCATGGGTTTACCGGGCAGTTCCAGGGGAATTGTCAGCGGTGCTGACGAGTCGTCATCCATGTTTTTGATAAGTACGAGTTCCAGTTCTTTCTTCAAAAAATCGACAGAGATGTATGTATCCTTCTGGAAGAACCGGGCTTTCCGCATGTTCTTCATGGATATCCTGCTGGCGGTGAGGTTGACGACACATCCGTTCTCAAACTCAATCCGGACATTGGCAATATCGGGCGTATCGCTGACAACCGCCACGCCGCTGGCAGAGATGTTACGGATCTTGCTCTTTACCACACTCAGGATGATATCAATGTCGTGGATCATCAGATCGAGGATCACCGGCACATCGGTTCCACGCGGGTTAAACTGTGAAAGCCGGTGGCATTCGATGAACATGGGATTAAGGATGTACGGTTCCGCCGCCAGGAAGGCAGGATTGAACCGTTCGACATGACCAACCTGCACCTTGACATTCGACTCTCCGGCAATACGGATGAGATCCCGTGCTTCTTCCAGGGTCGTCACTACCGGTTTTTCGATAAAGACATGCTTTGATTTCCGGAGGGCACCCGTGGCACATTGAAAATGCGCAACAGTGGGCGTGACAATATCCACCACATCCACCTCATCAATCAGCTCATCCATCGAATCAAAACGACGCACGCCCAACTCTGCTTCCACTTTCGGAGCATTCTCCTTATCAGGATCATAAAACCCGACCAGCAGGTAATCCGGGATCTCTTTGATGCATTTTATATGGATTTTACCCAGGTGGCCAGCGCCAAGAACACCGATTTTCAGCATGAGGAGCGTGTTTTAATTTTTACAAAAGTAGTCGTTTAGGTTGATTGAATTGAGTATTTTCGTCAAAAATTTCAGGGATAAATAATGATTGACAATTACAGGCATAAAGGATTGAGGAAACAATTGGTGGAGTCGATTGCCATGAAAGGGATCCGTGATCCGAATGTGCTCGCCGCCATGGAAAAAGTGCCGCGCCATTTCTTCTTTGATTCATCTTTTCTTGAGTTTGCATACGAAGACAAGCCTTTCCCCATCGGGGCCGGACAGACTATCTCGCAACCATATACCGTCGCGTTTCAGACAGAGTTGCTTCAAGTCAAAAAAGGAGATAAAATTTTGGAAATAGGCACCGGATCCGGCTACCAGGCTTGCATTCTGGCCGAAATGGGAGCTAAAGTCTTCACCATTGAAAGGCAGAAAGCATTGTTCGACAAGACAACACGGCTGCTTCAAACCCTCAGGTATCCTACTGTCAAGACGTTCTATGGCGACGGATACAAGGGCTTACCCGCCTTTGCCCCTTTCCAGGGGATCATCATCACGGCGGCAGCTCCGTACGTCCCCGAAGCGCTGATCGGCCAACTTAAACCGGGCGGCATTATGGTCATCCCGCTGGGCGCCGACGATGTTCAGATCATGACAACGCTTACCCTGAATGCGGACGGCACGTTAACCAAGAAGGAATACGGGGCATTTCGGTTTGTCCCCATGCTGGAAGACAAGGCGAACGGGAAATAACCGGTCACCCTTTCCTCTTCCGGGCCCGCTTGAACATGGCTAAACCAATCCCCGTCATCATCACCACAGCGCCGGTCCACATCACGTTGATCCAGGGATTCATGATAGCCCGGATCACCACGTAATCAGGAGCGGATCCCACCGCTGAGAGGTACGCATAATAATCTTTTCCGAAGAAATGATGCGTGTCTGGATTATATACCACGCCCATCGAAGGATGGACATTCACCGAAGGATGAAGGGTAAATCCCCGGTGAAACCTGCCCTTCTCTTTTTGTAAAAAATCGATACGGTAAGCCGTTTGATGGCCGTGACGATCCTCATCCACATAGGTCAGCCAGAATCCGCCCGTAAACAGCGTATCTCCTTTCAACAACAGCTGATTTTCCCTGTTCAGCCGTTCGTTTCCAAGGTCGAAGCCGGAAGTGTTACTCGTAATGGTTTTGTGGTTAGAAAAGGTGATCACGACGCCGGTCAGGAACAGGGCAAACCCGACATGGGTGATCATGGCGGCCATATTCCGCGGCTTGCTGGTCCGGAACAGGATGTTGGCAAGCACCGAGACGATAGCGAAAAGGAGGACGAAAAGAAACAGAACCAGGTTGAATTGACGCAGCATCCCGGTGGCGGTAATCACGACGGTCAGGACTGCTGCGATCAGGAAGGGGACGATCAGCTTGCGGAAGAACACCTCCGGCTTATTCTCCCGGTAATGAAGGAACTGTGAAAAAGCAATAAAACCGGCCACCAGCAATGCAAACGGCATCTGCCAGTGGTTGTAGAAATCGGGTGCATTACGGGAAGGCGCCAGGCTTGTCCCGAAAAGCTTATTAAACAACGGGACTGAGGTGGTGAAGATCAGTTGGAAGGCAGCCAGGGTGATGACAATGGATCCGATGAACATCCAGCATTCTTTAGAGAGAAGAACATCTTGCTTATGGTCCGTTATCTTCCGGAAGCGTTTGATGATCAGTACGATCATCAGAATAAAAAAGAAAGCAACGTTGATGATCAGTTGTCCTGCCAGCCCGTTGTCACCGAACGAATGGACAGATGTCTCCGACAGCGCTCCGCTGCGTGTCAGGCAAGTGGCAAAGAGTACGAGGACATAAGAGAGCATGGTCAGCAGGAAGGCCGAGAACAAGGCCAGGTGCTGTCGGCGGGCGACCATCACGAAATGAAGCGCCGCAATCAGGGTCATCCAGGGGACCAGCGATGAGTTTTCGACCGGATCCCACGACCAGAATCCACCAAACGTCAGCGAGACATATGCCCAGGCTCCGCCAAGCAAAATGCCGGCTCCCAGGAAAGCCAGGGAGGCCAGGATCCAGGGCATCACGGGTTTGAGCCACCCTTCGTACTCGCCGCCCAT
This sequence comes from Bacteroidales bacterium, assembly GCA_035403225.1. Classification (GTDB taxonomy): domain Bacteria; phylum Bacteroidota; class Bacteroidia; order Bacteroidales; family FEN-979; genus DAIRDK01. Next base: position 99,796 of record DAONET010000005.1, on the reverse strand, counting down.
CAGCGCAGCCGCCGCATAGCAAAAGGGCACCAGCGTCAGCGCATACCCAAGGAACAACACCGGCGGATGAATGATCATCCAAAAGTTCTCCAACAGGGGATTCAATCCGTTGCCGTCGCCCAGCAATCGAAGATAATCAGCCTGCTGAAAAATCGAATTCCCGGAGGCGCCGTACACTTCCCGTAATAAAGCAAACGGGCTGTTTCCGATGGTGATGCTGCCGAGCCGGATTCCGGGCAGCATAGCCAGCAGCATAACGTTAGCCAATGTAAAGATCCACATCACGGAAGATTCCCGCTTTCCGGCCAACCGGATCAACGCCAGTCCGATCAGGGACTGGAATACCGCCCACACCACGAAGCTCCCCTCCTGCCCCGCCCAAAAGCAGGAAATGATATATTTCAACGGCAGGGCTGACGACGAATACTTCCACACGTAGGCATATTCGAACCGGTGGTAAAAGATGAGGTAAAAAAGGGTGACCGCGACACCGGTGACGGCCAGTGTGCTGAGGAGGTAAAGCATACGGGAACAGGCTTTCAGCCGGACGCTGGCGGAGTATTTATCGCGGGTCCGCAGGAAAAACAAGAAGGCCGAGACAAGGGCGGCCATCAAGGCTGTCCAGACCATGCATTCACCGATTTGTCCGGGCAGGAGATGTTCTCCTATGTATGCAACAGACATAAAGAATGGATAAATATGTTTCAAAGATACGGTTTTCTGTCACAACAAACGGGGAAAATTATGTACTTTAGCCCGATTAATACGAAGGAAGATGAAAATTGGACTGATTGGTGGTTCGGGTCTGGAAAAACTCGATATCCTGGAACAACGAAAAGAAATTGAGATCGCCACTGCTTACGGGGCGCCGAGTTCCACCCTCTTCAACGGCAAGTTGGGTAATTGCGAACTGTTTATTTTATCACGCCACAACCGTGACCATTCCATCCCTCCCACCCAGGTCAACAACCGGGCGAACATTGCCGCTCTTCACGAAGCGGGTTGCGACGCAATCATCGCCACCACCGCTTGCGGCAGTCTCCGCGACGAAATCCGTCCCGGCGATCTGGTTATTGCAGACCAGTTCATCGATTTCACCCGTCACCGTGTCAACACGTTCCATGACATTTTCGAGAACGGGAACCTCATCCACGCCGCTATGGGCGATCCTTTCTCGGAAGAGCTCCGGGAGAAACTGATTGCATCGGCAAAAGAGTTGGGACTGCCCTGTCATCCTGCCGGGACCATCGTCACCATTGAGGGACCGCGTTTTTCCACGCGCGCTGAATCGAAGATGTTCCGCTTCCTGGGGGCCGACATCATCAACATGAGCATTGCCCCGGAGGCAGCGCTTGCTTTCGAGGCAGGTATTCCCTATGCCGTGATCGCCCTTTCGACGGATTATGATTCATGGAAGGAAGATACCTCACCGGTCACGTGGGAAGAGGTACTGCGCGTGTTTGAGGAGAATGTACGCCGGGTTACCAATCTGCTGATCCACCTGATCGGGACCTTATAAAAAAAGCCGGGCAAACCATCGCTTGCCCGGCTCCTGTATCTCACGCAACTTTTACCGTGCGTATTTGAAACCTTTTCCCAGGTATCTGGCGGTATCGCCCAGTTGTTCTTCGATGCGAAGAAGCTGGTTGTATTTGGCGATCCGGTCGGTACGGCAAGCTGATCCTGTTTTAATCATGCCGGTATTCAGGGCAACAGCGAGGTCGGCGATGGTGGTATCTTCCGTTTCTCCGGAACGATGGCTGATAACAGCGGTATAGCTGTTGCGGTAAGCCATGTTAACCGCGTCGATGGTTTCGCTCAGGGTGCCGATCTGGTTCACTTTTATCAGGATCGAGTTAGCAACTCCTTTTTTGATCCCCATGGCCAGTCGTTCAACATTGGTTACAAAGAGGTCGTCTCCTACCAGCTGGATCTTGTTTCCCAGGTCTTTGGTCATCAACTTCCATCCGTCCCAGTCATCTTCGGCCATACCGTCTTCGATGGAGACGATGGGGTATTTTTTCACCCATTCTTTCCAGAAGGCGACCATTTCAGCGGGAGTCAATTTTTCGCCGCTTGATTTTTTCAGATGATAGACATTCTCTTCGGGGATATAGTATTCGGAAGCAGCCGGGTCAAGGGCGATGCAGATGTCATCTCCGGGTTTATATCCGGCCTGTTCGATAGCTTTCAGGATGAACGTGATCGCTTCTTCGTTCGATTTCAGGTTCGGAGCGAAACCGCCTTCGTCGCCGACGTTAGTGGAATATTTGCTCTTTTTCAGAACGGCTTTCAGGTTATGAAACACCTCTGATCCCATCCTGATGGCTTCGTAGAACGAGGTAGCGCCCACAGGCATGATCATGAATTCCTGGAAGTCGATAGAGTTATCGGCATGTGATCCTCCGTTGAGGATGTTCATCATCGGGATCGGGAGGGTATTGGCAGAAACGCCGCCGATGTAACGGTACAGGGTCTGTCCGGTCACCTGGGCAGCTGCGTTGGCTACAGCGAGGGAAACGCCGAGGATGGCATTGGCGCCCAGTTTCGATTTGTTGGGGGTGCCGTCCAGTTCGATCATCCGGTGGTCGATCTCTTGCTGATCCGTGACGTACATGCCCTGGATCTCTTCCGCGATGACTTTATTGACATTCTGGACAGCCTGGAGGACACCTTTCCCCATGAAGAAGTTTTTATCATTATCACGAAGTTCGACGGCTTCGTGAACGCCGGTGCTGGCTCCTGACGGGATTGCTGCCCTGCCAAGAACGCCATTATCGGTGATCACGTCCACTTCGATGGTCGGATTTCCTCTTGAATCGAGGATCTGACGTGCATGGATATTCAAGATTGCGCTCATGTTAAAAATCTTTTTTATGTTCAAAAAAAAAGGATAAAGTAACGGGTTACATTATCCTTTATAACTCGAAAAGCAGATCATTTATTTTTGCTCTTCCTGTTCAGGCGCCGGGGTTTCTTTTACCGGTTCGGCGTCAGTGGATTCGGGCGTTGCCGGTTCAACCGGTTCAGCCGTCTTTGCTTCAGGTTCAGCCTTTGTTGCTTTTTTCTTGGCGGTGGTACCACGTCTTCTGCGGCTGGTCTTCCCTTTTTCTTCGCGAGGAGCCATCATGGTTTCATTGTAATCGACCAGTTCGATGATGCACATATCGGCATTATCTCCTGCGCGGAAACCGGTTTTCAGGATCCGTGTATATCCTCCCGGGCGTTCTGCGATCTTTTTTGATACTTCGCGGAACAATTCAGTCACAGCCAGTTTATTTTGTAAATAGCTGAAAACAACCCTCCGGGAATGGGTAGAATCCTCTTTCGATTTCGTGATCAGTGGTTCGACAAACGTCCGTAATGCTTTTGCTTTCGCTACCGTCGTGGTGATTCTTTTATGAAGAATCAACGAGGCTGCCATGTTCGAAAGCATTGCTTTACGATGTGAACTCGTTCTGCCTAGGTGGTTGATTTTCTTCTGATGTCTCATCTCAATTAATCCTTATCTAATTTATATTTCGCAGTATTCATTCCAAATTCCATCCCCTTTGCTTTTACCAGGTCTTCCAGTTCAGTGAGAGATTTCTTACCGAAGTTACGGAATTTGAGAAGGTCGTTTTTATTGAAGGCAACGAGGTCGCCGAGGGTCTCAACATCGGCTGCTTTCAGGCAATTCAGTGCTCTGACTGACAGGTCGAGGTCGACCAGTTTCGTCTTGAGCAGCTGCCGGATATGCAGGGATGTTTCGTCGAACTCTTCATTCACGGTCTTTTCAGCCGAATCCAGGGTGATCTTTTCATCAGAGAAAAGCATGAAATGATGAATAAGGATCCGGGCTGCTTCTTTCAACGCGTTTTTCGGGTGAATAGAACCATCGGTCGTCACTTCCAGCACGAGCTTTTCGTAGTCGGTCTTTTGTTCAACGCGGAAGTTCTCGATGTGATATTTTACATTCCGGATCGGGGTATGGATCGAGTCGATAGCCATGCGTCCGAGACTTGTGCTCAAGGCTTTGTTCTCATCAGCAGGGACATATCCACGTCCTTTATCGATAGAAAGTTCCAGTGACAGCTTCACATTCGACTCCATATGACAAACAAGGAGGTCGGGATTAAGTACCTGGAAGACGGATAGGAATTTATTGATATCGCCGGCCTTAAATTCTTTCTGGTGGGCGATGATCACCGTCACTTTCTCGGAGTTTTCACTTTCGATCAGTCTTTTGAAACGGATCTGTTTCAGGTTAAGGACGATCTCAGTGACATCTTCGATCACTCCCTTGATGGTAGAGAATTCCTGGTCCACTCCTTCAATTTTGATGGAGGTGATCGCGAATCCTTCCAGGGAAGAGAGCAGTATTCTCCGGAGTGCGTTTCCGATGGTCACACCGAAACCTTGTTCCAATGGACGGAACTCAAACACACCGCGGCAGTCATCGGATTCCACCATGATGACCTTGTCAGGTTTCTGGAACGGTAATATTGCCATAAGCTGCCTGTTAAAGTTTAAAAATAGTTAATATCATTATTTAGAATACAACTCGACGATGAACTGTTCCCTGATATTTTCAGGAATCTGGTCGCGCTCAGGGTAACTCATGAATTTTCCGGTAAGCATATTGCCGTCCCATTCGAGCCAGGCGTGCTGGTTCACATGAGATGATACCGAGTTGGTAATCACTTCCAGCGATTTGGAACGTTCGCGGACGGAAATGATGTCGCCCGGTTTCAGTTCAAAGGAAGGGATGTTTACAACTTTACCGTTAACCGTAATATGACGGTGGCCGATCAGCTGGCGGGCTCCGTCGCGTGAAGGAGCGATACCCAGTCTGTACACCACGTTATCGAGTCTCGATTCAATGAGCTGCAGCAGCACTTCACCGGTTTTTCCACCTTTGCGGGCGGCTTTCAGGAAAGTGTTTTTAAACTGACGTTCCAGAATGCCATACGTGTATTTAGCTTTCTGTTTTTCCATCAGCTGTGTGCCGTATTCAGAACCCTTGGGACGACGACGTGTTTGTCCGTGCATTCCGGGAGGATAATTTTTCTTTTCGAAATTTTTATCAGGTCCGTAAATAGGATCCTTGAATTTTCTTGCAATTTTGGTTTTGGGGCCAATGTATCTTGCCATATCTTGATCTTTTTTCCAGGTTATTAGACTCTGCGGCGTTTAGGTGGTCTGCAGCCATTGTGTGGCAGCGGGGTGATATCCATGATCTCAGTCACCTCAATTCCGGCGGTATGCAGGGTGCGGATTGCTGATTCACGTCCTGCTCCGGGACCTTTTACAAAAACTTTCACTTTCCGGAGGCCGGCGTCATATGCAACTTTCGATGCATCCTGAGCAGCCATCTGGGCAGCATACGGGGTATTCTTTTTTGATCCTTTGAATCCCATCTTACCTGCCGATGACCATGCGACCACCTGTCCGGTGCTGTTCGTCAAGGTTACGATCAGGTTGTTGAAGGAGGCATTGACATATGCTCTGCCGATCGCATCTACTTTAACGACCCTCTTCTTTGAACTTTTTTCACTTTTTGCCATATTCTGATATAAATACGATTCAGATTAAACTTCCCGTCAGTTCTTTAATTAGCCTTTCGTAGCTTTCTTCTTGTTTGCTACCGTTTTTTTCCGGCCTTTACGTGTACGGGCATTGTTCTTGGTACTTTGTCCGCGAACGGGTAATCCCGAACGGTGACGGATACCCCGGTAACATCCGATATCCATCAAACGTTTGATGTTCATCTGGGTTTCCGATCTCAGGGCGCCTTCTACCTTAATGTTCTCGTTGATGACAGTACGGATTCGGTTCTGCTCGTCGTCAGTCCAGTCCTGAACTTTCTTGTTAAAGTCAACCTCAGCCTTCGTTAGGATCATCTGGGCAGTGCTTCTTCCAATCCCATAGATGTATGTCAACCCGATCTCGCCCTTTTTCTGTTTAGGTAAATCGATACCTGCAATTCTGGCCATAATACTTCTTATTAATTGTTTTTAACCTTGTCTTTGTTTGTACTTCGGATTCTTTTTGTTGATCACATACAGCTTTCCCTTCCTGCGTACGATTTTGCAATCCGCAGAACGCTTTTTGATGGATGTTCTGACTTTCATATTATCTGGGGTTTTCTATTGATACCTGAATGTTATTCTTCCTTTTGTTAAATCATAGGGTGACATTTCTATTTTTACCTTGTCGCCTGGTAAGATTTTGATGTAATGCATCCGCATTTTCCCGGAGATATGGGCTGTGATCACATGCCCGTTTTCCAGTTCTACGCGGAACATCGCATTGCCCAGCGATTCGACTACCGTTCCGTCCTGAAGGATTGACGATTGTTTTGTCATGGTCTATTGTATGTCTGTTTTTGTTCCCAATACTTCTTCAATGTATCTGAATGTCGACAGCACATCCGCTTTCCCTTTGGCCACTGCAACCGTGAGTTCATAATGTGCCGACGGTAACCTGTCAGCTGTTCGAATCGTCCATCCGTCGCTTGACTGCAAGACATTTTTCGTTCCCAGGTTGATCATCGGCTCAATGCAGATCGTCATCCCTTCCAGCAACTTCATTCCTGAACCTCTTCTCCCGTAATTCGGGACATCGGGCTTTTCATGAAGATGCATGCCTATTCCGTGTCCTACCAGCTCTCGTACAACTCCGTAGCCAAACGATTCAACATATTCCTGAATCGCGGCGCCGATATCTCCCAACCGCTTTCCGGCCACTGCTGATTCAATTCCCAAATAAAGGGATTCTTTTGTCCGTTGCATCAGCAGAAGTACTTCGGGCCGGACTTCTCCAACCGCGAAAGTATAAGCCGAATCGCCGTTGAAGCCATCTTTCTGGCATCCGCAGTCGACTGAAGCAATATCACCATTTTTAAGAACTCTATCTCCCGGGATTCCGTGTACAACCTCTTCATTTACTGAGATACAAAGTGTACCCGGAAATCCGTTGTAACCTTTGAAACCGGGAACCGCTCCCTGTGACCGGATAAAATCTTCTGCTATCCTGTCGAGTGCCAGTGTGGTCACTCCCGGTTTAATATATTTCGCGACTTCTGCCAGGGTTTTGCTGACAATGATCGCATTTTCCCTCAATTTTTCAATGTCCTCAGCCGTTTTAATTTGCATCCGTTTGTTTCTTAGGTTAGCCGGCCATGCTGAATGATGACCGTCCCTTGATCCTCCCGGATTTCGTCAGTCCGTCATAATGACGCATCAGCAGGTAGCTTTCAATCTGTTGTAATGTATCCAATACGACCCCTACGAGGATCAGCAGCGATGTCCCTCCGTAGAACTGGGCAAACTGTGAAGTCACTCCCGTCAGTCGTATGAAAGCTGGCATGATGGCCACCAGTCCCAGGAAGATGGACCCGGGTAAGATGATCCTTGACATGATCGTATCAATAAATTCCGAAGTCTTTTTACCAGGTTTGACACCCGGGATAAAGCCTCCGTTCTTCTTCATATCTTCCGCCATCTGATTCGGGTTAATGGTAATGGCCGTGTAAAAATAGGTGAAGAAGATGATCAATATCATAAAGGTAAAATTGTACCAAAAACTGTTATAGTCGGTAAATACCCTGGCGAAGCCGGTAAGTGTGTCAGAGCTGGCGAAGCCGGCGATGGTCAGGGGAAGGAACATGATAGCCTGGGCGAAGATGATGGGCATAACACCTGCTGCATTTACTTTCAGCGGGATATACTGGCGAACACCACCGTATTGTTTGTTCCCAACGATTCTTTTGGCATACTGCACGGGGATCCGGCGGGTTCCCTGAACCAGCAGGATGGTAAGCAGGATAACGAGCACCAGAACAGCGATCTCAACCACAAAGAATACCAGTCCGCCACCTTTCTGTTCCATACGGGAAATCAGTTCCGAGAACAGGGCGAAGGGAAGACGGGCGATGATCCCGATCATGATGATCAGGGAGATACCGTTTCCAAGTCCTTTATCGGTAATCCTTTCACCCAGCCACATGACGAACATGGAACCGGCGGTAAGGATAATCAGGGATGACAATCCGAAGAAGGAGAAGATGGAATGAGAAGTGATAGCCGTACTAAACGGGTAAATTGCTTCGGCGGGCAGTTGGGAAACCAGGTTGGCGATGTAAGCCGGCGACTGGAAAATCAGGATCACCACGGTGAGGTAACGGGTGATTTGGTTGATTTTCTTTCTTCCGCTTTCTCCTTCTTTCTGCAGTTTAGCGAAATAAGGAACAGCCAATGCCAGCAGCTGCATCACGATGGATGCAGAGATGTAAGGCATGATACCCAGGGCGAAGATCGAGGCGTTGGCGAAGGCGCCGCCCGAGAACATGTTCAGCAGTCCGAGAAGACCGTTGCTGCTTTGGTTCTGCAGGTTAGCGAGCATGGATGGATCCACGCCGGGGAGTACGATGTACGATCCCAAACGGTAGATCACCAGGATCCCGAGGGTGAAGATGATCCTCTTGCGAAGCTCATCAATTTTCCAAATGTTCCGAAGAGTTTGAAATAGCTTTTTCATTCAACAGGATTTAAATAGTGTTTGCGATTCCACCGAGGTCTTCGATAGCTTTCTTAGCCGTGGCTGAGTATCCGTTTGCGGTTACTTCCAGCTTGGTTTTCAGCTCGCCTTTTCCAAGGATCTTAACCAGGTCTTTTTTCGATGCAAAACCGCTTTTCACCAATACTTCCTTGTTTATCACGGTAATTCCCTGTTGATCGGCGATACGTTGCAACACATCCAGGTTGATTCCTTTGTATTCCACGCGGGTGAAGTTCTGGAATCCGAATTTAGGCAGACGACGTGCCAGTGGCATTTGTCCTCCTTCGAATCCAATCTTCTTGGAATAACCAGAACGAGCCTTTGCACCTTTATGACCGCGAGTAGAAGTCCCGCCCTTGCCGGATCCCTGTCCGCGTCCTAACCTCTTGGTGCTTTTTGTTGAACCTTGTGCCGGTTTCAGATTACTTAAATCCATTGTTCTGATATTTATCTTGATTAACGGAATATTTTATTTCGATTAAAGTTCTTCGGTAACGACAAGGTGTTTCACCTTGTTTACCATTCCCAGGATCTGCGGAGTTGCTTCATGCTCAACCGTATGATGCATCCGTTTAATTCCCAGTGCCTCGAGTGTGCGTTTTTGCCTCAGGGGCATCCCGATACCGCTACGGATTTGGGTAATTTTAATCTTATTCATGATCTCTGATGATATTACAGTTGATGATTAACCATTAAAAACTTTATTCATCTCCACGCCTCTGAGTTGGGCAACCGTATAAGGATCCCTCATCTTGGCCAGTGCATCGATCGTAGCTTTTACCACACTGTGGGGGTTCGAACTGCCTTTTGATTTAGCAAGAACGTCCTTTACGCCCACGCTTTCAAGGACTGCACGCATAGCGCCGCCGGCGATTACACCGGTACCGGGAGCAGCAGGTTTCAGGAATACGAGAGCGCCGCTGTATTTTCCCTCTTGTTCGTGAGGAATGGTGCCTTTCAGTACAGGAACTTTAATAAGGTTTTTCTTGGCATCGTCGATCCCTTTTGCGATGGCAGCAGTAACTTCCTTTGCCTTTCCCAGACCGTAACCAACCACGCCGTTTTCATTTCCCACAACGACGATCGCGGAAAAGCTGAAGGTACGTCCACCTTTGGTTACTTTGGTAACCCGCTGGATGCTGACCAGGCGATCTTTGAATTCGATTTCGCTTGATTTTACTCTTTTTACGTTAACGTTTGCCATATCTTATTTAGAATTTAAGGCCACCTTCCCTGGCTGCATCAGCCAAAGACTTTACTCTGCCGTGATACAAATAACCACCTCTGTCAAAAACAACCTCGCTGATACCCGAATCGGTTGCTTTCTGTGCGATCAGTTTCCCGACCAGTTTTGCCCGTTCCGTTTTCGTCATTTTCTCTCCTGCCACCTCTTTTTCGAGGGAGGAGGCTGCTGCAAGGGTCTTTCCGGCAAGATCATCAATCAACTGCACATAAATCTCTTTGCTGCTTCTGAACACGGTCATACGAGGTCTTTCGGGGGTACCCGAAACGATTTTCCGGATCCTGTGTTTGATCCTGATCCTTCTGAAATCCTTTTTACTTTTAATAGCCATTCTTCCAATTATTTTACGAATGAATGATTTGATATTACTGACCGGCAGCAGATTTACCGGCTTTCTTCTTGATTTCTTCTCCTGCGAAACGAATTCCTTTGCCTTTGTAAGGTTCAGGTTTCCGGAGAGAACGGATCTTAGCAGCCACCTGACCCAGTAACTGGCGGTCGCATGACTTCATGATGATCGTATTGTTCTTTCCTTTTTCGGCGGTTGTCTGCACAGAAATTTCTTTCGGGAGCTCCAGCAGGATGTTATGTGAGTATCCGAGTGCGAGTTCCAGCGATTGGCCGTTGGCAGTAGCTTTATAACCTACTCCGACCAGTTCCTGGACGATCGTAAAGCCTTCCGATACTCCGACAACCATATTGTGCAACAGTGCCCGGTAGAGTCCGTGTTTTGAACGGTCGCCTCTTTCATCGGAACCACGTTCCACCAGCAGGTGGTCTCCATCGATGCGGATGGTGATCCGCGGGTCAACCTGTTGCTGAAGTTCACCTAGTTTCCCTTTAACCGTCACCAAGTTCGAATCATCGATGTTGATCTGAACGCCTGCGGGGATCTGGATGGGTAGTTTTCCTATTCTTGACATGTTAATATTCTCCTATTAGCTGATATAACATAAAACCTCGCCGCCAATGTTCTTTGTCCTGGCTTCTTTATCGGTCATAATACCCTGTGAGGTGGAAATGATGGCGATACCAAGTCCGTTAAGCACTCGTGGCAGGTTATCTGCATCCACATATTTCCTGAGGCCCGGCTTGCTGATGCGAGTCAGGTCGTTAATAGCCGACACTTTAGTGACCGGGTGATATTTCAGTGCGATTTTGATGTTACCCGGGCGGGTTTCATCTTCCACTTTATAGTTGAGGATATATCCTTTTTCATAAAGGATCTTTGTCATCTCAACTTTGACCTTTGATTTTGGAATTTCCACCACCCGGTGGTTCGCCATAACGGCATTCCTGATTCTCGTCAAATAATCTGCAATGGGATCCGTAACCATGTTATCCTTTATCTGTTATGATTAATAATTCGTTTACCAACTGGCTTTTTTAACTCCGGGGATCAAACCCTTGACTGCCATTTCCCTGAAGTTGATACGGGAAATACCGAAGATTCTCATGTAGCCTTTCGGTCTTCCGGTGATCTTGCAACGGTTATGAAGGCGAACCGGTGAAGCATTCTTCGGGAGTTTCTGAAGGGCGATATAGTCACCAGCTGCTTTCAGGGCTTTGCGTTTTTCAGCATATTGTTCAACCATGTGCTGTCTTTTACGCTCTCTGGCTTTCATTGATTCCTTAGCCATACTCTTATTTGTTTTTAAATGGAATTCCAAATTCTTTCAACAATGCATAGGCTTCCCGGTCATTGCGGGCGGTGGTCACGAAGGTGATATCCATCCCGTTCATATGAGCCACTTTATCGATATCGATTTCCGGGAAAATGATCTGTTCCGTCACTCCCATGGTATAGTTACCACGGCCGTCGAACCCTTTATCATTCACGCCACGGAAGTCACGTACACGCGGGAGAGCTACAGAAATAAGCCTGTCGAGGAACTCATACATCCTTTCGCCGCGGAGAGTAACGCGCACGCCGATGGGGTTGCCTTTTCTCAGCTTAAAGTTGGAAATATCTTTCCTTGATTTGGTAGCCACCGGTTTCTGTCCGGCGATCATCGTCATTTCATTGAGTCCGCTGTCGATGTGTTTGCGGTCGGTGATCGCGATGCCCAATCCCTGGTTCAAACAGATTTTGGTGATCCGCGGAACCTGCATGTGGTTCTTGTACTGAAACTGTTCCATGAGAGCAGGAACAACTTCCTTTACGTACTTGTCTTTAAGTCTAGGTGAATAAGCCATTATTTTATTACCTCCCCTGATTTTTTGGAATAACGAACCAGCGTTTGATTCTTTTCGTCAATTTTTCTGCCGGTACGAGTCGGTTTTCCCGATCCGTCGATCACCTTCAGGTTCGAGATGTGTACCGGGGCTTCCTTTTTAATGATGCCGCCCTGCGGATGTTTCGCGTTGGGTTTGGTATGTTTCGACACCATATTCACTCCCTCAACGATTGCCGTAAGGTCATCGATGTTGACTTGCAGGACCTTTCCCTGTTGTCCACGGGAGTCGCCCGCAATGATCATCACGGTGTCGCCCTTTTTGATATGTAATTTCTTTTGCATACTACGTTGAATATCTGCTTACAGCACTTCAGGTGCCAAAGAAACGATTTTCATAAACTGTTTTTCCCTCAATTCTCTGGCTACAGGGCCAAAGATGCGCGTACCGATCATTTCGCCAGCGGTGTTTAACAACACAACCGCATTATCATCGAAGCGTATATAGGAACCATCCTGACGACGGATCTCTTTATTCGTTCTTACGACAACGGCCTTGCTGACCGTACCTTTCTTTATATTCCCTGACGGGAGGGCATTTTTTACGGTTACAATAATGTAGTCACCTACCGAAGCATAACGCTTCCCGGTTCCACCGAGGACTCTTATACAAAGAACCTCTTTTGCACCGCTGTTATCTGCCACCATTAATCTTGACTCTTGCTGTATCATGGCTATTTAACCTTTTCAATGATTTCGACAAGTCTCCAACATTTGTTTTTACTAAGCGGTCTGGTTTCAGCAATCCGCACTTTATCCCCTTCGCTACAGGTGTTTGTATCATCCTGGGCCATAAATCGGGAAGTCTTCTTCACGAATTTACCGTACTTCGGATGCTTCACCTTTCTTTCGACTTCAACGATAATGGATTTGTCCATTTTATTGCTGACGACGACTCCGGTTTTTTCTTTTCGTAATCCTCTGGTTTCCATTGTTTTACTATTGCTTTTTGATCACCTGATTAACTTGTTCACCTCCGAGCGCTCTGCGACGCACTTCTGTTTCAAGGCGGGCAATGGTCTTGCGATATGCCTTTATTTTGTTCGGATTTTCAAGAGGTGAAACAGCGTGGTTGAGTTTCAGTTTAATCAACTGTTTTTTCTCCTCATCCAGGCGTTCGATGATCTCACCTGTTGTTAACTCTCTGATTACTTTCTGTTCCATTGTTTATCTCATTGGAGTTGCGACTTGCGTCAATCTCTTTCTGCATTAAGCTGTTTCTTCCGCATAATCGGGGCGGATCACGGTCCGGGTCATCACGGGCAGTTTTTGTGCGCCGAGCCGGAGAGCTTCCTTAGCGACATCCATGGGGATTCCTTCGATTTCGAACAGGATCCGTCCGGGGGTCACACGAGCTACAAAATATTCCGGAGCTCCTTTTCCTTTACCCATACGTACTTCAGCAGGTTTCTTGGACACCGGTTTATCCGGGAAGATACGGATCCAGATCTGACCTTCACGTTTCATGTGACGGGTGATAGCCTGACGGGCTGCTTCAATCTGGCGTCCGGTAAGCCACGCTTCATCCATGGTTTTAAGGCCGAATGATCCGAAAGCAAGCGTATAGCCACGTTTGGCATTGCCTTTCATCTTGCCTTTCTGCTGCTTTCTGTATTTTGTCTTTTTTGGCTGTAACATCGCGGTAAAATATAGAAGTTATTCAATATTACTTTCTGTTCCTTGGTTTTCCACCACCTCTGGGGGCATTGCCCTTGGGACGTTGGGCAGAGGGTTTCATCTTAGAGGCGGTCTGGGCAGGCATCAGTTCCGGTCTGCCATAGATCTCGCCTTTGCAGATCCACACCTTCACTCCGATTCTTCCGTAGGTCGTGTGAGCTTCTGCAGTAGCATAATCAATATCAGCGCGGAATGTATGCAGAGGGATACGACCTTCCTTGTATTGTTCCCGGCGGGCCATTTCGGCTCCACCCAAACGGCCGGAGATAAAGACCTTGATCCCTTCAGCGCCGATTCTCATAGCCGAAGCAATAGAGGTCTTGATAGCGCGGCGGTAGGAGATCCTGCCTTCGATCTGGCTGGAAATGGTATTGGCTACGATCACGGCATCCAGTTCCGGACGTTTAATTTCCGAAATATTGATCTGGATCTCTTTGTGCGTGATCTTCTTTAATTCTTCTTTTAACTTATCAACTTCCTGGCCGCCTTTTCCGATGATAATACCCGGACGGGCAGTATGGATGGTCACGGTAACCAGTTTAAGTGTCCGTTCGATCACGATTTTGGCAATACCGGCCTTGGTGAGACGGGCGTGAAGATACTTGCGGATTTGATCATCTTCCACCAGCTTCATCTCGAAGTTATTTCCGCCATACCAGTTTGAATCCCATCCACGGATGATCCCTAACCTGTTAGCAATCGGATTCGTCTTTTGTCCCATTAAAACTAACTTTTAAGATTTCTTACTTTTTACTTTCGTTTCTTTCGGGGCTTTCGGAGCTTTTTTTACCTTGGCCTCTTTCACTTCTTCCTTTACCGGTTCTTTCACCTCTTCGGTAACGACTTCCGGTTTATTCCTGCTGTCAAGAATAATGGTTACATGGTTTGAACGTTTGCGAACCCGGTGTGCGCGACCCTGAGGGGCAGTTTGAACGCGTTTCAGCACCCGGCCTCCGTCAACCATAATCTCTTTTACAAACAGATCGGCATCTTCAATCCTGGAACCTTCATTCTTAGCCTGCCAGTTGGCGATAGCGGAAAGCAGCAATTTATGCATGCGTTCGGCGGGCTGTTTAGCATTGTTCCTCAGAATATGCAGGGCCAGTTCAACCCGTTGTCCCCTGATCAGGTCAGCGACCAAACGCGATTTGCGCGGTGAAGTCGGGACATTGTTCAGGCGGGCGACTACGGTATTTTTCCGGATCTCCTTGCGATTTTCAGCTCTTGTACGACTCTTAGCTCCCATTTTCTATTAAATTACAGCGTTACTTTTTTGCTTTGTCCTTGTTACCGGCATGCCCTCTGAAAATTCGTGTCGGGGCAAATTCTCCCAGTTTATGGCCAACCATATTTTCGGTCACATAAACCGGAATGAATTTGTTGCCATTATGCACGGCGATGGTCTGTCCGACAAAGTCCGGAGAGATCATGGAACTTCTCGACCATGTCTTGATGGCGCTCTTCTTTTTAGAGTCAACCATTTCCAGAACCTTCTTTTCCAGTTTATGATGGATGTACGGACCTTTTTTAAGCGAACGGCTCATAAATGCAGTATTTTATTTTACTTTTTCCTTCTTTCAATGATATACTTGTTGGTGGCTTTTTTGCGCGACCGGGTCTTATAACCCTTAGCAGCAATGCCTTTCCTCGAGCGAG
Organism: Bacteroidales bacterium; assembly: GCA_035403225.1. Classification (GTDB taxonomy): domain Bacteria; phylum Bacteroidota; class Bacteroidia; order Bacteroidales; family FEN-979; genus DAIRDK01. The sequence goes on along the minus strand of DAONET010000005.1, from coordinate 84,445 downwards.
GATGTCCACCGGAAGCTCTTCCTTCACCACCACCCATGGGATGGTCGACAGGGTTCATAGCAACACCGCGGTTACGGGGTCTTCTGCCAAGCCAACGGTTTCTACCTGCTTTACCCGACGATTCAAGATTGTGATCCATATTGGATATCTGTCCGATAGTGGCTTTGCAGGCCTGCAGGATCAATCTCGTTTCTCCGGAGGGCATCTTCAGGACGGCGAACTTACCATCTCTCGACATCAACTGCGCGTAAGATCCGGCGCTTCTGACCATCTTGGCACCCTGTCCCGGGCGGAGTTCTACATTATGAATGATCGTTCCGAAGGGAATTTCACTCAGAAACAGCGTGTTTCCAATTTCCGGGGCCACTCCTTTTCCTGAGAGAATCGTCTGGCCAACCTTCAGTCCGTGAGGTGCAAGAATGTACCTCTTTTCACCGTCCTTATAAGTCACCAGGGCGATACGGGCTGTACGGTTCGGATCGTATTCAATACTTTTTACAACAGCAGGAATATCATCCTTTTCCCTTTTGAAGTCGATGATGCGGTACATCTGTTTATGACCACCGCCCATATACCTCATGGTCATTTTACCTGTGTTGTTCCTTCCTCCGGTCTTCCGTGAAGCAGCCAACAGGCTCTTCTCGGGAACGTTCGTGGTAATGTCATCAAATGCGCTGATGACCTTGAACCGTTGACCGGCTGTTGTCGGTTTGTATTTTTTAAGCGCCATTTAGTTAAATATTGCTATAAAAGTCAATTGATTCACCTTTTGCCAATGTCACAATGGCCTTTTTCATTGCATTTGTTCTGCCGGCAATGACTCCTCCTTTGGTAAAACGGCTCTTTGCTTTACCTGCGACGACCATCGTGTTGACATCCACTACTTCGACTCCGTAGAGGTCGGCAACCGCCTTCTTGATCTGAAGTTTATTGGCATTCCGCTCTACCATGAATCCGTACCGATTGAGCGATTCGCCCATGCGGGTCATCTTTTCCGTTATAATCGGCTTAATAATAATGCTCATCTCTTTATCAGTTATCCGTTAATTCTGGTGTATCTTTTCAATCTCCTTCACGGAGCTTTCGGTAATGAGTATCTGATGTGCATCGAGGATCTCATAGGTGTTCAGGTCGGATGCCTTCACCACTTTCACCTTTTTCAGGTTACGGGAAGAGAGAACGACGTTTGCATTAGCATCGGGCATAACAACCAGTGTCTTTTTATCTCCCAGCTCGAAGTTTTTCAGCAGTTCGATAAAGTTTTTGGTTTTGGGAGTTTCGAATCCAAAATCCTCAACAATGGTCAGGTTATTATCTTTCACCTTATAACTCAGTGCCGATTTACGAGCCAGTCGTTTCAACTTCTTATTCAGTTTGAAGTCATAATCCCTGGGTTGCGGTCCGAACACGCGGGCACCGCCACGGAACAGAGGGCTTTTGATGCTGCCCTTGCGGGATCCGCCGGTTCCTTTCTGCTTGTGCAGTTTGCGGGTACTTCCTGAAAGCATCGATTTCTCCAACGAAGCATGTGTTCCCTGGCGGCGGTTAGCCATGTATTGTTTTACATCCAGGTAAATGGCATGGTCGTTAGGTTCGATAGCAAAGATCGAATCATCCAGATTGACCTTCCTGTCGGTCATTGACCCTTTGATGTTATAAACTGTTACTTCCATCTCTCAATAATTACGTATGAACCTTTGGCTCCCGGGATTGCTCCTTTTACTAATACCAGATTCTTTTCCGGGATGATCTTTAATATCTGAAGGTTGATCACTTTCACGCGGTCACCACCCATCCGGCCGGCCATGCGAAGGCCTTTCATCAAACGGCTGGGCCATGAAGAGGCGCCTACTGAACCGGGAGCTCTGAGTCTGTCATGCTGTCCGTGCGTAGCTTCGCCGACACCGCTGAAATGATGGCGCTTTACAACACCCTGGAAACCCTTCCCTTTGGAGATACCGACTACATCGATGTATTCACCTTCGCTGAAGATATCGACCTTCAGGATGTCACCGAAAACCTTTTGGTGACCAGATTCAAAACGGGTGAACTCAGCCACCACTTTTTTAGGGGTGATACCGGCTTTTGCGAAATGTCCGCGTTCCGCCTTCGTTGTATGTTTCTCCTTTTTATCTTCGTAAGCCAGCTGGATGGCATCATAACCCTCCTTCTCCTGGCTCCTGATCTGCGTCACTACACAGGGACCCGCCTCAATGACCGTGCAGGGAAGATTCTTCCCGTTTGCATCATAGATGCTGGTCATACCGATTTTTTTACCAATTAATCCGGACATCTGTTCTTCTCTTTTTAAATGCTTTTACGATCAAACCTTGATTTCAACTTCCACACCGCTGGGTAATTCCAACTTCATCAATGCATCGATGGTCTTGGAAGTGGTGCTGTAAATGTCGAGGAGCCGCTTGTATGAACAAAGCTGAAACTGGTCCCTGGACTTCTTGTTTACAAATGTCGAACGCAGCACAGTGAAGATCTTTTTGTCCGTAGGAAGAGGAATAGGTCCGCTTACTACGGCGCCCGTTGCCTTCACGGTTTTCACGATCTTCTCGGCAGACTTGTCGACGAGGTTGTAATCGTAAGACTTCAATTTGATTCTGATTCTCTGGCTCACAGTACTGTTGTTTTATATACGTTAATATACCGGGACGTATCCCCTGATTTTGAATAAAGCTTCATCCATTACGTTTTGAGGAGTAGGTTCGTAGCTGGAGAATTCAAGCATCGAAGTAGCACGGCCGGAGCTGATGCTTCTCAGCACCGTCACATATCCGAACATTTCAGCTAAAGGCACTTTGCCTTCGATAACCTGCATGCCCAAACGGTTTTCAACCGACTCAACATGTCCCCTGCGTTTGGTGAGATCACTGGTGACATCGCCCATATACTCGCTCGGGGTAACAATTTCATATTTCATAATTGGCTCAAGCAGCACGGCTTTTGCCTTTTTGCAGGCTTCCCTGAAAGCAATTCCGGCAGCGACCTGGAATGCTAATGGATCGGAATCAACGCTGTGATAGGAACCATCGATCAGCCTGACTTTAATGTTTTCCATCGGGAAACCGATAATGGGACCGTTCATCATGCCCGATCTCAATCCTTTTTCGATGGCAGGAATAAATTCGCGCGGGATGTTACCGCCGCGGATGTCGTTGATGAACTGTAATCCCCTGACGCCGTCGTCGGCGGGAGAGACTTCGATCACCAGGTCAGCAAAACGGCCTTTTCCACCCGTTTGTTTTTTATACACCTCGTGGTGCATAACAGCGGTGGTAATGGCTTCTTTATAAGCAACCTGCGGATTTCCGCGGTTAACTTCAATACTGAATTCACGGCGAAGACGATCGGCAATGATATCGAGGTGCAATTCGCCCATTCCGCTGATCACGGTCTGGCCGGTCTCATTGTCGATGCGAACCTGGAAGGTAGGATCTTCTTCGGTCAGCTTTCTCAATGCCTGATTCAGTTTATCCACATCTTCCTGTGTTTTGGGTTCCACGGCCATATTGATGACAGGTTCGGGGAATACCATTGATTCCAGGGCGATGGGGTGTTTCATGTCGCACAGGGTGTCGCCGGTACGGACTTCTTTCAGGCCGACGGCAGCAACAATCTCCCCTGCTTCAACATGTTTCAGCGGGTTTTGTTTGTTGGCGTGCATCAAAACATAGCGCATCACTCTTTCTTTCTTGTCGGTACGGACATTAAGTACCTGTGATCCGGCTTCCATGGATCCGGAATACACGCGAATGAATGTGATACGGCCAACAAACGGATCAGTCGCAATTTTAAAGGCCAGGGCGGTAAAAGGTTCGTTCGGATCCGGGTGACGAAGTTCTTCTTTTCCGGTAAACGGATTAGTACCTTTAACAGCCGGCATATCGTAAGGAGACGGGAGAAAACGAACGATGCTGTCGATCAGGGTCTGTACTCCTTTATTTTTGAAAGATGCGCCGCATAACACAGGGGTGATACGGTTTTCGATAGTTGCTTTACGGAGGGCGGCAATGATATCTTCTTCGGTGATGGATTGCGAGTCACGAAGGAACTTGTTCAGCAGTTCGTCGCTTTCTTCAGCTGTTCCTTCGATGAGGCGGAGCCTGTACTCTTCCACCATTTCTTTCATATCATCGGGGACGGGAATCTCGAAATAATTCATTCCAAGTGATTCATCGTCCCATTTGTAAGCTTTTCCCGCGATGAGGTCAACGATACCGAGGAAGTTTTCTTCGGCTCCGATTGGGATTTGGATAGGAACGGGTTTTGCACCCAGTTTTTCGCGGATCTGATCGATCACGCGGAAATAATCAGCCCCGGTGCGGTCCATTTTATTGACGTAGCAGATCCGGGGCACATTATATTTATCAGCTTGTCTCCAAACTGTCTCCGACTGAGGCTCAACGCCTCCGACTGCACAGAAGATAGCGACAGCGCCGTCGAGGACTCTCAGCGAGCGTTCCACTTCAACGGTGAAATCGACATGGCCGGGGGTATCGATGATGTTAATGCGGTAACGGTTACTGTTATAATCCCAGTAAACGGTAGTAGCTGCCGAAGTGATGGTAATGCCCCTCTCCTGTTCCTGCACCATCCAATCCATGGTAGCAGTACCATCGTGCACTTCGCCAAGCTTATAGTTAATGCCGGTATAATACAATATTCTCTCCGTCGTCGTGGTTTTACCCGCGTCGATGTGAGCCATAATGCCGATATTTCTTGTATTTTCGAGTTGTTCGGACATTAATTTTGTTGTATTATTCCGTTTATTAATTACGTTGTTAAAATCTGAAATGAGAGAATGCCTTGTTGGCTTCAGCCATACGGTGGGTATCCTCTTTTCTTTTGAATGCAGCGCCTTCTTCTTTATAGGCGGCCATAATTTCGGCGGCCAGTTTTTGTCCCATGCTTTTTTCGTGGCGTTTCCGTGCAAATCCGACCAAAGCTTTCATCCCGATGGATTGTTTACGAGAGGGGCGGATTTCGGAAGGGATCTGGAAGGTGGCGCCACCAATACGGCGGCTGCGGACTTCGACAGAAGGAGTGACATTAGCAAGGGCTTTTTTGAATACTTCGAGCCCGTTTTCCTTGGTTTTATCGCTAACGATGTCAATGGCTTCGTAAAAGACCTCAAAAGAGGTATTCTTTTTGCCACGCAGCATCAGGTTATTGACAAACTTGGTTACCAGGGGGTCACTGAATCTGGGGTCAGGAACCAGCAATCTTTTCTTTGGCTTTGCTTTTCTCATTGCGAATTATCTATATAGGTAAGGCAACCTGTCGGGTTGCCCTTCCGATATTAATCTGATTATGCTTTCTTGTCTTTGGGTCTCTTGGCTCCGTATTTAGATCTGCGCTGTTTACGTCCTTCCACACCCGACGTATCAAGAGCGCCGCGGATAATGTGATAACGTACGCCCGGGAGATCTTTTACACGGCCTCCGCGGATCATCACGATGGAGTGTTCCTGAAGGTTATGTCCTTCGCCCGGAATATAAGCATTCACTTCTTTCCCGTTGGTCAAACGAACCCTCGCCACTTTACGCATGGCTGAATTCGGCTTCTTGGGAGTGGTTGTATACACCCTGACACAAACACCGCGCCGCTGAGGACATGAATCCAGTGCAGGCGCTTTGCTTTTATCCGTTAATTTCTTTCTTCCTTTACGGACCAATTGCGAAATTGTAGGCATATAAATTGGTTTATAACAAATTACACAATAGCTAACCCATTTTGGGGAGTGCAAAGGTACAAATTAATCCGACACTACCAAGAACAAAACAAGTCAATTCGTAACAAATGCACTCACTCGTACGGATTTTTCGCAAAAATATAGAAAGGAAAGGTGATAAGGGCGAGATATCCACCGTTTCCCTTGCCGGGAGCGGTTTGAAACCTATAGCTATCTCAAATTATCAGGTTCCTTACTATGTTCAGCTCAAAATCCCTTCAAAAACCATTAAGGATTTTTGAGGCTGCAAAATTACATTTTATTTTAACATTACAATACGTGTGATGAATTTTTTTTTAAGATTTTGCATCGTTTTTTCCTTGTACCTTCGCATGAGATGAAATTACGATTGATCATATGGCTGATTTTTGCTCCTGTATTACTTGCTAATGCGCAGACATACAGTGGGTTAGGTGGCGAAATCCCGGATGATGGCACGACCGGGACATATTCCCTCCAGGTTACCGGACTCTCTCCCGCTTTCCTGGATACAACCTACGGACTGGAATCCGTGATGGTTAACATTTTCCATCCGTATGTTGAGGAACTCCGGATGGAACTGATCTCTCCGGATGGCAACATCATCCTCCTCACGGAACACCTGGGTTACAACGGGCAGAATTTTCTGAATACAGTCTTTTCTGATCAGGCGGAGACCTCTATATATAATGGAAGCGCTCCGTATACAGGCGCTTTTCGTCCGCTTGAAAATGTCGGTTACGTGAACAACGGACAGGACGGTAACGGGCTTTGGCAACTCCGGATCCTTGATGAGAGTCCCGGTGTTAACTCGGGCACCCTGACCCAATGGGCAATCACCTTCGGTGCTGCACCCGGAAAACCGTTTCCCTTCGACTCTTCCAACCTTCCGCTGGTTTTGATCGATACTTACGGACAGCGCATCCCGGATGATCCCAAGATCCCTGTCGGGATGAAGATCATCGATAACGGTGAAGGGCGATACAACCATCTTTCCGACATGCCGGTATATGATTATTACGCCGGGATCGAACTCCGGGGATCTTCTTCCCAGAGCTTTCTGAAAAAAAGTTACGGACTCGAAACATGGGACATAGAAAATAATTCCATCGACACCAGCCTTCTGGGGATGCCTGTCGAATCGGACTGGATCCTGAACGCCTCCTTTTCGGATAAGACCCTGCTAAGAAATGCGATGGCCTACCAGACATGGATGAACATGGATCATTACGCTACCCGGTATCGTTTCGTGGAAGTTTTTCTGAACAACCGGTACAAAGGGGTCTATCTTTTCTCCGAAAAAATAAAACGTGATAAAAACCGGTTAAACATTGCAAAGCTGACCGAGGAAATGAACTCGGGGGATCAGCTCACCGGAGGGTACATCCTGAAAATCGATAAATGGACAGGCAGCGGAGGCGACGGATGGGTTTCGGATTATCCGCCTCCGGTCAATACGGGAGGACAATACATCTTCTTCCAATATGAATACCCGAAGCAGGAAGACATCACCGACCAACAGAAAGAGTATATCCGGGATTATGTCAACCTCTTTGAATCTGCGCTTGCCGGGCCGTGGTTTGCCGATACCAGTATAGGATTCCGGAAATATGCCGAGCCGGAAAGTTTCCGGGATTATTTTATCGTCAATGAATTCAGCAAGAATGTGGATGCTTACCGCATCAGTACCTTTTTCCATAAGCAGCGGGAGAGCCTGGGCGGGAAACTGAGGATGGGACCGGTCTGGGATTATGACCTTGCCTGGCATAACGCGGATTATTATGGAAATGAAAGTCCCGCCGGCTGGGAATACCAATTTGCCGAAGAGTGGGATGATCTGCAGGTGCCCTTCTGGTGGCAGCGGATGCTGGAGGATACCTTATTTAATAATTGCCTGAAATGCAGATGGACGGAACTAAGAGCCGGTTTTCTGAGCAACGATGCGGTATTTAACTGGATCGATTCCACCGCTCAGACGCTGGACGCTGCCCAGGAGCGCAACTTCATCTGCTGGCCGATTCTCGGCGTTTATGTATGGCCCAACCCGTCACCACTTCCGGAGACTTATGCCGGTGAGATCTCGTCGCTGAAAGAATGGACTGCTGAACGATTATCCTGGCTGGATAACAACATGCCCGGCAACTGTTGGTCTCTGGGAACCGGGGAGCCGGCGCCTTCCGCCCTGTTCCGGGTTTATCCCAATCCGGCCACTGACTTCATCGTGGCAGAAGGGCCCCTCTCCGGCGCAGAGGAATCAATTGCTGAATTATTTGATCTCCCGGGCAAGCGGCTCAAGGTGATTCATGATTTTTCTCCGGGAAAACCGATCGATGTCCGTTGGTTACAACCGGGATATTATTTTCTCCGGATCAGGACCGGATATTCTGTGTCCACCTGCCGGTTTACCAAAACGAATACTCCATAAAAAAAACTGCCTGATGAAACGTTTTTGCTGTTTGGGAATCATGATGATCTTATTCATGGCCCTGATCCCGTCTGCCTTTTCTTCCTCTCCTCAAACCACTCCCCTGCCACATCCGAAGAATGTCATCATTATGATCGGCGACGGGATGGGATATAACTGTATAAAAGCCGCCGATTTTTATTTCGGCCCATCTACCTTCTCGCAGTTCCCTGTGCAAACCGCTGTCGCCACTTTTTATGCCGGATCCTCTTATGATCCGAAGAAAGCCTGGAAGAAGCCTTCATACCTGAAGAAAGGTTTCACCGAGTCGGCTGCAGCAGCGACAGCTCTGGCGACCGGTTATAAGACAGCCTTGCACCGGGTGGGGATATCTGCCTCGGGTGACACGCTCCTGAACCTGACTGAATTTGCCAAATCCACCGGAAGATCAGCGGGTGTGATCACCTCCGTGCCGATCAGTCACGCCACCCCTGCGGGATTTACGGCGCACAACAGTTCCCGTACCCATTACAGCCAACTATCCAAATACATCCTGTTCAGGAGCCGTTGCGACCTGGTCATGGGTTGCGGCAATCCCGAATTCGACGATGACGGCCTTCCGATGGGCGATCACTGGAAAAGCACATCCTATGTCGTTGACAGCCTCACCTGGCTTGCCCTGAAAGAAGGCAGCGGGAAAACCACCGTGTTCAATACAGATGGGACCCGGGTGGAAGTTGCTGATATCGATGGCGATCACCTGCCCGATCCCTGGACGGTCATCACCAGCCGCCAGGATATCCTGAACCTTGCGCACGGTCCAGCGCCCCGTCGCGTGTTGGCCTGTCCGGAAGTCAACAGTACTCTTCAGGAAGGCAGAACCATGGGGGCAAACGAAACAAAAGACACCCCGCCTTTTTTATCTCCTGTCAATTCCCGGATCCCCACCCTGGCAGAAATGGCTATGGGCGGATTGAATGTCCTTGACAGTAATCCTTCCGGTTTCTTCCTGATGATAGAAGGAGGAGCCATTGACTGGGCCAACCACGACAACCTGAAAGGGCGTATGCTGGAAGAGATGAAAAGCTTTCGTGATGCAGTGGATTCGGTGATCAACTGGGTGGAGACTCATTCTTCCTGGGATGAAACGTTGCTGATCATCACGGCTGATCATGAATCGGGATTTTTGTGGGGCGGAAAACCCTTTGCCCCGGTAGTGGATAACGGGAAAGGACGACTTCCTGTCATGCAGTACAATTCCGGCAACCATACTAATTCCCTCGTTGCCCTCTATGCCAAAGGTGCCGGAGCTTCCCTTTTACCGGAGTATGCCGATGAAAAAGATCCGGTACGCGGACCTTACATCCAGAATGTTGAAATTCCCCGTCTGATATTTCGACTTTGGTCCGATAAATGACCTTTACGGAATAACCATTCATGCTGCGAATCCCGGATCTTTTCCGGCAAGTTTTATCCATGGGGCCGGATTATCTCTTCTAATTAATTCTGAATCTGTATGATAAAACCAAAATAACGGCTTGTTTTCTTGACTATTGAAGTTGAATGTCGTACATTTCATCCTTATTAAAGGAGTATTCATCAACACCTTAGCCATGAAAAAAGTGATTACCTTCTTGATGACGGTCATATTCATGATCGCCATTAGTGAAAAATCATCCGGCCAGGCCGAGCAGCCCCCATCATTTGGAATTGCTTACAAACCAGCTACTTCTATCCTATATGGATCGGATGTGATCATCAATGACCAGTCCACTCAAAATCAACGGGATGTATGTCTTTCGGTAGCCTATAACGGCTGGTTGTACGCGGGTTACAGTTATTCGGATGGTTACAACAACAAATGGATTATCCTGTTATCACAGGATGACGGGATCACCTGGAACGTCATTCGCGACCAGGAGTTGAACACCAATTGGTTCGTACAAGCTTTTGATATTGTGGTGACCGGTCAGTCGGAGGCGGACCTGCGTATTATCGTGGGGAGGATTCTTGAAAACGATAAAAGCTCATCCAGTAACATGATAGTCAGTCAGTTGGATGGAAATACCGGCGTCACCCTCAACACGCTTGTGTCGGAGACGATCACGTTGCCCGAAAAATATCTTGATATCGCGGTTGCGAGCGATTATCTTTTTCCGGCGGAAAATGCTTCCCCGTATAGTGTCGGGGTTCTTTATTCACGATTCAGCAGCAGTACCGATACCATCCGGTTCCTTTCCTCTTCCAACGGAGGTGTTTCCATTGACGGGAGCCAGGTAGTAGCGACCCTGGGATACTATTCGCGGAATGTTTCCCTGGCGTATGGCAGATCCGCAGCCTATTATAATGGTCGCTATTTTGCTGCCTGGGAAGCAAGATCCTCGATCAGTTCAGATCTGGGGAGAATATTTACCGCGCATTCCAACCCCTATTTTAACAGTTCATTCACCACGCCGGTCCGGCTTGACGATATGATCGGAAGCACGGCCGAATTCGCCCGGAATCCATCTATTGCCTGTCAGTTTGGGGATGTCGATAACGGGTTGGGTAATTTAACCGAAGTAGTCCTTTTCGACCGGGCGTATAACGGGAATACGGATGATTTCGATATTGTCGGCTGTTACAACAAAGAAGCCGCCACCACAGATTCCTGGAGCATTTTCGGGATGTATGCCGGCATCAATTCTTCGGATATCCAACCTGACATCAACTACGATCCCGGTTACGGGAATTTCCTGGCGACCTATTTTAACAAAACCGACCTAAAACTCCGGTATCTGGTAAAAAGTTATGACATGCCTGATCCTTATTTTTGGGGGGTAATAACCGATCAATACAATGATGGGATCAACCTGGTCAATCCTTATCCGAAGGTAGAGATCAACCTGGTTTACCTGAAGGTAGCTCATGTCTGGAATGCCGAAATCGCTGCAGGAGGGCAGTCCATGTTCGATGCAGAATACTCGGTTGTGGGGACAAAAGAAACAGCGCCGTTCAACTCCTCTGTCACGGTTTTCCCCAATCCTGTCACCACCAAGGCTGTTTTCTCTGTAAAAACAGAAGAACCGGGCATCATCAACCTGCAACTGTTTTCTCTCCAAGGGAAACAAATAATGGAAGTGGTTAACGGAAATTATCGGGCCGGAATAAATAAATTTGAGATTAATGTTGGAAATCTTCCGGGAAGTGTTTATTTTTATCGGGCAATAATTGGTCAAAAAATCAGTTGCGGCCAATTAATCATCGAAAAGTAGTTCTAATGGACAAGAACGACTTTGATCCCCTGGTGCTTATCTGCCAGGGGAAATTTTTTAATGTTTACTCTTCACCATGATGGCTGTTGAATCGGGATCCGGCATGAAAACCGGCGTTTCCGGGACAGAAGAAGAAAATTCATCCAGCGCTTTTCGAATCCCCTCCCAACGGTGATTATAGTCGTGGATAAAAATGACTCCTCCCGGAGAAAGATGTTGGTAAAAGAACTTCAATGCCTCACTGGTAGGGAAATAAAGATCTGCATCAAGGTTCACCAGCGCGAAGGTTGTATTTGCTACTTCGCTGGCGGTCTCGGGGAAATGTCCCATGTGAACGACAACATTTTTATTTCCTCTGATTCTTTTCATGACTCTTTTCAGCTTGGTATCCGAGAAATGCCGGGTAGTATAGGTAGCAGCGTCACCGGTTTCCGATATCAGATCATTATTATCAAATCCGCGAAAAGTGTCGAAGAGATGAAACCGTCGGGTAGGATCCATCATATGGATAGCCCTGGCGCTTTGGCCTTTGTAGACGCCGACTTCCGCGAAGTCGCCCGGTATCTGTTCCCGTTTGATCCTTTCCACCTGCAACCACCAGGAGAAAAACCGGACTTTATCGGGATACAACAACGACATCCTGCTTAACGAAGAGCTGATGCCACCGTTTTTTTTGACCCATTTCCATTCCGGTGGATAGAGTTCACTGATAAACCACATTTTCCAAACAAAGCGGATCAGTAAAAACACCAGAATGAGAATGACGATGAAATTGAAAACGGAATAAAGAGATAATTCCATATCAAAGCTTTGCCTCAAAGATAAAATAAATCATTCAAGTAAGAAATATGTTCGTATCATTTCCGCTTATCCCTGGTATTTATCGCAGGCAGCGCATAACCGGTTCAAGGCCTCCACAGCATCTTTATCCTTCATGAAAGGGCAGCATTTTTCCTGTTTCTGCTCAAAATATTTTCCGGAGACATGATCCAATTCCGGTGAAAGGGAAAGCCAGAGTGGCGTTTCCGCACCCTGTTCAGGAGATTCAGACCCACCGAAACCCAGGTCATTGCTCACTTTTGAGTTAACATCGCCGGGATGGCAGGCGTTTACGGTAATCTCCCGGGGTTGGAGCAGAGAAGCAAAGGCAGCCGTCAGCATCCGGTCAGCCTGTTTGGATTGGCGGTATGCAGCATCGTTGTTGTACTTCCGGCGTACGAACTCCGGATCTGACAAATCCAGTCCCCCGGCCCAGTAGCTGACCACATTGACGATTCTGGATCCGGCCGGCATCATCTGATGCAGAAAGGTCATCATCCGCCAGTAACCCATTACATTCACCGCGAACTGCATTTCCATCCCTTCCGGAGTCATGGTCCTCACCCGTGGCGCCGTCACCGCATTATTGATCAGCAGATGCAGTTCTCCCTGCCAATGTTCCGCGAAGCCGGCAATGGAAAGGCGGCTTCCGAGGTCCACCACCACCGGAAAGACCAGTTCTTCTTTCAGGCGCTGATTCAATATCCGGGCCGCTGTGGTCAATCTTTGGGGGTCGCGTCCTGCCATAAATACCTGCATGCCGCTCCTGGCAAGGCCTTCCGTAACAGCCAGCCCGATAGCTCCATAGGCGCCGGTCACAATTGCTTTTTTCATCGGATTCGTTTATACAAAAAAACACATTTTATTCAATACCACCTACCGTCAGTTATGTTTCATCACTTCAGGAAAAAGTCGTAAATTTGCACCTCTTCACAAACTGATTTTCCGTGTCAGATCTGTTAACTCAATTGAACGAGCCTCAACGAGAGGCTGTTGTCTGTACCGATGGACCGGTTATGGTTATTGCCGGCGCCGGATCGGGAAAGACACGAGTCCTCACCTACCGCATCGCTTACCTTTTATCCAAAGGTGTTGACCCTTTCCATGTCCTGGCGCTGACCTTCACCAACAAAGCCGCCCGGGAGATGAAGGAACGCATCGTAAAACTGGTAGGCGGAACCGACGGGCGAAACGTTTGGATGGGCACTTTCCATTCCATCTTTGCCCGTGTTCTGAGGATTGAAGGTCATCTGCTCGGTTATCCTGCCAACTTCACCATTTACGATACGGAAGACTCCAAGAGGGTCCTGAAAAGCCTGATCAAAGAGAACAACCTGGACGAAAAAGTTTACACCCCCGGGTATGTCCTTCACCGGATCTCAGCAGCCAAGACCTCCCTGCTTACTGCTGAAGAATATATCGCCAGCCCTGAGTTACAGGAATATGATATCACCTCCGGGAAACCTTTCACCGGGCAGCTCTTTTCGCAGTACCAGGCACGCCTGAAAAGGGCATCTGCCATGGACTTCGACGACCTCCTGTTCAACATGAATACGTTGTTGCGCGATTTTCCCGACGTGTTGGTCAAGTATCAGCAGAAATTCAGGTATATCCTGGTGGATGAGTATCAGGACACCAATTATGCCCAATACCTGATCGTGAAAAAGCTGGCGGCCAATAACGAAAACATCTGTGTAGTAGGCGATGATGCGCAAAGTATTTATGGATTTCGTGGCGCCAATATTCAGAATATCCTGAATTTCCGGAACGATTATCCCGATCTGAAGGTATTCAAGCTCGAACAAAATTACCGGTCCACCAAAACGATCGTCTCTGCAGCCAACAGCGTGATCTCTAACAACAAACAACAGATATTCAAAGAGATCTGGACCGACAATGAAGAAGGAAGCAGGATTCGCCTGATCCGCGGGGCTTCCGATACCGAGGAAGGAAACCTGGTGGCACAATCGGTGTTCGAAGAGAAGATGAACCATCAGCTTGCCAACAGTGATTTTGCCATCCTGTACCGCACCAATGCGCAATCGAGATCGTTGGAAGAGGCGTTCCGAAGGATGAACATCCCCTGCCGGATCTACGGTGGAATATCGTTTTACCAGCGCAAGGAAATCAAGGACCTTCTCTCCTACTTCCGGCTGGCCATCAACCTCAGCGATGAAGATGCCCTGTTGCGGGTGATCAATTATCCTCCCCGGGGTATCGGGAAGACGACGGTTGAAAAAATAGTAGCCATGTCCGGTGAATACAAGACCGGGATCGCAGAAATGATGGACCATCCCGATCAATATCCCGTCGATCTCCCATACAGCGCAAAGGGAAGGGTCATGGACTTTATCACGATGATCCGGAGTTTCTCCGCCATGATAAAGACCAAACCGGCTTTTGACATAGCGCGTCATATCGCTACCTCGTCGGGTCTGCTGAAGGATCTTTATGAAGACAAGACGCCGGAAGGAGTCAGCAAATACGAAAACATTGAGGAGTTGCTGAATGCCATCAAGGAGTTCAGTGAAACCGAACGTCCGCCCGACATCAACACCGGCGAGATTGATCCCTCTCCACGCACCCTCGATGAATTCATGCAGGACATCACCCTGGTCACGGATGCCGATTTTTCCGACGACGGAAATTCCGACAAAGTGGTGCTCATGACCATTCATGCGGCCAAGGGTCTGGAGTTTCCGTATGTATATGTAGTCGGACTTGAAGAGAACCTCTTCCCTTCGATGATGAGCTTGGCCAACCGTACGGAGCTGGAAGAAGAACGCCGTCTGTTTTATGTCGCCATTACCCGGGCTGAGAAACAGTTGACGGTAAGTTATGCCGAAACCCGTTACAAATGGGGCAACCTGACAGGTTGTGAACCCAGCCGTTTTCTGCAGGAGATCCCGGAGAAGTTCATTGACGCCCCTAAAAAAGCAGCTCCCCGTCAGCAATCGTTCCTTTCGGATGACGATTTCCCGGTACAGTCGCCAGGGGTACAGCTTCCCAGGAAAAAAACCACTCCCCCTCCCAATTTCCAGAAAGTAACCAAAGCCAGTCCTGATGTATCCATCGCCCCATCGGAGATTGAAGAGATCCAGGCAGGCATGGAAGTGCAGCATGAGCGGTTCGGGAAAGGGAAAGTACTGGCTATTGACGGCGCCGGGCCCAATAAGAAGGCCACTGTCTTTTTCCAGGGTGTCGGACAAAAACAATTGCTGCTGCGTTTTGCCAAACTTGGCATCGTAAAATAACCCGGTTCAATGAGAAAAGCTCTCGCCGGGATAAAATCAACAACAGATTGTGTATCTTTTTTTTAACTATCTTTGCAAAAAACAAGCATAATGGAATATAATACCACCCGCGGTCCGCTGATGATCAGTGAATATGGCCGGAATCTCCAGGAAATGATCCGGTACATCTGTACGATCGAGGACCGGGAAAAAAGGACCAAAGCGGCTAAATTCATTGTCAACGCGATGGCCCAGATGAGTCCCATGTCAAAAGACTCAGCCGATTACAAACACAAGCTGTGGGATCACCTTTTTATTATTTCCGAATTCAAACTGGATGTAGATGCACCGTTTGATCCCCCCGAACCGCTGTCACTCAGCACCAAACCCGAAAGAATTTCTTACCATGACAAGGAAATCGCTTTCCGTCATTATGGAAAAAATATCGCGCTGATCATTGAAAAAGCCACTGAATATGAAGACGGGCCTGAAAAAGATGCATTGGTGCATGCTATTGCCATTCAGCTGAAGAAATCATATTTGAACTGGAACCGCGACTCGGTGACCGATGAGGTGATCGAAGAACATTTACGGATGCTGTCAGGTGGCCAGCTCAAGCTGAAAGAAGAACTGAAACTGACCTCCACCCAGGATCTGCTCAGCCGGAATAAACCCAAAAAACCGTTCCGGCCGAAAGGTAACGGAAATAATCCCAACTTCAGACCCAGAAAAAAGACACAGTGAGTTCCTTTGAGATACACGGGGGCAGAAAGCTCAGCGGGGAGATAACACCCCAGGGAGCCAAGAATGAGGCATTACAGGTTATCTGTGCCTGCCTGCTGACCCGTGAAAAAGTGACCCTCCGCAATGTCCCTGATATTCTTGATGTCAACAAGCTCATCAGCTTGTTGCGTGATATCGGAGTCGTCGTGGAAAAAACAGGTCCTTCCGACTATTCCTTTCAGGCCGTCGACGTCGATCCCGACTCGCTGAAGACACCGGAATTCAAGAAAAAGATTGGCAGCCTGCGGGGTTCTATCATGATCCTGGGGCCGCTACTGGCCAGGTATGGGAAAGGATATGTCTTCCTCCCCGGAGGAGATAAAATCGGGCGACGTCGGCTCGACACCCACTTTAGCGGATTGATGAACCTGGGTGCCCGCTGCACTTACGACTCGAAGGAACAGCTGTATTCATTTACCGCTTCTTCCCTGACAGGCACCTATATGCTTCTTGACGAAGCTTCTGTCACGGGCACTGCCAACATCCTGATGGCTGCTGTGATGGCGAAAGGACGGACGACGATCTTCAATGCTGCCTGTGAACCTTATCTTTACCAGCTCAGCCAGATGCTGGTCAGGATGGGAGCCAAAATCGAAGGCATTGGTTCCAACCTCCTCACCATCGACGGAGTGGAAGAGCTTCACGGATGTGAGCACACTCTGCTCTCCGACATGATTGAAGTAGGAAGTTTCATTGGGCTGGCTGCCATGACCGGCTCAGCGATCACCATCCGCAATGTGAACTACCAGCAGTTGGGGCTGATCCCCGATGTGTTCAGCAAGTTGGGGATTAAAACAGAACGAAGAGGTGATGATCTCGTTGTACCGGCATTAGACCATTACGAAATCGAGAACTTCATGGACGGCTCGATCATGACCATCGCTGATGCTCCGTGGCCCGGTTTCACCCCCGACCTGATCAGTATCGTGCTGGTGGTGGCCATCCAGGCCAAAGGGAGTGTCCTGATCCACCAGAAGATGTTCGAGAGCCGGTTGTTTTTCGTCGATAAACTGATCGATATGGGCGCCAGAATCATTCTTTGCGATCCGCACCGGGCTACCGTGATCGGTCTCGACCATCAATTTCCCCTGCGCGGCATCAGGATGTCATCCCCCGACATCAGGGCCGGTGTCGCACTCCTTATCGCTGCCCTCTCCGCCGAAGGGAAAAGCATCATCGACAATATCGAGCAGATTGACAGAGGCTACCAGGATATCGACAGCCGTCTGAGAAGTCTGGGTGCGGATATCCGCAGAATCTGACCCTGACAATTTGTCCATCTGCCCTATTTGGCAGGATATTTGCAGGTACTGAAGTACTTTCAGAAATTATTACCGAAAAGAATACGAAGAAATGACGGGAAAGCATAAAAACGAACACGAAGAGAACCAGCCACAAACAAAGGCTCCGGAAACAGAAAAGCCGGAAATCAACAAAGGAGAAACTCAAACTGAAGCATCGGATGAGCAGAAAATAACTCCCCCGGAGAATTCTCCTGCTGAAAAATTGGCAGCAAAAGATGCTGAAATTGCCGCTTTGAATGACAAATATCTCCGTCTTTATTCGGAATTTGACAATTACCGGAAAAGAACCCTCCGGGAGCGGATCGAACTTAGTAAAACCGCCTCGGCCGACATCATCTCCCTGTTGCTACCGGTTATCGACGATATGGAGCGGGCCATTAAAGCACACAACGAGACGGAGACACCCATCACTGTCTTGCAGGATGGTGAAAAACTGATCTATAACAAGCTGATAAACCTCCTGAAACAAAACGGGCTTGAACCAATCAATGCCATTGGTGAGGAGTTTAGCACCGATTTTCATGAAGCCGTCACCAACATTCCCGCTCCGGAACCCGGGTTAAAGGGGAAGATCGTGGATGAGATCCAGAAAGGATATTCCTTGAATGGCAAAGTGATACGGTACTCGAAAGTAGTAGTAGGGAGTTAATAGCAATGAGTCAAGGCAAAAGAGATTATTACGAAATTCTGGGGGTCGACCGGAATGCGACACCTGATGAGATCAAAAAAGCATACCGGAAACAGGCCCTGAAGAACCATCCTGATAAAAATCCCGGGAACAAAGAAGCAGAGGAGCTTTTTAAAGATGCTGCCGAGGCATATGAAGTGCTATCGGATCAGGAGAAACGCCGCCGTTATGACCAGTTTGGTCACGAGGGGGTGAAAAACGGATTCGGGCAAGGTTTCGGGGGAGGCATGACCATGGAAGATATCTTCAGCCATTTCGGCGATATCTTCGGAGGTCATTTCGGAGACCCGTTCAGTTCCTTCTTCTCCGGAGGCGGCGGACGGTCATCGGGCCGGCATGTAAACCGGGGCTCGAACCTCCGCGTAAAAGTGAAACTCACCCTGGAAGAAATTGCCACCGG
The DNA here is from genome assembly GCA_035403225.1 of Bacteroidales bacterium. Classification (GTDB taxonomy): domain Bacteria; phylum Bacteroidota; class Bacteroidia; order Bacteroidales; family FEN-979; genus DAIRDK01. The sequence goes on along the minus strand of DAONET010000005.1, from coordinate 65,838 downwards.
CGTTGAAAAAAAGATCAAAGTCAACAAATTCATCCCTTGCAGCACGTGCGACGGGACAGGCGCCCGCGGTGGTTCTTCCTATTCTACCTGCACTACCTGTCACGGTTCCGGACAAGTGACGCGGGTAACCTCGACGTTCCTCGGGCAAATGCAAACGACCACCGCCTGTCCCAACTGCGGTGGTGAAGGCAAAGTGATCACCGAAAAATGCAACAGTTGTGCCGGGAACGGCGTGATCAAGGGCGAAGAGGTGATGACGATCAAAATCCCCGCCGGCGTAGCCGAAGGGATGCAACTCTCGATCAACGGCAAAGGCAATGCCGCCGCCCGCGGCGGGATTCCCGGCGACCTCATGGTTCAGATCGAAGAGCTGAAACACGCAGAGCTGGAGCGCGACGGAAATGACCTCCTTTACGAGCAATACCTGAGTTTCCCGCAAGCCGCCCTTGGCCTGACCATTGAAGTACCTACACTCGATGGAAAAGCTAAAGTCAAAGTGGAACCAGGCACCCAAAGCGGGAAAGTATTACGGCTCCGGGGAAAAGGATTACCCAGCGTCAATGCCTACGAAGGCAGGGGCGACCTACTGGTATCCATCATCGTCTGGACCCCGAAAAACCTCTCGAAAGAAGAAAAAGCCATCATTTCGAAACTGGCCGAAGCTCCGAATTTCCACCCTTCTGCCTCCGAAAAAGAAAAAGGCATCTTTCACCGGATGAGGAACTATTTTGAGTAATCTGACGTTGTTGTATAAAACCCCATTGAATGGAGCTTCTATCTGCAGTCAATATTTCAAAACAATACGCAGCACACAAAGCCCTTGACCGGGTGACGATCCGGATCCCCGACAACAGCATCTTCGGATTGCTGGGCCCCAACGGCGCCGGGAAAACAACCTTCATCCGCATTATCAACCAGATCATCGCTCCCGATGAAGGAGAGATCTTCTTTAACGGGAAACCACTCACCCCTGACGACATCGCCAGGATCGGTTACCTGCCTGAAGAAAGAGGTCTGTACAAAAAGATGAACGTGGGCGAACAGGCCATCTACCTGGCAAGACTCAAAGGACTTTCCAAGGCAGAGGCAGAGAAACGACTCAGGTTCTGGTTTTCCAATTTCGAGATCATGGGCTGGTGGAACCGGAAGGTGGAAGAACTCTCGAAAGGGATGCAGCAGAAGGTCCAGTTCATCGTGACCATCCTGCATGAACCCCGGTTGCTCATCTTTGACGAGCCCTTCAGCGGATTTGACCCCATCAACGTCAACCTGCTGAAAGAAGAAATCCTGAACCTCAAAAAAAATGGCGCTACCATCATCTTCTCCACCCATAACATGGCTTCCGTAGAAGAACTCTGTGACCACATCGCGCTGATCAACCATTCCAGGACCATCCTTGACGGAAATGTCCGGGAGATCAAAAAGAGATTCAAGACCAACACCTTCGAGATCAGGTATAACTCGTTCGACGGAGATCTCAAAACATTCCTCCCTCCTGATTTCGAACTCACCGGAACAGAAACGGAAGGTGAACTCCGGACCGCCACCATACGGCTTCCGAAAGGTTCCACTCCCAACGACTTGCTGAACCGGCTGATCCCTTATATCTCCGTTCACGGTCTTAATGAGATCATCCCCAGCATGAACGATATCTTCATTCGAACCGTTACGGAAGAATCACCCACTGATACGATCCACGCAAACTGATCCTCCTATGCAAAAAATCTGGCTTATCATTCAGCGTGAATACCTGACCAGGGTCAAGAAAAAATCTTTTATTGTCATGACCATTCTGGGGCCGGTCCTGCTGGCTGCCCTGATGATCGTCCCCATCTGGCTTTCGATGAATTCCAACGAAATGAAGACGGTAGCCGTCATCGATCAGACCGGGATCTTCTTCGAGAAATTCAAAGATACCGATAACATCCGTTTTCATTACCTGGTGAGTGATGTCAACGCCGCCAAGGACAATTTCCGGAAAAGCGGAGATTATGCCCTGCTGGTGATCCCGAAGACAGAGGTGGCTCTGCCGACGAATGCCATTTTATATTCAGAGGGACAGGTGAACCTGAACGTGAAGAGTTACATCGACCGGGTGATGACCAAGCAACTTGAAGACATGAAGCTGCAGGCGCGCCTGAACGATCTCCGCCAGGGCAGCGACACACCCGTCAACGTGGACGATATCCTGCGCTCCATCAAAACAACGGTGGATGTCAGCACCATGAAAATTGACGAAAAAGGCAATGAAGAAAAAAGCTACACGGAAGTCAGCATGGTGGCAGGCATTTTCGCCGGCATCCTGATTTACATGTTCATCTTTATGTTCGGTTCTCAGGTGATGCGAGGCGTCATTGAAGAGAAAACCAGCCGTATCGTCGAAGTGATCATCTCCTCGGTGAAGCCATTCCAGCTGATGATGGGGAAAGTGATCGGCGTAGCCCTGGTGGGACTGACGCAGTTTCTGCTGTGGGTGGTGTTGACTTTCGTGATCATCACCGCTGTCGTGACACCCATGACGGCTGCCAAAAACATAAAGGCGCCCGCCACGGAGCAAGTCTCCGGACAGCCTAATGCGCTGGATCCGGCTGCCGCCACTGCCCTTATACAGAAACAAGCCCCTCAGGATGGTGTGAACGAAGTGTTCGATGCCATCAGCAGCATCAACTTCCCGGTGATGCTCGGGTCGTTCCTTTTCTTCTTCCTCTTCGGATATCTGCTGTATGCAGCGTTCTTTGCCGCTATCGGCGGGGCCGTCGACAGTGAAGCCGACACCCAACAATTCATGATGCCCATCACCGTTCCACTTCTGCTGTCCATGGTCCTGTCGCAGTTTATCCTCCAGGATCCGACCGGGCCTGTCGCTTTCTGGCTGTCGATCATCCCATTCACCTCACCGGTAGTGATGATGATGCGGATCCCCTTCGGAGTGCCTTACTGGGAACTTGCTCTTTCCATGGTATTGCTGATCCTGGGATTCATCGGAGCCACCTGGATGGCAGCAAAGATATACCGGACCGGCATCCTGATGTACGGCAAGAAAGTCGGGTACCGGGAATTATGGAAGTGGCTTAAATACTAAGAAGACTTTTCCGGCGCCTTGATTCAGGCATCCAGCAGTTTGGTCCATTCGTACTTCTGACGATTTTTCCAGTCACCTTTGTGATAGACGTAGCTTGCGATAAGCGGGATAACGGTCGTAGCTTCCGCATACACCATCTTTTCGTACGTTGTTTCCACCTTCCCCCAGGAAGAAGCTTCTTTCAGGGTTGAACTGGAGCAGGCGCCATCGCGGACATCGGCCACGGTGATCTGAATGGCATATTTATGCATCGGAACGTCTTTACCAAGCATTTCGGCACAGATAACCGTATCCTGGATAAAGTTCTTCGGAACGCCACCGCCGATCATTAACAAACCGGAGGTTTTGGCCGCCATCTTGATTTTGGTCAGTTCGAGGAAATCTTTCACAGAGTCGATCGAAACATGCTTTTCGGGATGTTCCCACTCGTGCTTCACCAGTCCGAAACCAGCGCTGCTGTCGGTAAAGGCCGGGCAAAAAATGGGCACATTGTGTTCGAAGCAAGCCTGCACCAGGGAATCTTTCTTTTTGGAATGTTTCGTCAGATAACGTCCCATTTCACGGATGAACTCACGGGATGAATAAGGCCGCGGTTCCAGGGTTTCTGCGATCTTGTTGACTGTCATATCACATACCTGGAGTTCTTCTTCATCGATATAGGTATCGTAGATCCGGTCGATATAGTTATCGCGGAGCATTTTGTCATCGGCGTAAGGGGTGCCTTTGTAATGTTTGAATCCAAGGGCTTCGAAGAAATCCATGTCAACGATGGATGCGCCGGTAGCGATCACGGCATCTACCATATTGTTTTTCACCAGGTCAACATACACCTGCATACAGCCGGCGGCGCTGGTGCTCCCGGCGATGGTCAGGAAAATGGTACAGCCTTTATCTTTGATCATGCGGTTGAAGATGTCGGCCGCCACGGCGGTATCACGCGAGGTGAACGACATATCTCTCATGGCATCAATAATCGGCGTTGAATCGACGGCCTTGATATCAAAATGCCTGATCTCTTCTTTCAGCAGGGGTTTCTTGTGTTTAGGACTCATACAATTAAATTATTTATCGGTGATTTTATTTTGAAGTCACGAAGATACATAAATCTTAGCGTTACCGGTTTCAATAACCGAGGATCTTGAGCATCGATTTATAGCTTTGTTCCTTCGAGAAAAGTTTGGTATAGTACTCGCCGTTTTCATCGATGTCGATCAGCACATGTTTGGGCCCCGGGATGAGGCAGTGCTGGATACCACCGTATCCGCTGATGGAATCCTGATAAGCGCCGGTATGGAACATGCCGATGTACAGTGGTTCTTCGCCTTCCGGTTTCGGGAGAAACACCGCGTTGGAATGTTCTTCGCTGTTGTAGTAGTCTTCGCTGTCGCAGGTAAGTCCTCCCAGGAAGACCCTTTCGTATTCAATATCCCATTTATTGATGGCCAGAAGGATGAATTTTTGCTGAATGGCCCACGTATCGGGAAGCGTGTTCATAAAGGAGCTGTCGATCATGTTCCACACCTCACGGTCATTTTGCCTTTTCTGGTCGATGATGGAAAAGAGGATGGCTCCGCTCTCTCCTACCGTGAATGATCCGAATTCAGTAAAGATATCCGGTTCGGGCACATCGTTCCGTTCGCATTGTGCTTTGATCTGCGCGACGATCTCTTCGGCCATGTATTCATAATCGTAGGAGAATGACAAGTTGTTTTTGATGGGGAATCCGCCGCCGATATTCAGGCCGGTAAGTTCAGGGCAGATCTTTTTCAATTCGCAGTAGATATTCACACTTTTATTGAGTTCATTCCAGTAATAGGCGGTGTCTTTAATCCCGGTATTGATAAAGAAATGAAGGATTTTGAGTTCAAAGTGCGGATTATCTTTGATTTCTTTAATATAGTATGGGATGATGTCGTTGGTTCTGATCCCCAGGCGTGAGGTATAAAAATCGAATTTAGGTTCTTCTTCCGAAGCGATTCTCATTCCGATTTTCACCTTATTGGGGGTATTGAGTCCTTGTTGAAGCAGGTTAAGTTCGAAGAGGTTATCGAGGACAGGGCACAAGTTTATAAAGCCATCATTCAATAACTTAACAATGAATTCGGTGTACATTGGACGTTTAAAACCGTTACAAATGATATAGCGATCCTTACCCAGCAATCCCCGTTCGTACAAGTTCTCTATGATCGGGATATCGAAAGCCGATGATGTCTCGAGGTGAACATCGTTCTTAAGTACCTCCTCCATCACGAAACTAAAATGGGAGGATTTGGTACAGTAGCAGTAGTTATAATCTCCCTGATAATCGACCTTGGCCATAGCCACATTGAAGAGTCTTTTGGCCTTTTGTATTTGTTGGCTGATTCTTGGTAAATAATTGATTTTCACAGGCGTACCGTATTGTTTGATGATATCCATCAGGGGTACATCATGGAAATAAAGCTCATTTTCAATCACTTTGAATTCATCTTGCGGAAAATCAAAGGTTTGAGAAATCAGGTCGACATATTTGTTCTTCATGGCCGATAATTCAAAATCCAAACGTTCTACTTTTACTTTTTTCTGACAATCTAAGTTACCCGGATTTAAAAAATTATGCAAATTTAAAATTTTAGGTCATTGAATTTATATATACCAGGAAAAACCTTGTTGATTATCTTTGCACCATCGTGATCGCATGAAAAATCAAACACCACTTCAAGAGCTTCTCCGGAAAGGGATGGGGCGTAACAGGGCGGACGTCGTAGCCGATGCCGTGGAGCAGCGTCCGGAGTTATTTGCCGAACTAACAAGCATTTACCTGGGCAGTGAAGAACCGGAATCCCGGGTAGCAGCTTGGGCGGTTGATTTGTGTGCAGAGCTTCATCCGGAGTGGCTGTACCCGTATATTGAAGAGATGGCAGCAGCGCTTCCCCGTTTTCGACATGACGCTTTCAAGCGGCACACTTTACGGATGCTGATGCGATTACCTCTCCCGGAAAAAGAGTTGGGCGTACTGGTCAACACCTGTTTTGAATGGCTGACATCGCCCGGGGAAGCCGTTGCACAGAAGGTATATTCCATGGAAATTTTATACCGGGTTATTCAGATCGAACCCGACCTGAAAGAGGAGTTGCGAGATTCCATTGCATGGCGGTTAGAGGAGGAAACAGCTGGTTTCCGGAGTAAGGGAATGAAAATCATTAAAAAAATATCCCAATAATTACGCGGAAATTTTCTATCTTCGCACCCTCAAAAAAACAAGTACTTTTATTAAATCCTTAAACACATGCAGAATAAAGGCGCGATTAAGTTTTTTGCGATCATTTTCGGACTAGTATGTATTTTTCAGCTATCCTTTACTTTAGTAAGCTGGCGTCAATCAAAGAAAGCAGAGAAATTTGCCAAAGCAGCAGCTGCTATTACCGAAGCCCAGAAGCTTTCGAACGGAAATGCCCAGGAATATACTTACTTACTGGATTCGATCACGCAAGCTCGTGAAGAACATTACAATGATTCGATGGCGAACAACGTCGTCTATAACATCCTGATCAAAAAGTATACGTTGAAAGATGTTCGCGAACGCGAAATCGGTCTCGGACTTGACCTCAAGGGTGGGATGAACATCACTATGGAAGTTTCGGTTCCCGATATAATCCGGGCCCTGTCCGGATACAGTCAGGACGTCACTTTCAACAAAGCCATGACCATTGCCATTGAAAAAGAAAAATCGAGTACCAAAGACTTTGTCGACCTTTTTGCAGAATCGTTCAAACAAGTGGATCCCAATGCCAAACTGGCTTCCATCTTTACCACGGTTGAGCTGAAAGACCAGATCAACTTCAACTCCACTAACGAACAGGTCATCAGTGTCATCAGGAAAGAGACCAACGACGCTATCGACCGGACCTATCAGATTCTCCGGACACGTATCGACCGTTTTGGTGTCGCCCAGCCCAACATCAACAAGATGCAAACGGCCGGACGTATCCTGATCGAGCTCCCCGGTATCAAAGATCCCGCCCGTGTCCGTAAGCTCCTCCAGGGAACTGCACAACTTGAGTTCTGGGAAACTTATCAATTCCCCGATCTGTATCAATATTTCGCCGAAGCCAACAAAAGGCTGACCACTATCCTCGCCGCCGGAGGAGACACTACCACTATTGACTCACTGGCAGGTGTTGACACTACCGCCCTGAAAGCAGGAGTTTCCGGGACGACGTTGGCAGAGAAGAAAACCACTGAGAAAGCAGCGAAAAAAGAAGAAGCAAAAACTCCTGAACAGACGAAAAAAGATACCTCGGGAGGAAATGCCCTGCTGAAACAGCTGGAAAAAGATACCGCTAAAAAAGCCGGCCCCGGAAAAGATCAGAAGTCGTTCGAAGAATATGCCAAGAACAATCCTCTTTTCGCTTACCTGAATCCCGCTATCTATCAGAATAAAGACGGTTCCTATGTTCCCGGACAGACAGCTATGGTCGGTCGTGCCTTTATTAAAGATACCGCGCACGTGAACCACCTGCTCAAGCTGGTGACCAATATGTTCCCCCGGGATATGAAACTGGCCTGGACCGTAAAACCCCGCGCCGAGGCTAAAGACGTCCTCGAACTGGTTGCCCTGAAAATCACGTCGCGTGATGGCTCTCCTGCCCTGGGCGGAGATGTGATCACCAATGCCCGTCAGGACTATGACCAGAACGGACGCGTGGAAGTCTCCATGGCCATGAACTCCGAAGGTGCACGTATCTGGAAACGTTTGACCGGAGAGAACATTGGGAAACAGGTCGCTATCGTACTTGATAATTATGTTTATTCTTACCCCAATGTCAACGGTGAAATCCCCAACGGCCAATCTTCAATTACCGGTGGTGACATGACGGTTGAAGAAGCGCAGGACCTTGCCAATATCCTCAAGGCCGGTAAACTCCCGGCTCCCGCCAGGATCGCTTCGGAAGAAGTAGTCGGACCCACCCTCGGTAGCGAATCCATCCGGGCAGGGTTCATCTCCTTCATCATTGCATTCATCGGGGTACTGATGTATATGTCGCTCTACTATGCAGGCGCCGGTCATGTGGCCGATATCGCCCTGTTCTGCAACGTATTCTTCCTCTTTGGCGTGCTGGCCTCCATCGGAGCTGTCCTTACCCTGCCTGGTATCGCCGGTATCGTACTGACGCTCGCTATGGCAGTCGACTCAAACGTTATCATCTACGAGCGTATGCGAGAGGAGATCCGTGCCGGCAAAGGCATGCGACTGGTGGTGAAAGACGGGTTCCACCATGCTCTGTCCGCCATCATCGACGGTCACGTCACCACCATCCTGACCGGTATCGTCCTCTACATCTTCGGAAGCGGACCTATTCAAGGTTTTGCTACCACCCTCGTGATCGGTTTGTTGCTCTCCCTCTTTACCTCCATCTTTATCGCACGACTCTGTTTCGAATGGATGCTCGACCGCGATATCAAGATCAAAGTCGGATACAAGTTCTCCATCAACGCCTTCACGAACCTTCATTTCGACTTTATCAAGGTCAGGTATACTATGTATATGATCTCCCTGGCTGTTATCATCCCGGGGATTATCTCGATCTTCATCCGCGGACTTGATCCGGGTCTGGATTTCACCGGTGGCCGTAGCTACGTAGTACGTTTTGACCAGCCGGTAACCACCAACGATGTGCGTGCTTCCCTGCACCGTTCCCTTGGCGAATCGCCTGAAGTGAAGACATTCGGCCCCAGCAACCAGGTAAAGATCACAACCAAATACATGATCAACGAGCGTTCACTGGCTGCCGACTCCATCGTCGACTCGAAAGTTTTCTCCGGAATTAAGGGATTCTACAAGACCCCGTTGGCTTATTCTGATTACAAGTCAGACAAACCCGGAAAGATCATCGGAGAGATGAGTTCGCAGCGTATCGACCCGTCCATTTCCTATGCGTTGATCTGGCAGGCCGTCTTCGCCGTCATCTGCTCGCTGGTCATCATCTTTATCTATATCGCCATCCGGTTCCGGAACTGGCAGTACGGACTCGGAGGTGTCGCGGCTCTGGCACATGATACGTTGATCATTCTGACCGTCTTTACCTTGTTGCACGGCATCATGCCATTCAGCATGGAAATCGGGCAGGACTTCATTGCCGCCCTGTTGACCATCATCGGGTACTCTATCATGGATACGGTCATCATCTTCGACAGGATTCGTGAGCACATCAAACTCTACCCGAAACGCGACCTGGCCGTGAATATCAACCACGCTATCAACAGCACCCTGGGACGTACCATCAACACTTCAGGCGTAACCCTGGTCACCCTGATCGTAATCTTCATCTTTGGCGGTGAAGTGTTGCGCGGGTTCACCTTCGCCCTCATCATCGGGGTTGTTTCCGGTACCTACTCATCGGTGTTTAACGCAACGCCTATTGCATACGACCTGATCCGGCTTCAGAAGAAAAGAAAAGAACGCCGCGAACTGGCCAAAGAAAAGAAATAAGTATTTCTTGCTTTCTATACCTGGCAGGGACCTTTCATACAATGGTCCCTGCTTTTTTTTAAGAGGTACTATAACCCTGCATTGTACGTTATATTTTTTAACTTTGTCCAGTTTATCAGACGGAAAGATGAATATGAACCGATCCATAATGACCTTGTTGCTGGTGATCATCGTTTCAGCCGGGAGTTTCGCGCAGAACCGATATTCACGGTCGGCTGATGAATCATTCAACGACCAGCAATATTTTCTTGCCTTGAAAAAATACCAGAAAGCCTATTCCAAGGTCAAAAAGAACAAGGAAGAACGTGAACGGATCTCTTTCCAGATGGCCGAATGTTACCGTCTGATGAACAACACCAAACGTGCAGAGACTGCTTACAAACGCCTGCTCACCAGCAAACTGATCAACAAACAGCCGAAGATATACCTGTATTATGGCGATGCGCTGAAGATGAACGGCAATTTCGAGGAAGCGCTGAAACAATATTCTGCCTATCAAGAAAAAGTGCCGAATGATCCGGGTATTAACGCCCTCATTTCCGCAACGAATGATGCCATAGAATGGATGAAAAACCCATCCAAGTATGAGGTGATCGCCGAAAAGAAGATCAACACCCGTGACGAAGAGTTTGCTCCTGCTTATGCAGACCGCAACTTTTCATCCATCATCTTCACCTCCGACCGTGCTGCCTCCACCGGCAAGAGCCTGGATAACTGGACAGGCATGGAATTCACGGATCTCTTTCTGGCCAAGAAAGACCGCAAAGGTGAATGGAGCGCCCCTGTTTTACTGGAACAGGGCGGCATTATTGATACAAAAGCCAATGAAGGCGTAGGGCAGTTCAACCAACGGTTTCTGGCTTTGTACTTCACCCGTTGCTGGAATGAAGATAAAAAGAAAAACGGATGTGCCATCTATAAAGTCTCCAGAACAGGGATCAACAACTGGGGCGATCCTGCCAAGATCGACCTGGGAGGCGACAGCGCCACCGTCTTTGGTCACCCCACTGTTTCGGACAATGAGACCGTGCTGATCTATTCTTCGGATATCATGGGCGGACATGGCGGGAAAGACCTGTGGATGGTGAAAAAGAAAGGCAAAGGGGGTGCCTGGGGCCGGCCAGAGAACCTGGGATCGCGGGTAAATACTCCCGGCGATGAAATGTTCCCCTTCTTACGCAACGATTCAACCTTGTATTTTGCCTCCAACGGACATCCCGGTATGGGTGGTTTGGACATCTTCCGCAGCACGTTGGAGAACGGCATCTGGTCGGAACCGGAAAACATGAAATACCCGATCAATTCAAGTTCCGATGACTTTGCCATCGTGTTTAACCCGGAAGAACCGGAAGAAGGGTATTTTTCCTCCAACCGCCCCGGTGGAAAAGGGAAAGATGACATCTATTCCTTCATCATTCCCCCGGTGTACTTCACCCTCGAAGGTACGGTCACTGATGACCGTACCTTACAGCCCGTTCCCGGAGCCGAAGTACGCATCGTTGGCACCAATGGCAGGACTGCCAAATTTACCACTGACGACCGCGGTCATTATTCCTTCAACAAAAATCAGATCTTCGCCAATACCACGTATGATATCACGATCACCAAAAAAGACTATTTCAACGAAAAAGCAAAGGAAACAACCGTCGGCGTTGAAAAGAGCAAAGATTTTATCCGCGATATCGTTCTTCGTCCCATCCCGAAGAAGCCCGTGGTATTACCCGATATCCTTTATGACCTGGCCAAGTGGGATCTGAAACCGCAGTTCCAGGATTCGTTACAGGGGTTGATCGAGACGTTGGACGCCAACGAAAACATTGTTGTCGAACTGGCCTCCCACACCGACTCACGGGATAGTGATGAACGAAATGACATCCTGTCGCAAAAGCGTGCCCAGTCGGTGGTGGATTACCTCATCACGCGTGGGATTGACCCCGACAGGCTGGTGGCCAAAGGTTACGGCGAACGGGTTCCCAGAACGCTTAACCGCGACATCACCAAAGAAGGATATACGTTCAAAGCCGGGACGGTGCTGACAGATTCTGTCATCAACCTGCTTCCCAACACTGCCGTGAAGGAAGCCGCTCATCAGTTAAACCGCCGGACGGAGTTCTCGATCCTGCGGAATGATTTCATCCCGAAGGCATCGCCGGTGGTGGCTGCTCCCCATAAAATTGAAGTCGTTACAGAACCTGAAGAGAACAGCATTGATTTCACCCTCACCAAGGATGAGATGTACAAGTCGACCTGTTATGTGAACGGTAATACAGTCGGATTCGAATACGACCCGAAAGAGAAGGAGTTTTACATCTCCTCTTCCGAAGCCCTCCGTCTGTTGAAAAGCGGGGCCATCTCCAAAGAGGATTTTGAAGGAGATCCTTCCAAAATCATCGGAGAAGGGAGCATTGCCGACAAAGCCGTCTTCAACATCAAAGAACTGAAGATCGGGAAAAACAGCATTTATGATGTAAAAGCCACGGTGAACAGGAAAACGCCGATGATCAGGTTCGGTGAAAACACCTTGAAGCTTTTTGGCACGTTCTCGGTGGATATTGATAACCAAAAGATTATATTTGAATAGCCTTGACTGATCCGTCAAAATACGAACAGCGCGGCGTCTCCTTTTCAAAGGAAGAAGTACATGCCGCTATCCGCCATGTTGACAAAGGGCTTTATCCCAAAGCTTTTTGCAAGATCATCCCCGATATCTCCGGAAACGATGAGCAGTATTGTACCATCATGCATGCCGATGGCGCCGGCACCAAATCTTCTCTGGCTTATCTTTACTGGAAAGAAACCGGTGATCTGAGTGTATGGAAAGGCATTGCTCAGGATGCGGTGGTGATGAACCTGGACGACCTCCTCTGTGTCGGAGCCACGGATCATATTTTATTATCCAGCACGATTGGCCGGAATAAGCAGTTGGTTCCCGGGGAAGTGATCTCGGCCGTCATAGAAGGGACAGAAGAGTTTTTATCCGCCATGAGGACGCTGGGAATTGGCATCTGGTCGACCGGCGGCGAGACCGCAGACGTAGGTGACCTGGTGCGGACCATCATCGTTGATTCAACCGTGTGCTGCCGCATGCCGCGCAGCAGAGTCGTTGATAATGCCGGGATCCGGTCAGGTGATGTGATCGTCGGACTGGCTTCTTTCGGACAAGCAACCTATGAGAGCGGTTACAACGGTGGCATGGGGAGTAACGGTCTCACTTCGGCCCGTCACGATGTCCTGACCAAGATGTATGCTTTCAAATACCCGGAGAGTTTCGATGACAGGGTACCCGATAAACTTGTGTATAGCGGTAATAAGTTACTGACGGATCCCTCGGAGGTTCCCGGCATCGATATCGGCAAGCTGATTCTCTCTCCTACCCGCACCTATGCACCGGTCATCCGGGCGGTCCTTGAAGAGTATTTTCCCTCTATTCACGGGATGGTACACTGCTCGGGAGGCGCTCAGACAAAAGTTCTGCATTTCGTAGAGAAGATGCATGTCATCAAGGATAACCTCTTCCCCATTCCACCACTGTTCAGCCTGATCCGGGAAGAATCGCAGACCCCGTTGAGGGAAATGTACCAGGTTTTCAACATGGGGCATCGGATGGAATTATATGCTCCGGAAACCATTGCCGACGATTTGATCCGTATCAGCCGGGGATTTGGCATTGATGCCCGTATTATCGGCCGTTGCGAAGCTTCTGACCGGAATCAGCTGACGATCATCAACGAAGAAGGCACCTTCGAATACTAAGACCATTTTTAATAACCCGGATGAATCATCTCCCGGATTTTCAGGGGAGGTGAAACATTCGTACCTTTGCACCCGGAATTAAAGAGAGATATGCTCGAAAAACTGGAAGCGATAAAAGTTAAGTTCGAAGACATTCAGCAGCAGATGAATGATCCTTCGGTAATGAGTGACATGAAACGGTATGTCAAGTTAAACAAGGACTACAAAGAGTTGTTGCCCATCATTGAAGCTTTTGAAAAATATAAGACCATCCTGGCAAACATCGAAAACGCGAAAGAGATCATCTATAATGAAAAGGATGAAGAGTTCCGGTCGATGGCGAAAGAAGAGTTGAATGTTTATTCCGAAGAAAAAAACAAGCTGGAAGAAGATATACGCCTGATGCTGATCCCGTCGGATCCGGAGGATGGCAAGAACGCGGTAGTAGAGATCCGTGCAGGGACAGGTGGCGACGAAGCCAGCCTTTTTGCCGGGGACCTGTATCGCATGTATACCAAATACTGTGAAACGCGTCGTTGGAAAATCGAGTTGGTTGACTTTACGGAAGGCACCATGGGTGGTTTCAAGGAAATCATCTTCAATGTCATTGGCGACGGGGCTTACGGGCAGATGAAATACGAATCGGGTGTTCACCGCGTACAACGGGTCCCTCAAACGGAAACGCAGGGGCGGGTGCATACTTCTGCCGCTACGGTGGCGGTACTTCCTGAAGCCGATGAATTTGATGTCGAGATCAAGCAGTCAGATGTAAGGAAAGACACCTTCTGCTCTTCAGGTCCGGGCGGACAGTCAGTCAACACCACCTATTCCGCCATCCGGCTCACCCACATTCCATCGGGTATTGTGGTGAGTTGTCAGGATGAGAAGTCTCAGATCAAGAACTTTGAAAAAGCCATGAAGGTGCTTCGTACCCGGCTTTATGAACTCGAATACAAGAAATATCTCGACGAGATATCGAAAAAAAGAAAAACGATGGTTTCCACGGGCGATCGTTCTGCCAAGATCCGCACCTATAACTGGCCGCAAAGTCGTGTCACCGATCACCGTATAAACCTGACCCTGTATAATCTTCCGGTCGTCCTCGATGGCGATGTGCAGCCTCTTATCGATGCCCTGCAGCTGGCTGAGAACGCCGAAAGGTTAAAAGAAGCCGTCAGTTAATACCACCAATCATGAAACGTCAGGATTTAATTGCTCTTATCGACAGGAAGAAATCATTCCTGTGCATCGGACTCGATACTGATATCTCCAAGATACCCGCTCATCTCCGCGACAAAGAGGACCCCATTTTCGAATTCAATAAGGCGATTATTGATGCCACGCAAGAGTATGCTGTGGCGTACAAGCCCAATTTCGCCTTCTACGAATGTTATGGAGTCAAAGGATGGCAGAGTTTGACGAAGACGATCCAGTATTTGAACCGGTTTGACGTTTTCACCATTGCCGACGCCAAGAGAGGCGATATCGGAAACACCTCGAAGCAATATGCGAAGGCGGTTTTTGATCCACGGATGTCGGGTCTCGATTTCGATGCAATCACGGTGGCGCCTTACATGGGAGAAGATTCCGTGACCCCCTTCCTCGAGTTTCCGGATAAATGGGTGATCCTGCTTACCCTGACCTCCAATAAGGGCGCTGATGATTTTCAGTTTTTGACCTCGAAAGATACCGACTCCAAATTTTTCGAAGAGGTGTTGATCAAGTCGTTACAGTGGGGCGATTCCACCAACATGATGTATGTGGTCGGCGCCACCCGGCCGGAGATGTTGGGTGAGATCCGCCGGCTTGTCCCGGACCATTTCCTGTTGGTCCCCGGTGTGGGAGCGCAGGGAGGCGACCTCCAGAAGGTGGCTCATTACGGCATGAATGAGGATTGCGGAATACTGGTCAACTCTTCCCGCGGCATCATCTATGCTTCTTCCGGTCCCGACTTCGCGGAACGTGCCGGCGACGAGGCAAAAAAAATGCAGCAGGAAATGAAACTCCTGCTGCACTCTATCTGGAAATTTTAATTTTTATTCCACAAAAGTGATCCATCCGTAAGGATCGGGAACTTCGCCCTGCTGGATAGCTTTCAGGCGATGATACAGCATGGTGCATTTTTCACCGGCCTGGCCGTCTTTGCAGTATTTATAAACCTTCCCGGTATCCCTGTCATGAATTTCGGAGATGGGCGAGATCACGGCAGCGGTGCCGCAAGCGCCTGCTTCCTCAAATTCGGCCAGTTCTTCCACGGGGATATGGCGAGCTTCCACTTTCATGCCGGCTTCTTCGGCCAACGTTTTGAGTGACAGGTTCGTGATAGACCTCAGGATAGATGTCGAATCGGGAGTGACATAGGTATTGCCTTTGATAGCAAAGAAGTTGGCAGGGCCTGCTTCATCGATGTATTTTTTCTCACGGGCATCCAGGAAAATAGCGGCAGCGAAACCTTCGTGGTGAGCGCGTTCGCCTGAAAGGAGGCTGGCAGCGTAGTTGCCACCTACTTTATACCTTCCGGTTCCCAGCGGAGCAGCGCGGTCGTAATCACGGACGATCTGCATCTTCACCGGGTTAAAGCCTTCTTTAAAGTACGGTCCTACCGGTCCGACGAAGACAAGGAACAGGTACTCATTGGCGGGTTTTACTCCCACCTGCGGACCGGTACCAATCAGCAACGGACGGATGTACAACGAAGCGCCGGTCCCGAAAGGAGGCACATACTTGATGTTTAATCTGACCACATCCAGGATGGCCTTTTTGAACATTTCGAAGGGGATCTCAGGCATCATGATTCCTCTGGCAGAGTAGTTGATTCTCTTCCAGTTTTCATCGAGGCGGAATATTCTGACTTTCCCGTCCTTGCCGGTAAAAGCCTTCATCCCTTCAAAAGCTTCCTGTCCGTAATGGAGACAGGTAGCAGCCATGTGCATATTGATGTATTCGGAGTCGGTAGCTTTTGGTTCTTCCCACTTACCATCTCGGTAGTAGGATCTGACATTAAAATCGGTTTTGAAATAACCGAACGGCAGATTTTTCCAATCAATCTGATTCATATTAAAAAATTTTAGCGTTAAAGTCTGTCAATTTTCAGTGTAAAGTTATGAAATTCCCCATTGTCAAAATGATTCCAAAGAAAAAAAACCATGTCATCTTCCGTCAAAATGTCATGATGACACCGAATGGCACTCTCTTTGTGAAGTCATCTGATAAAAAGATAAACTATGCAGAAAGGAAATATCAACGTCAAGACCGAGAACATCTTTCCGATCATCAAGAAATTCCTCTACTCAGAACACGAGATCTTCCTTCGCGAACTTGTCTCGAATGCAGTGGATGCGACACAAAAACTGAAGACCCTGGCTTCCATGGGCAAATTTACCGCCGATCTGTCAGATCTGACCATTGAGGTCAGGTTGGATAAAGAGAATAAAACCATCACCGTTATAGATAAAGGTATCGGCATGACCATAGAGGAAGTGGACCGGTACATCAACCAGATCGCCTTTTCCGGAGCCGAAGAGTTCATCAATCAATTCAAGAGCAAATCGGAAGCTGAGATGAACGCGATCATTGGTCACTTCGGACTGGGTTTCTACAGCAGTTTCATGGTTTCTGACAAAGTAGAAATCAAGACCAAGACATGGCAGACAGAAGGCGATACGGAAGGAGTCCTCTGGGTATGCGACGGAAGTCCCGAGTATACCATGGAGCCGCTGGAAAAAACTGAGCGGGGCACCGAGATCATCCTTCATCTTTCATCCGATGCCGAAGAGTACCTGGAAGAACCGCGAATCCTGGAGATCCTGAATAAATATTGCAAGTTCCTGCCTGTCCCTGTCCGCTTCGGCAATGAAAAGACCTGGGAAAAGATAGAAGGAGAAAAAGACGAACATGGTCACGATAAAACCAAAGAAGTTGAAAAACCCAGGATCATCAATAATACCAATCCCCTGTGGAAACAAAAACCTGCCGGGCTGAAGACCGAAGATTACACCGCCTTCTACCGGGAGCTTTATCCATATTCTTTCGAGGAACCCTTATTCCAGATTCACCTCAATGTGGATTACCCGTTCAACCTCACCGGAATCCTTTATTTTCCGAAGGTAAAAAAGACCATTGAAGTACAGAAAAACAAGATCCAGTTATACTGTAACCAGGTTTTCGTCACTGATGAAGTGGAAGGAATCGTACCGGAATTCCTGACATTGCTTCATGGCGTGTTGGACTCGCCCGATATCCCGTTGAACGTTTCCAGATCGTATCTGCAGACAGATCCGAACGTGAAGAAAATATCAAATCATATCACCAAGAAAGTCGCCGATAAACTGGAGGAGCTGTTTAATAAGGAACGCGAGAACCTGGAGACGAAATGGGACGACATCAAGGTCTTCATCGAGTACGGAATCATCTCCGAAATGAACTTTTTCGATCGTGCCAAGAAATTCCTGCTGCTGAAAAATACCGATGGCAAGTATTTCACGTTGGATGAATATGCCCAAAAAGTCATTCCGGCGCAGACTGACAAGGATGGCAACAACATCTACCTGTATGCAACGGATGCGCAGGAGCAGTTCAGCTTCATCAATGCCGTGAAAGAACGCGGATATGATGTGTTGCTGATGGACAGTGTGATTGATCCGCATTTCATCAATACGCTGGAACAAAAACTCGAAAAGACGCGGTTTGCCAGAGTCGATTCGAATACCATCGACAACCTGATCCGGAAGGAAGATGCTCAACCATCCAAGCTCAACGAAGATCAGCAAAAAGCGATGAAAGAGATCATGGAAAAGCAGATTGATTCCAAAAAATTCATGATCACCTTCGAAAGCATGAGTGAAACCGAAGCCCCGTTTATGATTACCCAGAACGAATTCATGCGGAGGATGAAAGACATGTCGTCACTGGGAGGCGGGATGTCCTACTTCGGAGAGATGCCCGAGACGTTCAACCTCGTCGTTAATTCAAACCATCCATTGATCGGGAAACTGTTGCTCGAACCCGATGGAGGGAAGCAGGCATCGACCGTCAAACAGTTATTCGACCTGGCGCTACTTGCACAGAACATGCTGAAAGGCAAAGACTTGGCCGAGTTTGTCACAAGGTCAACACAAATGATCGGATAAATCTTAATTTAGCAACATTATTAAACCTCAAACGATATGAAAATAAGTAAAGGCTGGATCACGGTGATCATAGTGGCTCTTGTAGTCATTATTCTTTTCTCATGGGGAAAAGGAACGTATAACAAACTGGTATCCAATGAAGAAACTGTTAGCCAGCAATGGGCTAACGTGGAAAATGTGTATCAGCGTCGTTCCGACCTGATCCCGAACCTGGTGAACACGGTCAAAGGGGTTGCCAATTTTGAAAAGCAGACCCTGACGGATGTCATTGAGGCGCGTGCCAAAGCCACCAGTGTACAAATCAACCCGAAAAACCTGGATGAAGTTTCCCTTCAGAAATTCCAGGCAGCCCAGGATAATCTCGGATCTGCCTTGAGTCGTCTGATGGTTACGGTAGAGGCCTATCCTCAGTTGAAAGCCACGCAAAATTTCTCGGAACTGCAAGCCCAGCTTGAAGGCACCGAAAACCGGATTGCTGTTGAGCGGATGAAATTCAACGAAGTGGCCAAGGCCTACAACACCTATCGCCGCAGTTTCCCCAGTAATATCTTCGCAGGCATCTTCGGATTTGGTGAAAAAGCTTACTTCACGGCAACAGCAGGGGCTGAAAAAGCGCCACAAGTGCAGTTTTGATAATTGAAATTTTTCGGTCATGACATCACTATCAGCAAGGACCTTTTTTACGCAGGAGCAACAGGAAGATATCCGGTTAGCCATTATGGATGCGGAGCTCGACACCTCGGGAGAGATCCGCGTCCATATTGAAAATACCGTCTCCGGCGACACACTGGATCGCGCAGCCTATCTTTTCAAGCAGTTAAAAATGCATGAGACAGAGCAACGGAACGGAGTGTTGATATACCTGGCGATCAAAAACCGCCGTTTCGCCGTTATTGGCGATATTGGCATCAACCAGCAAGTCGGTGAAGGTTTCTGGGACGGCATCAAAGAAACCATGTTGACCCATTTTCGGGAAGACAGGTTCACCGAAGGGCTGACAGAAGCCATCAGGTTGACCGGCCTGCAACTGAAGAAATATTTTCCTTATAAGGAGGAAGATGTGAACGAGCTTTCAGACGAAATTTCTTTTGGTCACTGATCATCAGATCGATTCGTACAACTTATTAAAAATCACCACCGTGTTCAAAAAAACATTGAAAGTATTATCCCTGATCATGCTGCTGATGACGGGCATTGGTCAAGCTATTGCGCAGGACATTCCAGACAGGCCCAATCCTCCCCGACTGGTAAACGACCTGGCCGGGATACTCAGCTCCAGCGACAGGGAATCTCTGGAGAGCAGGCTGGTAGCTTTTAACGATTCAACCTCCACCCAAATCGCCGTGGTGATCGTACCATCGTTGAATGGCTATGAGAAGATGGATTTTACGTACCGTCTGGCAGAAAAATGGGGTGTCGGGCAGAAAGGGAAAAACAACGGGGTAGTGATCATGGTGAAGCCCAAGACTGCTTCGGAGAAAGGAGAATCGTTCATCGCCACCGGGTACGGGCTGGAAGGAGTCCTTCCTGATGCTATCTGCAAGAGGATTGTGGACAACGAGATGATCCCCCGTTTCCAGGTAGATGATTATTCCGGCGGGATCAACGCAGGGGTGAGTACTATTATATCGTTGGTCAAAGGTGAATTCACGGCCGACCAATATGCAAAAGGGAAGCAATCGAGTCCCTTTGGGTTGCTGATCCCCTTAATCATCCTGGCAGCCGTATTCTTGCTGATTCGTGTTTCAAGGGCCCGTTCTTATTCCATCGGTAAAAGCATCCCCTTCTGGGCCGCCTTCTGGCTGTTGGGGAGCATGGGACATCATACCCACAGCGGGTCATGGAACAATTTCACCTCGGGAGGTGGATTTGGCGGCAGCGGCGGTGGCGGAGGTTTCGGAGGCTTCGGCGGCGGCAGTTTCGGCGGCGGTGGCGCCGGCGGAAGCTGGTAATCCCTAACGACGGGCAACTACCGGGAGAAGACCGTATTAGAATTTTCAGTATTTTTACGGTGTTAAAAATCACTAACACCTCCCGATTTTATGAGAAAATTCTTCCTGACCTTCTTCGTACTGTCAGTTTTTTCGATCTGCGGAAATGCCCAGACCGAAAACAGTGTATTAGCTGATACCGCACATTTCCCTTACTGGATTCAGATGATGCGGGATCCCGACATGAATTTTTTCCAGACCCAGCGTGCCTTTGAAAAATACTGGGAAGGACGACCCATCACCAGAGGATGCGGATGGAAAGTGTTCAAGCGTTGGGAATACATGACGCGTTTACATATCAATCCCGACGGATCGATACCTTCAGAAACCAAAACCTACGAAGAAATAACCAGGTTTAACAAGAACAACCGTTCCTCCAACGGATCATGGACGAACCTGGGTCCATCGACCATCCCTTTGCCGGGTCCTGCCGGTTATGAGGGATTGGGCCGTATCAACGACGTTGCCTTCCATCCCAGCGACCCGAATAAAATCTTTGTAGGAGCCCCTTCGGGAGGCATGTGGCAATCCACTGACGGAGGCTTGTCCTGGGTTTCCAATACCGATACCCTGCCCACGCTGGGAGTATCCTCCATCGTGGTGGATTATTCCAATCCCAACCGGATCCTGATCGGGACGGGAGACCGTGATGCCGGCGATGCCCCCGGACTGGGTGTTTTTGTCAGCGTCAATGGCGGCTCCAGCTGGAGTCCATCCAACACCGGCATGGGTAACCGCACAGTGGGACGAATGATCCAGCATCCCACCAACGCCCAGATTATCCTGGCTGCCACCAGCGGCGGAGTATACCGGTCGACAGACGGTGGATCCACCTGGGCCCAGACACAGTCGGGCGATTTCAAGGATATCGTCTTTAAGCCAAGCGATCCGAATACGGTGTATGCCGCTGCAGGAGCCGATTTTTATAAATCGACCAATAACGGTACTTCCTTCACCAAGATCACTTCCGGACTGACTTCGGGGCAACGGGGAGCTATTGCCGTTTCCGCTGCAGACCCCAATTATGTTTATTTCCTTCAGTCTGATAACTCAAGCGGGTTTAAAGGATTGTACCGGTCGACCAACTCCGGCACCGATTTCACCGCGAGATCCACCACTCCCAACATCCTGGGATGGAGTTGTGACGGAGCCGACTCGGGCGGACAAGGCTGGTATGACCTCTCCATCGCTGCTGATCCCACCAACGCCGAGACCGTGTTCGTAGGCGGAGTGGATATCTGGAAATCCATCAACGGCGGAGCCTCCTGGACAATCACCGCTCATTGGTATGGCGGATGCAGCGTGCAGGCTGTGCATGCCGACATTCACCGTCTTGTCTTCTCACCTGTCAACGGAAAACTCTATACCGGTAATGATGGCGGTATTTATTCTACCGCTGATGGCGGAACAACCTGGACTGACCATACCGTCGGCATGACCATTGGTCAGATCTACAAACTGGGTACCAGCCAGACTACTCGTAATAAAACCATCAACGGTTTCCAGGATAACGGAACCTATACCCTCACTCCCACCGGCTGGCTGGCGACAGGGGGCGGCGACGGGATGGAATGCGCCATTGATTATTCCAACGACGCCTATTCGTACTATACGCTTTATTATGGAAGCATCTACCGGAAGAAAAACAACAACTCCGAGAAACAAATTGCCGGTGAAGGCGTCTACGGAATTACGGAAAGCGGTGCCTGGGTCACCCCGTTCATCCTGAGCAAAACCAACTCCAAGTGCATGTTTGTCGGATACAAAAATATTTGGAGATGCTGGGATGTTCTCTCTACTTCGATCACCTGGCAAAAGATCTCCGACGGTCTGGGAAACAGCAACTCCTCGGAAATGTGCGATCTTGAACAATCCGATGCTGATGCCAATATTCTCTATGCTTCCCGGAATGATAACAAGTTTTTCCGGAGCGATAACTGTCTGGATGCCAACCCAAGCTGGGTCGATCTCACCAATAATAAGCCGACCGGTGATCTCATCACTGACATCACTACTCATCCGACAGATCCCAATACCTTGTACATCACTTCCGGCCACAACGTATTTAAATCTTCTGACAGGGGATTGACATGGACCAGCCTGACCGGCAACCTTCCGGATGTCTCGATGAATGCTATCATTTATTATAAAAATGCCTTAGAAGGATTGTATGTCGGGTCAGAATCGGGTGTTTATTACAAGGATCAGACCACCGGTAATTGGATCTCATTCAGTCAGGGTCTTCCCTATTCAGCCCGCATCACGGAATTAGAAGTGTATTACGATAATGATTCTGTTTCGATGGATGCGCTTTGCGCCAGCACCTATGGCCGCGGCTTATGGGCCTCCGACTTATATCACTCCATGCCCGATGCCGCGTTCACGGTCGATAAAGACACGATGCCCATCGGTTGTTCTGCCAATTTCACCGACCTCTCCACCGGCGTTCCCACATTCTGGAGATGGACATTTGAAGGAGCGACACCCGGTACCTCCACAGAAAAAAATCCGCAGAACATCCTTTACAGCAACCCGGGCGTTTTCATGGTCAAGATGGTTTGTTATAACGAAAACGGAAGCGATTCCATCACCAAAACAAACTATATCATGGTCAGCCCGACCTTGCTACCGGAAGTGAATTTCACCAGCAACAAACAGATCCTGTGCCTCGGCGACAGCACGCAGTTCACGGATCTGTCTGCAAACTGTCCCTCCTCCTGGGCGTGGGAATTCACTCCCAACACCGTCACCTATCTCGGCGGCACCAATGAACACAGCCAAAACCCTCTGGTATCCTTTAACCAGTCGGGACCATATGATGTGAAACTGACCGTGACAAACCCGGTTGGTCCCAATTACCTGGTTAAAGAGGATTATATTGTGAACGGTGGTTCGACCTTACCTTTCACCGAAGACTTTGAACAAGGATTGGGTAAACGTGGCTGGACGGTCGTCAATCCCGACTATTCCACCACCTGGGATACCATCACCGCACCCTCCGAAGTCAGCGGGAACAAAGCTGTCTGGATGAACTTCTTCGACTATGCGACAGTGACCCGGCGCGACCAGCTGATAAGCCCGGCCATTGATCTTACCGGTTGCTCTTCCGCTTTACTGACATTCCGTCATGCCTATGCACAGCGGAGTTCCATCAAAGATTCGTTGATCGTTTCTATCTCCGGAGACTGTGGTAACACCTGGACGCGCGTGCTGAGCCTGGGTCCCGACGGCACTCCCAACACCTTTGTGACCCATGAAAACATGATGGAAGAATTTTACCCGGAAGGAGCTTCCGACTGGTGCGGTGGCTCCTATGGAGTTCCCTGCTACTCAGTAGATCTTGAACCCTGGCTTGATCAAAACGGTATTAAGGTCATGTTCGAATCTTACAACCGCCGGGGCAATAACCTGTTCCTGGATGATGTTGAAGTGACCGGCGTGGTTGGAAATAACGATCTCCAGGGACATCCGTGCGATCTGAATGTTTTTCCGAATCCCACAACAGGCCTGGTAAATGTGGTGCTGCGTCATGCTGATGAGAATGCCACCTGGCAGCTATTCAATGTACAAGGGCAACTGCTCATGTCCGGTGACCTGAATGGCAGCGGAAACCGGAGGAATGCAGTGCTCAACCTCAATGGGTTCGGACACGGACTTTACTTTATTAAAGTCATTACCTCACAATCTGCTTTGCTGGAAAAAATTGTTCTTCATTAATCATCATTTTTTATTCTGAAATCATCATGAAACGTTTCGGATTGCTATTAATCTTTTTCCTTCCGATACTGACTATTCAAGCACAATATGGCTGGAGACCGGGCGAAATGGAAGCCAATGTCTTCATCCGCAATGCACAGGATAAGATTTCTTTTCAATCCCTGAAACTCAATGCGGATTTGGCTTCACCCGACGGAACTGTTTTGCGGGTCTATGTGACGCCATCAGAAACGGAAAAGATTAAAAACGCCGGGTTGGACTATCGGATTACGATCCCCGATCTGAACCAACACAGCCGGGACGTTCTCAACAGCGATGATATCAGAGGTTATTACAATTACACCACCATCAATGCATTGGCTGACAGTCTTGCCACCGCATATCCTGCTATTTGTCAAAAAGTGCTTTTGGGCTCCAGTGCAGGGGGCCGGCAGATTGCCACGCTGAAGATCAGCGACAATGTAACCACCAACGAGAACGAGCCGGAGATCCTCTTTGAAGGAGGAATCCACGGCGATGAACTCATGGGGCCCGAAGTAGTCATCCGTTATGCGCGGGATCTCTGTAAAGGATATGGCACCGATCCCGAAATCACCGACATGGTCAACACACGCGAGATCTGGCTTTTTTATCACGTCAATCCCGATGGGTATGTCAATGTTTCGAGATACAACGAGAACGGAGTCGATATCAACCGTGACTGCGGTTACATGTGGGGAGGTGAAGGGAACAGTCCTTCCGCTTTCTCTCAACCGGAATCAAAGATCGTCAGAGATCTCCAGTTAGCCCATAATCCGGTTGTCTTTACCTGTTATCATGGCGGAACGGAGATCATCTCTTTCCCGTGGAGTTATAAAACCAATGCCCCTGCCGATTATGCCCACATCAACAACCTGGCAGGGTTATATTCTTCTACTTCCGGGTATCCCTCCCTGCCATACGGACAGGGTTATAATGTCATGTACCAGATCTTCGGCAGCACCAAGGACAACATCTACGGTTCCATTGGCCAGGCAGGCTGGTCTATTGAGATCACCAACCAGAAACAACCTTCTGCCAGCATGATCGCCACCTATTACGGATACAACAAACCCGCGGTGACCGAGATGATCCAACGAGCCGGAGACGGCGTGGAAGGATTGGTGACAGATTCCATCACCGGCGCTCCTGTCATGGCAACGGTTTGGGTAGATGGTTTTTTCCCGGTATACACAGATCCGCAAGTTGGCGACTATCACAAGTACCTCCTGCCCGGCAATCATTCTATTAAAGTGACGGCGAACGGATATCGGACAAAAACCATATCCGGTATAACGGTCCCATCAACCGGGAGTGTAGTGACCAATTTCCAACTGGTTCCAGGAGGCGCTAAATATGCTTACCGCGTTGTTTCTTCCGAGATTCCTTATTATCCGGGATCCGGCACTTATCCTGATGAAAGTTATACCCCCGGAGTTTTGGGAAGTCCCGACAGCGCCACCTATTCACTGGGCAAATCCGGATGGGTGATCATCGATATGGGCGATACCATTTTCAATCACGAAGGTGATGACTTCCGAATCTGGGAAAGTGGCGGTACCCCTGAAGGATATACCGTTTATACCGGAGCTACCATGGACGGTCCCTGGATCAGCCTGGGCGCCGCGACAGGAACCAAATCGTTTGACCTGAATGTCAATTCTTGTTCTAAAACAAGATATCTCAAGCTGATCGACGATGGCGACGGTTCTATCAGTCAGGCTGATGCCGGGTTTGACCTTGATGCTATCGAGATACTGAATCCCATGCTGGTCGCCGGTTTCACTGCCAGTGATTCCGTTATCTGCACCGGCGAAAGTGTGGACTTTACCGATCAGACCACCGGTAATCCCATCTCATGGGCCTGGTCTTTCCCGGGTGGCACCCCCGGTTCCTCATCTGTACAAAACCCTGCCGGTATCCGGTACGATGTTGCAGGCAGTTATGAAGTAACGCTCATCGTCAGCGACGGAATTTCCACCGACACCATCATCAAACCAGCCTTTATTACGGTTACGGATAGTCCCGTTGTTTTTCTTGGCAGCGATACCCTGGTATGTTTACCAAATTCCTTCCTGCTGGATGCCGGGAATCCGGGCAGCAGTTATCTGTGGTCAACAGGTGAAACGACTCAAACGATCTACGCCATTACCAACGGGACCGGCATTCTGACATACTCCGTTCAAGTCACCAACGAACAGGGTTGTACCGGGAATGACACCATTGTCCTGTCGTTCGTAATCTGCGATGCCATTCCTGAATTACCCTGCGACCGGATTAGCGTCTGTCCAAATCCCTCGTCAGGTATTTTCACCGTCACGGGCACAACAGACGTTATTCAACATTATACGGTTTTCAACGAACTGGGCATCCCGGTAGTAAAAGGACAAACCCCCAAGGGTCGGACCTGGGAGATTGACCTTCGCGGTTTCCCCGATGGTGTGTATTTCCTGCAGACCGAATCCTCCGGATCTGTTGCATCGGCCAAGCTGGTGCTGAAGAGATAGCCTGAAGAGGTATTGTGTTTCTGATGTTGATCAGTTATGAACGAGAAACTCTGGACGAGAAACTACATCCTGCTTGCAGCGGGGAATTTGTTTATGACCATTGGCTTTTATTTCCTGATGCCAACCCTCCCCGTTTATGTCATCGACGTTCTGGGAGCTCAGAAACACGATGTAGGATATATCCTGGCGGCCTATACCATTTCCGCCCTGATCATCCGGCCCTTCACGGGATATGCCATTGATGCCATCGGCCGGAAGTGGATCTACCTGATATCCTTTCTCATATTTTCCCTGATGCTGTCAGTCTACCCGTTCATGCTTACGTTTGCTGCGCTGTTTGCCCTTCGCTTCTTTCATGGTTTTACCTGGGGAATCACTACTACCACGGGATCTACGACGGTGGTGGACATTATCCCTTCAACGAAAAGAGGAAGGGGGATCGGCTATTATGGCATGTCGTTCACCATTTCCATGGCACTCGGTCCGGTCATCGCGATAACCATCCTTCACCGTTTTGGGTTCCGCCCGATGTTCTATTCGGCATCATGCTTTGCCCTCTTCGGACTGATACTGGCGTCGTTTGTAAAATACCCTCCCATGCCCCGGCCGGCCAAAAAGCAACATTTCAGCTGGAAAAATTTCATTGAAAAAAGTTCCCTCCCCATGGCACTCACCCATATCCTGTTCGGCATTACTTACGGGGGAGTGATTTCTTACATCACCTTGTTCGATAAAGAGCATCAATTCAATGCTTCCGGGCCTTTCTTTTTGATTATTGCCGGAGGAATATTTCTTTCACGGCTTTTTGCAGGGAGGATCTTCGACCGCAGCGGTCCTTACCGGCTGATGATCACCGGTTTTGTCGTTACCATTCTGGGATTTCTGGTGCTCTCGCTGCTCCATAATACCGGGTGCTTCCTTCTTTCCGCCTTCCTGATCGGGATGGGAAGCGGGATTCTGATGCCTTCCGTGCAGACCATGGTGAACAACGTCGTGGGCATAGAACGACGGGGAGCCGCCAATGCCACCATTACCACCGCTTTCGACCTGGGTATCGGGATGGGGTCCTTGTTCCTGGGGTTCCTTTCCGAACTGATCGGGCTGGCAGGAATGTACCTGAGCTGCACCCTTGTGCTGGCAGCCGCCCTCATCTTCTTCGTCACTTATGTGCATGATTACTATGTACAGCATTTATACCAGGGTTGATACTCTCCCTTTTTCGGTATATTTGTAATCTGTTTTAAACAACATGCATTTATTCTATTGCCCGGATATTTCAGGATCTTTATACTCGCTCACCGAGGAGGAATCCAAGCACTGCATCCGTGTTCTCCGGCTCAAAGTCGGGGATACCATTCACATCACTGACGGTCGGGGGAATATGCACGAATGCCGGATCACCGATGATCATCCCAAGAGGTGTTCAGTAGAAGTCATGTCGACTTCCTTCACCCCTGCCCGCAGCCCGTATCGTCTTCACATCGCCATTGCTCCCACTAAAAACATGGAGCGGCTGGAATGGTTCCTGGAGAAAGTCACGGAAATCGGAATAGATGAAATAACGCCACTCTTCTGTGCTCATTCTGAAAGGAACACGTTAAAGTTAGCCCGGCTGGAGAAAGTCATGATCTCGGCCATGAAACAATCGTTGAAAAGCTGGCTACCCCTGTTGAATGCGCCTTTAGAATTCGATGATTTCATCGGGCAGCCAAGAACAGGTCAGAAGTTTATCGCCTGGTGTGAGACAGACACCGGGCAGCAGTTAAAGAACCTGGTCGCTCCGGATTCCGACCGGCTCATTCTCATTGGTCCGGAAGGTGATTTTTCGGCCACGGAAGTGCAAACGGCCATCAGGAATGGCTTTGTCCCGGTAAGTCTGGGAGACAACAGACTCAGAACAGAAACAGCCGGCGTAGTTGCTTGCGTGATCAGTCAAATCATGTGAACATTGAAAGATTTTCTATGAGATACTTACGGTTACTTATTCTATTGATTGTTCTTCCGGGAGGCGGTTTGTTCGCACAGTCCTCCTTTCAGATCGCATTACTGAAATATTCCGGCGGAGGCGACTGGTATGCCAATCCGACCTCTTTGCCAAACCTGGTCAGGTTCGCTAACACCAACCTGGGAACCAATATCAGCGAGGATATTGCCACCGTGGATGTGGGGAATCCCGAGATCATGAATTATCCCTTTGTCCACATGACCGGCCACGGCAACGTGGTTTTCAGCGATCAGGAAGCGCAGAATCTCCGTCAATATCTGATGGCTGGCGGCTTTTTGCATATCGACGACAACTATGGGTTGAATCAGTACATCCGGCCCCAGATGAAAAAGGTATTTCCGGAACTCGATTTCGTGGAACTCCCATTCGACCATCCTGTTTATCATCAGAAATATCAGTTCCCCAATGGTCTCCCGAAAATTCATGAGCACGATAAAAAGCCGGCGCAGGGATTTGGTCTGTTCTGGAACGGGCGATTGGTTTGTTTTTACACGTACGAATGTGACCTGGGCGACGGATGGGAAGACCAGGCCGTTCATAAAGACTCTGAACCTACCAGGCTGAAAGCATTGCAGATGGGAGCCAACCTGCTCGATTATGTGTTCACCGATAAATAATCACCTCCCTTTTCCTGCTTTTTGTCATTGTTCGCAACAATCATTACTTTTGTCCAATGGGGCTTTTATATGATAGATTGACCAAAGATGTACGGTTTGTCGAAGGCCTGAAAGCCTGTCTGAACTGTGGCACCTGCACGGCTATTTGTCCGGCAGCTGAATTTTATAACTATCAGCCTCGCCAGATCGCAGAGACGTTGCAGACACGGGACGACAACCGGATTGAAGCCCTGCTGAAGAGTGATACGATCTGGTATTGTGGTGAATGCATGTCATGTGTAACCCGGTGCCCCCGCGGTAACGCTCCCGGCTTGCTGATCACCGTTCTCCGCACTGCTTCCCAGGATCTCGGTTATTTCATCGAATCAGAAAAAGGACGGCAACAACTGGCGCTGAAACGTACCGTCGGCGATTGGATCCTTCAATACGGCTATTGCCTGTTCCCGGCGAATATCCTTCCGGAAAATCATCCCGAACAGGGACCGATCTGGGAATGGGAACACGATCACCTGGAACCGGTTATGGACCGGCTGGGCGCCAATTATAAGAAAACCGGACCGGGAGTTCTCCGGAAGGTACCGGACGAAGATCTGGAAGAGTTGAAAAAGATCTTTGATGTCACCGGAGGCACCGCACGTTTCCAAAAAATTGAAGAACTCAGTAGACGCAAAGCGGAAGAGATGGGGATGGAATTCGATGATACGATGACCAATGAATACTTCAGGCACATCTATACTACCAACAGTAAAAAACACACGGAAGGGGAATGAAGATCGAAGGTAAAAAACGGCTATGGCAGGAATACCAGAAAGAGATTCCCGATGACCGTTATTTTTATGTCAGAAGCTGCGTTCGTCAGAATTTCTTTCCCGCTTCGGAAAAGGCATTTCTTCAGATCATGAAAGGCGAACTCGGGAAAGATGTATACGAGAACGCCTCCCATACGACCTGTTCCGGTATCGGCTACCACAGTGATGTAGTTCCTTTTGAGACCAGCATGACTATCATCGCCCGTCAGTTTGCCCTGATGACCTCATCGGGGTACGAGAACCTGGTCACTTCGTGCATCACCTCTTTCGGCCTGTACAATGAAGTGCTCGAGACGTGGCACCATTTCCCGGAAGTCCTGGAGAAAGTACGCAACTTTCTGCGGCAAGCTACCGGCCAGGAATTCACTATCCCGAAAAATGTATCCCACGCCAGCGATGTCATCTATAAATTCCGGAGAGAGATCGGGGAAAAAGGAACATTCCGGCTGGTGAACCGTTATACCGGGAAACCGTTACGGGGAGTAGAACATATCGGATGCCACTACTCCAAGATGTTCCCCTCCAAAGGCGTAGGAGGAGCAGAATATCCCCATGTGCTCGTCGGTATGATCGAAGACTGGGGTGGCGAAGTGATCGATTATCCCGAGCGCCGGCATTGTTGCGGGTTCGGGTTCCGGCAGTACCTGGTGCAGGCCAACCGGGGTTATTCCATTTCATGCTCACGGAAAAAATTCGAATCCATGGCTCCGTATAAACCCGATTTTATCCTGACCAACTGTCCCGGTTGTCCGATGTTCCTCGACCGTTGGCAATACGCTCTCGGAGAAATGGAAGGCGTCACATACGGAGAGAACGGACAGGGTATTCCCGTGCTGACTTACGAAGAACTGGCAGGAATGGTTTTAGGTTATAATCCCTGGGACCTGGGATTACAGGTTCATCAGGTGCCCGTTGAACCTCTTCTCGACAAGATCGGGATCCCGTATGATCCGGAAGCCAAATTCCTGGGCAAGGGGGGGGAATACCTGGGAAAACCGGAAGCCCCGTCAGTACTAAAGTTTTACTAATATGGCAAAACAGGTGATTATCATCGGAGGCGGCGTGGCCGGTATGTCGGCGGCTTCAGCACTGACAGAAATGGGCTTCAGCGTCTGCCTCATCGAGAAAGAAAACCAAACCGGAGGTCATGTCCGGCAATGGGACCGTCTTTTCCCCGACAGGAGAGAAAGCCAGGAAGTGATCTCTTTTCTGGAAGGAAAAATGAAGGATGTCGAAGTCCTTCTGCACTCCTCGGTGACAGCTATCCGGAGAAACGGCACTTTCACAGTGACGTTGGACAATCAGCATGAGTTGCATGGTGATGCCATCCTGCTGGCTACCGGATATCAGCTGTTCGATGCATTCAAAAAAGAAGAATACGGATACGGCATATACGATCATGTGATGACGTCAGCGGAGCTGGAAGAGATGTTCCGCCTGGGCATCAAACCGATGTTCCATGACAGACCTCCGCGCCGCGTCGCTTTCATCCACTGTGTCGGCTCGCGCGATGAGAAATCCGGAAACATGTATTGCTCCAAAGCATGCTGCGTAACAGGCGTCAAGCAGGCCATTGAGACCAAAGAGATGTTCCCCGATGCCGAGATCTTCAATTTCTATATGGATCTCCGGATGTTCGATCGTCATTTTGAAGAGATGTATTTCGAAGCACAACGCGATTGGGGGATCAATTTCATCCGCGGCAGAGTATCTGAATGCGCTGAAAACACCGATGGCTCTATTGTCGTGAAAGTTGAAGACACACTGACTGCCAGACCTTTGAAAATCACCGTTGATCTGGTCGTCCTGCTGGTCGGGATGGTAGCGCCGCCCGAAACCAACAAACTGGTTGAGATGCTTGGGCTTTCGACCGGAGATGACCGGTTTATCCTTCCTTCCGATGAACATATCAAGGCCAACAACACCGCGACCGAAGGCGTTTTTCTCGCCGGCGCCGTGAAAGGCCCTGCCTGCATCGTCAACTCCATCGCTGACGGACAAGCGGCGGCCGTACAAATTTCTGCTTATCTGAATTCTCAACATTAACTGTGTGAAAAACTTCGGCTATACCCCTTTGCATGACCGTCAGATCGATTACGACCGGAATGAGCGCCGTGTACTCGATTACCTGAAATATTATGAGCCGACGGCCAATCAATGTGTCGCCTGCGGAAGTTGTACCGCCACCTGTTCTGCCGGGAACTTCACCGATTTTAACATCCGTCTGGTACACACGTTCCTCAGACGGGGAGAAATACATAATCTGAAAACCGAGATCAGGAAATGCATGTTCTGCGGCAAATGCCAGGTCGTCTGTCCCCGCGGAGTGAATTTGAGAAACCTGATCCTTTCCCTGCATAGTGCGATTGAAAGACTTGGATTATGACCTTTAACTTTTTTGTACTGCCCTTCTCGATCGGTCTGATCTACGTACTGGTGGCCATCTTCAACCGGTTCTACCGGTGGATCCATGCTTTGAAGCCCGAAGACAAATACCGTTTTCTGAGAAGTCTTCGTACCGTGAAGGTTTTCGGGGCATTGAAAGAAGTGTTCATGGAGAGTCTGATTCACCGGAAAATGTTCCGGAAAAATCCCCTTCTCGGGTACATGCACATGAGCTTTGCCTTGGGATGGTTCCTCCTGATCGTGATAGGGAACATGGAATCGAGAATTTATTCCGGCTGGTATATCAACCCGCCCTATTATCCCATCTTCCTGAAGTTTTTTATTCATGACACCCGGGTGCTCCCATTTGAGATTTTCACGGTGCCCGGCTTTTTCCGTTTCACGATGGACTTTTTGTTGCTGTTCCTGCTCAGCGGCGTCATCCTGGCCATTTTCAAGCGGAGACACTCCAAGTGGTTCGGGATGAAGAAAACCACCAACCATCAACTTACCGACCGTGTCGCCTTGTACTGTCTCTGGGCTATCTTCCCCTGTCGTTTATTTGCGGAAGGTTTCACGGCAGGATACTACGGTGGAGGTGGATTTTTTACTCAACATTTTGGCAATCTGCTGGTTATGTTTGCCCCCTACATGGCGCCTTACATAGCTTATGGATTCTGGTGGGCTTATTCATTATCCCTCGGCATCTTCTTCGTCACCCTCCCCTATTCGCGGTACATGCACATTCCGACAGAAGTGCTGCTGATCTTCTTCCGTCACTTCGGAATCAAACCCAAATCCAGCTATTCCAGTGTAAATGACGTGGAGGTTTATTCCTGCCCCCGTTGCGGCGTATGTATCGATGCCTGTCAACTCTCTTTTGCCGCGGGGATCAACCACATGCAAACCGTCTATTTCATACGGTCGGTGCGCGATCAGCATGTCATGGAGAAGCTGGCGCTTCAATGCATGGTCTGCGGCCGGTGTGAGATATCCTGCCCGGTTGGCATCCACATCAACGACCTGCGTCTTCTCAAACGGCGTGACGTATACCGGAATCATCGTTCCGATTATTCGTACCTCTCGAAGTTGAATGGCATCAGCCGTCAGGCCGATGTGGTTTATTTCGCCGGTTGCATGACTCATCTGTCGCCCTCCATTCACCGTTCCATGACCCATATCATGACGATAGCGGGGATTAATTACATCTTCATGGATGCCGAAGGCTCCATTTGCTGCGGTAGGCCCTTGATGTTGGCGGGGAAAAAGGATCAGGCAGCGGAACTGATCCGGAACAACAAGGAAATAATCCTGAACACCAAAGCACGTACGCTGGTAACTTCCTGCCCCATCTGTTTCAAGATGTTTAAAGAAGAATACAACCTCCCGCTGCGTATCGTTCACCATTCACAGTTCCTGCTGGAGCTGGTCAAACAGGGCCGTATTCCTCTTCAGTCGGTCCATAACCGGGTCACTTATCATGATCCGTGTGACCTGGGGCGTGGAGCAGGCATCTACCATGAGCCAAGAGAACTGATCAGCAAAGTTGCCGACCTGCTTCCTACCGAAAATGAAAAAGCAGATGCTTTATGTTGTGGCGGAAGTCTGGGGACCTTTACCACCAGTTCCGAAGAGAAAGCAGCCATCACGCGGAATGCCCTGGAATCGCTGCTGGCCTCCCGGCCTGATTCTCTGGTGACCTCTTGCCCCCTCTGCAAAAGGACATTTGCCAATCAAACGGAAACAAGAGTGATTGATATCGCAGAACTGCTGTGGGAGTCTGTTCCGGAATCCATCTCCGCAAAAATTTCCGGAGCGTATTCACAGGAAGCCGCTCTCCGGTAACTCCCTTCAGCCCGGTATTATTTGTTCAATTCCCGGAGTTGCTCTTCCAGTACCCGGATACGGGCTTGTGCATCGGATTGTTTCTTCCGTTCTCCTTCCACTACCTTCGCCGGAGCATGGTCCACGAAATTCGCATTACTGAGTTGTTTTTCCACCTTAGCGAGGAAACCGTTATAATAAGCCAACTCTTCGGTGATCTTGCGGATCTCTTCTTCCTTATTGACATTGCCCGTCAGCGGCACATAGAAATCAGTAGTGCGAACAATCACTGTCGCCACGCCCTCCTGCTTCTCTGTCACATAGGTAAGCTCACTGATGCCGCACAACTTCATGACCACTTCATCGAACGTGGTATCGGACGTTTCGTCATTATTTTTCCGGATCATCAGCCGTATAGGATCGCGGAACGAAATGTTGTGTTCCTTCCTCAGGTTCCGGATGGCGATGATCACCTCTTCGGCGTATTCGAACTTCTTCAGAATTTTTTCATCGAAGTCAACCGGGGCAGCGAGACGCGTTATCATAATGGATTCATGTGCATCTCTTTCCTTCAGCAGATGCCATATCTCTTCGGTGATGAAGGGCATGAAAGGATGAAGCTCCTGTAAGAGTCGCGTGAAAAAGCCAAGAGTGGCCTCCATGGTTTTTTTATCGACAGGCTGCTGATAACCCGGCTTGACCAACTCCAGATACCAGGAACAAAAATCATCCCAGATCAGTTTGTAAATGGCCATCAGGGCTTCCGATAACCGGTAATCTTCGTACAGGGAAGTAAAGTTCTGCAGCGCATTGTTGAGGGCGCTTTCAAACCATTTCACCGAAATGGCCGCATGGCCCGGCTGCGGAAGGGTTTCATCCACTTCCCAACCTTTGACCAGTCGCATAGCATTCCAGATTTTATTGCAGAAATTGCGTCCCTGTTCAATCAGCGACTCATCATATAACAGGTCATTCCCTGCCGGAGAGCAAAGAAGCATGCCCATTCTCACGGCATCGGCTCCGAAGTGTTTGATCAGGTCCAACGGTTCGGGAGAGTTACCGAGCGATTTCGACATCTTCCTTCCCTGCTTGTCTCTAACGATCCCGGTAAAATAAACGTTTTTAAACGGAATTTCTTTCCGGTACTCCTGTCCGGCCATGATCATTCTGGCCACCCAGAAGAAGATGATCTCCGGGGCCGTCACCAGATCATCGGTCGGATAATAATAGCGAATGTCGGCATTGTCGGGATGACGGATCCCGTCAAATACCGAGATCGGCCAAAGCCACGACGAGAACCAGGTATCCAGCACATCGCTTTCCTGGGTCAGGTCTTCGGCTTTCCACTTACCACCTGACTTCAACTCAGCCTCGTGCAAGGCCTCTTGCAGATTCCGGGCGACCACGAAGTCTCCATCGGGCAAATACCACGCCGGGATCCGGTGTCCCCACCACAATTGTCGCGAAATGCACCAATCCTTGACGTTCTCCATCCAGTGGCGGTACATATTTTTATACTTGGCAGGATGGAATTTTATGGTATCGTCCATGACCACTTCCAGTGCAGGAACGGCCAGGTCTTTCATCTTCACGAACCATTGCGTGGAGATACGCGGTTCAATAACCTCGTCCGTACGTTCGGAATACCCTACCTTATTGGTATAATTTTCGATCTTAACAATATTCCCTGCTTTTTTCAGGTCCTCAACGATTTTTTTTCTGACGACAAACCGGTCTTCGCCGATATACAACTGTGCGGCAGGACTCATCGTGCCATCCGGATTGAAGGTATCCACCACTTCAAGTCCGTGAAGAATGCCCAGGTTGTAATCGTTGATATCGTGTGCAGGGGTCACTTTCAGCGCTCCTGTCCCGAATTCGCGGTCGACGTACTCGTCAAAAATGACCGGAATGGAACGGTTGATCAGGGGAACGAGCACTTTCTTCCCTTTGTATCCGGCATAGCGTTCATCCTGTGGGTGTACGCAGATGGCAGTATCGCCCAGGATCGTCTCAGGCCTGGTAGTGGCGATGGTCAGGTATTCGGATTCGGATCCGTCCACCTGGTAACGAACATAATACAGTTTCGACTGGACCTCTTTATAGATCACCTCTTCATCCGAAACAGCCGTCAGCGCCTTCGGATCCCAGTTAACCATCCGGGCTCCGCGGTAGATCAGTCCTTTCCGGTACAGATCAACGAAAACGTCAATGACCGACTCATACCGGGCATCATCCATGGTGAAACAAGTGCGGTCCCAATCGCAGGAGGCTCCCAGCTTTTTTAATTGCTCGAGGATGATGCCTCCATGTTTGTGGGTCCATTCCCAGGCATGTTTCAGAAACTCTTCCCGGCTGATATCTTTCTTATCAATACCCTGTTCTTTCAGTTTACCGACGACCTTGGCTTCCGTGGCGATGGAGGCATGGTCAGTCCCCGGCACCCAGCAGGCATTCTTTCCCTGCATGCGGGCCCGGCGCACCATGATATCCTGGATGGAATTATTCAGCATGTGACCCATATGCAATACCCCGGTCACATTGGGAGGGGGGATCGCAATCGTATAAGCAGGTCTGTCATCCGGCTCTGAATGAAAGAAACCTTCCTTCATCCAAAAGTCATACCATTTGTCTTCAACCTCGGAAGGTGAGTACTTGGAAGCAATATCCATATGATCGGTAATTATTACAAGGGTGCAAAGGTAATGAAAAAGAGTCAATACAACTTGCTCCTCTTCACAAGGTAAGGCAGCAAAACCTGTTCAAATCCTTTGCTGATATCGGCTTCCACAAAATCGATGTGATATTGGGCACAACGTAATTTCAGCTCTTTCAGGAAGGAAGACATGCTGTCGAGGTACTGGTCTCGGATACGTGACGGGAACACTTTCACCTGCTCGCCACTCTCCATGTCGATGAAACGGTAAGGCCGGTTATCAAAATCAAAACTGAGTTCACTGCGCTTGTCCGTCACATGAAAGAGAATCACTTCGTGTTTGTTGTGTCGCAGATGCTGAAGTCCCATAAATAGTGAATCGGTCTCACCGACATTGTCGAACATATCACTGAATATGACCACCAGCGACCTCTTGTGGATCCGTTCCGCCAGTTCATGCAGCGTATCCGCCACGGCTGATTTGCTCCTGACCATGGGATCGTGAGGATGGAGCAGTTTTTCCAGTTCCGAAAAAAGGTATTTATGGTGTACCGAACTTGTTTTTGCCTGGGTATGCAATTCGATCCCATCGGAAAAAACACTGATCCCCACGGCATCCCGTTGACGATGAAGCAGGTTGATCAGGGCCGCCGTGGTATAGACCGAGAAGGTGATCTTGTTGAATTCCCCCTTCGAAGAGTGATCGGTTACCGGGTAATACATGGAGGAAGAATGGTCGATAAGCACCTGGCAACGGAGATTGGTCTCTTCCTCAAACCGCTTGGTATACAAACGGTCGGTCCGGCCATACAGTTTCCAGTCAATATCTCTGATGGACTCACCGGAGTTATACAACCGGTGTTCGGCAAATTCGACGGAAAAACCATGGAACGGGCTTTTATGTAAACCCGTGATGAATCCTTCAACGACCTGGCGCGCAAGAAGTTCAAGGGACCCGAAAGGCTCCAGACCAGACAAATCAACAGGAAGAGCCATGATGGTTATGTTGAATGCTAAATATGCTTTTCGATCAGCGCTTTAAAGGTAGCCTTGGGAACAGCTCCGACTTGTTTATCCACCACTTCGCCATTCTTGAAAAACAGCACGGTAGGGATATTACGCACTCTGAACTGAGCCGTCACATCGGGGTTTTCGTCCACGTTCATTTCACCGGCGACGATCCGGCCTTCGTATTCGTCAGCCAATTCATGAATAATGGGAGAAACCATCCGGCAGGGTCCGCACCATTCAGCCGAAAGATCTACAACAGCCAGTTTACTGGATTTCAGTACCAGTTCTTCGAAATTTGCGTCTGTGAATTTTTCGAACATAGCAGTATCTTTTTATAGATAAATGTAAATATTTGAATCAACAAAGGTACAATTATTCATGCAATAGTTTCACCTCAAAATCGGGGTAAACGCTGAGCGACGTGATCATCTCCCTCGGGTTGACTTTGAACTTTTTAGAAGGAAGATCAACCGTTGTTCGCTCTTCCCGGTCCTCAACCCGGATCCTGAGCGAAGCTTTCCCCTTGTGTTTTTTTGCCGCCGCCATCAATAGTCCGATGTTATCGGGGGTCAGGTCCTGTAACCGGATGGTGACCGTCACTCCTTTGGAATATTTTTCCATGACGTCAGAGAGCAGCACCATGGATGATATCCGGATGACCATCTGATCGGGTGCGTCAAAACGTGATTCCACCCGGGCTTTGAGGAAAACGAACATCCCGTCTACCAACAGATGCCGGTACTTCAGATAATCTTCGGAATAGAGAAAGAGGCTGATGGAATCGGTATAATCTTCCACCAGGAATGATCCGAAAGGTTTTCCGTTCTTACCCTGTTTATGCTGAGGACCGGTAACGATTCCCGCGAAGGAGATATCCTGTCCGCGGAACCGTTTCAGGTCTGCCTTCAGCATCTCGATATTCACGTTACAGAAAGTATCCATCTCGGTACGGAAGTCATCCAGCGGGTGTCCGGAAATATAAAAGCCGGTAACCTCCTTTTCCTTTCGAAGTTGTTCTATGCGGCTGAAAGGCTCACATTCCGGCATGGCAGGCGGTTGGAACACCGTTTCCTCCATGTCGCCGAACAAAGATCCCTGGCTGGAATTCTTCCGTTGAATAAAGTCGGAAGCCTGCCGCATGACTTTTTCCAGAAAGGTGGAATCATCTTCGCGTTCCTTATAGAAATACTGAGCCCGGTGTGTGCCGGGAAAGC
This sequence comes from Bacteroidales bacterium, assembly GCA_035403225.1. Lineage (GTDB taxonomy): Bacteria > Bacteroidota > Bacteroidia > Bacteroidales > FEN-979 > DAIRDK01. Next base: position 26,669 of record DAONET010000005.1, on the reverse strand, counting down.
AATCAAAGGCACCGGCCTGAGCCAGGGCTTCCAGGCAACGTTTATTGACATTGTGGGAAGTGACCCGGCGTGTAAGATCGAAGATATCGAGGAAAGGGCCGTTGGCATTACGTTCTTCGATGATGCTGGCCACCGCCGATTCCCCGACGTTCCGGATCCCTGCCATCCCGAACCGGATCTCTCCTTTTTTATTGACCATGAAATGAGGTTCCGACTCGTTGATATCCGGCCCCAAAACAAGGATCTGCATTCGCTTGCACTCATCGAGGAAGTTCGTGATCTCTTTCAGATCCGTGATATTCCTGCTGAGAACAGCCGACATGAATTCACCCGGATAGTGCGCCTTGAGGTAAGCCATGCGGTATGCCACATAAGCATAGCAGGTGGAATGCGATTTATTGAAGGCATAATTGGCGAAGGCTTCCCAGTCCTTCCATATCTTATCTACGATCTTCTCGTCATGACCATGTTCCTTGCATCCCTGGAAGAATTTTGGCTTCAGCTCGTTCATCATCGCCTCGATCTTCTTCCCCATGGCCTTGCGCAACGAGTCGGCCTGTCCCTTCGTGAAACCGGCCAATTCCTGGGAAAGTAACATGACCTGTTCCTGGTATACCGTAATTCCGTACGTATCTTTCAGATACTTCTCCATGACGGGGATGTCGTACGTGATTTTCTCTGTGCCGGTCTTTCGGGCAATGAAACTGGGAATATAATCCATCGGGCCCGGCCGGTAGAGGGCATTCATGGCGATGAGGTCCTCGATCTTGTTCGGTTTGAGCTCGCGGAGGTATTTTTTCATCCCGTCGGATTCAAACTGGAACACGCCTGTCGTCTTCCCCAGGCTGAACAGCTCATACGTCTGCGGATCGTCAAGGGGGATGTTCTCAATGTCCACCTCCTCTCCTCTCGAGATCTTGATATTTTTCAAGGCATCATTGATGATGGCCAGGGTTTTCAATCCCAGGAAGTCCATCTTCAGCATGCCTACTTTCTCAATGTGGTCGCCATCAAACTGGGTGACATGCAACTCCGATTCCTTGGAGGTGGTCATCGGGACAAAGTTGGAAAGATCTTCCCGTCCTATAATGATCCCGCAGGCATGGAGCCCGGTCTGGCGGATGGAGCCTTCGAGGAATTCGGCATATTTGAGGGTCTCCACCACCAGTTTGTCGGACGACTGCCTCAAAGTTTTGAGTTCCGGCACCTCACTGTACGCCTGTTTCAGGGTGATGCCCGGTCGCGACGGGATCAGCTTAGTGATCCTAATCACCTCGTCCAGCGGCATCTGGTGCACGCGGGCGACATCGCGGATAGCGCCTTTGGCAGCCATTGTCCCGAAGGTGATGATATGAGCAACCTGGTCACTTCCGTATTTTTTCACCACCCATTTCAACACCCGTTCGCGACCATCTTCATCGAAGTCAATATCGATATCGGGCATGGAGATACGGTCCGGATTCAGGAACCGTTCAAAAAGCAGGTCATATTTCAGCGGATCGACATCCGTGATGTGGGTGCAGTAGGCGACGACAGAGCCTGCGGCCGATCCACGGCCCGGTCCCACGATCACTCCCATCTCCCTGGCAGCATGCAGGAAGTCCTGTACGATCAGGAAGTAACTGGGGAATCCCATGGTTTTAATGGTATTCAACTCGAAGTCGATCCTTTCACGGATCTCGGGGGTGATCTCCGGATATCTTTTAGCGGCTCCTTCATAGGTCAGGTGCCGCAAGTATTCGTCTGCATCCTGAAAGCCTTCCGGTATCTTGAAGTCCGGCATGATGGGCTTGCGGTTCAGCTCGTACATCTCCACCTTGTTCGCCACCTCTACCGTATTCTCCAGAGCTTCCGGGATATCTCCGAACAGCGTTTCCATCTCCGAAGGGGTCTTGAACCACTCCTGTCCGGTGTAACGCATGCGGGTCGGGTCGGTGATCACCTTGCCGGTGTTGATACAGAGGAGCCTGTCGTGAGCTTCGGCATCCATCTCTTCCAGAAAATGCACATCATTGGTGGCGATCAGCTTGACTCCGAGTTTTTTTGATAAACCAACCAAGGCTTCGTTAACAATGGCCTGTCTGGCATAAACCTCTTCGTCGCGACCAGGGTCTGTGGCTTTGTGGCGCATCAACTCGAGGTAGAAATCCTCTCCGAAAAGATCTTTGTACCACAGAATGGCAGATTCCGCTTTAGGGAAATCCTCTGAGAGGATGGCTTTCGACACCTCGCCGGCCAGGCATGCAGAAGAAGCGATCAGCCCTTCATGGTATTGTTGCAGTATTTCTTTATCGATCCTCGGCTTATAATAAAAACCCTCAACCCAGGAAGCGGTGATCAGCTTGACCAGATTCTGGTATCCGGTCAGATTCTTTGCCAGCAGAATCAGGTGATCGCCGGTGCGGTCGATCACTTCCGATTTATCGGCCATCCGGCGATGCGCCACATAGGTTTCGCAGCCCAGGATGGGTTTGATCCCTTTCTTCCTGGCCACCTCATAAAACTCTTTCAGCCCATACAGGTTCCCGTGATCGGTAATGGCCACACTGTCCATCCCGTTGGCTTTGGCTTTCTCCACCAATTCATGGGTACGGCAGGCGCCGTCAAGAATGGAGTACTGTGTGTGGACATGAAGATGAACAAAACCGGCCATAGCCCTTCAGGGATTTCTGGATGAATATTTAATATTGCTGGATGCTTCTGCGTAAGGAAGCGGCGTAAAATTACCATAAAAAAGATGAAGCGGAAAGCAGTGTTGAAAACTATTGATATCCTCTTGACATGGTCCTTCTTTTTCGTTAATTTTGATAAAAAAAAGAACATGATCCCCATTGCTCACCTTCATCCCATGTTAGTCCATTTCCCGATAGCCATCATCATGATCGGGTTTCTGCTCGATGTCTTCAGTTTTATTTTTTCTTCGGATAAATGTCTTTCCCGGATGGGTTATTATCTGGAAGTCATTGGGATGGCAGCCGCGATCGTTGCCTGGGGAACGGGGTATTTCTTCACCAGTCCCATGGAAGGAGAAGCCGGACTGGCGCGCGAGATGCACGAGCAGTTCGCCACCATTACGCTGATCTCCATCATCGTTGCCACGCTGTTCAGGATGCTTATCGTGTATCTGAAAAAAGAGAGCACCGTGCTGAGGTACGTAGCCCTTTTACTCTATTTTATTGCCTTCCTGTCCGTTTCATATACCGGGTTTCTGGGAGGCAGGTTAGTTCAGGATTTTATGATCGGTTTGTAATTAAATTTATTCCCTATGCGCGCTATCCGTCAATTTTTCTGGGTTCCTCTGATAATCCTCTTTTGGGGAGAACCGGTTTTTTCATCGGTTCCGGCCGGAACCACCCGTGATAATCTGTTATCAGCCTATAAAGGCGAGATGACAGCCGTTGAAAAATACGCTGGTTTCGCCGAACAGGCGCAAAAAGAAGGCTTCCCTCAAATCGCTCTTCTTTTCAAAGCCTTATCGCGTGCCGAAGCCATTCATGCTTCCAACCATCGGACCGTTCTCACAAAAATGGGGGTCGCCATCAGTCCGTACTCTCCTCAATATACGGTAAAAACGACCAAAGAAAACCTGGAATCGGCAATCAAAGGCGAAACGGAAGAAACAGAAAAAACATATCCGGCCTATATTTCCACCGCCAAAAAAGAAAGCGAGACTTCTGCGGTCAAATCCATGCGATGGGCCATGGAGACGGAGGCCAAGCATATCATTTTCCTTCGGAATGCTTTGGCAGGGCTGAATAACCGTACCCTTACCACCCTTCCCGGGGTGTACTGGGTCTGTCCGAAGTGCGGCAACACTTACGGTGTCACCCGTCCCGAAGATATGTGCAGTTTTTGCGGAACGCCGAACTCACGGTTTATCAAGTTTATAGCAGGGGGAAAATGAGAATGAATCGTTATATCTTTTGAAGATTCATTTTTTTTTCCGATCTTTGCCCCCCTAATTTTAACAAAAAGTAAAAATGCCAACAAAAATCAGATTACAGAGAAAAGGTAAAAAAGGACAACCTTTTTACCACATTGTTATTGCGGATGGTCGTGCACCACGGGAAGGCAAATTCATTGAAAAAATTGGCGTTTACAATCCCCTCGAAAAGCCTGCAGTGATTGAGATCAGCTTTGATAAAGCCCTCGGATGGCTGCAAAAAGGAGCACAACCTACCGACACCGTACGTGCCATACTTTCATACAAAGGTGTGCTTTACAAGTATCATCTGCTGAAAGGCGTTGCAAAAGGCGCTCTCACTGCAGAACAGGCCGAAGTTCGTTTCCAGGCATGGTTAGGCGAAAAAGAAGCCAAGATCCTGAACAAGAGGAAAGAGCACGAACTGAGTGTGAAAGATGCTCTGAAAAAGCAGAAAGAAGAAGAAATCAAAGCCAATGAAGTAAAGGCTCAGGCCATTGCGAAGAAATTGGCTAAGCTGCAAGAAAAAGAAGCGGAAGAAGCAGCTTCTCAGGCTGAAGTTCCCGCTGAAAATGCAGAAGCTCCCGCTGCAGAAGCTCCCGCTGAAGAAGCGAAGCAGGAATAGCCGGGCAATTCCCGTTTCTCATGGAAAAGGATGATCTTTTTTATTTTGGAAAAATCCTCGGTACCTATGGGAATAAGGGAGGCCTGATGATTCTCCTGGATGTTGATGATCCGGGGAAATACCGAAAACTGGAATCCGTTTATGTTGATCTCGATCATGAACGGATTCCTTTTTTTATCGCTGCCCTGGAGTTTAAAGCAGGGAAGAAAGCCGTCATCTGGTTTGATGACGTTTACACCCCTGAAGATGCCGAGCCCTTTCGCGGGAAGAGATTATACCTTCCCCTCACGATGCTTCCCCGGCTCCGGGGCAAAAAGTTCTATTATCATGAAGTAACGGGGTTTCATGTGATCGATGAGCACCATGGCGATATCGGAGTCATCGAGACGATCCTTGAGCTGCCTGCGCAGCCCCTGTTCCAGATCCGGTCGGGTCAAAAAGAGATCCTGGTGCCTGCCACCGATGAGATCATTGTCAGGATCGACCGCCGCCGGAAAGAGGTCCGGATTGTTGCGCCCCCCGGCCTCATCGAACTTTACCTGTAACTTCTATGGCCTTTCGTTTCCGTCAGTTTATCGTTGAAGACGACCACAGTACCATGCGGGTGGGCACCGATGCCATGTTGCTGGGGGCCTGGGCTGATCCCGAAAACGCTCGTCATATCCTCGACCTGGGCACCGGGTGTGGCGTGTTGGCCCTGATGATGGCCCAGAAATCCACCGCCATCGTGAAAGCCGTCGACCAGGATGCAGAATCCGTAACCCAGGCCGGATCGAATTTCCGGACGAGTCCCTGGCGCGACCGGCTGACAGCCATCTGCACGACAGCTGAAACATATGCAGAGAACAACGAAGGAGGCTTCGATTTCATCATCTCCAACCCTCCGTTCTTTACTGATTCTCTCAAGTCTCCCTCCGCAAAACGAAACATGGCCAGGCATGCCGATGCTTCCTCCCGCGCCACCCTGCTCAGCAGTATCACCCGGTTGTTGAAAGCCGATGGACGGCTTGCCATGGTGATACCCGCAGAGGGATTCGGTGACTTCATGAGACTTTCCTGCACCGCCGGCTTCCATCCCACCCGCGTGAGAAAGGTACGGTCATCCAGGGAGAAAGAGCCTGTCAGGGTCCTGGGGACCTTCAGAAAATCAGCCGCTATTGTCAGGGAAGAAGAGGATCTTATTATCTTTGAAGCACCGGGTAAATTTACCCGCGAGTACCTTGAAATAACATCAGCATTTCATCGTTTTTAAGACATGCACGACATCTTTTTGCATACAGCCACCGTCTTTATGGGTTTTTTCGCCATGATGAATCCCATTGGGAATCTTCCGGTTTATCTCGGGATGGTTCAGGAATACAGCAAGGCTGAGCAGCGGAGAATTGCCCTGAAAGCGTTGTTTTCCGCTTTCTTGATCATCGCGGTTTTCAGTGTGTTCGGGCATATCATCTTTGCCCTTTTCGGCATCACGATCCCTGCCTTCCAGATCGCCGGAGGCGTAATCGTTTTCATCATCGGATACCAGCTGTTAAACGCACGCGACGTGAGTTTCCACAAGGATACCTGCGAGAGACACCGGAAATCGGATCATGACAAAGAAGACATCGCCATCATGCCGCTGGGCATTCCCTTACTGGCCGGCCCGGGAACCATCTCTACCGCCATGAACTTTGTCGGTTCGCAGAAAGGCATGCTCAACACCGTCGTGGTGATCGGGGCCTTCGCAGTCATCTGCGTCATCACCTATTTTCTTTTTATCTCCGGAAAGAAAATCACCGGGATGATCAATCCCTCCTTTATGAAAGTGGTGTCCCGGATCATGGGGCTGATTCTGACCGTCATCGCCGTACAAATGATGATCAACGGGCTTGCCGGGGCTTATCACCTTGTTCTTAATAACGAAATTTGATTTTATTGCCATGAAATCCAACCTCATCTATTTACTGATATTTCTGCTCCCGCTCGTATCCTGCACCAAGGTCAACACCGAATACTGGCCGAACGGCAATGTAAAATCCACCGTTACGATGAAAGGGAAAAAGTACCACGGACCTGCTGTTTGGTATTATGAAGATGGTACCCCGCAGATGGAATGTACGTTTTCCGATAACCTGCTGGAAGGCCCATTGAAAAGGTATTATACCTCCGGGACGTTGAAAGAGGAAGTCTTTTATAAGAACAACAAAGCCGATTCCGTTTATAAATTCTGGAATCCGTCGGGCGCCCTGCTGGTGATGTGCGGGTACAAGGACAGCCTGCAGGACGGGAAATACACCAAGTTTTATCCCAACGGTATCCACATGGTCGAAGGTACGTATGTAAAAGGGATGTACAACGGGAAATGGTTCTGGTACGATAATGAAGGGCTGGTTGTCAGCATCGGAGATTTTACTGCCGGAGCCGGAAGCGAGAAGGTATATAACGGTTCAGGGAAATTGATCCAGGTGATCCGTTTTAAAGATAACCTGAAAGAAGGAGCCGAAGAATTTTATGATTCGGAAGGCAGGATCACTGAGATCAGGTATTACAGGAAAGGGGAGTTGACGGGAGAGAAGAACCCGAAAAAATAATTGTAAAAAGGCTTGTTTATTCCTGATAATCAATTTAATTTTGCACTGTTATAGAATTCACATTGTTATTTGATTAACAACAATAATATCAATTTAAACAACTAAAAAAAAATCAAAATGAACATCGAGAAGATCATGCACGACCTGGAAATGAAGAATCCGGGTGAAGTGGAGTACTTGCAAGCCGTACGTGAGGTGCTTGAATCCATTGAAGAAGTGTACAATGAGAATCCTCAGTTTGAGAATGCGAACCTGATCGAAAGACTTATCGAACCGGATCGCGTTTTATCGTTCAAAGTCAGTTGGCTCGACGATAGTGGAAAAGTTCAGGTAAATCGCGGATACCGTGTGCAGTTTAACAACGCTATTGGTCCCTACAAAGGCGGTCTCAGGTTCCACCCGAGTGTTAACCTCAGCATCCTGAAATTCCTTGGTTTTGAGCAGATCTTCAAGAACAGCCTGACCACCCTTCCGATGGGCGGTGCAAAAGGTGGTTCCGATTTCAACCCCAAGGGCAAATCCAACAATGAAATCATGCGTTTCTGCCAGGCTTTCATGCTGGAACTCTGGAAAGTAATTGGTCCCGAAACAGACGTTCCCGCCGGTGATATCGGAGTTGGTGGACGTGAAATCGGCTTCCTTTATGGAATGTACAAGAAACTGGCCCGCGAAAACAGCGGCGTTCTCACCGGCAAAGGTCTGAACTGGGGCGGCAGCCGTATTCGTCCTGAAGCCACCGGTTTCGGTGTTGTATATTTCACCAAAGAAATGCTCAAAACGAAAAATGAAACTTTCAAAGGCAAAACCGTTGCTATCTCCGGATTTGGTAATGTAGCATGGGGCGCTGTACAGAAAGCTACGGAACTCGGTGGTAAAGTTGTTACCCTGAGCGGTCCCGACGGATACATTTACGATCCCGATGGTATCTCCGGCAAAAAGATCGACTATATGCTCGAGCTGAGAGCTTCCAACCAGGATATCGTAAAACCGTATTCTTATGAATTCCCGGGCGCACAGTTTCACCAGGGCAAACGCCCCTGGGAAGTAAAATGCGATATCGCTATCCCATGCGCTACCCAGAACGAACTGAACAAAGAAGATGCCCAGAAACTGATCGACAATGGCGTTATGTGCATCTGCGAAGCCGCTAATATGCCCACCACTCCGGAAGCTATCGAACTGATCCAGTCGAAGAAGATCCTGTTCGCTCCCGGTAAAGCAGCCAATGCAGGCGGCGTAGGCACTTCAGGACTCGAAATGTCACAGAATGCTATGAAACTCAGCTGGTCAGCTAAAGAAGTTGACGAACGTCTCCATGAAATCATGTGCAACATTCACGAACAGTGCGTGAAACATGGTACCGAAAAAGACGGTTACATCAACTACGTAAAAGGCGCCAACATTGCCGGTTTCCTTAAGGTTGCCAGTGCAATGATGGATCAGGGAGTTATCTAATCCTACCCTTTTGAATACAGATCCTCCTCCGGTCTCCGGGGGAGGATTTTTTTTTACTTTTGTAAAAAATTGTCCGGACCAAATGGTATTTTCAAACCCGTTGTTTCTTATCGCGCTCGTCGCTCTCGCAATCCCAGTGTTGATCCATCTTTTCAACTTCAGGCGTTATAAGAAACTGTATTTTACCAACGTCCGTTTTCTGTCCGCTATCAAGCAGGAAACGAGAAAGAGGTCAGAGTTGAGGCAACTGCTGATCCTCCTCAGCCGTCTGCTGGCGATTGCCTGCCTGGTGCTGGCCTTTGCGCAGCCGTACATCCCCTCTCCTCTTCAGCAGAAAAAGCGTACCGGACAGCAGATTGTCAGCGTATATATCGATAATTCCTTCAGCATGGAATCCATCAACGGGAAAGGAAGCCTGCTGGATGTCGCTAAGATGAAAGCGCTGGAGATTGCCTCCGCCTGTCAGCCTTCCGACCAGTTCCTGCTGATCACGAACGATATCAATGTCAGGGAAAACATCCCCGTGTCGCGGGAAGAATTCACCGATATGGTCAAAGAAGTGGAACTGTCGCCGGTATCCGTCCCCCTCTCTTCTGTCCTCCTCCGCGAAAAAGAAACAGTCAGAAATCTTCATCCCGGCGGTCATACCATTTACCTCCTGTCCGATTTCCAGAAGACCACCGCCGACCTCAGCAGCCTGCCTCCGGATACCGTTGCCAACTACTTCTTTCTCCCATTGACACCCGGTAAACGGAACAATGTTTATATAGATACGGCATGGTTTGAATCACCAGTTCAGCAACCCGGACAGCCATCCGTTTTAAAAGTGATCATTCAAAATGCCGGCGAAGAAGATGTTGAAAAAATTCCCGTGAAGCTGATCATCGATGGAAAGCTTAAATCCGTGTCGGCTGTATCACTGGAAGCGGGAGCAAGGGCAGAGATACCCATGACCTTCACCAATGAGTCCGGAAAAACAGCATTGGGCAACGTGGAGATCACCGACAATCCCGTCATCTTCGACAATGACCTCTACTTTTCGTTTTCCCCTGTATGGTCACTCCCGGTCCTGGCCATCCATGGTGGTGACGACAGTCCATACCTTAATGCTGCTTTTGGGGCAGATTCAACGTTCATCCTCACCAATGTCCAGGAAAAGCGGATTGATTATTCTTCCCTGCAACGTTACCCGGTCATCCTGCTCGACGGTTTGAAAGAGATCTCCTCCGGCCTTTCGCAGGAGTTGTCGCGGTATGTCAGAAACGGAGGCAGCCTGATCATCTTTCCGGCCCGCGATCTTAACCACGAAAGCTACCGTTCGTTTTTTACGGCGATGGGGCTCCCTGTGTTTGGCGAAGGTGATACGGCAGCCAGGCGGGTGGATAAGATAGACCTGGAAAGTCCTGTCTTTTCCGATGTCTTTGAAAAGAATGCCTCCGGGAAAGTCGTGCTTCCCGAGAACACCGATCTCCCGACTGCTTTCTTCCATTTCCTGCTGACAGCTTCGGGCGGGATCAATGGCAAGGTGTTGCTCAGCCTGGAGAACAACGACCCCTTCCTGGCCTCTTTTACCAATGATAGGGGGCAGATCTACCTGTTCTCCTCTCCGCTCGATCCCGCGATGACCAACCTCCCCAAACATCCGTTGTTCGTACCGGTGATGTTTAAACTGGCCCTGCTCAGTCAGGCGCAACATCAGCTCTATTATTATACCGGCACCAATGATCCCTTGGAGATCCCGGGAGATTCTGTCCCGGAAAAAGAGTCCTGTAAGATCAAAAAATCCGATGGTACTTTTGAATTCATCCCGGAGATGCGAAATACCGGCGCCTCAATCCTTCTTTTCCCGCACAACCAGATACAGGAAGCCGGTCATTACCTTGTCGAAAGAAACGGCGTTCCCGGCACCGGCTTAGCCTTTAACTATCACCGGGCAGAATCCGATCCCCTGCTTCTTACCGGGAACGAAATCAAAACCATGCTGAGCAAAGACGGCATTCGTTACTTTGCGCTGTTAAAAGACAACAAAACCCCCATGACCACCCAGGTCAGTCAAATCATGCATGGTAAGCCGCTGATCAAGCTTTTCCTGCTTCTTTCCCTCCTCTTTATTGCAACTGAAATTGCGATTATTCGTATAATGAGGTAGTTAAACATTTTTTTACACTACCGTCCATTGAAAGAATAGTCCGCCATCCCCCTTATCCAATTAATGGACACAATTGTAAACTTTTTTTACACTTTTGTTAATAACTATTTTTCTTATAACCTGTATATCAGTCGTTTACGAGTTTGGCACAATGTTTGTATTAGGTTATTCAATCGTGTATAAATAAATAGACAGTGGTTGACAGAAGCAAAAAAACAGAGGTATCTTTAACCAAACAAAAAGACAATATAGAAAACTAAATCAAATAAATACAAATAGGGAACACCTCAAAAACTAAAACACCATGAAAAACAGATTAAGCTTACTCGAATTGCACAACACGGAAATCAAAACGAACATGATGAGCAAAGTAAAAGGCGGAGTTGACATTAAATGCATCTGTACTACTACTAACCCATTAATCACTACCCGTCAAACCGGTGGATCTGCCGTTCTGTGTTTCTGCAACAGTTCTACAATCAGTAAATCTGTTCAAGATAAACCTACTTCTAATTAATTTCGCGACCTGGTAATTCGCGGATCAGCCCGAATCCCAAACAAGCGGGCTGATATTTCTATTATCTTTGCTCGTTAGCCTTTCAAAACGAGTTTAAAGTCATGATACATCCGGTGGTCTTTACATCCGAGAAGAAGAATGTATACCTGTACAGTCCCTTCCGAAACCAGATCACCCTCTTGCATCCGTTGGTCCGGTATTTATACAATGTGGATCGGGAAGAGGAGGGAAAATTAGCTTCACTGGCAGAAGAGACGTGCAAGAAAGGATTCTTTACCCTGGAAGGATATGGAGATTTCCCTGTTGAGGAGTTCCTTCATCACCATAAAAAATATCTTTTTCTGAAAGGAAAAGGATTCTTCCGGCCCCGGAAACGGATCAACCTCTCAGACCGTCTTTCCCCTGCCGTTATCAAAGACAATATCACGGGCATCAAGCAACTTATCTTTGAAGTAACGGAAGATTGCAACCTGCAATGCACCTATTGCACTTTTAGCAAGTTTTATGTCAATAAACCGCGTGCTTCACACGAACCCGATTTCCCGGAGATCAAAAAGACCCTCCAGTATTTTCTTTCCCGCCGGAAGCCGGGGTTGACATCCCCGCTGATCATCAGTTTTTATGGCGGAGAACCGCTGAAAAACATGAAACTGATCCGGCAGGTAGTTTCATTCTGCGACACCATTCCCAAAGATCAGTGCGGATTCCGTTTTTCGATGACCAGCAACGGGCTGTTGCTAAAAAAGGAGATAGAATACCTGGCCGCACATGACTTTGATGTCAGCATCAGCCTTGATGGCGACAGCGAAGCCGACACTTACCGCCGGCTGAAGAACAACCAACCCTCCTACCCGATTGTGGTCCGGAATCTGGAATACGTCAGGAAAAATTACCCGGCGTTTTATGAAAAGAACATCTCCTTCATGAGTGTCCTGCATAACCGGAATAATTTCGGGACACTGGAGAAGTTTTTCCGGGAAAAATACGGTAAAAGCACGCTGATGTCCGACATCAGTACCGTAGGGATCAACGAACCATACCGGGAAGAGTTCTATGCTACCTTCCTTGAAAATAAAAAGGACGACCGCAACGAGAAAGAGCCGATGAACTCATTGATGCTCAAGCATCCAAGGGTAAAAGAGGTAGCGGACGTGGTAGAAAAATACAGCGGGATGGTCTTCAAAAATCATTACCAGATGCTGAACAGAGGAAAGGATAATTCTCTGAAAAAGAAATACATACCAACTGCCACCTGCACTCCCTTTTCGATGCGTGCCTTCGTGACCACGGAAGGAAAAATCCTACCCTGCGAGCATATCAGCCGCGAGTTTGAGCTTGGCTCGGTCACTCCCGGGCAGATCAGCATCGACCGGACCCGGATATCAGAAATGTTCAACAACTATTATCAAAAAGCCAGGACATTCTGTGAAAAATGTTACCTTGCCAATAATTGCAAAGAGTGTATGTTCAATACCGGGATAGAAACAGAGAAACCGTCGTGTGAGTTTTTCATGAACCGCCAGCGGTTCTGCGAGTATCTGGCCCATCATTTTTCCATCATTGAAAACGATTACCCATTTTATCTAAAGATAGTCAACCATGCCTTCCGGAAAGAAGAAACCTGAATACTGGCTTTTTCTTGAGCCCTGTGTCATGGTTTCGCTCACGAACAATGCCGTCCTGTTTTACCATTCCTTGTCGGGAAAACGTTTTGAATCAGCCCTCACTCCCACTGTACAGAAAATCATCAGGGACCTGACAGAGCCTGACAATGGATATGTTACAGGACTGGATTCCGGTGACATGAATGAACCGGATGTGCAACAGCTGATCAATCAGTTGGAAAAATATTTCATGGGAGATTTGCTGAAGGCAGAATGGTCCGACGGGAAACCCGTGAATATCCTTCCGGAGCCATACTTCAAAAGCTATCTCACAAAAGAGTCTCTTCAACGTCAGGAAGTCAGGGAATCGTTGAATTACGACGATTACATTCATGAGCTGGATATTTATCTTTCCAGTCGTCTTCCCGCCGGCAGTCCGGATCCTTTTCCTTCGGCAACCCGGCAGTTTATTTTTCCCGGTGTTACAACCACTGACAACCAAGAGCTTTCCTGGTCTCATCTGGAACCATTTATCCGGCAGGTAACCCGATTCCGGATCACGCAGGTTCATCTTTCCGGGACGCACATTGAAACGTACCCGCACCTGGACGACTTGATGGATCTGTTGACCAATGCCGGAGTGCCGGTGAAACTTCATTTTCAGGCTGCCGGATTCCCGGATGGCCTGGCCGCGAAAATCCTGGCTTACCGGCGGGCGAAGATCGTCTTTCATTTTTCATATCCTATTGATTCAGACTCATTTAACAACCTTATAAACGACCTGATCTCCTCAGGGAAAATCAAACAATCGGAGTTCCGGTTTGCGGTATCCTCTCAGGAAGAGCTGGTCACTTCACGGCAGATCATCGCTGCGCTTCATCTCCCGAATGCATCGATCGATCCGTATTATACCGGAACCAACCTCGATTTTTTCCGCCAGGCCGTTTTCATTACCCGCGAGGATATCCGCAGTTCAAAACCTGATCAGAAAGAAGTATTTTCCAGGATCTCGGTGAACGAATCCGATTTCGGAAAATTCACCCTCCTACCGGACGGAAATGTATATGCCAACCTGAGCGATCCTCCGGTCGGGAATATCCTGAGCAATTCGCCCGAAGAGCTGATTCTGAAAGAACTGGTTGATGGGATCAGCTGGGGCAGAATCCGGAAAAAAGTAACACCCTGCCAAGACTGTCTTTATCACTTTTTATGTCCGCCCGTAAGTAATTATGAACTGCTTTTAAAGCGATTTAACTGCTGCGATGTCTTCGAAAAGTCATAGAGTCATGATCAGGACCTATCTCATCACCTCTTACCGGTTCATGGTCAAAGGGAAGACCTTTACGTGGCTGAATATCGGAGGGTTGACAGCAGGGCTGATGGCCTCATTCATTCTGTTGATTTTTACCATGAATGAGGTGAGCTATGATCGCTATCATCAACATGCCGACGATATATACCGGGTAGTAACCACGGACAATCACGGGAATCTGCATGCTTTAAGCGCTTACTCGCTAGCTTCCAACTTGCAAAGTCACTTTCAAGAAATTAAATCTGTCGCCAGGATCGCCTGGCCTTATCTCATCACCGGATCTGTTTTTGTGAAGGGAACTGACGTTTATTACAAAGAATCGTCATTTTATTGCGCCGACACACAATTTCTGAGACTTTTTGATGTAAAAATGCTCCGGGGAGATCTTGCCGGTTGTCTGAAAGGATCTCATTCGGTAATAATCTCAGACGAGACGGCCAGAAAATATTTTAAGAAGGAAAATCCGATTGGCCGTCAACTTCGTATAAAAACAGCTGGCATTGAATACGATCTGAAGGTAACGGGGGTTTTCGAGTCTTTCCCCCAAAATTCCACCCTGCAGATGGATTTTATTTCAGGAATGGAAGTTTTCCCCAATTTACTTTCCATGTTGATCGACTCAACCGAGTTGGCCAGGCAACTAAATTTCGAGCCCAATGTCGAGACATTTATCCTCCTGAATCATTCTGAGAACATTTATCAAATAACCGGGAAACTACATCATTTTATCCAGAAAAAAAACACCAACGCCACACTGACCGATCTCCGGTTTCAACCATTATGTGACATATACCTGGGCTCAAACCAGATAATTGATATGATTCATAAAAAGGGAAACCGGTCCTCCATGTACATATATCTTTCGCTCTCGCTTTTCGTTTTACTTCTTGCCGGCATCAATTACTCCATTCTCAGCACGGCCAGGTCGGCTCTCCGTTATAAGGAGATCGGGGTACGGAAAGTGCTGGGCGCCTCCCGGAGAGCCCTCAGCACCCAGATACTGACAGAATCGGTCCTGTTGACGTTCCTTTCATTCCCCGTCTCGTACCTGCTGATCGGTCTCGCAGAGCCGGTTTTGAGATGGATGTTCGGTTACCGGGTTGAAATATTTTCCTCGGAGACACTCATCCTGATTCCCATTTTTGCGGGTATTACCATTTTTATCGGTTTGATTTCCGGAGCGTATATTGCCTTTTATCTTTCCTCATTGAATCCCCTTCAGGCGTTGAAAAACAAGGTGTTTTCCCACCGGAAGATCAATCTCAGCCGGGTCTTTACCGTGTTTCAATTGCTCATTACCATTTCCTTGCTGATCTCCGTGATCATGATATACCGGCAGGTTCATTTCTGCACCCATCACAGCCAGGGGATTGATAAAAACAACCTGGCCATTCTTCTTTATGAACCGGAAGAATTCACCAGGTATCGGGAATTAAAGAAAGAGATCAGCGCCATCCCGGGAGTCATTGCCGTTTCGGGTTCGTCCATTATAATTCCGGACTTTGCCGTTCCCACCATTTCTGCTAAAAGCGGTAATTCGGGAAAGGAAATTAAACTGGAACCAATTATCGTGGATTCAGGCTTTTTCCAAGCTATGGGAATCTCCATTATTGCCGGGACTGATTTCGATCCGGCCGACTCCATGAAAAGCACGTATGCATACATCCTCAACAAAGAAGCTGCGAAAGTTTTTAATTTTACAGACATTACTGATGCCTCATTTGGTGGTTTCAAAGTCATTGGGATCGTTAACGATTTCAACGTTCATACCATGTACGACAAGATAAATCCCGTCGTCTTTTCGTATGATCCGGATGCATTGCGGGAAGTAGTGATCCGTTACAAGGAGGGCGCCGGCCCGTTGGTAAATGCCCGTATCGAAAAAATATGGAAATCCCTCGCCCCGGGGCAGGCGTTTACTTCCAGAGACTTTTCTGCTGAGACAAATCGGATGTATCAAAAAGAATTAGTGTTCGAGTACGTGGTTTTGAGTTTTACCATCCTGGCATTTATCATCATGGGAATGGGGCTGTTCGGGTTAGCTTTACTGATATCGGAACGGAAAACGAAGGAGATCGCCATCCGTAAAATATACGGAGCCTCCAACCGGCATATATTATCCGGGTTAATGAAAGAATTTTTTATCTATTCCGGAATTGCTTCTATCATCGCCATCCCGGTCACCATCATTCTCGGGCGAAGGTGGTTGAACACCTTCTATTACCGGGTGGATATGAGTTGGTGGATCTTTGTTATTGCCATTGCATCTGTCACAATTTTCGTATCTTTCATCATAGTGACACGGGCAATAAAAGTCATAAAAAAGAACCCGGTCAATGTCCTGAAATATGAGTAGGCGTTTCCCTGTATACCGGCAGCATGACACGGCCGACTGCGGACCGTCCTGTCTCAGGATGATTGCATCATCATACGGGAAGCATTATTCTCTTCAGCATTTGCGGGAAGAATGTCACATCACGCGCGACGGGGTATCGCTTTTGGGCATCAGCGATGCGGCTGAAGCCATCGGATTCAACACCCAGGGCTCAAGCCTGACGTTGACGCAACTCATTGAACAGGCTCCCCTGCCCTGCATTGCACATTGGGATCAAAACCATTTTGTGGTTGTTTATGATGTAAAACATCGCTTCGGGAAGGACTACCTGTATGTTGCCGATCCTGCGCGGGGAAAGATCAGGTATGAAAAAAACGCTTTCTTCTCCCATTGGCAGCCTGGTGCAGCCGTTGAACACGAGGGGAAAGGCATCTGTTTGTTGCTGGAGCCGGGGTCGTTGTTCCAGAGCCTCCCGGAGGATGCCCCATCCGGTTCGCGCATGAAATTCATCCTGGACTATTTACATCCGCACCGGAAATATTTTTTCCAGCTGATCCTCAGCATGGTCCTGGGAAGTCTCTTCATGCTGATTTTCCCCTTTCTCACCCAATCCATTATCGACGTTGGGATCCGGGATCTTGACCTGGGATTCATCTCGCTGGTGCTCGTTGCACAGCTGGCGCTCTTTACCGGGCAAATAACGGTTGAATTCATCCGAAGCTGGATCCTGTTGCATATCAGCACCCGGGTGAACATTGCGCTGATCTCCGATTTTCTGATCAAATTACTGAGGCTCCCCATTGGTTTTTTCAATTCGAAGAAGACAGGTGATCTGATACAACGTGTGCTTGATCATGACCGTATTCAATCTTTTCTGACCGTCAGTTCCCTGAACATTCTGTTTTCCGCATTCAACCTCATCATTTTCTCCATCATTCTTCTATTATACAATTATCTGATTTTCATAGTATTCATTGCAGGTACGCTCCTATATACCGGTTGGGTCAGGATTTTCATGAAGAGAAGAAGAGACCTTGATTATCAAAGATTTACGAATCAGGCAGAAAATCAGAACAATCTCATGCAGATGATCATGGGTATGCAGGAGATTAAGCTGAACAACTGTGAGAAACAAAAACGGTGGGAATGGGAGCGCATCCAGGCACGTCTTTTCCGGGTTAACATGAAAAGTCTGAGTCTGAACCAGTACCAGGGTGTCGGGGCGCTCTTTTTTGTCCGGACAAAAGACATCCTGATCACCTTTCTTTCGGCCTGGTTGGTGATACGGGGTGAGATCACGCTGGGGATGATGCTGGCCATCCAATATATTCTGGGCCAGCTAAATGCGCCGGTTGAAAACCTCATCTCCTTTACCCGGGAGGCGCAGGATGCCTCCATCAGCATGGAGCGGTTGGATGAGATCAAGTCATTGCGCGAGGAGGAACCCACGGGAGAAGAGTTTATGCAGGAGCTTCCCAAACATACGGCCATTCGGTTATCCGGTATCTCCTTCCAATACGAAGGGCCTCATTCTCCGTTTGTTCTGAAAGATGTATCGCTGGAGATCCCGGAAAAGAAAGTCACCGCGATCGTTGGTACGAGTGGAAGCGGCAAAACCACGCTGGTCAAGCTCATGTTGGGCTTCTACCGTCCTGTGACCGGGACTATTTCCGTGGGAGAAAGACCGTTGGAGCAGATCTCGCCATCGTTCTGGCGTAGCCGTTGCGGGGCCGTGATGCAGGATGGGTATCTTTTTTCGGATACCATTGCCAACAACATCGGGTTGGCAGACCATAAAGACGAAAGCCGGCTTCAGCGGGCTGTCCGGATTGCCAACCTGGAAGAGTTTATCACGTCGCTTCCTTTCGGATTTGACACCCGGATTGGTCAGGATGGAGGTGGTATCAGTGAAGGGCAGAAACAGCGCATCCTGATTGCCCGAGCCGTTCATAAGAACCCCGAATTCATCTTTTTTGACGAAGCCACCAACTCATTGGATGCCAATAACGAAAAGGTTATTATCGATAATCTCCAGGAATTTTTCAAAGGCAAGACTGTGGTGATTGTCGCCCACCGTCTGAGTACCGTCAGGAATGCCGATCAGATCGTCGTGCTGGATTCCGGCAGGATCACCGAGAAAGGCACCCATAATGAGCTGATTGCCAGGAAGGGAGGCTATTATAATCTGGTAAAAAACCAGCTGGAGCTGGGTTCATGACATGAAACAGGAAACCGAACATGGATATAGTCCGGAAGTAGCCGGGATCCTGACCCGGAAGCCAAGGTGGATTGTCCGCAACGGGACGCTTCTTGCCGGGTTGGTTTTTTTGGTCGGATTGTTTATTACGACGCAAATTCCCTACCCTGAAGTATTGAATTGCGAGATGGACGTCGTCAGTCCATCACTTGACTCCGTAGCCACCCGGTCCGTCGAAGGGATCATCCGGTTACCGTCGGGATATGCATCCGTTGTCAGACCCGGAATGACGGCCAGGGTTATCCTTCCTGATGAAAAGAGAGGGAATCCGGAGAAAATAGATGGAAAGATCACCTGTTTGTTTACCAATTCTTCCACAAACTTTTTTTCGGCGAAAGTCGTTCTTCCTTCAGACGGGGAACAGGTAAAATCGATGATGCGTTCCACCCGGGTCAATGTGCAAATCATCGTTGGAAAGACCTCGTTGTTTCAGGAGATCTTTCAACCCATACTTTCCCTTTTAAGCAGGGATCAGATGTAATAACAGAGAGCAAACGACATGATAAGAACCATCGGGCTGACGAAAATTTTCAGAGCAGAAGACGTTGAGACAACGGCCTTAAAAGAAGTAAATTTCCATGTGGACGAAGGAGAGTTTGTCGCCATCATGGGGCCTTCCGGTTGTGGAAAATCGACTTTTTTAAGTATTCTCGGCATGCTTGACACCCCCACCAGCGGGGAGTACTTGTTTCAGGGAGTGAATGTGGCGATGTTCAGTGAGAAACAGCGTTCGTTGATCAGGAAGCAGAAGATCGGTTTTATCTTTCAGAACTTCAATCTGATCGATGAGCTCAATATTTATGAAAACGTGGAACTCCCGTTGATATACATGGGCGTGCCGCTGAATCAACGCAAAGAGAAAGTCACCGCCGTTCTTGAATACCTGGAGTTGAATCACCGCCAGAAAAGTTTCCCTGTTCAGCTTTCCGGCGGGCAGCAACAGCGTGTTGCTGTAGCCCGTGCGCTGGTATCCGGGCCGTCGCTGATCCTGGCCGACGAACCTACCGGTAACCTCGATTCCCAGCATGGAGAAGAAGTCATGAAGATGATGGCCAAGCTGAACGAATCAGGTACCACCATCGTGATGGTGACCCACTCGCAACGTGATGCCGAATACAGCAGCCGTTTGATCAATCTTTTTGACGGACAAATTGTTACTGAGAAATTCTGATCAGATCTTGATCGTAAATACGGTGCGCGAGAATGGCTCCGATTGAACATTCATGGTTCCACCATGCAGGCGGATGATCTGTCGCGACAAGCTTAACCCGATCCCGGAACCTTTTTCTTTCGTAGTATAGAAAGGCACAAAAATATTCTCCAGCATTTCCGGCGGAATACCTTTCCCGTTATCGGCGATCTCCATGATAATCTGGTTATTATTCGATTGTGCAGTCAGGCTGAGCATGGGTTCAGCGACATCTTCGAATGCCTCGATGGAGTTCTTCACCAGGTTGATAATGACTTGTTCCAGCAACTTCCCGTCCGCATTGATAAAGAGAGAGGGATGACAGTCGATGTTCATTTGGATACCGGTTTCTATCAGTCTTTCATCGAACAACAGTTTGATAGACTGGAACATATCTCTTACGTTCAGCACCTTAAACTCCGGTTTAGGGAGTCTGGTCACGGTTCGGTAGTTCTCCACGAAATGGATGAGCCCCTGTCCCCTGGATTCGATCAGATCAAGTCCTTTGATGGTCTTTTCGATCATGGCGGGTGTCAGTTCCGACGTGTTTTTCAGTTCACCGGTCTCTTTGTTCCGGAATATCCGGGTAATGGTGGTCACCAGCGTATTGATCGGCGTCATGGAGTTCATGATCTCGTGTGTCAGTACCCGGATCAGTTTCTGCCATGAATCCGCTTCTTTTTCATCAAGTTCCGGTTTGATATTCTGGAAAGAAACGAGATGGAACATCCGGTCGCCCCCTTTGAACATCACTTTTTTCGTAGCCAGCTGGATCATCTCTCCATTGAGGACGAGGGAAACCAGCTTTTGTTCGTTTGAGTGCATTTTAAACAGCATCTCCGAGAAACCCTCTTTCAGGTTATCCAGTCTTTTCAGGTTTCGCAGCACATGGATTCCGAAGATGCGTTTAGCGGCATCGTTGACGAGTTCCACGGAGAGGTCGGAACGGAACGAAATCAGGCCAACGGCTGTTTGATCAACAATCGTTTTAAAGTAATTATTCTGAATTTCATTTTGGATCCTGGCTCTCTCCAGTTTCATGTTGATTTCATCGAAATACCGGTACATGGGAGCGAATTCATCCTTCCGTCTGCTTCCGGAGCCGGAATTCATCACCTCTCCGCTGAGATAGATCAGGAAGAAGTTTTCGAGTTTATGGTTAATCCGGTTTATGTATCGGATCAAAAGAAACAGTTGAAAAATAAAAAGGAGGGCGATGATGATCAGCAGGGAATAATTTGGCCAGGAGAAGGCACAAAAAAATAATCCGAGGGAGGTCAGGGCAATAAGAAGTATTCGAATCGTAATTACATAATAGAACCTCTTAGAGACCATATTTTTTCATCTTATTGTAAATGGTTTGCCTTGATAATCCAAGTTCTTTTGCAGCGCTGGTGAGATTCCCCCCGTTCCGGATGAGTGCTTTTTTCAGGATTTCCCGTTCATAATCTTCGTACGAAGCTCGTTGATCATGATGGGCAGGTTGCTGGGCCGGTGTTGTTTTAAGGTGCAGGTCATCCGGGCGCACGGTAGTTCCCTCAGCCAGGATGGTCGCTTTTTCGATGGTATGTTCCAGCTCCCGAATATTGCCGGGCCAGGAGTATGACTTCAGTGCCATCAGGGATTCGTCGGTAAAAGTAAGCGGTTCCCGGTTGTATTTTTTTGCATATCGAATCAGGAAATGTTTGGCCATCAAGATAATATCTTCACCGCGTTCCCGAAGAGGCGGCAGATCAATTTGAATGGTATTGATGCGGAACAGCAGGTCCTGCCGGAAAGTTCCGTCAAGGGTCATTTTCTCGAGATTTTTATTCGTAGCGCATACCAGCCTGATATCGATGGGAATGGCTTTATTGGAGCCCAGGGGAATGATCTGACGTTCCTGTAATACGTTCAGAATCTTTGCCTGCATCCCCAACGAGAGGTTCCCTATTTCATCCAGGAAGAGCGTGCCGCCGGAAGCCGTTTCAAACCTTCCGGTCCGGTCCTGTCGTGCATCGGTAAAAGCGCCTTTCTTATGTCCGAACATTTCGCTTTCGAACAACGTAACAGGGATGGAAGCCATGTCGACGGTGACCATGGGGTGCGCATTCCGGCCGGATCTGGTATGTATCTCCTTCGCTATCAAACCCTTTCCGGTTCCATTTTCACCGGTAATCAAAATATTCACATCTGTCTTGCAGACTTTATCCACCACCTCCATCACCCGGCGTATCTGGGGACATTCCCCGATAATCTCGGAATACTGGAGTTCAGACTCGGATGGAGTAACGACCTGCCGGTCTTTATTCACTTTTATCGCCGAATTGGATTCACGGATTTTAATAGCTGTTCTAAGCGTAGAGAGCAACTTATCGCTATCCCATGGTTTCAAAATGAAGTCAACCGCACCGATTTTCATGGCTTTAACAGCCAGGTCGATATCACCGTATGCCGTCATCATGATCACGCTGACAGTAGGGTCAATCTTCAGTACTTCTTTAAGCCAGTATAATCCCTCATTCCCGGTCACAATTCCTGCCGAGAAGTTCATATCCAGCATCACAACATCATAATTACCTGATTGCATTGAACTTGCAATCAGATTAGGAGATTTCAGTCCGGTTACGAGATCAAATTCATCCTCCAGAAAAAGTTCCAGGGCTTCAAGAATTTCTTTATTATCTTCAACGACTAACAGATTACCTCTTTTTGACATGGGGAGTCAATGTTGTATAAATATTTTACAAAAATGTAAAATTTTACCCAAAGATTGTCAACTTTTTTGACAAAATACGTATTTCTTTACAAAATCATCCATAATTTTCATATATTTACAATGATATCTCTCTAAAACTTAATTTGTTCCATGTCAATTTTTTTTCGATTTTTACAGTCGGTAAAATTATTTACAAATGGACAAGGAAGACCAAACAGGTAACACTTCTTCACCAATAAAATCAAATGAAAGCGATCAGGAGAAACAGGGTTGCCAGGAAGAGGGTGCCCATTGTCTTCCGGAGATTCTTGTTGTGGAAGACAATCGGCTGAACAGTGAGTTGGTCAGGATTTTTCTGAAAGACATTTGTCAAATGGATTTTGCACGTAACGGGGAGAGTGCCGTTGAGATGGCCCGTACGAAGAAATACCATATAATCATCATGGACATCAACCTGGGGCCCGGAATGAATGGTCTGGAGGCCACAGAGATCATCCGTACCTTTGAGGATTATAAGACGATTCCCATTATTGCCGTTACCGGTTATGCCGTTGAATCCGAGAGAGAGCAGATTTTAAAATCCGGTTGCAGTCATTTTGTATCCAAACCCATCGAGAAGAATTCTTTCACCTCCCTTATCAAATCGCTAACCACGAAAGGATAAGTGACCCATCTTATTTCGTGAATTCATCGTCAGATACCCGGTCAGGGTATCTGATACACATTTACTAAAGATATTGAACATTTTCCGATCTGATCAATATTCAGTATCAAACTAAATACCAACTATTTCCGGATTTTTTTTCATGAAGAGCCTGCATTCGGGAGCAGAAATCATTTTTTTTAATTTTTTTTACGAGAATGTAAGGGCAATGATATCCTTTGTCATTAGCGATGTTTGAAAGCAATTAGGTTCTTTAGATAATTTTCTTTCATCTCAGAAAGCCTTCAAATACTTGACTTCACTTATTTAATGGTTTATATTTGTAACGTTTTTGTTAAGGTCGTTATGACTAGCAAATACATACTGGTATTTCCATTCGGCTCCGGATGCGGTAACAAGTTGATTGCCCTGAGCCTTTTCTTCTCTCCACTTAGACGGCCAAACGATGATTGTTGTTATGTAACTAACAGTTCTTCTGTACACAATCAATAGGATGTTGTTCGGAGCCAGGGGTTTTTCCCGGGTTCAAAATATAGAGAGATATGGATAACCGCACACGCAATCCTCAAAATGCTCACTTATCAACATTTGGTAAAGTGATAGCAAGGTCACTGGTGGCAATCATGTTGCTAAGCTCTTCATTGGTAAGCGCTTCTGTTTCATTTGATATATCCGTTTATGCGCCTCCATCTGCGAATCCGGGGAAGGAGTTCACCTATATTGTGACCTTCGCGAATACAGGGACCAGTTATGCCAATGATGTATCCGTAACATTGAACCTGCCGGCTGCCGGTCTGTATACCTACTCTTCATCTGTACCAGCAGGTGTGTATAGTGCAGGATCACATACTGTTACGTGGACGTCAGCCCAGGTTCCTTACCTGGCCAACCTGGGTGCCGGGATCAAACAATTCATTGTAAAAGTCTATCCGGGCACCATGGGCAGTTTATATCACCCGTTATGGAATCCGGGAGCCTATTACATGCCCGGGACTATCAATACATTGACGGCCAGCGCTTCCATTCATTCTCAACAAACCCCCATACCGGTTCAAAGTGCCCCTGTCCTTACTACGGTCATGCAGTACTGCGGGGTCGGATTGCACGATATGGAAGGTGAAATCAAATCGGCCACCGGATCCGTTGTTTATTATCTGATGAGCATAACCAACAATGGGAACATCAGCGACAATTTCACGTTGACAGCTTCCGAAGCGCCTGGTTCACAGGTTTATCTCATTCCCGAGATCATGAATCTAAGCAAAAGCCTCATCACGGAAACAGGTTGGGTAGCCCCCGGAAATGTTTATTATTTCTACCTGAAACTCACCGCACCCAATGGAACCCCTGCTAACCGGATAAACCTGACACAAGTCACCGGAACCTCACAGGTATGCAATATTTCTTCCAGTTCATTGGTCACCACCTTCTCTCATAATCCGCTGGGGCCGCTGTTAACCTCTATGAAACTGGACTATCCGGATCCGGTCCAAAGTGGAGACACCCTTGAATACACCATCTATATATACAATTCCGGTAAAGAAGCCGGCACTAACCTCACTATTACCGAAACCTATGATCCCCGTACGACGTTCCTCTCCGCTGTGCCGGCACCGACTACCGGAAACAATGTGTGGGTTTTCCCCAGCCTGGGAGTAGAATCTTCTACCACAGTTACAATTAAAATGCTGGTACAGAATAATTTAGTAAATGGAACCGTCTTGTCAAATACCTGTTTGGCAACTTGTCTTGACAGCCATGGAAACCCAATCAGTGACTCGGAGACTGAATTGACGACCGTTTCCTCCGCACCAAACCTGAAGATCACCAAGACCGCCCTTCCTTTCCCGGACCCGGCAAAACCATCAGGGATTGTTACGTATACCATTTCATATTCAAACCTTGGCAACTACACCGCTTCCAACGTGACCATCATGGATGACTATGACGAGGATTTGGCGACGGTTACCAATGCCGGTGGAGGAATAGATAACGGACATTTTATAACCTGGAATATCGGCACGCTTGCACCGAACGCTTCCGGGACCAAAACCTTTGTAGTTGTAATTAAAGATCTATCGCATTTTACCAGCGGGTCGACTGCACTCATCAATAACGCCAGCATTTTTCTTACTGAGTTTGATGCGGATTATGCTGATAATTTCTGTCAGACCACGACCATGATCAACCTCCTTCCCAACCTGCATACCACAAAGACTGTGGATACAGATCCTGGTCATGCCGGAGAAAACTTGACGTACCAAGTCTTTGTTTCCAACAATGGCGATCTGATCGCCAATAATGTCATGCTCCGAGATACACTTCCGGCCGGTGTCACTTTTGTTTCAGCTTCCGGGGGTGGAACATATGCCTCCGGAGTGGTTACCTGGAACCTGGGTTCTATTGCTCCCCTCGCATCCCAATCAAGATCGGTGGTAGTTAACCCTGATTGCTCTAACATAGGATCTATCACCAACAGAGCCAATGTTTCATCAAGCGTGGTGGATGCCGATGAATCAGACAACCGGTATGTCCTGAATTCTTCCGTTATTGATAACACCTCTCCGACCATCAGTTGCGTGGCCAATCAGACCCGTAGTACGGATCCGGGCGTGTGTACTTACACTTCCGCCGGGGGAGAGTTTAACCCGACCTCGTATGGAGATAATTGTTCCGGGGCAACCATCCGTAACAATATTAACGGTACCAACACCCTGACTGGAGCTGTCTTTACGAAAGGCACTACCACCGTGACCTGGACCGTCACCGACGCTTCCGGTCATACCGCCACTTGCAGTTTTGATGTCACGGTCAATGATAACCAAAACCCGACCCTCTCTTGCGTCGGCAACCAGACCCGGAACACCAATAACGGGGTCTGCACGTATACCGCTGTAGGAACGGAATTTGATCCGACCGCTTTCAGTGACAATTGTCCGGGAGCTGTCATCAGCAATAACCACAACAGCAGCAATACCCTGGCCGGCGCTATCTTTACGAAAGGCACCACCACCGTGACCTGGACCGTCACCGACGCTTCCGGTCATACCGCCACCTGCAATTTTGATGTAACCGTCAACGACAACCAAAACCCGACCATCTCCTGCGTCGGTAACCAGACCCGCAACACCAATAACGGGGTCTGCACGTATACCGCTGTAGGAACGGAATTCGATCCGACCGCTTTCAGCGATAATTGCCCGGGGGCTGTCATCAGCAATAACCACAACAGCAGCAATACCCTGGCCGGTGCTGTCTTTACGAAAGGCACCACCACTGTGACCTGGACCATCACCGACGCCTCCGGTCATACCGCAACCTGCAATTTTGATGTAACCGTCAACGACAACCAAAACCCGACCATCTCCTGCG